>DVDX01000061.1 GCA_015295985.1 Synechococcus sp. M44_DOE_062 | reverse complement strand
TAAGGATTTGTGCGATGGCTCGCCTAACTAACTTGCCCACCCCCATTTTGTCCATTAACACCAAGCTGCGCGATTTGGCCTTGGTGGACTTCCAGGTAAGCGAGTCTACTCCTTGCGAGAATGTGGTGCGGCGCTTGGAAGACGACAAAGGACTCTCAGGGGTAGTTGTACTAGACGAGCGGTCGCAGGTGCGGGGAATGTTGACCCGCCGCGCCATTTTGGAGTGGATGCTCAGCAAGCCCTATGGCCTGGATGTGTTTTTGAAGCGGCCCATCAGCTCCATGGTGGAGTTCCATAGCCGGGATTTTCTCTTGCTCCCCGGAGACTGCGATATTATCCAAGCAGCTGGCCGAGCCTTCCAACGGCCCGAAGAGACTATCTATGACCCCGTTGTGGTTCAACTGGGATCCCAAGACTACCGCCTTCTGGATGTGCCGGTGTTATTGGTGGCCCAGGCCCAGGTGCATCTGGCCACCCAGCGCAAGCTACAGGAGCAGCAGGAAGAGATGAAAAGGATCTTGGCAGAGCTGGAGCAGGAAAAAAACCGCAGCCTCCAGTATGCCCGGGATCTAGAGCGACAAAAAGCCGAGATCCTCAACCAAAACCTGGCCTTAGACATGGAACGTCGCCGGGCCCAACAGCGCTCTGAGGAGTTGGCTCGCCTTAACGCCCGCATCCTCGAAATCAGTTCTGTGCTCTCTGAGAGGGGCAGATCCACCTTTGCCGCCACCTTTGAAGGCGTGGAAGCAGTACGCAGCTTAGTTCAGGAAATTGCCGGCAACAGCCAGGAGTTGTCACGGGAGCTCAAGGAGATCAACACCATCGTGGATTTGATTGTGGAAGTGGCAGGATACATTCGCTTGCTCTCTTTCAATGCGGCTGTAGAGGCCAACCGCAGTGGTGGTGCCGGTGGCTTTGGAGCCATTGCCCAGGAGATCCGCAAATTGGCCGGGCGAACCACTGAGGCCAGCAACCGCATTCGCAGCTTGGCAGAGCGTATCCAGCGCCAGAGCCAATCCACACTGCAATCGGCCCAAAGCAGCGCTGAGGTGGTGCAATCCCTTTACCAGCGGGCTCAATCGGCCCAGTTGGCCCTGGAAGAGCTACAAACCCTGTTGGAACGAGCCCAGATCCAGCCGAACTTTTGAGATTCTTATTGGATCTCGAGATCCTTTGTCATGGCGGCTAGGGGGCAGCTTTCCCCTCTCGAATCTCATAAGTATAGAATTGCCCTGCCACGGCAAGGGTTTTGAAGTGGTAGGTGGGCAAGGAAATCCCCAGGGGGCCAAAGTTGAGCAACGACAAATCGGTAGTATAGAGGCTGAAGAGGATAAAATTCTGTCGGCGGGCTTGGCGCATGAACAAAGCTTCCAGTTCGGGCTGGAGTTCTCGGACGAGGGCATGACATTCCTCAATCAAAGTGGCCAAGAAAGCTGGGATCTGAGCGCAGTATTCCCGCGTAGCGTAGGCAGCCAGTTGCTCCCCTGCATAGCTTCCGTACTCTTCTAGGGTGGGATTGGTGATGGCCAAAGCGGCCACCCCTCCGGCCAAAACTAGCCCAGAAAGCAAGGAAAAGACCTTCAGCATTACAGCCTCCAAAAACAGGTTTCCCATTCTGCTACAGGCTTGAGCCACCTCAACAGGGATCTTTCGGCAGAAGTCAAAGGGTGCCGTCCCGCTGACGCAATCGACCAAAGCCGACCCGTCGATCCCATAGCCCTTTCGCCAGCCGCCTGCGCGGGATCAACAGCCAAACGCTCTACCCCGAAAGGACTCTCAGGAACCCGGTTCACCGGCGCTGCACAGCAGCAGTGTTGCAGCAAGCCCGCAGAAGAGCTACATCCCTTGATTGAGTTACCGGCCCACAGGATAGGATGGGATCCGATGCGCAGATAGTTTGATGTTCTCTATGGAACTTGCCGATCTAAGACGCACCCTAGAATCGCTCACCTTGCGCCTGAGCAATGCTCAGGACTATCTTTGACCTGCCCCACCTGGAGCAACAGATCGCCATCCTTGAGCAGGAAGCCTCCCAGCCGCAGTTTTGGAATGATGTAGAGGCAGCCCGCCGCCACATGCAGCAGCTCAACAGCCTCAAAGCCTCCTGGGATCAGGTGCATCGCTGGAAGGATCGCCTAGAAGATGCCGTCAGCGCCCTTGAGCTGCTCCAAGAAGAGCCCGATCCGGAACTCTTAGCCGAGACAGCAGGATCCCTGGCAGTGGTGGAGCGGGAGTTGGGCCAGTGGGAGCTACAGCAACTGCTCTCCGGCCCCTACGACAAAAACGGTGCCATCCTCACCATCACCGCCGGCGCAGGGGGAACCGACGCCCAGGACTGGGCGGAAATGCTCCTGAAAATGTACACCCGCTGGGCCGAAAACCAGGGCTACAAGGTCAGCCTCTCGGAATACTCCGAAGGTGCCGAAGCCGGCATCAAGTCCGCCACCCTGCTGATCGAAGGCCCCTACGCCTATGGTTATCTCTCTGCCGAGAAGGGTAACCACCGGATGGAGCGCATCAGCCCCTTCAACGCCAACGGCAAACGGCAAACCAGCTTCGCCGGCGTAGAGGTGATGCCAATCCTGGAAGAGGAGAGCGAGTATGAGCTGAAGATGGAAGACCTGGAGTTCGAGACCTCCCGCTCAGGTGGGGCAGGCGGCCAGAACGTGAACAAAGTGGAAACAGCGGTGCGGGTGATCCACAAGCCCACTGGCATTGCCGTGCGCTGCACCGAAGAACGCTCCCAACTGCAAAACAAAGAGCGGGCCATCCAGATCTTGAAGGCCAAGCTAATCGAAATGGAAGAGGAAAAGCGCAGACAAAAGCTGGCCGAGATCCGCGGCGAGATAGTGACTCAGGGCTTTGGGGGGCGTATTCGCACCTACACCTTCGATCCTTATAAGTTAATCAAAGACCACCGCACCAATGCCGAAACCTACAATGTCGAGGCTTTTATGAACGGTGAGCCGAGCGAGCTGATGCACTTTATTCAAGCCTATTTGCGGCAAGAAAACGCCAAGCAAGCCGCTGCAGTCTAGAGGCGGCTCCAGCGCTCCCACACTGCCTGCATCAGAGCAAGCCGCTCCTCCGGTGAGGCCATTTGGAGCTGAACGGGATCCCCTTCTGGAAAGACCCCCCCTACCCCCCACCCCACAGCTCTGGGGCAAGCCGTCTTCTCCTGCAGGGATCCTGCCCAGGCCAGTCCATGCCAAGCGCCGATGGCAGTCTCCAGCGCAGAAGAAAAAACCAGATCCAGGCCGGGATACCGGCTGAGATACTCTTGCAGCGCGATGCAAGAGCCCACCAGAGACGGCTTCACCACCAGGATCCCTGTCCATCCTGACCGATGGACAGCTTGCAACTGCTCCAGGCAGGCCACCGATTCATCCAGAGCAATCGGGGTTTGGTACTGGCGGCTAAGCTCCACCAAACGGGCGTGCTGATCCGGCGGCAGAGGCTGCTCCAAAAACTCAATTTTGCCCGGCGAGTCCTGGTTGAGCCGATCACAAACCGCCAGCCACTGGTGGGCCTCCGCAAGCCCTAGTCCCCCATTGGCATCCAAACGCAGACGGGATCCCGACGGCAATCGCTCCAGCCATTGCTCCAGCTTCTCCAACTCCTGCTGCATGGGATCCCTCCCCACCTTGAGCTTGTACACCGCTCGCGCTACTCGGACGGAGTCCTTGTAGGCTCCCGACGGGATGGTCTCCCCCAAAAGTTCACAGAAAGAGAGTAGAGAGAGATCCTTATTCAACCCATCGGGATCCCGACAGGCCAGCCAAGCGCATTCCAACCCAAACCGGCAGGCCGGCAGTGCTTTTGGGATCCCCCAAATATGCGCCTCCGACAAAAGAGGGGGCAACTGCCGACAAAACTCCAGAGCCTGCTCTAGAGTTTCGCTGCCAAACCAAGGAATGGGAGCAATTTCCCCATATCCCTGACAGCCTGTCTCCCGATCCGTAAGCCGGATCAGGATCCCTTCCCGGACAGACCACAGGCCGTGGTGGGTGCGCAGGGGCCGCCGAAAGGGACGCCGATAGGGGCAAAACGCGAAGGAGAACCGCTTTTCCAGCCGTCCAAGTCCTGCGGATTCCTCTTTCTGGGTATCCCCTGCCGGTGATCTGCTGTGCCTACCAACCACAAAAGAACAAGCAAGATAAGGAAAAGAAAAACTGCGATTTTCCCAGAGGGCCACCATTCAAATCAAAAATGACCCCTATCGTTTTCTTTAAAACATTGGCTTAACTTCCGCCAAGGCAGCTTCCGGCCCTACCAGAGCAATAGCCGGGTGGGCCAAGTAGGTTTTTGCGGCTTGATGGAGCTGCTCCGGGGTGAGCTGCCTGACCCCTTGCAAGTACTGCTGGTCAAACTCCATGCCCAAGCCCAAAATCTCGTACCAGCCCGCCAATTGAGCCACCTGGGCATTGGTTTGTTTGCTGAGGGCGTACTGGCCCAGAAGTTTGCGCTGCGCCATTTCCACCTCCGCCGCGTCGAGCGGATTGGCCTGCAGACGGTGGATTTCTGCCTGTAGGCGCTCCAGGGCCACCTGGGTGTTCTCTGCCGCAGTGCCCATGTAAACCCCAAAAGGAGCGGGATCCCGGCGAGTGGCAAAAAAAGCCGAAACCTCATAGGCCAGGCCACAGCGCTCCCGCAGTTCCACAAACAGACGGCTGGACAGACCGCTGCCCAAGTAGGTGGCCAGCAGTTTCAGGGCCGGATAATCCCCAGAAGCAGCAGGGGATCCGCGAAACCCGATCAAGATGGTTGTCTGCTGAGTGGGCTGGGGCAACCTCAGCAGTTGGGGATCCCTCAGAGGGGGCAGGGGAACATCCCGATCCTCTGGAGAGGGGCCGGGAACATCCCAGTCTCCCAAAGCCGCTTCCACTTGGGCAGCCATCTGCTCCGGCGGCTCCGGGCCGATCACCACCATCACCATCCCATTCGGACGACAGTAGGCCGCGTGATAGGCCACCAAATCCTCGCGGGTCAGGGATCCCACTGTCTCCAGCCGTCCCAGCCCCGGCAGGGCATAGGGATGATCCCCATAGAGGGCTTGTTGCACCTGGTTGAAAGCCAGGCTGAAGGGCCGTTCCTGCTGGGTGCGAATGGCTTGCAGCATCAGCGCCTGCTCTCGCGCCACCTCCTCTTCAGGAAAACTGGGATCCCGTAATATCTCCGCCAGCAAATCCAGCAACTCCGGGAAATCGGCAGACACACAGCGCAGGCTCACCTCGAAAGAGTCGGCAGAACTGTCCACCGATAGCGCAGCCCCCAGTGATTCCACCCCAGCGGCAATGGCCTGGGAATTGCGCCGATGCGTACCTTTGGTAAGGACAGCCGCCATCAAGTGGCTTACCCCCGCCTGTTGCGGTCGCTCTGCCCGGCTGCCACCGCGGAAAAAACAGTGGGCAGCCAAGATCTCCACCGTTGGGTTCTGGCCCAGCAACAGCGTGATGCCATTGGCCAAAAGGACGCGCCGTAAACGGCCACGTTGGGTGGCAAGCAGAGCAGAGTTCATGCAGGCAAGGGATCCCGTCCAAAATCCGCAAATCAAGAGTCCAGAGCGTCGAGGCACCACTCACCGACAAGCCAGTTGCAGCTCCGAGGCCACCGCTGTATCCAGAGCAGTTGGCTTGAGAACGGTGACCACATAAGCCTCCGGAGACAAGTACTGCTGGGCCAATTCTCGGATCTGAGCCGGAGTAAAGGATTGCAGCAGCTCCAGGTACTCTTGAATGCGTTGCACCCCGCCCAGCGTCTCGTAGTAGCCATAGATGCCCGCCAATTGGCTGGGGGACTCAGCGGAGAACAGAAACTCATGGATGAGCATACGCCGGGTGCGATCCAACTCTGCTTGGCCAATGCCATCCTGCTGCAGCTTTTCAATCTCGTGCAGAATCGTCGCCTCCACCCGCGCCACATCCTCCGGCTCCAGTTGAGCCCCAATACAAAACAGTCCCCCCTCCTTCAGCACCAGCGAAGAACAGCCAATGGCCCTCACCCAGCCCCGCTGTTCCCGCAGCAGATGCACCAGCCGTGAAGTACGGCCATCTCCCAGCACAGAAGCCAACATCTCCAGGCCACAGGCTTGTTGCCAATCATCCATGCCAACAGTAGGCCAGGCCAACTTCAGACGGGCTTGTTCCAAGCGGTCATGGTCGCTCTCCCGGCGCAGGATCCCTCGGGGACGAGGCTGGGGCGGAATGGGGAGGATGACCGGTGCTGGCCCAAGGGCAGGGCCGCCAAACTGCTCCTCCACCAAAGCCAACGCCTGCTCAGGATCGATGCCACCCGTCACCACCACCGTCATAAATTCAGGCCGATACCAAGCGCGGTGGTAAGCGCGCATCAGCTCAGGGGTCAGTTGCATCAGGCTCTCCGGTGTACCCAACACCGGTCGTCCATAGGGATGCTCCCCATAGGCTGTCTGCATCAAGAGCTGATAGACCGTGTAGTCAGGGTTGTCGGCAGCGCGGCGAATTTCCTCCAGAACCACCTGCCGCTCCCGCTCAAACTCTGAATCCGGGATCCCGGCCCGCAAAACCACCTCTGCCAGGTAGGGTAGGGTATCCGCTAGGTCAGCAGCAGCCACTGTAATGTAGTAATGGGTGTAGTCTTGGCCGGTGGCAGCGTTGGTAACTCCTCCCCGTCCTTCGACGGCCCGATCCAGCTCACCAGGAGCCAGCCGCTCGCTGCCCTTGAACACCATGTGTTCCAAAAAATGGGATAGGCCCAGCCACTCCGGCGGCTCATGGCGTCCGCCTGTCCGTACCCAGACATCAACAGTTACAGAATCGGCAATAGGGATGGGATGAAGGATAACGCCTAACCCGTTGCTCAGTCGGTGGGTGTAGGCGGGCAAAAGACGAGGAGAGCGGTTCAAAATTCTTAACTGATGGAGAACAGCCTTAATTATTGTAGATGGAGAGGGGCTCTGGGAAATAGTATCTTAGACTACTTTTCTTGACCTTCTCTCCCCACCTTGCAGATCCCAACCCCTTTTGTGGGAGAGGGAGAACTCAGGTACACCTTGGGCTGCTCCCTGTCCACCCATCCCCCTAAGGCTCATTGCGCAGATCTGGGGATCCCGGCCAAGACAGACTGGGGGATCCCTCGCTTGCCAGATTGTCCTCCACCTGAAATCCAGGGGGCCACTCTTGGCTGTCTCGAACCCGTTGCACCACCTCCTGGGGCAGCGTCACCCCCAACTGCCGGGCAGCCATGGCCACCACATCCCCCCGGTCAATTAAGCCGGCAATGGCACCGGCGGGCGTGAAAACCAAAATGCGGCGCGGTTCCGCCTGGCGCATCATCTGAATCACCTGGGGAATGGGGGTCTCTTCTCGTACCCCTTGCAGTTGCTCCATCGGCTTAAGAATGGCTTTCAGGGTGAGGCGATCCCACTGGCTGCGCTCAATATCGTTAAGCAGTTCTGGCCTAACCAACCCGCGGTAGCGGCCATCCTCCTCGGCAAAATAAACGTCCGCCGGCTGAGTTGGAGCTTCCGGCCTGAGAGAAGAAGGCACCAGATAGCGATCCACAAACTCCCGCAGGCTCATGTTTGCATCCAAAACCCGAAACTGGCGGGTCATCACATCGGCAGCTTTCAGGCGGGCCAGCACCTGCTGCAGTTGCGCGTACTGGCTGTAGCGGCGGGCGGTGTTCAAGATAAACAGCCCGATTAACCCCAGCCACAGGCCATTCAGGCTGCCGACAAACACCACCAACAACCCCAGCCCCAGCAGGCCAAAGCCGACAAATTGCCCAGCTCGAGCTGCCCAAATCATGCCCTGTTGCCGATCCCCCGTCCAACCCCAGATGGCCGCCTTGAGCATTTGTCCCCCATCCAGAGGCAGTCCCGGCAGCAGGTTAAACAGGGCAATTGTCAGGTTGATGGCAGCCAAGCTAGCGAGGGTTGAGGCCAGCATCGACTCCGGCACAGCCCAAGCCCGGGCCAGGCTGAAGAGGACAAACAGACCCAAGCTGAGGAGAGGGCCTGCCACCGCCACGCAAAAAGCGCCAAGGGGGCGGGGAACTTCCCGCTCAATCGCCGCCATACCCCCAAAAATAAACAGGGTAATGGAGCTAACCCGTACCCCATAGGCGCGGGCCACCAAGCTGTGGGCCAACTCATGGGCCAGCAGAGAAAGAAACAACCCCACCGCCGTCAACACCCCGTAGGAGAGCACCAGCAAGAGGGCCGCTGGGAACCAGGTGTAGTCGACGAAAAAGGGGATCCCCCACAAGCTACCGATGCGCAGGCGACTGGTCATGACAATACAACTCCTTACACGACTTCACTGGGAAGAAGGCCCAGGAAGGTTCCATGAAAGACGGCAAGCAGCCCCTCGACTTGGGATTCCTCTCCTCCAGTGTAGCCCCCCTGCCGGGCCTTCCGTTTCCTTGAGGCTTCCCCCGGCAGACGGCGAGCCTGCCCTATCCCTAGAGGATCTTGAGGATCTCCTCGGAGCACAACACTACCTACAACACCAGACCCCCGAAGATTGTGATAACGTGGTTGGGCATTGGGTCGGCGGGGCCAACCAGCACTCAAAAGTTGGAACGACCGAGCTTTAGCAGGAGGGGTGTGGCTATGGTGTGGACTTCGTCCCACTCAGGCGAACAGAGCAAAGAAGTGCAGGGACTTGATCCCGCCCAGACGACGGGATCCGCGCCTCCAGGCGAGTTTCCGGCCACAGCCCCGGCGGCCAGCCCGGTGTTCTACCGCACCTACAGCCGTCGCCGCCCAGATGGCAGCCGCGAGACTTGGAGCGAGGTTTGCGATCGCACCTTGGCCGATATTGCCCGGTTGGGGCGCTTCACCCCTCAGGAGCGGCAGTTGGTAGAACGTCTGCAGCGGCAGTTGAAGGCGTTGATCTCCGGTCGAGCCTTGTGGGTGATGGGCACCGATTGGATCCAGAAGCCGGAAAACTTCTCCGGTGCCTACAACTGCACCAGCACCACTGTGGTGGACTGGCATGCGTTTGGCCTGATGATGGATCTGGCCATGATGGGCTGCGGCACAGGGGCGGTGCTGGAACCCCAATTCATCAACCGCTTGCCTCCCATCCTCAACCGCCTCCAGGTTCACATCAAGGGATCCATCGGCGCCACCCCTCCCCAAGAGCGGCAGGAACACACCCGCATCCACCGGCAGGGATCCCAGGTGCACATCCAGGTGGGAGACAGTCGCCGCGGCTGGGTGGATTCGTACCAAGCGCTGCTGGAGCTGGCCGCGGATCCCAGCTTTGGCGGTCAGGTGGACGTGACGGTGGATCTGAGCGATATCCGCCCTGCCGGCGAGAGGCTGAAGGGATTTGGGGGCGTGGCCAACCCCATTAAGCTGCCCGGCTTGTACGAGCGCTGTGCCGCCATTCTCAACAGGGCAGTAGGGCGGCAGTTGAACTCCGTGGAATGCTGCCTGCTCATTGACGAGGCAGCGGTGACGGTTGTGGCGGGGAACATTCGTCGCAGCGCAGGCATGCGCCAATTTGCTGCCGACGACAAGCTAGGATCCACCGCCAAAGACAATTTGTGGCAGCAGGACGAAAACGGCAACTGGAGAATTGACCCCGAGCGAGATGCCCTGCGCATGGCCAACCACACACGGGTGTTTCACCGCAAGCCGACCCGGGAAGAATGTGTTGAGGCCGTGCGGAAGCAGTTTTACTCAGGCGAGGGGGCCATCCAGTGGGCCGGGGAAGCCGTAGCGCGGGCCAATTGCGACCTCATTCCACCCGACCTAAAACCCGACTTTCTCAAAGCTTATGAGGCAGGAACAGCCCGAGAATGGCTGAAGGGACGGGATCCCTCCCTAGGGGAAGAGGAACTGCAGGATCGCCTGTGGCGCTATGGTCTGAACCCCTGCGGTGAAGTCGTCGGCCACAACTTCCACTGTGTAGCTGGCTCCACCCTGCTGATCACCCGTGATGGTTTGCACCCGATTCAGTCCCTTGTAGGGAAGCCGGTGGAAATTTGGAACGGTCGCCGCTGGAGTTGGGTGGTGCCTGTATGTACGGGGCGCAACCGTCAGATGTATCGCGTGATCTTTGCCGATGGCACCTGGCTGGACGTGACGGGACAGCACCGCTTCTTCGTGAGCGATCGGTTCAGCAGTACCTATATCGAACTCACCACGGAGGAACTGAGAGAGCACCTTGCCAGGCATCCTTACGCCCTGCACACCGAGCCGTTCCAAATTGACTACCGCGACGGCGAGCTAGTCGATCCCATCTGGGCCTACACTCTGGGTCAACTGGTGGGAGATGGATCCCTGTGCAAGTCCAACGGTAGGCCGCAGCTACAGCTACGTCTTTACGGAGCCAAGAGCTACCGCAATCTGACTTTGGCCGGTCGGACTTCCGGTCAACTCCGGTACTATGCTACAGGGACAGAGTCCTCAATCCCCTGCTTGCTCTATACGGGCTTTCACGAATTTGATCCCGAACAGGTACGGGCCCTTAAGACAGAAGCCCAAGCCCTGGAAAAACTGGCAGCGTGGAACCGTGAGGGCATCCTGCACTTCATTGCCGGGCTGATTGATGCGGACGGTTCGGCAACTTCCTCTGGTGGAGTGCGGCTCTATGTCTCTGGCTATGATCGGGCCTATCGCCTGTACCTGCTGCTGCTGAAGTGCGGCATTCGCTCCTCCATTAACCTAGCGGCCAAGGCCGGGAGCGAGACCAACCTGGGCAGGCGACGAAAGGATCTGTGGTATCTGCAAGTTACAGACTGTGCCGCCATTCCCTGTCAGCGAGTGGACACATCCAGAGGCCATGTACCCCAAGCCAAGGCAAAGTGGCAGGTAATTCGTTCTGTGGAGCCGCTCCCAGATCTGCACGACAGCTTCTGCTTCAATGAGCCGGAGTTCCACAAGGGCGTCTTCGGCGGCACACTGACCGGGCAATGCAACTTGGCCGAGATCCACCTCAACCGTTTGGATCCCCACAACCGGCAGGAGCAGGAAGATGCCTTTACGGCGGGAGCCCTCACGGTGGCAGCTCTGCTTCACCACCGCTTTGTGGAACCTCGCTTTCAGCGTTCGCGAGAATGGGATCCCATCGTCGGCGTCTCGTTCACAGGGCTGTTCGATTTCTGCGTCAAAGCCTTTGGGGTAGAGTGGCTGCGCTGGTGGCAGGAAGGGAGACCGGATACACCCATTGGGAAGGAATTCAAGCAGCAGGAGCGGGAATACCTCAGCCGCTGGAAGGAGATTGTCCACCGCGTGGTGTGGGACTACTGCGACCGCCACAGCCTGCGTCGCCCCAACCGCTGCACCACAGTTCAGCCCGCCGGCACCAAGTCTCTGCTCACCAACGCCTCTCCCGGTTGGCACCCGCCCAAGGCCCAACGCTATATCCGCCGCATTACCTTTGCCAAAAATGACCCGGTGGCGCTGGCCTGCCTGGACTACGGCTACTCGGTGGTGCCTGCCCAAGCGGACAAAGATGAAAACGGGAACTTGCTCAACGACCCCTTTGATCCCCGCTGTACCGAATGGCTGGTGGAACTGCCTGTGGAAGTAGAGTGGGCCAACCTGCCCGGTGCCGACCAGATCGAGATCGAGCAATTCTCGGCCCTGGCCCAGTTTGACTTTTATATGCAGGTTCAGAAGTACTACACCACCCACAACACCTCCGCCACCATTGAGCTAAGGGAAGACGAGGTGGAAGCCCTGGGATCCCGCATTTACGAAGCCATCCGTGATGACGAGGGATACATCAGCGCAGCGCTGCTGGCCCGCTTCGATGCGCCCTTCCCCCGTCTGCCCTTTGAGAAAATTGACAAGCCCACCTACGAGCGGCTAGTGGCCGAGGTCAAGAAGAGACGGCGGACAGACAACTTCTTTGCAGCCCTGGCCCGCTACGACCGCAACCTAACCCTGACAGCAGAGGGGCCGGCAGGGTGTGATGCTTTGGGGTGTCTGTTGCCAGATTCGGCACCTCAGAGCTAGCCCCCAAATTCTCCCTGCTGCTGGCCAACCCCATCCAGTGCAAAGGCGCGACCGGGCTTCCTCCTGTGATACTTTTGTAGGGACTCCTTACAACCCCCAGGGATCCCTTTTGCCCTTGGAATTGGCCCCATGCAAGACGGAAAAGACACCCTTCGCCAACAGCTTCTTACCCTGCAAAGCGAGGCCCTCGCCCAAGTGGAACACGCTGCTGATCTGGATGCTCTGGAACAGATCCGCATCGACTACCTGGGCAAGAAGGGCAAGCTCTCCAAGATCTTGGGGGGAATGGGGAAGCTGCCTCCAGAAGAACGGCCTGCCATTGGCGCTTTGGCCAATACCTTTAAAGAGGCTCTCCAGTCCAGCCTGGAGCAGCGCAAACAGGCCCTTGGCGAAGCTCAACTGCTGGCGCGCCTGGAAGCAGAGCGTCTGGATGTTACCATGCCCGGGCCCCGTCGCCCCTTGGGGCGGATCCATCCGCTGCAAGCCACCATCGACCGCATGCTCGATATCTTTGTGGGCATGGGCTACACCGTGGTGCATGGGCCGGAGATCGAGACGGAGTACTACAACTTTGAGGCCCTCAACACCCCTGCCGACCATCCGGCGCGAGACATGCAGGATACCCTCTACCTGGCCGATGGCTACCTGATGCGTACCCAAACCTCCTCGGTGCAGGTGCGCTACATGGAGCAACACCAGCCGCCGCTGCGCATTGTCCATGCCGGTCGGGTGATGCGCCGCGATACCGTCGATGCCACCCACTCTGCCGTGTTTCACCAAATGGAAATATTAGCGGTGGGCGAGAACCTCACCTTTTCCGACCTGAAGGGCACCCTCAACACGTTCATCACCCGCCTATTGGGCAAGCGAGAAACCCGCTTTCGGCCCAGCTATTTTCCCTTCACCGAGCCTTCTGCTGAGATGGACGTGCGCTTTGGCTCGAAGTGGCTGGAAATCTTCGGCTGCGGCATGGTGGATCCCAATGTGTTTCAAGCGGTGGGCTATGACCCGGAGCGCTACACCGGATTTGCGGCAGGGATCGGCATCGAGCGGATGGCCATGCTCCTCCACGGCATTCAGGATATTCGCCTGTTTTACACCAGCGACCTGCGCTTTCTGTCTCAGTTTTAGGTAGCTATCTGAGGGACGAAACCCTCGTCCTCAGCCGTGCCAGACCTTCAGAAAAAACCCTGTTAGGAAAAGGTTTGTTTGTAAATCAACTGCAGTTGTTCCAGCTCATCTTGGCGGTCAGCACGGCGCAGCAGGCGCATGCGCTCTTCGATGAGCTGGCGAGCCTCATTACGGCTAATGGGATCGAAGACCAACTCCTCCATGGCAGCAGGATCCCCATTGTTATCCGGCGGCCTGAAGTAAACCCGAAAAAAGAGCCTTTGGGCGTAAAGGGTCGTGAAGAGAGCCTGATTTTCGCCGACCTGACACAGGCTGTAGAGCAGACCAAATGTGGGGTGATTCAGATACAACTCATTCATGCCCAATAGCGTATCACTCTTGGGGGAGAGGAGAGACTTTTCTGCCCGGTCGGTGCCAGAGAAAGTTCTGGAAATGATGGGGCTACGGCTCTTGAGACCAGGGGTTTAAATCACAAGTTCCGCCCGGCTCGATTTTGTCCGCTTGGTTGGATTCAAAAGTAGCAAAGGTTTTTAGATAGGAGCCAGGCTGCTACCGCCGCTGCTGCTCCTGCACCTTCCTCTTCGTGTCATTCAATTCCTTTTCCACCTCTAGCTGACGAAATTGCTCTTCCAATTCATCCCAAGGCTCGGAAGGTTTTCCCCAAGGGCTGAAACCCAAGCCCGGGCTGTCAACGCCTTTGGCTTGCGCGGCTCTTACTTCCTGCAGCTTAGTCTTCACCTCTTGGCGGCGCTGGCGAATTTGCGGCAGCAGCGCTTCCATTTGCTGGATTTTCTCTTTTTGGGCCTTCATTTGACTCCATAGCTGGCTGCCCCTCTCCAACAGCTCAGCTTCCCGGCGTCGCGCTCCTTCGGCCAGATCGGGGCGATTGGCCCGCTGCGCCTTCTCAATGCGGAAGTGCCAGGTTTTGATCTCCTCGGCCAAGTTGAGAATGCTTTTTTGGAGAGCTTCCTCTTGGGCGCGGCTTTTCTGCAACAGCCGCAGGATATCCAATTCCTGCTGGTGCAACTGCTCATCGAGGGCTTGCAGCTCAATCTCGGGGTGTGCCCTGAAAAATTCTTCCAGGCGGGTTTCCAAAAACTGGATGATATCTTCGATCAGTTTCATCGATGGATCCTTCTTCCCAAGCCCTCAGTTGCGTTTAGAGTAGCCTAAGCCGGGCCATCCTAGATAGGGTTATCTCAGGCTGCCTTGAGACATTTCCCTTGAGTCTCACCCAAAGAGAAGCCAGGGATCCATCCAGCAAGCCAGTTCACCACAACTGGGAGCCCCCCTAGACCCCCCAGGGGGATCCCCCTTCCTCAACCCAGCAGACGGCCATCTCCAACCCGGATAATGCGCTGGGCGGCCTGGGCTACCTCAAGGTCATGGGTGACCACGACTAGGGTGATGCCCTGCCCGTGAAGCTCAGCAAAAAGGTTCAGCACTTCCTGGCCGGTATGGCTGTCCAAGGCCCCAGTTGGCTCATCGGCCAGCAACAGTTGCGGTCGGTTGACAATGGCGCGTGCAATCGCCACCCGCTGCTGTTGGCCACCGGAGAGTTGGGCCGGGCGCTGATGCAGTTTGCTCCCCAAGCCCACTTGTTCTAGGGCTTGCTTGGCCCGCTGGCGTTGCTCCGGCTCCGGGATCCCGGCATAGGCCAAGGGCAGCATCACATTCTCCAGCGCCGTCAGAACAGGCAGCAGATGAAACTGTTGGAAGACAAAGCCAATCTTCTGGTTGCGAATGTGGGCCAAATCGCCATCGGTCAGAGTGGACACTTCCACCCCATCCAGCCAGTAGCGCCCTGAGCTGGGCCGATCCAAGCAACCGATGAGGTTCATCAGGGTGGATTTGCCCGACCCAGAGGGCCCCATGATGGCGCAATACTCTCCCGGCTGGATCACCAGGTCAATGTCATAAAGGGCCTGAAAACTGCCCTCCGGCAGTGGATGGACTTTGTTCACCCCGACCATCTGCACCACAGGCGGTCTGGCCGCAGCCAAGGCCCCGGCTGGGCGCTCCAGGGATCCAACTGGCCCACGGCGACGATTGACCCCAAAGTCTTGCTCAAGCATGGTTGGCACCGGGACTTGCCCCATTCTAGCCTTTGGGCTGTCATAGCTTGACGGCTAACCGGAAGAGCGGATCTCCTGCGGCTGATGGTAGGGGCAGCTCCCCTGGGGATCCACCCTGAGGCGGTAGAGGGGAGAGCGCTCCTGATCACAGCGAAAGGCTTGGGCTTGGGCAGTCAAGATCTGGCGGGCAAAGCGGCAATTCTGGCACTTTTTGCCACCTGGACGGGTGGATACAGACGGCTGTTTTGGGCGCGGCACAATCCCTGCTGGAGAGGGGGTAGCCTCTGCCGGGCGGATCAGCTCCCGTGGAGAAAGGCCGCGCAGCACCAGTTCCGATCCCTGCCATCGGGCTTCCACCAAGCCGGTGTCGGCCCAGGCTGGCCAACGGGGATCCTGGGTGATCTGGGGCGGCAGACGCACCTGTACCCCCGCCAAAGCCCGCGGCGAGCCCTGCTCCTGCCAAACTTCTTCCACCTCTCCCTCATAGCGCAAAGGGGGATCCCTGATCTCGGCAGGGGAACTGGCCTTCAGCTCTGGGAGCCTGGCTTGGGTTTGTAGGCGCCCATCGGGCAACTCCAACCAATGTCCAGGCTGAGGGCAGTGGACATGGTAGCGATTGCACAGCTCCGGCAGATCCGCCAGATCCTGAGCCTGCTTGGGGTCGGTGTGAACCAAGACCAAATGTTGGGGGCGAAAGGTGTGGATGATCTGGGTGAGATGCCCGACATCGTTGTGGCTGTGCCAGGTCATCCATTCAACGGCAATGCGGGAGCGCAGCGGTGTCGGCCAACGCTCAAACGGGGTGGCCAGATCCACCTCTGGCAGCCGCACCAGCAGACAGGAGCGCTGCGGTTGGGCCAGCAATCTCGACCAAATGGGATCCCAAGCCTCAGGCCCGGCATCGGCATCGCACAGCAGCAAGCCTTGGGGCAGAGGATCCGCCTCGGTGAGAGGCTGCACCTGGGGCTGTAGACGGCCTTCCCAGAACAAAGGCTGATAGGTGGCAAAATTGCGCACCGCCTCCGGCAGGTAGGGGAGCAAACGCTCGTAGAGGTCGCAGCCTGCTGCCAACCCCGGTGCCACCCACACTTTATCGCTACCCAACGCTTTCGCAGACAGCGCTTGAGGAGACTGGGTAAAGCGATGGTGGGCTTTGAGGAGAAAGATCAGCTCCTGCCCCAACCCCAGCACTGGCAGCGGAAACAGCACCGTTTGCCCTGCTTCCAAGGCGCTGAGCAACCGCTCCACCAGGCGATTTTCCAGATGACGACGGGCCGGATGACGGGTGGATCCCAGCGAGGCTTCCATAAGCAGCACATCCGGCTGCCAGTGGCGCAAAGCGGCGAGATCCAAGCCGGGGGCAAAGCGAGTTGAGGCCAGCGAACAGTCGCCCGTGTACACACAGGTTTGGGCCGGAGAGGTTTGGGTATTTTGCAGCAGGGTCACTGCTGCCCCCGGCAGATGCCCAGCCGCAAAGAAAGTGAGCATCAGATGGGGTAAGATCTCTCGCGCCCGACCCAAAGGCAGCGCCCGAAAGGGGGGAAAGCGAATGTCCCGGTTGTAGCCCGGCCAAACGCCGCGCTCCCACAGACCAGCGGCCAAATGGGCGGTCACCGGCGTAGCGTAGAGAGGCACCTGAGGGTAACGACGATGAAAGGCAGGCAGCCCCTGCACATGGTCGAAATGGGCATGGCTGCAGATCACCACATCCGGGATCCCTGGCAGAGCCTCAAAGAGAGCAGGAGCAGGCAACCCACAATCGAGGAGCAAGCGGTGGGATCCGATCTCCACCCAGTAGGCACAGCCCTGCTGACGGGGATCCGTACCCAGGGGGAGCAGTCGCAGGGGCGGTCTCTCTGACTCCACAGTTGCGTTGTTTTGACCTATAAGCCTACAAGACCACTCAAAAAAAGTTAGGAACTTGGATAGGGACTTCTCCCAGTGCTTCCTGACGCGCTCTTTATCAAAGAATCCACATTCTCTGGGTCTCTACAGTCCTAGTTAGTTCTGATTCTATGTCAAGCTAAGAGACCAATCTAGACTCCAGCATAGCTTTCGCCATCCAAGCCTTTCCACATACCCCACATAAGCCCATATGGCAGAGGGAGAGTATTCCAACAGCCAGGTTCCAGAAATGTTTGCAGGATCAGGAGCAGATCGCCGGTTTGGATGGGGTCTGGCTGGGTTCTGCGCCCCTAAGAATCGGGGATCACAGCCGAGCCTCTAACTCTCCTCCATCCACTCAGCGGTGCGGCTGTTGAGCAGGGCAAGGCCGGCAAAATCGTGATCGTCAGGGCGAGCCGTCAGGATCATCAAGTTGTAGAAAGCCCAGACCAAACCAAAGATCAGCTCAGACCAAGAGGGATCCCAACTGCCGGCAGAACGCAGGGATCCCACTCCCATAGCCAGAAAAGTGAGCACAATAGCCAGAGCTTGGGGCCACAAAGAGAGCTGGGAAGGCTGCTCGGGATAGGGGGGTACCCCCCGCAGACTTTGCACCAGCGCCTGGATGGACTGAAAAAACTGGCTGCCTGTCTGCCGTTCCGACTGCCAAGCTGCCCCCCACAGATGCGGGGGGAAGGCCAAGAGCCAACTGATGCGCCCCAGGAGAGCATAAGGCAAAAACCACGCGAAGAAGACCCGGTCAAAGGCCGGCACCGGCATCCACCCTGTGCAGAGAAAAACCATCGGCACTGCCAAGTAGACCAGCTCCGCCATCCCACCCGCAGCCCAGAGAGCCAGCCACAGGTATTGAAAGCGCTGCTGCTGCGTGGTCGGCTTACCCCAAAAGGGGTTTTCCTTCAAGGCGGAAAACAAAGCCAGCAAAGCAACACGGCGATTGCGCAAGGGCAACAAAACACCCATAACCTGGGTTTGGCGAACCAATTGAGACTGCCAGCCGCGGCAGTGCATCTGACACCCCAACTGCACAGGGCGGCGAATGTCGATCTGCGGGATCCCTGCCAAAGCCTTGCGCCGGATGAGACAGCCAGAACCCAACAGGGGTGCCGCCTGATAACCTTCGGATCCCACCGCCAAAAGCTGCTGCAGGGGGTGAACGGCTCTGGGCTGGCCTAGGGTGCGCAGCATCGCCTGCACAAACCCGATACGATTGGCAATGGGGGCCCGCTCCGGCGAGTCGTAAAAGCGGGGCAAGGTCTGCCACAGGAAGTCCGGCTCGAGAAAATGGCCCGGCTGCACCAGGAGCAGATACTCCCCTTGGATGTGAGGGGATCCCATGGCGTAAGCCAGGGGGTCAGTTGTGGGGCTAGGACAGGCCCAGTATTCGCAGGGAATGGCCCGTGCCGCCCTGGCCATCTCCTCATCCTCTACCCGATCCACAATGTGGACAAACAACCGCTCCCACGGGTAGTCGAGGTGCAGAGCCGAGAGCACCGTCTGCCGGGTTGCCTCCAAGGAATCCCACTGGCGCATCACCAATACATCCACCCGCGGCAATTGGAAAAACGACCGCTGCAGAACCTCTGGGGATGGGAGCGTTGCTCTCGGCACTTGGGGATAGCGGCTGAGGGTAAAGCCCACCGCTGCCAGCCAAACATACAGCTCTGCCCCCCAAAACAAAAGGGATCCCAAATCCATCAGCCCGGCTGTCAGTCGCCAGTAGAGGTACATCACCCCGGCCATGAGGTGAAGCAACCCTGCCCAGCGAAACAGATACACCCGCATCAGCTTCCTGCCTTCCACGCTTTTGCCATTTTCGCCCTCGAAGGGGCAGGGATCCCTAGCTCCTTCCCCCTGCCGGCTGGCCCCAACCTTCAAGAACGGAAAAATTCAGAAGTCAGCAACAACAAAACCCTGCCTGCTCTGAAGCAGACAGTTTCCAGCCTGGCGAGCTGCTTGGTCGACCGGAGCAAGAAGCAGGAATCTTCTCTTGCGGAAGAAACTTTCCCAGGCAGTTGCAAAGCTGGGCCTTTTCCTACTGGGCAGCCACCTCAGCCGGGTAAACACTCACCTTCTGCCGGTGCTTGCCATAGCGCTCAAAAGTCACAATGCCGGTGACCACCGAATACAAGGTGTCATCGCCGCCGATACGCACGTTCACCCCTGGGTGAAACTTGGTGCCCCGCTGCCTGACCAAAATGTGGCCGGGATGCACCAACTCGCCCCCATAGCGCTTCACCCCTAGCCGCTTGGCATTGGAATCTCGACCGTTGCGAGTGCTGCCCGTTCCCTTCTTATGAGCCATAACGCCTCCTGTGCAACTGCGTGATCAACAACAAGATGAAAAATCGGGATTCAGGACGCCTGAGCTTAGAGCTTATTCCTCCTCCGCAGGGATCCCTGTTGCCGATGCCGAAGTGGCTGCCTCTGAGGTAGATTCTGGAGCCGGTTCCGCAGGGGATGGTGCTGTGGCCAAGGGCACCCCATTGAGCTCAATAGACTCAATCAGCACACGGGTCAGCGGTTGCCGATGGCCTCTCTTTTTGCGGGTCTTTTTCTTCGGCCTCATCTTGTAAACAATAATTTTATCGCCGCGCCGATGCTGCAAAACCCGTGCTCTGACAACCGCCTCTGAAACGTAGGGATGCCCCAACGTCACCTGCCCCTCGTGGTTGATCAACAGCACACGAGATAAGTCAAAGGGGCTGTTCTCCTCCACTTCCGCCAGGCGATCAACCTCGTAAAAACGCCCCGGCTCCACCCAAAGCTGCTTACCGCCAGTTTCCACAATTGCGTAAGTCATGGTTCTCCTCTGCCGTACAGGTGCCCTGCAGGGGTCTTGAAACCTGATCCGAGCATTGACAGTGATCCTAAATCCTAGCGGAAAAGGCTGCCGTCCGTCATGGGCGATGGTGACCATTGCTCTAAGGACGCTACGCAAACGACGTACTGCTGTTTGTCCCCAACCCCTTTCCCAACGAGAGAGAAGAGTTGGGAACCAGCTTGGCAGCAGTTGAAGGACTATTCGGTCAACTTCTCCCAAGCAGCCTGAAGGGCAGCCTGCATGCGCTGAGCGGCGCGGCTAAGGCGATGTTGCCAGGTTTCCCACTGGTGTTGCCAAAACTCTGCCGCCTCGTCCAGCAAGGAGAGATCGAACTTACCCCCTTTGGCCAGCTCGTCCCGCACTTGTTTTACCTTGACGCGCACCACCTCCGGCGGATCCTGTGGGCCAACCAACGCCTTGAGGCGATCCCCCATGCGCTGGATAAGCTGTTTCACCTGCCGAGATTTTTCGCTCCAAAAGTTCTTCAAGCCTTCTGCTTCCGATTTCAGCCGCTGCGGGGCATCCTCCTTCACCACCACCGCATCCACATCAATCGCCTCCACATCCTCAGGCAGGAGAACGGCCCGCCCCCCCCAAGGCTCGGCAATGCTGCCACCCAGGATGTAGGCGGCAATGGATCCAGTCTCCCAGTCAAAGAGAAAATCCTCAATCCAGCCGACCTCTCGATTCCCAACGCGCACCGTGCGGCGGTAAAGGGAGCTGATGGGGGTCAGGGGGGTAGCAAAAACAGTGGAGTAGGTCAGTAGCGCGTCTGGCCCGATGAGAGAAATCTGCTCTAGGGGGGTGTATCCCTGCTGGCTGGTGAAGTAGCATACCCGCCCCGTTGGGTCAACCCAGACTTCTTCTACAGTGCCCAAGGCGGTGGCAGTGCTGCCATCGAGGGCCAGCAGGCCCACCACCTGGCTACGTCGGACGATCTGTTCCATAGGGTTCATCGAGTTATTTCCTTGATGGGTTAGCTGGGCAGCCTCAAAATCCGCGGTAGTGGCGCAGTTCCCCCTGAGCCGGGCAATTTCCTGAGCCATGTCCAAGACCATCGCCGCCCCCGTCCAGTTGAGGCCCAAGTCTCGGCGTAGGCGGCTCATTTGCAACAACCGCCTGAGCTGTTAGGGGGTCAGGTAGCTGCTCTCGGCCTCCACCAAGCCCTGAGCCAGCAGCCATTCCAGCAGGTGAGGGGGGATCCCCAACAGTTCCGTGGCCTGCTCAAAAGTATAGAGCCGTTCTTCCACCCGCACAATCGCCAAGCTCATAGATTCACCTCCTGCAGGTGGGCGCGGGGATCCCAGCTACGGCTTTGCCGCAGCTTTTCGTAGAGATCCCGCTCAGTCTGAGAAAGGGATTTGGGTGCCACCACCTTCAGCCGCACCAGCAGGTCACTCCGCTGGCCTTGGGGATCCCGCCAGCCTTGGCCCCGCAGCCGCAGGGTTTGGCCACTGTCTACCCCGGCAGGGATCTTCAGTTGCACACGACCCGTAGGGGTGGGAACTTCCGCCGTTCCCCCCAAAGCCGCCTCGTCAGGAGTGATGGGCAGCTCGCAGAGCAGGTTGTCCCCGTCAAAGCGGAAGAAGGGGTGGGGGGGCAGCTCCAGGGTGAGGTAGAGATCCCCTCTTGGCCCTCCGAAGGGACTGACTTGGCCTTTGCCCTTGACGCGGATGCGGCTGCCCGGCTTGGCACCGGGGGGAATGCGGATGGTTAGCGTTTCTCCATCCAGGTTTAGTCGTTTCTGGGTGCCGTGGAAAGCTTCTGCCCAACTGAGACCCAGAGTGCCCTCCACATCCTGCCCCGGCAGATCCACCGAGACAAACGGCCCAAAGCCGCCCGTGAAGCCCTGGAACCCGCTGCGGCGGGATCCCATACGGCCTAACAGCTCGTTGATGAACTCCTCGAAGCTGGTGTATTGGGCGAAGCCCTCCATGCCTGGCATTCCAGCCGCAGAGCCAGTGCCCACCCGCTGCCAGTACTGCCCAAACTGGTCGTAGCGCCGCCGCTTTTCCGGATCTGAGAGCACCTCGTAGGCTTCGTTGATCTCCTTGAAGCGTTCCTCTGCCGCCTTGTTGCCAGGGTTGACATCGGGGTGATACTGGCGGGCCAGCTTGCGATAGGCGCGCTTGATTTCCTCGGCAGAGGCATCTCTACTGACGCCCAGGATCTTGTAGTAATCCTTGAAATCACTCGCAGCCATAGGTTTACCAAAAAGCTGGGTCTTGAGATGGGGGTTGCCTACAGGGATGCTGCGGTCAAGGAGCGTTGGATCCGCTCTCGCAGTTTGCGCTCTTCCTTGGAAGGCAGCAGGCACTCACTCTCTGGAAGCATAGGCAAAGGTGCTTATAAAACCGACTCCTCCTGCAGCAGGAGTGGAAAGTCTTCTCTTCCTTGCCTTCTTCCTCACCTCTGTCTATTGTCTCTCTTCTCCGCAGGAAGACCCAGTCGAAGAATCGCGAACCCCCTGGAGAAATCTCCGTACTGAGGGTGCCAATTCTACCCTCACCCCCAGCCTCTTTCCTTCCGGGAGGGGGGAGTTAGGGCTCAACGCACGCTACTTGTTGCTGGAAGGACTGGGGTGTTTGGAAGAGTTACAGCGAGCGGATCCCGGCCATCAAGCCCTGGCAGACCCCCGTCAGGAAATCTTGATCTAGGGTTTCCAAGGTATCGCTCAGCTTGTGGTAGTGGGGGTTGCGCAAGAAAGCGGTGTCGGTAACCATAATGGCAGGGTATCCCGCATCCCAAAAGGGGGAGTGATCGCTCAGGCGAGTAGCAGGCAGGATCAAGCCTCGCTGCCCGGCTAACAACCAACAACAAGGGATCCCCGCTTTTTGGAAACTACGCTGCAGCTTGAGCAGATCCCCCCAGGTGAGCCAGTTGCCAATGAGGCCGATGTAATCTCCCCGGTTGGGGTAAAGCTTCTCAAGGCCAGCGGGGTAGCGTTGGGATCCAGGGGTGGGATCCCGGTAGCCCAACATTTCCAAAGACAGCATCAGCCGTAGAGGCTGCCTCTGACGTTGAAGAAACTGGGCATAGGCTCTGCTACCTACCATCCCCCGCTCCTCCAGGTCAAAAGCCACCAGCCACAGGGGGGAAGGGGCAGGGTTGGCGGCAAAATGGCGGGCCAATTCCAGCAACACCGCTATGCCGCTGGCGTTGTCATCAGCTCCGGGGGTTGCCGGGGCAGCGTCAAAGTGGGCTCCCATGAGGATGGGCTGGCGGCCAGAACGGGATCCCGGCAATTTCAAGATCCAGTTGCGGTGCAGGCAGCCATCGGCCTCAAAGGGGAAAGACTCCAGGGATCCCCACCTAGAAAGCTGCTCTTGGATGTAGCGCTCCACCTGGTGATGGCCCAAGGGCGACCAGTCGGGATCGCGGGGCTGGGCCACTTGCTGCAGGTGCGCCTCCAAGCGCTGCCGCAGGTCTTGGAGATCTGACGCCATCATGAGCTTCTCCCTCCCGACCGGGCAACTTGAGCATGTACCTGTCGGGCCAACTCCAGGGTGAAGTAGCGGTGGGATCCCACCGTTCCCGCCAACACCCGAAAGGGGTTCTCAGGATCTCCTAGGTGATCCAACACCAAAGCTGCCCCGGAAAAATCCTGATCCCGAGTATAGTCGTTTACTGTCACCACAGTGGGGATCCCCGCTTGTTGGGCAGAGCGCAGCCCATTCTCCGAGTCTTCAAAGGCAAGGCAGGCTTGTGGGGGCAGCCCCGTCCGCTCCAGGACGTAGTGGTAAATATCGGGAGCAGGCTTTTTGGCGGGGACAATATCTCCGGCAGCAATCACTTCAAACCAGCTCAGGCTCTCCGGCAACGTGTGCTCCAAAAGGGCCGTCACGTTTTCCGGCGTGGTGGTGGTGGCAATGGCCAAGCGGATCCCAGCAGCATTGGCTTCCTGCAGCAGCCGCTGAACACCCGTGCGCAAAGGGATCCCTCCCTGGGCCAACAGAGCCGTGTAGTGGCGGGTTTTGGCCTGGTGCAGCCGGGCAATCAGAGCCACCAGATCTTCCCCAGGGGGCAGCGGCGGCTGAATGGTGTCGATAAAGTGGCGAATGCGCTCTTTACCTCCCGTAATGGCCAAGAGCTGGCCGTACAGCTCCACCGACCAGTGCCAGTCCAGCCCTGCCTCGGCAAAGGCGGCGTTAAAGGCCACGCGATGGCCATCCCGCTCCGTATCCGCCAGCGTGCCGTCCACATCGAAAATCAAAGCTTGCAGTTCCATGCGTACCCCCGCTCCCACCCAGCTACAAGCGACCCTATGCTACCCCATGGTTTGGGTGCTCTCAGCCCGGTTTCCGGGAAGGCCGACAAGATGAGAGAATGAAGCACCGGTTATCCAATCTCGCCATGAGCTTCGATTTTGACTTGATCATCATCGGTGCCGGCGTCGGCGGTCACGGCGCTGCTTTGCATGCTGTCGAATCCGGCCTGAAAACCGCCATCGTCGAAGGTGCAGAAATGGGCGGCACCTGCATCAACCGCGGCTGCATCCCCTCCAAGGCTCTGCTGGCTGCCTCAGGACGCCTGCGGGAACTGCAACACAGCTCTGAGCTGGGCATCCAAGTGGGATCCCTTCAGGTGAACCGAGGAGCCATCGCCAATCATGCCGCCCAGGTGGTGGAGAAGATCCGCGCCGACATGACCCGCTCGCTGGAGAAGCTGGGGGTGACAATCCTGCGGGGGCGAGGCAAGTTGGTGGCACCCCAGCAGGTAGAAGTTCAGGGAGAGAAGGGATCCCATACCTACACGGCGCAGGATGTTATTCTCGCTACGGGCTCCCGGCCCTTTGTGCCCCCCGGCATCGAGGTGGATGGACGGACGGTGTTCACCAGCGATGAGGCAGTGCGGCTGGAGTGGGTCCCGGAGCGGCTGGCCATTATCGGCAGCGGCTACATCGGCCAGGAGTTTGCCGACATCTACACCGCCCTGGGATCCCAGGTGATCCTCATCGAAGCTCTAGAGACCCTCATGCCGGCTTTTGACCCAGACATTGCCCGCCTGGCCCAGCGAGTGCTGATTAAGCCCCGCTCCATCCAAACCTTTGTGGGTGTGTTGGCCCAGCAGGTGATCCCCGGCCAGCCGGTGACGATTCACCTGTCCAATGGGGAGACGCTGCAAGTAGATGGCTGCTTGGTGGCCGCCGGTCGGATCCCGGTCTCAGAGGGGCTGGGCTTGGCCGAGCTGGGCATCGACACCGGCAAACGGGGGTTTATTCCCGTCGATAGCCGCATGGCCACCGATTTGCCCCACCTTTGGGCCATCGGGGATGTGACGGGCAAAATGATGTTGGCCCACGCAGCAGCAGCCCAGGGGAGAGTGGCCGTGGAAAACATCTGTGGCCGCACCGCCTACATGGACTACCTCAGCATTCCCGCAGCGGTGTTCACCCACCCGGAAATGGGCTTTGTAGGGCTGACCGAACCTCAGGCTAAGGAAGAAGGCTACAGCGTGGGCACGGTGCGAACTTACTTTGGCGGCAACTCCAAGGCCATTGCTTCGGGAGAGACAGAGGGCATGGTCAAGCTGGTCTTTGACAAGAGCACTGGCCTATTGCTGGGATCCCACATCTTGGGGGCACATGCAGCGGATTTGATCCACGAGGCGGCTCAGGCAATTGCTCGCCGGGCCACGGTGCGAGAACTGGTCGGCTTGGTGCATGTTCACCCCACCTTGGCAGAGACGCTGGAGGAAGCCTACAAGCGGGCTGCCCACGCTCTGGCAGGGACTTAGCGACGGTTGGGAAGATCTCCCTGCTCAAAGCCTCAAGAAAACCGTAGGATGGGGGGGAATACGTGGGAGGAAGTGCTTTTGGTGAGCGAAGCCGAGATTACCCAGGCAGTGCAGGCCCAGTACGAGACGTTCCCCTATCCTCCTATTCCTTACGACCGACCCTTTGAGGGCTTCTCCAGTCTGGGCAGCTATACCTTGGCCCAGTACGCCCGCACCCGTAGGCTGCAAGAGCCCACAGGAGCCAGGTTTTTGGTGGCAGGGTGTGGCACCGGCTGGGAGCTGCATGGCATTGTTGCCAGCAACCCCGGCTATGGGTCAGTGGTCGGGATCGACATCAGTCGCCCGGCTCTAGAGATTGCCCAGAAGCGAATTAAGCACCACGGCCTACGCAACTGCTCTGTGCAGTACGGGGATCTGCTGGATCCTTCTACTTGGCCCGAGGGCAGCTTCGACATGATCAGCTCCTACGGCGTGATTCACCACACCGCAGATCCGGTGAAGGCTTTGAGCAATCTGGCATCGCGGTTGGCTCCCGATGGGGTGATGGCGCTGATGCTCTACAACCATTCAGGCCGTTGGCATCTGTACCGCATTCGGCGGGCTTTGGAGTTGTTGGGCATCACCCCACCTGCAACCCCGGAAAAGATCGAATTTGTGCGGCAATTGTTAAAGGCAGCTCATCCTGCTTCCATGCTGGCTTGGCATGCCAAGGCCCACGAGGAATACTATTTACCAGATGAGAACATCGTCGATAACTTCTTCCACGCCAACGACATTCCTTTTGACATCGGTGAGATCCCTGACCTGGTGGCCCAGGCCGGGCTGGAGTTTATCGATGTAGCCCCCTACCTGGACTATTGGAACGCCAGGTCGTTGATTGCTGCCACCCACCTGGAGTTTCACCGCCGCTACGAGGCCCTCGCTCGCATCGACCAACTGCGGGTCATTGAGTATTTGGAGCCTCTCTATCACACACAAAATCTTTTTTGGTGCTGCCATCAAGGTCAAAAGATAACAACTTGGGATCCCTTTACAGCCGAATTTTTTAAGGGATCCCGCTGGCAACTCAACCCCTTGTTCGTCCGCTATGGCAGCGTGCGCTACTGGGATCAAAAAATCCCCTTTTCAGACCTGTTGGGCAAGCTGGATCCAGCCCAGATCCTGACCCAGAAGATGGATATTTTCTGGCCCGTTGCCCGGATCCCTGGCAAGATGATGGCCTCTACCCGCTACCAAGTGGTGGAGCTGCTGCTGCCCTTGGCCAATCAAGCCCGCTCTGGCGCTGAGATCCTGGCTACCCACGAAGAGAGAGCCGACCACCTTCTCAACCTATTTCGACAGTGGGAAGCAGACCGGTTAGTTCTGCGGGTTGCCTAGCTTCTGGTTGCTCCAAAGTATCCCCAACCGCTTTCCACAGCCCTTGGATCCCCATCTCCTCTCTCCCCATAGAAGCGGAGCCGGGAGTCGCCCATGGCAGCGCGAAGCGCCAAGGGAATAGCTACACAGGCTGCTGACCACCCACAATGGCCCGACAGCGAATGTAGGGGCCCCCTGCATCCACCTTAGCCGGTTGACCCTTGCCGCAATGGCCGGATCCCAAGTCCCACAGGAAGTCCCGCGAGACGGCATCCACCGATTGCAACACCTCAAAAGCATTGCCGGTGATGGTGACACCGCGCAGCAACTCCGCCAGCTTGCCATTGCGAATGCGGTAGGCCCGCTCTACGCCAAACATAAACTCGCCGGTGGAGTCCGCCTGCCCGTTCCTGGCCCCATCCAGGAAGTAGCCATCGGGGGTGCTGGCGATGATTTCCTCCAGCGTTTGGGATCCGGGCTCGATGAAGGTGTTGCGCATGCGGATCAAAGGCTCATCGGCATATTCCCAGGCACGAGCATTGCCGGTGGGCTCCACGCCAAAGTGGGCGGCAGTTTCGCGGTTGTGGAGATAGCTGACCAGAATGCCGTTTTGGATGATGGTGGTGCTTTGGGTAGGAACGCCCTCGTCATCCACAGGAAGGGTTCCCCCTGCCCCCGGCATAAACTCCGAATGGCCGGAGTCTTTGAGGGTAACCAAGTCGCTGGCCACCCGCTGCCCCAGCTTGCCGGCAGCCACAGAACCTGCCAGGACAAAATCCGCCTCGACAGTGTGGCCAATGGCCTCGTGCACCAGCAGCCCCACGATGGAAGGCGACAGAATAACCGTGGCCCATCCCCCTTCTGCGTAGCCCGCGGACAACAAATCAACAGCGGTAGCAGCCGCCTTTTCCGCCATCTGCAAGGGATCCGAGCGGAACAGGCAATCCCACCCCCCTGTTACCCCGATGGCCTCGGAGCCACTGCTGAGCTGGCCAGCAGCTTCGGCCACCGCTTGAACTCGCAGCTCGGGGCGCACCAGACGAAAGGCTACATCCGCCCCATCGGTGGTGACAATCGCTTTTTCCTCGTAGATCTCGTTATAGGTGCAACTGGCGGAGCTAATTTGGTGGGAAGCCTGCCGGGCCTGTGCCTCGGTTTCCAAAGCCAACTGGATCTTCGCCTCCAGCGGCTTATTCAGCACCTCCTTCACACCGGGCTCGCAGAACTCCCCTTGAGCCAGCCGCACACTGGGCAGGGCTCCCAGCTTTTGTTTGCGGTAGTCGGCACTGGCTTGGGCAGCACGGCGAGCTTCAGCAATGGCCTCCCGAATGGCAGCCGGCGAGGGATCCCCAGTGGCAGCAAAGCCCCAAGTACCTGCTTCCAACACCCGCACCCCTACTCCAGAACGGCGACGAACCGTGGTGCGCTCAAGACGACCCTTCTCGGCAGTGACGCTGCGAAAGACTTTGCTGTGGTAGCGCAGTTCCACAAAGCCAGAACAGTCCCGAAGGATGTCGCGCAGAAGGTCTCGCATGGCAACAGGGGGATGGGTACGGTACTCCGTCCAGCATAACCTCACTATGGGCTCAATCGGGCTCGAACCTTGGCCTGCCGAGAAGGGATCCCAACGGAGAGAATTTGGGCCAAGAACAGCGCCCAATGAGAAAAGCTAAGGAGATAACCGTTGCATGTGAAAAGACATGGGGTGAGTTTCAGCGACAAGTGGGTGAGTACAACCAGAGCTGCCTCTGGCTGGGCTTGGATCCCAATCCAGAGCTGCTGCCCGCACACCTCAGGCCGGAGGGAGAGCCCAGTTGCAACCGGCTTGCCTCTGCAGCATCGCGAATGATGTCAGCATTGCCGGACTGGTTGAGCTGGGTGTTCGCGTCAGCAGTGCGAAGCATTTTGGCCAGGCCCGCCGTTAGCTAGACCGCCGTTCGCGCTAGCGGGACGGAGTCCTTGAAGCCCCGCCCTCTTTATTGCTACGCAACGCGGCGCGACCGCTTTAGCGGCGCGGTTCCCGTCAGGGTGCCGTAGGCATAGCGCTTTGCGTCAGCATGAGTGCGGGAGTATGTCACAGGACAAAGTTAACCAGCTTTTTCGGCACCACCACCACTTTTTTGGGCGTTGCCCCTTCCAGGTATTTCTGCGCTGCTTCTGACCGGAGGGCCAACTGTTCCTGCTCCTCCGGCGTTACCTCGGCAGGGGCCTCAAACGAGCCGCGCAATTTGCCGTTTACCTGAATCACAATGGTCACCGTGTCGGCCACCAGCGCTGCTGGGTCATAGCTGGGCCAAGACTGCCGATGCACCGAGTCTGCGCCCCCCAGCGCCTGCCACAGCTCCTCCGCAATGTGAGGGGCAAAAGGCGCCATCAGCAACACCAGCGTGCGGATCCCCTCTGCATAGACCGGCGAATCCGGGATCCCAGCCTCCCCCAGAGCATTGCTCAGCTTCATCAGCTCGGCAATGGCGGTGTTGAATTGATAATCGTTTTCTAGATCTTCGCTGACTTCCTTGATGGCAGTATGGATAGCCCGGCGCAAATCTCTTTCCCCCTTGGTCAGGGATCCCACCTCGACCTTGGCCTGCAACAGCTCTGAGACCCCGCCCCAATGGGACTCCGTCCCGCCCCTGCGAACGACAAACTCGTACACCTGCCGCCAGACGCGGTTGAGAAAGCGAAATTGCCCTTCCACATCGGCATCGTCCCACTCCAGATCCTTCTCCGGCGGGGCCTTGAACAAGATAAACATGCGGGCCGTATCCGCCCCGTAGTGGGCTAGCACCTCCTCAGGATCCACGCCGTTGCCCTTGGATTTGGACATGGTGGCGTAGATCACTTCCAGGGGTTCGCCGGTCTCCGGATCCCTGGGGTTGTCGGGATCCTTTACCAGAGCTGCCGGGATCCAGCGATCCTTGCCGGACTTGTTGGGGTTGTAGTAAGTGCGCCCTTGCACCATGCCCTGGGTGAGCAGACGCAAGAACGGCTCGTCAAAATCCAGCAGCCCCCGATCCCGCAACACCTTGGTAAAAAAGCGGGAATAGAGCAGGTGCAGAATGGCATGCTCAATGCCACCTACGTACTGATCCACGGGCAGCCAGGCGTTCACCCGGTCTTTGCGGAAGATCTCTTGGTCGTTGCGGGCATCGCTAAAGCGCAAGAAATACCACGACGAGCAGATGAAGGTGTCCATGGTATCGGTTTCCCGGCGGGCTTCCGTGCCACAGGTGGGGCACTTCACCTTCACCCAGTCCTCCAATTGGGCCAACGGGGATCCCCCTCGCCCCGTCAGCTCCACATCCTCCGGCAAGAGCACCGGCAGATCCTTCTCCGGCACCGGCACAATGCCACACTGGGGACAATGGATCACCGGGATGGGACAACCCCAATAGCGCTGCCGCGAGATCAGCCAATCCCGTAGGCGGTAGTTGATCTGCTTTTCCCCCAGCCCCTGGGCTTCCAGCCAGGCGATGGCCCTTTCCACGCTTTGCCCTGGGCCTTTGCCCACCGGGATCCCGTCTAGGGGGCCGGAGTTGATCATCACCCCTTCCCCCGTCCAAGCAGCCTGCAGCTCTAAGGACTCCGTCCCGCTGGCGCGATCCGCTGAGGACAAGGAACCCTCCGGCGGCTGCACCACCTGCTTAATGGGCAGGCCGAACTTGCGGGCAAACTCGAAATCCCGCTGGTCGTGGGCAGGCACAGCCATGATGGCCCCCGTACCGTAGCCCATCAACACATAGTCGGCAATCCAGATGGGGATCCGCTCTTGGTTGACGGGGTTGATGGCGTAGGATCCCGTCCAAACCCCCGTTTTTTCCCGGTCTTCGGCACTACGCTCGATCTCGCTGCGGGCAGCAGCCTGAGCTTGATAGGCTCTGACGGCCTGCAGTTGCTCGGCAGTGGTGAGCTTGTCCACCAAGGGGTGCTCCGGCGACATCACCATGAAGGTGGCCCCCCAAAGGGTATCGGGCCGGGTGGTGAACACTGCCAACTCATCCCCTGCCTCGGTTTTGAAAATCACCTTGGCCCCCACCGATTGGCCAATCCAATTCTCCTGCATGGTGCGCACCCGCTCCGGCCAGCCGGAGAGCTTCTCCAGATCCGCCAGCAGTTGGTCGGCATAGGCGGTGATTTTGAAAAACCACTGCTTGAGCATGCGCTTTTCCACCAGGGCGCCGGATCTCCAAGAACGCCCCTCCGCATCCACCTGCTCGTTGGCCAACACCGTCTGATCCACCGGATCCCAGTTCACCGCCGCCTCTTTTTGGTAGGCCAAGCCCGCCTGCAAAAACTGCAAGAAGATCCACTGCGTCCACTTGTAGTAGTCTGGCGAACAACTGGTAATCTCCCGCTCCCAGTCGTAGGATAGGCCCAACCGCTGCAACTGATCCCGCATCTGGGCGATGTTTTGGTAGGTCCACTTGGCCGGTGGGATCCCCCGGTCGATGGCAGCATTCTCCGCCGGCAGGCCAAAGGCATCCCAGCCCATCGGGTGCAACACCGCGTACCCCTGCATTCGCTTGTAGCGAGCAATCACATCGGTGATAGTGTAATTGCGCACATGCCCCATGTGCAGGTTGCCGCTGGGATAGGGAAACATAGACAGGGCATAGAATTTGCGGCTCCCGTCCTTCAGCTCTGGGGTGCGATCCAGCCCGATTTCACGCCAGTGGGCCTGCCACTTGCTCTCGATGGCCTGGGGATTGTAGCGCGCGTCCACGGTTCGATGCTCCTGGAAAAAAAGCGCTTACGTTGGGAGATAGAAGCATTTTGACACACTCCCCACGCCAATCGCGCCGGCGGAGCACAGCTCTCAGGCAAGGTTCCGGCTACCGGTTCCGCGGAGCACTTGGGGAAAGGATCTCCTTCACCACATTCTTGTCCCCTAGCTGTCCAGCCTGGGCTACAAACGGATTGCCCGTAGCTCCCACGGTACAGATGGCGATACCCAGGCAAGGAACAGGATCCCTTTGGCCCTAACAAACCGATAAGCAGGGATCAGTAGGTTTCTTCGTGCCACCTGTCGGCTTTCTTCAGCTCCTTCTGGAACTTGCTCCAATCCTGACCGGCTTGTTCGGCCAAAGGCCCCATGACGTTGTTGATCCCGTCCTCCATCCCCTTGAGGCCGCAGATGTAGGTGTAGGTGTTGGGCTTCTGGAGCATGTCCCACAGCTCGGCACCGTATTCGGCCATGCGGTTTTGCACGTACATTTTCTTGCCATCGGGGGTTTGTTGCTCGCGGCTGATGGCGTAATCGACGCGGAAGCGATCCCCGTATTGGGCTTTCCAGGCCTCCAGATCCCCGTGGTAGAGCAAAGTGGAGGTGGTGGGCACCCCGAAGAACAGCCAGATCTTGCCCTGATAGTTGGGATCCTCTTCAAACAGGTGCTTGATGAAGGCGCGGAAAGGAGCAATGCCGGTGCCAGTGGCGATCAAGATTAGGTTGGCATTCTCATCTTCGGGCAGTAGGAAGGTTTTCCCCGATGGCCCCGTGATCATCACCTCGTCGCCCGCTTTCAAATCGGTGAGGAAGCCGGAGCAGACCCCCACCCCCGGCTGGCCTGTCTCTTTATCGACATATTCGGCCCGCTTCACACTCAAAGAGACAGTGCGCCCCTCCCCATCATCGCCAAAGCGGGTGGAAGCAATCGAATAGAGGCGGGGCTTATGGGGTTTGCCCTTAGCATCTTCGCCAGGAGGGATGATGCCAACGCTTTGCCCCTCTAGGTAGCGATAGTTGGGATCCGGCAAGCTGAGCACAATATGCTTGGTCAGTCCGGGTGCCCCTTCGCCGACAATGGAGTAGGTCTCCACGCATTGGCCGATCAAGGGCGCGTTGGGACGGTACAGATTGACGACAACCTCTCGCTTTTCTGCGCTGGCAACCATAACTGTGATCTGCTCCTGGCTCTAGGAGGAAATGAGTTTACAGATAGCAAACACCATAGCAGCCCGGCTGCCCAAACGGAACTTGCCAGAAGAACAGCAGACGACCTTCGCCAGACCTCTATGCCGATCCTGAGAGCGGCAACCCCGGAAAAGGGGTCTCAGCCAAGCCCATCGGCCAAGAATATGCATTTTTTGTTAAATTGTTGCTTAGGGTGCCCACCTCTCTGGCCCACAAGTGGGTTGTGAGGTAACGGCTTCATTGTGGTATCATGCAAGGCCGTAACAGTTGGTAACTTTATTAGAGCCTTTTTCTCAGTTTTGCCCTGCCCGTCCCCAAGGAGTTCCCATGGCAAGCAGTCCTGATCGTGTTGTGATGATTGGTGTCGCCGGAGATTCTGGCTGTGGCAAGTCCACCTTTTTACGCCGGCTGGGGGATCTGTTTGGCCGGGATCTGATTACCACCATCTGTCTGGACGACTATCACTCCTTGGATCGCTACCAGCGCAAAGAGAAGGGCATCACGGCGCTGGATCCCCGCGCCAACAACTTCGACCTAATGTACGAGCAGGCCAAGGCGCTCAAGAACGGCCAAAGCGTGATGAAGCCCATCTACAACCACGAGACGGGGATGATTGACCCGCCCGAGCTGGTGGAGCCCAACCGCATCATCGTCCTGGAAGGGCTGCACCCCATGTATGACGAGCGGGTGCGCGAGCTGCTGGACTTTAAGGTGTACTTGGATCTGGCGCCGGAGATCAAGATTGCTTGGAAGGTGAAGCGGGACATGGCCGAGCGGGGCCACACCTACGAAGATGTGTTGCGCTCAATCGAGGCTCGCCGCCCGGACTTTGAAGCCTATGTCGATGTGCAGAAGCAGTATGCCGATGCCGTCATCGAGGTTTTGCCCACCCAGTTGCTGCCAGAGCTGGATCCAGAGCACAAGGTATTGCGGGTGCGGCTCATCCAGCGAGAAGGGGTGAAATATTTCGACCATGTTTATCTCTTTGACGAAGGCTCCACCATCGATTGGATTCCCTGCGGCAAAAAGCTGACCTGTTCCTATCCGGGGATCCGTCTTCACTACGGCCCTTCCACCTACTTCGATCACCCGGTCTCGATTTTGGAGATCGACGGCACCTTCGACAAGCTGGAAGAGGTCATCTACATCGAGAACCACCTAAGTAACCTGTCCACCCGCTACTATGGCGAGCTGACGGAACTGTTGCGCAAGCACCCAGAATATCCGGGATCCCGCAATGGCTCTGGCCTGATCCAGGTCATCGTGGGCCTGAAGCTGCGTGCCCTTTACGAGCAAATTCGGGCAGAAGCCAAAGAGCTAGCAGTGGCTTCCTGAGGATTTGCCCCGCTTGAGCACTTAACCTGAGCACTTAAATGAGCACTTAAAGAAGATCCCTTTTGCCGCTAAAGTGTTGGCATAAGTTGGCTGACCCGGTAGAGGTCGGCAACAGGGTTTTGGCATATGCAGGGATTCCAGTTGGAGATCTTTCCGGAGGGATCCGTCCTGATCCAACGGGCCATCGAGATTTGGCAAGGTCGGTCAGCCGCTGCCATTCGCGAGCGGGGACGCTTTACGGTGGCCTTGGCGGGGGGGAGCACCCCCAAGAAGCTGTATGCTGCCCTGGCCCAAACCCCAGGGATCCCTTGGCAACAAACCTGGCTGTTCTGGGGAGACGAGCGCTATGTTCCCCCGGATCACCCTGAGAGCAACTACCGTATGGTGCGAGAAGCCCTGCTGGAGCAGATTGGGATCCCGGCAGCTCAAGTTTTCCCTATGCCTACCCATGCGGGGGATCCCCTTCGCGATGCTGCCGAATACGAGGCAACCCTACGGCAGATTTTCGGCGCAGAGTGCCCTTCTCTCGACCTGGTATGGCTGGGGGTAGGGGAAGACGGCCATACAGCTTCTCTATTTCCCGACACTGCCGCTCTGCAGGTGCAGCACCGCTGGGTGACGGTGGGGCAAAAAGGGCAGGAGCCGCGTCTAACCTTGACCTATCCCGTCCTCAATCAGGCAGCTCAGGTGGTGTTCCTGGTAACCGGAGCAAACAAAGCCCCCATCGTGAAAGAGGCACTGACCACCGAGGCCCACCTACCCTGCCAGCGCGTAAACCCAAGAGGACGGCTGCTGTGGTTGCTGGATGCGGCGGCAGCAGCTCATCTGCCCCTGCCCTGTGCTTTGTAAGTTCCATCCATCTATGGGTCGAGAACTGGCGGGGCAGGGATCCCTCAGGGATTGCCAGGCAAATTCTTCAGCATTGGGATCACCAGCTCTTGGACGGGCAGCGCTACGGGCTGAGCGGGGTCACTGCTCAGGGAGCTGGGTGGCGCAGGAGGAGAAGAGCTGGGGATCTCGCCCATGGGCCGCAGTTGCCAGCGGATGATCTGCTCGCCGCGGTAAAAGGTAACCAACAACTGATCCCCCTGCGATTGAATTTGCCAGGTGCCATCGCCGCTGGTTACCGAAATATGGCCGCCGGAAAACGGGGCGTCCAAAGCCGGCCCCGATTGGCTCCAGATACGCCCGCCACCCGTTTCCAAGATCAATTGCACCGTCGCCCCCTGCCCCTGACCACTCAAAATTTGGCCAGTTCCGCTCCAAACTCGGGTTTCCGTCTGCGCCACGGCGGGTTGCCCAAGTTGCAGAACCATGAGCAACAGCCCTGCCCAGCTCCAGTGACTTCGCAGCCCCCTTCTCCCATCAGGGAGGAAGGAAGAAGAGCGAGAGAGAAAAGCCATTGCACTCACGTTGATACCACGCGCCGCGATAGGACTGAAACAGACAAAAAAGAAGGCAAAAAAAGGTGTCAAAGGAAGCAATCCTTTACACAGTTTTTTCACAGTCTACCGAAAGCCTCTGGGATCCCTTTGCGCTCTCTGGGCTCTGAGTTCAGCTTGCTGCCGGAATCCTCCCTCGGCTTGATCCCAATCTAGCAATCTCCATCCCCCCAAACAGGATGTAACCTGAGACTCTAGCTGCGGGGATCCCTAGCAACCGTTTCGCCAATGCGCAGACCCAAGGCTAAGGGTATCTCCTACCCGCTCCCGATCCGCACTACTTGAGAGAAAGAAAACGCTCTAGAGCCGCCACCATCGCCGGTGGCCAACGGCGGACAGTTTTCACCCATTCCAGGTCGGCGTAGCGGGGATCCAGCCCTTGCACAGCCACCCAGTGACTTTCGGCCTCTCCCTGACGACCCTGCACCCAAAGAATGGCACTGAGAGCAGCTCGCATGTCTGGAAACTTCGGGTACTTGCGCACCAAAGCCCGCATCAAGTGCAGGGCAGCTTCCGTTTCACCCACCTGGTAGAGGCTCAGAGCATAGTTGGCCTGAGCGAAGGCATAGTCGGGAGCCAGTTCTGTGGCGCGGCGGTAGTCGGCTAAGGCTTGTTGCCAGTTTCCCAGAGCCGCTTCCGCATTGCCGCGGTTGTTGTAGGCCGCCGCGTCGTTGGGATCCAACTGCAACACCCGCTCATAATCGGCAATTGCTTCCTGCCATCGCCCCAGCCCCTCCAAAGCAGCCCCTCGATTGAGATAGGGATCCGGCGCCGCAGGAGCCAAACGAATGGCCTCAGCGTAATCCTCCAGAGCTGCCTGCAGTTGGTGCAAGCTGGCACGGGCGTTGCCCCGGTTGCTCCACAGGGCCGGGTTGTCCGGCTGGATCTGCAACAGTTGAGTCCACAGGGCTTCCGCCTGGGCAAAATCTCCCCTCTGAGTAGCCGCAAAGGCTTCCTCAAACAGTCGATCGATCTCGCGATCTACCCTGTTGCTCGCCGCCGCTGCCACCACCCCCGATCCAGGCCAGACAGGGATCCCCAGCCAAAGCAGTAGCCCCAGCAACAGAGCAAGGAGGACCTTGGACACACTGACGGACTTCATAGCTGCAAAAAACCACCTTAGACGGGGTACCCCGCCTCAAGCCGCCCCCACAGAGGGTTTGACGGTTAGCGCGCCCTGGAGGACTCGAACCCCCGACATCCGGTTTTGGAGACCGACGTTCTACCAACTGAACTAAGGACGCATTGGCCAAAGGTTGCACCCGCTTACCCAGTGTAGCAGGTACACCCACCCTTCAGAGGAGCTGTTTCTCAACTATCCGGGCTCTCCGCCTTGGCCTTGATGCGAGTAGCTTTGCCCACCTGATCCCGCAAGTAGAACAGCTTGGCCCGGCGCACTTTACCCCGCCGCAGCACCTGGATCGACTCGATGCGCGGGGAGTGAATGAGGAAAACCCGCTCCACACCGATCCCTTGAAAAACCTTGCGCACCGTGATGGTGCGGTTGATGCCGGAGTGGCGCATGGCAATGACCGTGCCCTCGAAGGCCTGTACCCGCTCCTTGCCCCCCTCTTGGATGCGAACTCCCACTCGTACCTGATCGCCCACCCGAATCTCCGGCAAATCCGACTTCATCTGGGCAGCTTCAATGGAGCGGATGATCTCCTCAGCATTGATGCGAACGTTCATGGCCTTCCCGCGCTACCGGCAGTCAACCATGGTAGCAATCGTCTCTGTTTTTTGTACAGAGCTGGCCGAATAGACCTCAAGAGGCAGGAAACTGTGTTTACGCTTCTCCCGCTTTTCCAATAGGCTGGACAAAGATAAAGCTTTTGTTACACACGGGAGATCTTCTGTGATCCTGCACACCGATGAGCCCAAGACGGGATCCCTGTCTGCTCCCAAGACTGCAGAACAGCCTCTGCCGCAGAGCAAACCCCGCCGCAAGTTTCCCTTTGGCTGGATGCTCTTAGGCTTGCTGTTGACTGGCCTAGGGGGCAGCGGTCTCCTGATCCAGCGTCAGCTTCAGCAGCAGAGGGCAGAACGGCTGGAAAGGTTGACGGTACCGGTTCAGGTGGTGGATCTCACCCAACGCCTGCGAGTGAGCGGCCAGGTGCAGCCCATCCGCCAGGTGAATGTTAGCCCCCGTGAGTCGGGTCGCTTGGCGGAACTGTTGGTGGATCAGGGGGATGAAGTGGTGGCAGGGCAGTTGTTGGCCCGGATGGACTACGGCGATCTTGCCAGCGGCATTCGGCAAGCCCAGGCCCGCATTCAAGAGCTGCAAGCCCGTCTGGCGGAGCAACAGGCCGGAGAACGCCCCCAGGTGATCAGGGCGGCCCAGGCCAGGGTAGATGCTGCCCGGTCGCAGGTGGACTTGGCCCAGAGGGAGTTGGAGCGCATTCAGGCCCTGGTGCAGGCGGGGGTGGTAGCCCGCAGCGAGTTGGATCAACGCTCAGCCCGCCTGGAACAGGCACAAGCGGATTTACGAGCTGCCCAACAGGAGCTGGAGCGATTGCAACTGGGGAGCCGCCCGGAAACCCTACAGCAAATTCAAGCCCAAATTGCCCAAGCGCAAGCCGAGCTGGCCCAACGGCAAGCTCGGCTGGCCGACACCGAAGTCCGCGCCCCTTTTTCCGGTGTGGTGGTGCAGCGCTTTGCTGAGGTGGGATCCTTTGTAGCTCCCACAACAGCAGCTTCCGATGCCACCGCAGCTTCTTCCAGCTCCATTTTGGCGCTGGCCCAGGGAATTGAGGTGCGGGCAGAGGTGCCAGAAGCCCAGATTGCTCAGGTGCGGGTGGGCCAGCCGGTGGAGATCCGCTCCCTGGCCTACCCCGACCGCGTAGTGCAGGGGCGGGTGAAGCGGATTGCGCCTGCTACTGTGGTAGTGCGGGAGGTAACCGTCTTCCGCGTCTTCGTTGAGCCGGAACCCGGAGCTGACTTTTTGCGCACCGGCATGAATGTTTCGGTGGATTTCATCGGGGATCCCCAGCCCCAAGCCTTGACGGTGCCCTCGGTGGCTATCCTGCGGGAGGAGAGCCAAGAAGGCGTGATTCTGCTGGATCCCCAAACCCGGCGACCTGTCTATCGCCGCGTGGAAACGGGCATCACCCAGGGTGGAGTGACCCAGATCCTCTCCGGTCTGCAGGCAGGGGATCGGGTCTTCACTGCTCTGCCCCCGGGAGCGAGCCTAGAGACCTTGATCAAAAGAGCGGAGCAACGGCCATGAGCCTAGTAACGTCGGCCAAAATGGCCTGGCAAATGGTGCGACGGCATCGCCTGCGCACGGGGTTGAGCATGCTCGGGATCCTCATCGGCAATGCGGCGGTGGTGGCCATTGCCGGATTTGGCTACGCCGCCCAAGAGATGGCGGTGGATCAGTTTCGCTCTCTGGGCACCAACTTGCTGATCGTCTTTTCGGCCAACTTGGGCCTGGTCGATGCCGGCAACATCCGCCCCCTCACTTTGGAGGATGTGCGAGCCATTGCTGCGGAAGTGCCCGCTGTGTCAGCAGCCGTCCCCAGCCTGGGCACCAATGTGCGCGCGGTGCGGGGTGGGGTGGATCGCCGCTACGAGGCCACCGGCACTTGGCCGGAGTATCTGTCGGTATTGAACCTAGAGATCGAGGCAGGCCGCTTCCTCTTGCCCTCCGATATCGAGGAACAGCGCCCGGTGGTGGTGCTGGGCAGCGATGCCGCCAGCCAGTTGTTTGGCCTGGATCCCGCGGCTGCTGTTGGGGAGACCGTCCTGCTGAACAACTTGCCCTTCGAGGTGATCGGCACTTTGCGCTCGAAGCCGACGGTGTTTGGCAACAGCGATGCCGGAGTGTTTCTGCCGGTGGACGTAGTGGCCAATCGGTTGGTCGGGCGGCGTTCCCCCTACGGCACAGAGCTGACGGCAATTTTCGCCTCGGCCCGCTCCGAAGCTGATCTGCCCGCTGCTGAGTTCCAAATCCGCAACCTGCTGCGCCAGCGGCACCAATTGGTGGGAGAAGATGACTTCATCATCCGCAACCAGAAAGTGCTCCTGGATGGGTCGGCCAGGATTTTGAGCCTGTTGCGGGTGCTGCTGACGGGCACGGCAGCCCTTTCCCTGCTGGTGGGCGGGGTGGGGATCATGAATGTGATGCTCATCTCAGTTGCGGAACGCACCCATGAGATCGGGCTGCGCAAGGCGATCGGGGCCGATAGCCGCCAGATTTTGCAGCAATTTGCCGCCGAAGCGATTTTCATTGCCGTGACCGGGGGGGTACTTGGGATCCTCCTCAGCAGCGGCCTGCTGGTGGCGGTGCAGGTGTTCACCCCCTTGGCGACCCGGATCGATGGGGTGGCAGTGGGGGTGGCGTTCTCCCTGTCCACCGGGATTGGGCTGGTCTTCGGCATTTTCCCGGCCCGCAAAGCGGCGCAACTGGATCCCATTGAGGCCCTGCGAGCCTAGAGCTCGTATCCAAACAGGCGGGGATCCGCTGGCTGCCTATGGAGATCCGCCAGGCCATATTCTGCCCAGCGGCGATCCACCAAGCGAGCCACTTCCGGATCCGGGGCAAGGGGATCCCGCCAGGGGGCATCGGTTTCCGGAGGGATTTTGGTGGTGGCATCAATGCCCATCTTGCCCCCCAGGCCCCGTTTTTCGGTGGCAAAATCCAGCGCGTCGAAGGGATTATCCGGCAGAATGAACACATCCCGCTGCGGATCCACCCGTGAGCACAGACACCACAGCACCTGCCGTGGATCCCGGACATTGATGTCTTTGTCCACCACGATCACAAACTTGGTGTAGCTGAATTGGGGCAAAGCGCTCCAGAAGGCCAGGGCCGCCCGCCGCGCTTGACCGGGGTAGGCTTTGTCGATGGACAGAATGGCCGCCTTGTAGCCCAGCGCCTCCATCGGCAAGAAGAAATCCACGATCTCCGGCACCTGCTGCCTGAGGATGGGGGTGTAGATGCGGTTCAGGGCCAGCGCCATCATGTCGTTCTCTTTGGGGGGCTTGCCGCTGAAGGTGGTGAGATAGATGGGATCCCGGCGGTGGGTCAGGCAGTGGAAGCGAATCAGAGGGGCCTGCTCGTTGCGGGGGCCGTAGTAGCCAATGTGATCTCCGGCAGGCCCATCGGGGGCCACTTCCCCAGGGGTGATGCTGCCCTCCAGAACGATCTCAGCATGGGCCGGCACCTGCAGATCCACCGTTTTGCACTGGGCCAGGTGCAACCCCTCTCCGGCATAGAGACCGGCAAACAGCCACTCTGACAGATCCACCGGCAGCGGTGTGGCCGCCGCCAAAATCACCACCGGATCCACCCCCACAGCTACCGCCACCTCCAGCTTCTGGCCCAGGGCTGCCGCTTTGCGCAGATGCCGAGTTGCCCCCCGCACCGACAGCCATTGCACCGTCATGGTGTTGCGGCTTTGCAACTGCAGGCGGTACACCCCCACGTTGGGGATCCCATTTTCCGGGTCTTTGGTTACCATCAGGCCCAAGGTCAGCACCCGTCCGGCATCGCCGGGATAGACCCGCAACAGGGGCAACTGGGTGAGATCGACTTCCTCTCCCCGCAACACCACCTGCTGACAGGGAGGAAGCAGATCCCGGCTGGGTTTAGCTTTGAGTACGCTAAACAGAGCTTGTCCCAACTCCACCGCCTGGGCAAAGGTTTTGGGGGGCCGTGGCTGGTAGAGCAAGGCCAATTTTTTCCCCAAGGTCTCCAGCTCCTGCGGCTGCTCCATCCCCATCGCCCAGCAGATGCGCTCCACCGTGCCCAAAACGTTGATCAACAGCGGCATACGGGATCCCTTCACCCGCTCAAACAGCAGCGCCGGCCCACCACAGGCCAAAAGGCGATCGGCAATCTCGGCAATTTCCAGCTCCGGATCCACTTCTGCCGAAATGCGGCGCAGCTGACCACGGGATTCCAGCAGAGCAATGAAACGGCGTAGGTCTCTGGGCATGAAGGGGGGCACTTGTAGAGGCTAGGGTCTCACTTGTCGCGACTGAGGGCAAAACCGCTCATGAAAGGCTTTTGCAAGGCAATGAACACCAGCAGCGGCGGCAGACTGGCAATGATCGCCCCCAGCATCATCGGGCCATAGGAGGCCGAGCTATCCAGATTGAGCAGGGATTGCAGCCCCACCTGTACCACCTGCCGTTCTTGGCCTTGCACAATCAAGCGGGGCCAGAGGTACATATTCCAAGCGTAAACGAAGTGAATCACCGCCTGCGCCCCGATGGCGTTCCAACTCAGAGGGATCAGCACCTGGGTGAGAAATTGCAGCGGGTTGGCTCCGTCCAGTTGGGCGGCCTCCGCCAGCTCGCGGGGGATGTTGGAAAAATGCTGGCGGAACAAAAACGTCGCCGTAGCGCTGGCCAGAAAAGGCACGATTAAAGCGTAGTAGGTGGATCCCCAGCCCAAGTTGGTGACCAATCGCAGCAGGGCAATGATCAAGATTTCGGTGGGCATCATCAGCGTGATGAGCACAAAGCCAAAGGCCAGCCCTTTGCCCGGAAAGCGGAAGTACACAAAGGCCAGCCCAGCCAGCAGAGACAAAACCGTCTTGCCCACCGTGATCGCCACCGCCACGATGGTGCTGTTGACCATGTAGTGGCCCAAGTGCCGCGCCACCATCACCTGATGCCAGTTGAAGGCAAAAGAGGAGCCAAAGGTCAATTGATAGCGGAACACCTCGGCATTGTTCTGGGTGCTCACGATCAGGGCGTACAATACCGGAAACCCCAACGCCAAACAGGCCAGCACCAGGCCCAAATGCACATACCAACGCTCCGGGATCCAACACCGCCAACGCCAGGGAGAAGGCTCCACCCGAGTTGAACTGGGCTGGGCTACTGGAGATCGGGGATCCTGCAACAGTTGGGCCATGGCACCTCCAGGGGGCAACACCGATGAGCAGATGGAGTTTCTGGGTCGATCTTCGGCTTCTCTTGTGAGGATAATCTGCCAGAGTTAAGGGCAACCTAAGGAAGGCCAGTCGCCTTGGTGGTGCGGAGCCCTTCTGGCCTGAACTTTCGAGTGCTTTTACCGGCGGGAGGAAACGGGTAGAGTAGAACAGCAGTATCTGGATAACCCAAGAGAGGATCCCATGACTCGAGGCTTTGGCCCCTTCGGCAAAATCCAAGAAGCGCTCAAGAAAGCCCAAGAGGTGCGCGATGGCGCTCAAAGGCTGCAAAAAGAGCTAGAGGAGATGGAGATCGTCGGCGAAGCCGGCAATGGGCTGGTGAAAGTGACGGTAAACGGCAACCAAGAACCCCTCAAGGTCTCTCTGGATCCCCAGATTCTCCAGGAGTCGGTGGATGTGGTAGAGGACTTGCTCCTGACGGCGATGGTGAATGCCTACACCCAGTCCGCCGAGACCATGCGCAAACGTATGGAAGAGCTGACCGGAAACATCAGTCTGCCGGGGTTGGGACTGGGTTGAGCCCCGCCTCCTTAACTCTCTATGTACACTCGCCCCTTGGCTCGCCTTATCGAAGAGCTGCAACGGCTGCCCGGCATTGGCTCCAAAACTGCTCAGCGCCTAGCTCTCCACTTGATCAACCGGCCTGCCGGCGAGATCGAGGCTCTGGCCAAAGCCCTGCTGGAAGCCAAGCAAACCGTTCGGCACTGCTCCATCTGCTTCAACTGGTCGGCGGAGGATCCCTGTGAGATTTGCCGTTCGCCGCAGCGGGATCCCTCGCTGTGGTGCGTGGTGGCCGATGTCAAAGATTTGATGGCAATGGAGCGCACCCGCGAGTTCAAGGGGCTCTACCACGTTTTGGGTGGCCTCATCTCCCCCATGAACGGGATCGGGGTCGACCAACTGCACATCCGCGAGCTGGTGGCTCGGGTGGCACGGGAAAAACCGCAGGAGCTGATCTTCGCCATCAGCCCCAGCGTAGAGGGGGAAGTAACCATGCACGTGGTCAAGGATTACCTAAAGCCAGTTGCCCCCACCTTGCGCATGACCCGCCTGGCCTTCGGCCTGCCCATGGGATCCGAGCTGGAATATGCCGATGAGGTCACCCTGGCCCGTGCCCTAGAAGCCCGGCAGGAGTTGTGAGCCGCTCAGCCCCTCAATCGCAGCCGGTTACCCCCTCCGCGCAGTAGGTGCTCCACCAGGGGTTGAAGTTGGCAGGATCCTCGGGCAGAGTGCTGATATTCAGAAGTTCCTGGAAGCTGCTGTTGCGGCCTCCGTAGCGCAGGTGCATATGCACCGGATCCCCGTGGGGCGCCCCCAGAATCACGTAGGTGAAGGTCTCGCAACTGGCGTCTGCTCCAGGCTGCAACTGAAACAGATCCCAGATGGAACTCAAGGAGCGCTCAGGGTAGTAGAAGGGATCCGGCGCAGCCCCCCGATAGGCGTAGCGACATTTTTCCGCCAGGGGCTTTTTCCCTTCCAGATCGGCATAAAAGGAGAAAAACTCCATCTTCTCGAACTTCACCCGCTTCGGATTGCGCGGATCGTTGGCAGATTGTTCCAGAGACGTATCCAGAGTAAAGACGCCATCAATTCCCAGGTAAGGCACTTTATAGGCGTTGGGGGACACAATCTGCAGCTCTAAGGCTTCCGCAGCCGCTCCAAAACCCAAAAGACTCAAGCTGCCGATGAGCCAGGTTAGGGCCGTTGAAGAACCAATTTGGCGAGAGAGCATAAAACTTTGTTGTGCCTGTACTGTGCAGTAAACTGCAGAGCAGTTTAAGGGAAGCTTTGAGCTCGTACCATCCCACTGGGGAGCATCTGACGAGCAATTGCCGACTGCAGGTGCAGCCCTGAGCAAACCGGATCCCATCTGGATCCCAACAAGGCAGTAAAATTGAGGTCAGGCTCACCGTAGAGGGGCCAGGTTTGCGTCAGAGCCTGACTGTCTGGAAACTGTTTTGAAAGCGAGGAAAACCCCGTGGAGCTAGCTGAGATTGAGGAGTTGATGAACAAAGCTGTGCAAGCCACACAGCGCTCCTTTAACACGGTACGCACCGGGCGGGCCAATTCCAGCCTGCTGGATCGGATTCAGGTGGAGTACTACGGTGTGCCCACTCCCCTAAAGGCCCTGGCCAGCCTCACTACGCCAGACTCCAGCACGCTCTTGATCCAGCCCTTTGATCCCTCGACCCTGGCGGCCATTGAGCGGGCTATTGTTGCCTCTGATCTAGGTCTAACTCCCAGCAACGACGGCAAGGTGGTGCGGCTCAACATTCCCCCCCTAACGGAAGAGCGCCGCAAGGAGCTGAGCAAACAGGTGGCCAAGCTGGCTGAAGAGGGGCGAGTCTCCATCCGCAACATCCGGCGGGATGGTATTGACTCGGTGCGCAAGCGAGAGAAAAACGGCGAGCTGTCTGAAGATGAGTCCAAAAGCTTGCAGGATGACATCCAGAAGCTGACCGACCGCTACATCAAGAAGATTGATGAGCTGCTGGCAGAAAAAGAAAAGGAGCTGACGACCCTGTGAAAGCTCTCTGCGGAGATAACCCCCCCCCACTACTGGCCTACTTCTGCGTAGCCGTGGGACAGGGTTAAAGACCCCACTTTTTGATAAAAACTCGACACTCATGCCGAAACTTCGGGGTTTCCACTTGCCTCTCGAAGTTGGGCAACCGTTCGTTTCTCCTCGCCCAACTTCAACAAGAGGGATCCCGGCTTAGGCCAGGATGGAAGAGCGGAACACGACAAGTCTTGCCGCCATGGATCTGATCCTGTGCCATCAATCGGCAGATTTCGACACCCTGGGGGCGGCAGTGGGAGCGGCCCGCCTGTATCCGGGTGCCCGCATCGCCCTGACGGGGGGATCCCTGCCGGGAGTGCAGGAGTTTTTGGCCTTGTACCGAGATGAGTTTCCCCTCATCGAGCTGCGCTCTGTGGATCCAGGACAGGTGCAGCGATGGATTGTGGTGGATTGTCACGATCCGGATCGCTTAGGCAAAGCTGCCGCTTGGTTGAGCCTCCCTGGGGCGCAGATTGAGATTTTCGACCACCACCTCAGGGATCCGGAAACCCCACCGGCTGACTTTTGGCCGCAGCAGCAGGTCAACAGTCATATCGAGGCCGTGGGGGCCACCTGTACCTTACTGGTGGAGCGGCTGCAGGCTGCTGGGATCCCTCTCAGCCCTTTTGAGCGGCTGGCGCTGGCTTTGGGCATTCACATGGATACGGGATCCCTGACCTTCCCAGAGACCACCGCCCGCGATGCTGCTGCCCTGAGCTGGCTGTTGGATCAGGGGGTGAACCTGGTCTTGTTGCGGCGCTTTTTGGGAGATGGCCTCACCCCAGAGATGCGCGAACTGCTCAGCCAGGGGCTGGCCCAGATGCAGGTGCAGCAGGTGGGGGAGTATCGCCTGGGAGAATGGCTGCTGGAGCTGCCGGAGTTTGTGCCCGGCTTGGCCGGCCTGGTGATGCGGCTGATGGATCTGACGGGAGTGGATGTGCTGCTCTTGGTGGCGCGGCAGGGGGAGCGGCTCAGCCTGATCGGGCGGGCGCGGCAGGAGTTTGCCCAGTTGGGCAGGGTGATGGCCCTCTACGGCGGCGGTGGACACGATTGTGCTGCAGCAGCCACGCTAAAAGCCAGCCCAGAGCAGCCCTTGCCCGACCCGGCTCAAGTTATGGCGGCCCTCAGACAGGCTGTCAAAGCGCGGATCCCGCCCCCAGTGACAGCCAAAGATTTGATGTCGGCTCCGGTGCGCACCATCCGACCGGAAATGACTATCGACGAGGCCCAGCGGGTGCTGCTGCGCTATGGCCATTCCGGCCTAGTGGTGGTGGATGCTCAAGGCCGCTTGGTGGGGGTGATCTCGCGGCGGGATATCGATATCGCCCTACACCACGGGTTCGGCCATGCCCCCGTCAAGGGCTACATGACCACTGACGTGAAAACCCTCTCCCCCGACACCCCCTTGGCGGAGATTCAGCAGTTGATGGTGCAGTGGGATATTGGCCGCCTGCCAGTTCTCCGGGATGGACAGTTGGTGGGCATTGTAACTCGCACCGACGTGTTGCGGCACCTACACGAGTTACCAGCCCTCTCACCGCAGTTGGCTTTGCCCACCCTTTCCTGCCCCCTGGATCTGACCTTCGCAGCTCTGTCGGAACGGCATCGACAGTTGCTGGCGCAGGCCGCCCACCTCGCCGATGAAAAGGGCCTGAGGTTGTATCTGGTGGGTGGAACGGTGCGGGATCTACTGCTGCACCGGTGGGGACGGCAGCCCTCACCCAGCCTGGAGCGACTGGATCTGGATCTGGTGGTGGATGGGCCCTACTCTCCGGCCCCAGATGGGACGGATCCCCCAGGCTGGGGCTTGATTTTGGGACAAGCACTCAAACAGCACTTCCCGGAAGCACGGCTGGAGATCCACGGCAAATTCCAAACGGCGGCCTTGATTTGGCCAGGGGGCTTTTGTGTAGACATTGCCAGCGCCCGCACGGAGTTTTATCCCTACCCGGCCTCCCCCCCCGAAGTGGCCATGGGATCCATTCAGCAAGACCTCTATCGGCGGGATTTCTCCATCAACGCCTTGGCCTTGCGCCTCAACGGCCCCCAGCGAGGACAGGTGCTGGATTTTTTCGGCGGACAAGCGGATCTGCAACAGGGGATCATCCGAGCCTTGCACCCCAACAGCTTCATCGAGGATCCCACCCGCATTTATCGAGCGGTGCGCTTTGCGGTGCGCCTGGGCTTTGCCTTGGACTCAACCACAGAAAAATGGATCCGCGCTGCTGTGGCCAGTGGTCTGCACGATGCCGTCGGCGGGGATCGCCTCAAGCAGGAGCTGGCCTATATTCTCGGATCCCGCGATTGGCCCCAAGCCTTTGAGCGGCTGGCAGAATGGGGAGCTTTGCGCTGTATTCACCCGGACCTGGAGTGGGATCCCTCCCTGTGCCGGCGGTTGCAACGGGTGGGCCGCTGGGCTTATCACTTTCGCCGCCGCTATCCTGAGCTGGGATCCCAGGAGATCTGGCAACTGCGCCTAGAGGCCCTCCTTCTCACCCTACCCCAAGCCCCCCAGGTGGCCAGCCAGCTTCACCTCACCCAAGCAGGCATCGAACGCCTCAGCCATTTCCCCTACTACCAAACCCTGTTGGCCCAACTGGATCCCGCCACCCTCTCTCCGGCGCAGGTGGTGCAACTGCTCCAGGGGCTGCGGATCCCAGCGGTAATTTTATTGGCCGGGATCGCCCCCAAACCAGCCCGGCGGTTGATCTGGCGCTACTTGCAGGAGTGGTACTGGGTGAAGCCCCTCCTCAACGGCCACGATCTGCGTCGTCTGGGCTACAAGCCAGGTCGCCCTTTCCAAGCCATTTTGGAGCAACTGCGTTGCCTTACCTTGAACGGCGAACTCCTCACCCCGGCAGAAGCCGAAGCTTGGCTGCAAGAACATTTCCCCCTGCCACAGGCTGGGCCAAAGTAGAAAGTTGCATCAGTCGAAATAGAAGAGAGTGACTAACTTGTGTTGCTCCTCGGCATGCTTGCAGGCATCCAGCAGCGTGATGCTGTCGTGGAAGACAAAGCAGATCAACTGCTGGCATTTGCCGATGATCTCCAGGTTGCACAGGCGGCTGGCCTCCGCCAGGGGAAGATGGTCGTTTTCGGGATGTTCCACCAAATGCAGCACCTGCTCCAGGCTGGCCCGCGACTCTGCCGGCTGTCGCTCCAAACTCTGTGGCAAGATCACCGTCAAGGACTTCATGTCTGCCCGCACTGCCCCGCGAATCACGGCCAAGTTGGTGCCAATAGCCCCAGAGGTGAGGATCTGATTGCCAGTGAGGGCCAAGGCATAGCTCAGGGTCTCGATCAAATACTGGTGGGTAATGGGTACATGACGACTGCCCAGGATGGCCACCCGCTTTGGCCCAACTTGCTGAATAGCGGCCAACTCCTGCAAAAACGTATCAACGCTGGTAGGGACATCAATAGACTGGGTCAACGGGATCCCTCGGCAAATGCTCAAGATCTCAGCTAGGCTATGCTATCTCAAATTTCCGCTTTGGGATCCGGCCAAGTTGAGGTTCCACGGCTTCAGCCCCGAACTTTTGGTGAAGTGCCAAGGCTGTCTGCAGCAAGCTGGGCTTGGCTTTGCGAGGAAGATCCCGCCTGGATGTGGATGGCGTAGCTCATGCTGCTGTGAACGCCCTTGCCCAGCCAATAACCGCAAATAGGAGCCGCATCTCTGGGGTAAGCGCTGGCCGCCAAAGCCACATGGCCATCGGCCACGGCCAACCCTTGGGTGGGATCAAAACCCCGCCAACCGGCCCCCGGCAAGTACACCTCCGCCCAAGCGTGCAGATGACGGCCCCCTGTGGGTTCTCCGCCAGTGCCCTCCCCTGAAGTCCGCGAGGGGCTGACCTGGTAGCCACTGACAAAGCGCGCGGCCAAGCCTACGGTGCGGCAGACCTCCATGAACAGTAGGGCCAGATCGCGGCAGGCTCCAGTTTTGCGATGCCAGGTCAAGCCAGCAGGCCAGGGATCCCCCTTTTCCCGCAAGATGTGGCGGCACTCTGAATAAATGCGCTGGTTCAGCGCCGGCAGAAAAGCCGTCGTTTCCCCCTGCACTTGATCCCATAGCTCCCAGGCCAGGGCTTGGATACCAGGATCCGCCTGAGCTGTCAGATAAGGCTGTAATTGAGCTGCCAGCGTGCTGGGATAGTCGATGGGGAGATGGGTGGCCCAATCGCAGAGGAGATAGTCGAAGGGATTCTGCCGCAGGGTGAGCACCGTAGCTTGAGTTTGGATGCGCAAATGCTCGCTGGGATCCCCAAACCAAAGCCGAACTGCCGCGTTGCCCTCCAGCTCCACCAGCGCAGATTGGCCCACCGGCTGCGGATCCACCTGCAACTCAAAAGCCAGGAGAGTCTGGATCCCGTCGCAGCGCGGTCGCAATCGCACCGTATGGGGCTCCAGTTGGACTGGACGACTGTAGCGATATTCGATGAGATGGCGGATCTGAATTTGCACAGGTTGGCCAAATGACGGGCAAGGAGTTTTATCACAGGCAAAGGAGCACCGAGATTAGGCAACCCAAACTGCTCCCGGATCAAAGCCAAGAAGCGGTTGCATCGTCTGCCCGAGATCTCCAGACTTCAGGGATCCCGAGTTTGAGATCTCCGAGAGCTTTGCCCTGCCTTCCCAATCATCGAAACCTCCAGCTTAGAGCGGATGTACTCCCCAGCCTGTACAGGAGCATAGCGAGGGGGATTTGCTGCATTCTGGCATGTGGGCAGGCATTCGATCCAGGCATCGTCCCGAGGAGCCGTAAAGTAAACCAAAGACAGGCGGCGACTGGAACCGAAAGCCGATCGGGGTGGATTGACCACGCGGTGCAACGTGGAGCGCCAACGGTCATTGGTCCAACGGGATAGCAGATCGCCAACGTTGATGACAAAGGCGTTGGGAACAGCCTGCACATCAATCCACTCTCCTGCTTTGGAGTACACCTGCAGCCCTCCCGGCGCCCCATCCTGTCGCAGAATCGTGAAGCCACCGTAGTCGGAGTGAGCCCCATAGCGTAGCTGTCCCGGAATGGGCTCCACCTCCTGTTCAGGATAATGCACAGCCCGCAGCACTCCCCCTTTCCCCTCCATAAAAGGCAGAAAATAGGTTTCCGGCAGATCCAAAGCCAACGCGCCCATGCGCATCAAGGTTTGGGTGAGCTGAAGCAGAGCCGCATCATAAGCCAGAAGAGCAGCCCGCAGTCCTGCTGGATGGGTGGGCTAAAGGTTGCCCGAATCCGGATCCACCCCTGCTTGGGGCCGTTGTGGATCTTCCCGAAACAGGTCATTGAACACCAGCGCCTCACAGAGATCGTAGGGAACCTCTGCCCCACGGGTAGCGGCTACACTTTCGATGCCAATCGGCAGGTATCCCTGGTTTTTGACGCGATCCGGAGTCACCACCTCCATTTTTTGTTCCAATGGCAGGTCGAAGAAAGCCCTCGCCCTCTCGTAGGCTGTTTGTATGATGGCCTCCGGGATCCCATGCCCTGTGATCACCACAAACCCCACCTCCTCCAAGGCTGCCCCAAAAGCCTTTGCAACCCCGAGCGGATCCGTGCCCTCCCGAAAGGGGGTCAAATCCAGACAAGGGATCCCAGCTTGCTCAAAAGAAGAAACTGGAGACATGGCCGACGCAGAGACAGGCGCTTAGAACAGCTCCTACCCTACGAAGAAAACCTGCCCCAAGACTGTGTGGGCGGATACCCCCTCAGAGCTGGCACCGGCTCAACCCCACATCCAGAAACGAAACTAGGGATACTCTTGCTTGGCCTGTTGCCAGAGGACTTCCAGCTCCTGGAGACTGCGCCCTTTCAGAAGGGAGCTTTTGCCACCGCCGGGCGTGGATCCCAGCAGTTCCTGAGCCAGCTCTTCCATGCGCAAAAAACGACGGGCAAAGCGCAGATTGGTTTGGGCCAGAGCTTGGCCAGCATCCAAACCATACCAACAGCCCAAGTTGACCAGAGCAAAAAGCAGATCCCCCAGTTCGGCTTCCTGTCGAGTTGGGTCGGGGGGATCCCTGTCCAATTCTCGGCACAGCTCGGCCTCTTCCTCGCGGATCTTGGCCCAGATCTCCTCCACCGTCGGCCACTCAAACCCTGCCCCCACCACTTTGCAGGAGATTTTCAGGGCAGCCGCTAGGGGGGGCAAACTTTGGGCATAGTGCAGCAGTTTTTGGCCAAGGCCTTGATTCGGTTGCTCACTTTGCTTGATCTGTTCCCAGGAGCGGTGCAACTCCGGAAGGTCTGCCGGCACAGCATCCCCAAACACGTGGGGGTGACGGCGGATCAGTTTATCGGCAATTCGCGCAGCCACAGCTTCCAGATCAAAGTGGTTCTGCTCGGCAAAGATCTGAGACTGCAACACCACCTGCAACAACAAATCCCCCAGCTCTTCGGCAATCGCCGCCGGATCCCCGGCTCGAATGGCAGCTACTGTCTCATATGCTTCTTCGAGAATGTAAGGGGTGAGAGACTCTGGAGTTTGAGCCCGATCCCAAGGACACCCGTCAGGAGCACGCAACCGAGCCACAATAGCCGCCAAACGACTCAGGTGCGAGCTAGAGGCAGAACGCCCCAGATAAAGGTGGGCAAAGTGGCCCGTTGCTTGAGGATCCCAGCTTTGCAGCGTCAATGGGCCGGCCACCACCTCTAAGCCCTCTGTTAGCAACGTCATAGACTGGACGGGAGCACAGACCTGTTGCAAAACACTGCGCAGCTCCACCAGATCCTTTCCCCCACAGCTTTTCAGCAGCAGGGAGCCCTGCTCCGCAGTAGACCACCGAGCCAGAGCCTGTTGCCAGTCGGGTTGAAGGCTATCCAGCGTTTGCAGCATGGTCAAAAGGGTAGGTGCGGCCCAAATCCAAAAGGCGGCTGAGCTGCTCCAGATCGATGAAACTCAACTCCAAGAGAATCATCAGCAACGGCCCTTGCTGGCGATGTTGCAGCTTCTTGGCCAGGCTCAGTTGAGAACGGTCGATGATGCCCGTTTGCAGTAGATATTCCTCAAGGGCTGGGGGGGGAATGGGATCTAGCATGGTCGTTTCGCAGTGCTGAAGAAGAACAAGTATGAAAACTGAGAAGATAGCAAACCAATGTAACTATTCTTAACACTCCTACAGAGTTTCGGCAAAGATCTGGCCAGTGGGTAGGCCGAAGGCGAGCTTGCCAAGCCCTGCGCCCACAGCTCCACGGCAAGAAAACCCCTCCATGGCCTCGGCAAATGAGGTTTCCGTATCCAAGGACACAAAAAATGGGCAGCAAGAGGTCATGGTATGATAGCAGACTGGCGATCAGTTGGCAGCACCCCGAAAGGCTGGCTGCCTTTTCTTTGTTGAGAAAAACCAACTCGCCCTAGCAAGATGTTGCCTTTTTATCCCGGTCACTCTAGTACTTGGATAGAAATCTTACAACAATTGTTTGCGGCTCCCACCTGTTCGGCTCCTCTGGGATCCGCGCTGAGGCTGTCATCCTGCTTGGGTTAGGTTTTGGGGATACGTCGTCCTAGGTCTCAGCTAAGCTAGAGACAGTTGCCGCATGGACTCTCGTTATGTCTGAAGCCCAAGGTTTACTGCCGGTGGGGGCAACGGTTCAAGTGGTGGAGATGCCTCCTTACCTAAAAACGGCTGACCCAATGCCGATGTTGCGCCCAGCCCATTTGATCCGCTTGCACGAACAAGGGGTGATCCTGCAGCGGCGGCTGTTGGGCACCTACAGTGTGCAGTTTGCCAATGGCATCTTTCTCATAGACGGAAAATATCTTGCCCCGGTGGGATCCCTGTCCTAGCGTGCCCATCTCTCCTCCGAGCCAGCTTAATGGGTTTGCCGGCCTTCAGAGCCTCTAGGATCTGGCAGCTTTCTGCAGAAGCAAGTCTTCAACTTACCGGCGGACTTTCGCGGTAGATTAAGGTGTGCCAGTTGGGGTTGGGTCAAGGTTTGCCTCATCCAGTGGGATCCACCTTAACCTGCGCCAATCTGTTTCCCTGCTGCTGTTGCCCTCCATCCCACTAGACCAGCGCTGCTTATGCCCAGAGTCATCGTCACAGATCCCATCGATCAGGCGGGGATCGACATTCTCTCGCAAGTCGCTCAGGTGGATGTGCAAACCCAGCTCACCCCAGAGCAGTTGATCGCCGTCATCCCCAACTACGATGCCATCATGGTGCGCTCCGGTACACGGGTTACCCGAGAGGTAATCGAAGCGGGGACGAACTTAAAAATCATCGGGCGGGCGGGCGTTGGCGTTGACAACATCGATGTGCCTGCTGCAACCAAAGCCGGGATCCTGGTGGTCAACTCCCCAGAGGGCAACACCATTGCCGCTGCTGAGCACGCCATTGCTTTAATGATGGCCCTCTCCCGCCACATACCCGATGCCAATGCCTCTTTGAAATCGGGCCTGTGGAATCGGCAAGACTTTGTCGGCGTAGAAGTCTACAAAAAAACGCTGGGGATTGTTGGATTGGGTCGGATTGGATCCCATGTGGCCCAGATTGCCAAGGCGATGGGGATGAAGCTGCTGGCCTATGACCCCTATCTGTCCGTGGAGCGAGCAGAGCAACTGGGGGTGCGCCTGGTGGACTTCACAACTCTGGTACAGGAATCGGACTACATCACCTTGCACATTCCCAAAACCCCTGAAACCACCAACCTGTTCAACGCCGAAACCTTCCGCATGATGAAGCCGACCGCCCGCCTGATCAACTGCGCCCGCGGCGGTTTGGTGGATGAACAAGCCCTGTACGAAGCCCTGAAATCCGGCCAAATTGCCGGAGCGGCTTTGGATGTATTTGCCAATGAACCCCTAAAGGACTCTCCGCTGTTTTCCTTAGGCAAGGAAGTCCTGCTTACCCCCCACTTGGGGGCCTCCACCGAAGAAGCTCAGGTGAACGTGGCCATCGATGTGGCCGAGCAGATTCGCGATGTGTTGCTGGGGCTGCCGGCCCGCTCTGCTGTGAACATCCCCGGCCTACAAGCAGAGGTGCTGCAAAACCTCAGACCCTACCTGGACTTGGCCGAAACCCTAGGCAACTTGGTTGGCCAGTTGGCCGGGGATCGCGTCAACCAACTCGAGATCCGCCTGCAGGGAGATCTGGCAGAAAAAGATGGACAGCCGATTGTTATTGCCGCTCTCAAAGGGCTTTTGACGCTGGCGCTGCGGGAGCGGGTCAACTACGTCAACGCCTCCATCGAGGCCAAAGAACGGGGCATTCGGGTGGTGGAAACCCGAGATCCCTCCCTGAAGGATTATTCCGGATCCCTGACGTTGATTGCCCACGGTCCCAATGGGATCCGCTCGGTTTCAGGGGCGTTGATTGGGGAGCGAGAGGTGCGGATTACCCAGATTGACGAGTTCCCGGTGAATGTGCCCCCCTCCGCCAACATGCTGATGACCCTGCACCGGGATATGCCGGGGATCATCGGACGGATTGGCACCCTGTTGGGAGCCTACAATGTCAACATTGCCAGCATGCAGGTAGGCCGCAAGATCATCCGCGGCGATGCGGTGATGGTGCTCAGCTTGGATGATCCCCTGCCGGATGGGATTCTGGAAGAGGTACTCAAGCAGCCGGGCATCCGCGACGCCTTTGTGGTGAACCTCTAGAATTGCTGATCCTTAAAAATCCCAAACCTCACTTACCCCAGCAAGACGGAGTCTTTGCTTGAGCCAGATCAACTTGTCCCTAACCCTGCCTCCCATCCCAGACTGGGATTGGCCGACGTTTCTGGAGTCGCTGAGTCACTTCGGTGTGGATCTCAGCCTGGAACGCATGCAAGTCTTGCTGCAGCGCCTGGGACAGCCCCAAGTTGGGATCCCGGCCATCCATGTAGCCGGTACCAACGGCAAGGGATCCGTCTGTGCCTGGGTCAGCCACGTGTTGTGGGCGGCAGGCTATCGTGTGGGTCGTTACACCTCTCCTCATTTAGTGGATTGGCGGGAGCGGATTTGGCTGAACGGGGAATACATTTCCGCCAACGACTGGAGCCAAGCACTGGTCCAGGTGCGAGACTGCCTACAAACCTATGCCCCTGACGAGGCTTCTCCCACCCAGTTTGAGGCTATCACTGCTGCCGCTTGGCTGTACTTCCGCCGGCAAAAGGTGGATGTGGCAGTGATGGAGGTAGGCTTGGGGGGGCGGCTGGATGCTACCAATGCTGGGATCGAGCCGGTGGTGACGGCCATCACCTCCATCGGCTGGGATCATTGGCAGCGCTTGGGCAACAGCCTTCCCCAAATTGCCTCTGAAAAAGCGGGTATCCTCAAGCCAGGGATCCCGGCAGTGTGCGCACCCCAAACCCCAGAGGTCACAGCAGTTATCCGAGCCAAGGCAGAGCAATTGCGAAGCCCCCTGAGGATGGTCGAACCTCTGCGATGGTCAGAGCCTCAGACCGTCCACTGGCGAGGGCAGCCCCTCACCTTGCCCCTCAGCGGCGATGTACAACTCACCAATGCAGCAGTAGCCCTTGCCGTTGTGGAAACCCTACAGCAACAGGGCTGGCGGATCCCGGATGCCGCTGTCGAAAAAGGATTTGCCATCACCCGTTGGCCGGGGCGCTTACAGCGGGTGCAGATTGGATCCCGCCAGTTGCTCATGGACGGAGCCCACAACTTGCCTGCTGCCCAGGCTCTCCGTCGCTATCTAGATGAGCATCAACCCGGCCCCCTCACCTGGTATGTGGGCATCCTCACCACCAAAGATGTCCAGGGCATTCTCAGCACCCTGCTGCGACCAGGAGATTGCTTTTTCGCTCTGCCAATTGCTGGCCACTCTGGGACGGATCCCAAGCAACTGGCCCAACTGGCCCAGACCCTGCAACCTCGTCTCGCTTCTGCACAAGCACTGCCCAACCTCTCCGCTTTTCGGGCTCAATTGCTCAAGCCCAAAACCCTCACTGAGCCACCGGCTGTGCTCTGCGGATCCCTGTACCTATTGGGCCAAGTGATGCAGGAATGTTTAGGATGGGCTCTAGCCTGTTAATGCCAAACCAAGACTTCTCTTGTCCGGAGCTGGAGAATTAAGAAAAATTAAGAAAAATTAACCCCCCCATTACTGGGGGGGGTGGAGATGGGCCTGGCACCGAGCTAGGTTGCCAGC
>DVDX01000015.1 GCA_015295985.1 Synechococcus sp. M44_DOE_062 | reverse complement strand
TGAGGAGCTGTTTGCCCAGTTCTTGGGAGGAGGCCCCTTGGAGACCGTCGGATGCCATCACTCAAATCCTCTCGGAAAAAACTTGTCCACGGCACCTGGTTATGATTGTTTTAAATTATACTAAAGCGAATTGTCGATGCCAGACTTCTTCCTCCTCATGGGAGAGGGGCTGGGGATGAAGGAGCACTGAGAGGGCTGCGGTGTTGTTGAAGCTAAGCCAAAAACTTTTTCCATTACTTCAACGGACGGGAAGCCTGGGGATCTTCCCCTCAAAGCAGGGAGCAAGACCTCAGGTTCGTTTTCTGCGCCGCTTCCGCTTTACTCGTATCGGGGGGCGGTTTATCGGGATCGCCCTGTTGGTGAGTATTGCTGCTTTCAACACCGGCAACAATCCTCTGTACTTGTTGCTGGGGATGCTGCTCAGCCTCATCCTCATCAGCGGTACCCTCTCCGATATCACCCTCAAAGATTTGGAGGTGAGCCGGCAGTTGCCCAGCCGCATTTTTGCCGGTCAGTCTGTCTTGGTGGGGCTTACGCTTATCAACCGCAAACGGCGCCTGCCCAGCTTTTCATTGCAGGTGAGCGAACGCATTGAGGGACTGAGGCGGGAAGACTGGCCTTCCAGCTATGTTTTGCGGGTGGATCCCGGTGCCAAGGTGGATACTTTTTATCAGCATACTTTTTCAAAGCGGGGAGCCTGGCAGTTGCAGGGATTTGAAATTGCCACCAGCTTCCCATTTGAACTCTTTCGCAAGGCGGTGGAAATTAGGGATCCCCAAACGGTGATCGTGTTTCCGCGGCCTGCCTCGGTTCAAGGATTGGTGCTGTGGAATCAGCTCAGCAGCGGCAACCAATTGCGCCCCCAGCCTGGTCGAGAGGGAGACTACCTGAGCTTGCGGCCCTACCGCCCCCAGGACGATGTGCGCTCTGTCCATTGGAAGATCTCGGCCAAACGGGATCAACTCATCGTGCGGGAGTTGGAGCGTCCACGATCCCAAGCCATCACCCTCTGTTTTGAAAATCGCTGGCAGCCTCAGAAAGAGAGGCCCGAGATCCATCGAGATAAGTTGGAGCGAGCTGTAGAGCGCTGTGCCGGGATCCTCTTCTCCTTGATTCGGGAAGGCCATCCGGTGGCACTGGTTACGCTACAAGAGCGGACTCCTTTTGGGGCAGACCTGGCCCATCAAGATCACCTGCTGACCGTGTTGGCCCAACTTACTTTTATCGGGGATCCCCAACTCAACTCTCAGCTAAAAAGAGAGCCTGAGCCCTTTGTTAGTTTTAACCTCACTCCTCAAGATCGCTGTGTGCTGCTGGCCCATCCTGACCAGGATGGGAAATCTGCCCCGGCCCATCTCATCCACACAGGATTGCTGTTGCAATTTATCCCGATTGAATGAATTCCGGGCCCATTTTGGCAGTAGGATCCATCGAGAATTGTTTGGAAAGCTTGGGTTACAGATCCTTGCAAAGCTTTAGGTTGAAATGCTGGAGAAGTGTTGGTTTACTGCTCCAACTTTTGGCGTAACTCTGGGATAGCCCGCCGCATTTGTCGATAGCCCTCCTGAATAATCGGATCTGCTTGGTGAAAGTCGAAGATCCCATACTGGCTCAGTTTGGGTTGTAAGAGCAAATCCGGCGGATGTTCGGCTAAAACACTGTGGGTAATGATTTGCTCCATCACGTTCAACGTCTTGCCAATAACGTCGAAAATGTTGGGGCCAGAGGGCTCGTCTGGAAACCATTGGCTAATTTTTTCTTGGATCCCTTGTTGCAGGGATTGATAGCGTTTGCGAATGCGGGTGATGAAGTTGGTTTCTTCTTCGATCACTTCTCCTTCAGCATTTAAGCGCTGTCGCCGTTGGAGGGTTTCTTCCACCTCTGTTTCTTCCAGTTGCGGCTCCACATCCGCGGGATCCACATGGTTGAGATTGACCGCAATGACAACATCGGCCCCCATCTCCCGCACCACTCGCACCGGCACCGGATTGACAATGCCTCCATCTCCGAGATAGCGCCCTTCGTGGTGAAAGGGGGTGAAAATTCCTGGGATAGAGATGCTGGCCCGCACGGCATCAGCCATTTTACCCGAACGCAACAGCACTTCCTGACCCGTGATCAAGTCGGTAGCCACACAGCAAAAAGGGATCCCAGCCTCTTCAATACACAGCTCTTGCAAATGTTCGGTCAGCAGCTCGTAAATTTTGTTGCCATCCAGAAGACCGCAGGTGGGAAAGACCACATCAAACAAAGACAAGATCATTTTCCAGTTGAGATCGCGCACAAAGTCTTCTAGCTCATCCAGTTCTCCCGCTGCATAAATAGCTCCCACAAAAGCGCCAATGCTCGTCCCGGCAATGTAATCAATGGAGATCCCAGCCTGTTCTAGAGCCCGAATCACGCCAATATGAGCCCATCCCCTGGCTCCGCCACTGCCCAGTGCCAATCCCAGTTTTTTGCCCATGATTGCTCCTCAAAAAGAAGCCCAAAAGACTTCAGGAATCTTAAACTTTGCTTTCTCTAAAATCAATTAGGTACCTGCTCTTTGGCGCAGATCGGGAGGCAGATAGCTGCGTTCCCCCAAGATTTCCAGAAGGGGGCCATAGCGGTCGAACTTGACAACGCTGACTGAGGCGGCCAAAACCTCAATGCGATCCCGGTAGCGTCCCAGGTCAATGCCCAGGAGGCTGCAGAGAATAACCCGAATTGTGGCTTTGTGGGAGACGATCAAGACGTTGCCATCTGTCCATTTTTCCTGGATCTCGGCCACAACCGGCATGGCCCGATTGGCAATTTGCACAGCGGTTTCCCCCCCTGGGGGCGCGTTCCAGGCCGGCTCAGTCATCCAGCGCCAATAGGCTTCTGGGTAGGCTTCTTGTGCCTCGGCGTGGGTTTTGCCTTCCCACTCACCATAGTGAATTTCTCTCAGGCCCTCTCGCATCTGCATCTCCAAGCCAACTTTCTCGGCCAGGGGGCTCAGGGTAGCCAAGGCACGCCGCATCGGGCTGACGTAGAGGGCCTGCCAAGGGATCCCCGCGTAGGCTACGGCAAAGGCTTCTGCCATTTGTTTGCCTTCAGGGGTGAGGTCAGGATCCAGAGCACCGCAAAAGCTGCCGGAACGGCTGTAGGGAGTTTCTCCGTGTCTGACGAGGTAAAGTCTCAGGCTCATGGGAGATGTGCGGATGGGTGGTGAACTTCGCCACTCTAGCTCCCCAACTTTAAGCTCTCCTTATCCCCCCTCGGGGCGGTGATTGGTGGTGGGGATGTAAATGCGGCTACCCGCCCACTGCAATTTTTCCCGCAGAGTGCGAAAGTAGGAGAGATCTTTTTCCAGGATCACCAGCTTGGCCGGTGTGGGCGCTTGCTGAATGTGAACCCACTGGCCGGGATTCACCGACTGGGCCAACACGCCATCTGTCCACAGGCGGGTCAACCCTTCGGGATCGGCAAGGGGCCAAATGTCCACCCTGGCTGTGCCGCTGATTACAATAGGACGGCTGGACAAACTCAGGGGACAAATGGGAGTGATGATGATGGCGTCGAGGGTAGGCTCGAGGATAGGGCCATTGGCTGCCAGAGTGTAAGAAGTGGATCCCGTCGGTGTGGCCACCAGCACTCCATCTCCGTGGTACTGATCCAAAATCTCTCCGTTTACCTCGATCTCCATGATCGCGGCGGGCAGCCGCTCTCGGTTGATCGGCTTCAGGCAGATCTCATTGAGGGCATAGTAGACTTCGCTAACCGGGCGGCCCTGGGGTTTTCCCTCTCCACGGGTAGCCAAGGGATCCCCTCGCCCCAACTGCGGTTGTTCCCAAATCTGGGCTTGCAACATCATGCGGGCTTGTAAGAAAAAATCCCCCGCCTGGATGCGCTCCCAGGGATCCTGCTGCAACACCCGCTCCGACTGGGCCAAAAACCCCAGCCTGCCCCCCGCTTTGATTGGCAAAATCGGGATCCCGCGGGGAGCTAGGTATCGTGCCGCCGCCAATACCGAGCCATCTCCCCCCAGCACCACCGCCAGATCAATGGGATCCGAGGTGGCCTCCAGAAAGACAGGGTAGGGATTGTGGTGCAAGCCGGTGGGAGCCGTTAACACCGTAACGCCGCGCCGGCGCAACTGTTCAGCACACCTCTGACAAGCGGCCTTGCTCTCCCGATCCCCCTCCTTATAGGCAATTACCACCAAGCCCAAGTCCATAGCCGACCTCATCAAGGGATCCCTGTCGATTGTCCCCTTCTTCGGACTGGGGCTCGCTCAGGATAAACCAGACTCTCCCCCCAAAGTCAACCCAAAAATGTCCTCTTGGACGGTGAAACCGATCACCGCAGTTCTCCCTTGAGCGTCACCACCCCTGCCGGAGCTTTCTTCTACAACTTATTGAGTCAATACAGCTTATTGAGTCAATCTGAGAAGTCACCTTGAGCAGTTAGCCGAAAAATCAATCGAAAACCTCGCCATTTCCAACCGATGGCCCCAACTGGGATCCCTGAGTTCAGCCGCGACCTAGGCTGATGCAGACCTCAGCAATTCGGTTTATGGTATGGACATCCTCACCTCAATCCCCTTTCTCCAAGCTGCAAACCCATGACCGCAGATCTCACCAACCGCATTTTGGGCGACCGCTACCAACTGATTCAAGAAATTGGTGGCGGCGGTATGGGATCCGTCTTTCGCGCCTTGGACTTACACAACAACCGCCAAGAGGTAGCCGTCAAGATCCTCTATGCCCCCATGCTGCTGAGTCGGGGCGACTCCCAGACGAACTTGCGCCGCCGCTTTGCCGAAGAGATCCGCGTCAGCACTCTCTTGGGCCAGCATCCCCGCATCGTCAAAGTTCTGGATCACGGCCAAGAGGGGGAGCAAGCCTATCTGGTGATGGAGTACCTCAAAGGTCAGGATCTGGCCAAGCTAATTCGAGAAAAAGGGGCTCTGCCGGTTCGGCAAGCCATTCGGCTGGCTCTCCAAGCTTGTGAGGGGCTGCACTTTGCCCACACGTTTCAGGCCGAGGTGGAGGGCCGCGAGATTCGGGGCGTGATTCACCGCGACATCAAACCCAGCAACCTCTTCATCGAGCAAGTTTTTCAAAACGGCAAGCTCATCCCCCAACTGAAAATCCTCGACTTTGGCGTGGCCAAAACTTTGGCGGATCACACCCTTAGCCTAGGCACCTACAAGGGGGGGGGATTTATCGGCACAGCTCGCTACGCCTCTCCCGAACAGATGCGGGGCAAAGCCCTGGATGCCCGCTCGGACATCTACTCCTTTGGCGTGGTGCTCTATGAGATGCTGACGGGATCCATGCCCTTTCAATTGGAAACCGACTCTTTGCACAGTTGGATCCATGCCCATTGCTACGAAAGCCCCCTGGAGATCAACCCCAATGCAGCTCCCCAGCCGATCCCACCCCCTTTGGTAGCGGTGGTGATGGATTGCCTGAAAAAAAACCCGGACGAACGACCGCAAACAATGCGGGAGTTGGGAGAGCGGCTGCTGCAAGCCTATGACCTGACAGTGGCCACTCAACTCTCCACCGGCCAGGCCAGCACGGTGATCATTCCCACCGGCAACACCAAGCCTCAACAGGATGCTCCACCCTCTTCTGAGCCCAAGTCACCGATCCAAACCACCCGCAATACAGGATCGGCTTCTGGAGCCTTTGAAGATATCCGCGATGAGGATCTGGATCTCATCGAAGATGAGCCGGTCTCTCCCCCTCCTCCAGGTGCAGGGATCCCCTATTCCATCACCGGGCGGGAACCCTCCTCAGCAGAAGCTTCGCCGGAAACACCGGATCCCTCCCCCCAAAGTGAGGATGAAACTTCCAAAACGCCCTCCACAGTAATCCCAGCCAGCGACGCTCCCCCGACTGCTCAGGATCCCCCCGTCGCTCGCCCTGCCACGCCGGCACGAACCGATACTCCCCGCACTCGCCCTCTGCGGCAAGCTGCCCCCCAAACGGTTCTGCAACCTTCCGACAGCAACCTGAAGTGGGTTTTGGCCGGGGGATCCCTGGGCGTCATGGCTCTGCTGGCCGCCTTTTTGCTGTGGCCACGCCCAACGATCCGGGATACCCAGAAAGAACCGGATCCGATCCCTACCGCCGAAGTAACCCCGACTCCGACACCGGCACCCACTCCCACTTCAACGCCGACGCCCACCCCGACTCCGACACCGGCACCCACTCCCACTTCAACGCCGACGCCCACCCCGA
>DVDX01000021.1 GCA_015295985.1 Synechococcus sp. M44_DOE_062 | reverse complement strand
GGGTCCCAAATTGGACGGCGGTATCAAACAGTGCTGTTCCCCCTTCGGGGGGATCCCTAGAAATTGGAAACTCCTGGAGAAGGCGCGCGCGGTATTGCGGGGTGTAAACGGTTCCCCCTTCGGGGGGATCCCTAGAAATTGGAAACTGCAGAGGGTCGGACCGATCCAAAAACTGGCTTTCCAGTTCCCCCTTCGGGGGGATCCCTAGAAATTGGAAACAACCTCCCAATCGGGCGGGGCGACCAGACCAATTGGTGTTCCCCCTTCGGGGGGATCCCTAGAAATTGGAAACCGGCGGGCTGCTCAGCCAATGTCCGGACTACCGGTACCCACCTGTTCCCCCTTCGGGGGGATCCCTAGAAATTGGAAACCGGAAAGGGTGATTTTCCGAGGCGAGAGGACCCTACAGTTCCCCCTTCGGGGGGATCCCTAGAAATTGGAAACGACCTCGGTGTCAACGAGGTTCGCCTCCCTGAATTCGGGTTCCCCCTTCGGGGGGATCCCTAGAAATTGGAAACATCCGGTGGGTGGATGTTGCGGAGCCAAATAGCGGTAGTGTTCCCCCTTCGGGGGGATCCCTAGAAATTGGAAACTTTTGCTGGATCCCTTGCCATGTTGGGTTGTATTTGTTGAGTCAGTTTCCCTGTGGTGAGGGATTCCCAAGGATGGGGAAAGGACTCAACGGCTTGCACCGGCTGGCGCGTCAGCATGCACTTCGGGTTCTGGATGCTGCTGGTATAACCCTCAATGGCTCGCAACCCTGGGATATTCAAGTTCACGACGAGCGGATATACCTGCGCTGCCTGCTCTACGGATCCCTGGGCCTTGGCGAGGCATACGTGGAAGGCTGGTGGGATTGTGCCGCCATTGATGAGTTAATTTGTCGTCTCCTGACCACTCAGGCACCGCAGCGGGTGGGTTGGCTAATTCAGCCCCTGCTTGGGTTGGATAGTCGCCTCATCAATCGCCAGCGGGGCAAGGGGGCATTTGTCATTGGCCGGCGCCACTACGACATTGGCAATGATCTCTATGAGGCCATGCTGGATCGCCGCATGATCTATAGCTGTGCCTATTGGGAGGGGGGTGCACAAACTCTGGATGAAGCCCAGGAGGCCAAACTTGACCTCATTGCCCGCAAGCTAGGTCTCCAACCCGGCATGCGGGTGCTTGACATCGGCTGTGGCTGGGGAGGCACAGCGCAGTACTTGGCCGAACGCTATGGGGTGCAGGTTGTGGGCATCACCGTCTCAAAAGAGCAAGCCAAACTGGCCAGTGAACGCTGCCGCGGCCTGCCGGTTGAGATTCGGTTAGAGGACTACCGCCAGACCCAGGGAAAGTTTGATCGGATTCTTTCTGTCGGCATGTTTGAACATGTTGGCTACCGAAACTACCGGACATTTGTGCAGGTAGCCCGACGCTTGTTAACCGACGATGGTTTGTTTCTCCTGCACACCATCGGCAGCAACGTGGCCTACCAGGGGCGGGATCCCTGGATTGAACGCTACATTTTTCCCAACTCGATGCTGCCCTCGCCTCATCTGATTACTGCAGCCTTTGAAGGTCTCTTTGTGCTGGAAGACTGGCACAATTTTGGGATCAATTACGTGGCCACCTTGAAAGCCTGGTACACCAATTTTGAGCGGGCATGGCCCCAATTGGCCGTCCGCTACGATGAGCGTTTTCGCCGCATGTGGCGGCTCTATCTCCTGATGAGCGCTGGTAGCTTCAAGGCACGGGCCAGTCAGCTTTGGCAACTGATCCTCTCACCCCAGGGGGTGAGTGGCGGTTATCGCTCGGTGCGGTAGCGAGAGGTCGGAATAACCCCACCCACACGGCCTTTCCCAACTGCACAAGGGGTTCACAGATCGAGCCGGATCCCTGTCACGCAGAATAGGCTTCCCCCGCGAAGAACAACGAACTCAGTCCAGAACAGGCCTCCACGGAGAAACCGCCGGCCCGGTAGGGATCCCGGCTGAGCAACCAACTTCCCTGGGAAGGGTGTTATTATGGATCTGATTATCATTCTCATCAGACGAGCTAACGGATGCCCGAAGCTCTGCAGCAAATTGTTGAGCGCTTCCAAAAAGCCAAAACTTCTAAGCAGAAGTATGAGCTTCTGTTGGCTTATGCCAAACGGCTGCCCCCTTTGCCCGAAGGGGAGAGAAGGGAGGAGAACCTGGTTAGAGGTTGTGCGTCGCGGGTATGGCTGGCCACTGATTTCCGGGATGGCAAGCTCTACATCCAAGGGGATGCCGATGCCCAGTTGGTGAAGGGTTTGGTTGCGGTTTTGGTAGAGGGATTGAGTGGCCTCTCGCCGGAGGAGATTCTGCGAGTTTCTCTCCGCTTTGTTGAGGAAATGGGCCTGAACTTCAGTCTTAGCCCTTCCAGGAGCAATGGTCTGGTGAGCATGTTTTCTTTGCTTCAGCAGAGGGCTTTGGCTTTTCAAAGGTCGGGTTCTGCAAGTTCTGCTGTCTCTGTTGTTTGGTGAGGTATTTCAGCACATGACCGATAGGTTTAGCTCTCTTCCCTCTGTTCGACCCATGCGATCGCTGGTATCTCTGGTGGCCGCTCTTTCGGTTGGGATCCTGGGCGGCTTGCACCTTCGACAGGAGGGATCCCAAGCTCAGCAGGGATCCACCCCCCCCAAAGTGGTGACCACGATTTTGCCGATAACGCAATTTACTCGCGCTGTGGTTGGGGATCGGGCAGAAGTCACGCCGCTCATTCCCCCTCAGGTGGGGCCGCACGATTTTCAGGCTCGACCTGAGGATGTTCGTTTGCTGGCTCAGGCGGATGTGTTGGTGATCAATGGGCTGGGAATGGAAACTTTCCTGGAGGGGTTGATCGCCAATGCCGCCAATCCTCGGTTGCGAACCATCGACAGCAGCGAAGGGATCCCGACTTTGCAGACGGAGAAGCCAGAGCATGGGCACGGCCACAGTCACGGACACGCTCATGGCCATTCTCACGGACACGGTCATGGACACTCTCATGGGCACAGCCACGGCAAGTTCAACCCCCACATTTGGCTGGATCCCAGGCGGGCCATTCAGCAGGTGGAAAACATCCGCGACGGCTTAATCGCTGCAGATCCGGCAGGGGCAGAGATTTACCGGGCCAATGCGGCTGCTTTTATCGAGAAGCTCAAGGCTTTGGATGAGGAGATTGCCGCTCGATTGGCGCCCTTTGCCGGAAGAAGCTTTGTGGTCTTCCACGACTTTGCCCCCTATTTTGCCGAGCGCTACAACCTCAAAGCCGAGTTCTTGGTGGAGATCCCAGAGGCCAATCCTTCTCCAGAAGATGTGCGGCGGGTGATGGAGACGGTGCGGAAGTCGGGCCTGAAGACCATCTTGGTGGAACCCCAGGTGGGAGACGACAACCCCTTCCAGATCCTGGCCAAGGATTTGGGGGTGGAAGTGCGGATTTTCGATCCCATCGAGACTGCCGGCCCTGAGGGGATCGAGCCGGAATATTACCTGACCATCCTGCGGCAGAACGTGGATAACTTGATCTCAGCCTTTGAGAAGGAGACGGCCTTGGTGCCGCTGGAGCTGCCCTGGCTGGGGCAGGCTTCCCTGGAACAACTGCTGGCGAGGGGGCGGTGACCGGCGAGGTTGTCCTTCGGGTAGAGGGGCTGACGGTCTATCGGGGATCCCGCTTGGCAGTGCAGAATGTGTCATTTGAGCTGAGGGCGGGATCCCATGCGGCCATTGTTGGCCCCAATGGAGCCGGCAAGAGTACCTTGGTGCAAGCGATTTTGGGGATCCTGCCGCGGCAGTGCGGCTCGGTTTGCATTCTGGGAGAGCCGGTGCGCCTATCCGGTTATTTGCCCCCCTCGGTGCGGCAGCAGGTGGCTTACGTGCCCCAGCGTTTTCAATTCAACCCTGGGTTCCCCATGCTGGTGGAGGAGTTTGTGGGCTTGGGTTGGGGGGCGTTGCAACCCCGTTGGCCTTGGCAGCAGCGCTCTGCTCGGCGGCAGGCGGTGAAAGAGGCGCTGGAGCGAGCCGGTGCATCCCACTTGTTCTCTAAGGCTCTGGGCCAGCTCAGCGGCGGGGAGCTGAAACGGGTGCTGTTGGCCTATTGCTTGGCTTGGCCGCGGCGGTTGCTTATCCTCGACGAGGCACCGGCAGGCTTAGATACACCCAGCGAGGGGGAGTTTTACCAGCTCTTGGAAGAGCTGCGCCAATCTCTGGGCTGGGCCATTTTGCAGATCTCCCACGATCTGGAGATGGTGTCTTGCTATTGCGACCGCGTGCTGTGCCTCAACCAATCCCTCATCTGCCAGGGATCCCCCCAGGTGGCTTTGGCGCCAGAGGTGCTGAGCCGCGTTTATGGGCCTGTTCGCGACAGTGGCGCGAAGCACTGTTTTGTTCGCTACATCCACCGTCACTGAGAGATAAAGAGATGTTGGAAGGCTGGGTGCAGGTGGTGGAGCTGTTGCAGTTGCCCTTTATGCAGCGGGCCATGCTGGGCGGGATCCTTACTGGGGTAACCGGAGGGCTCTTGGGCAGCTTTGTCATTTTGCGGCAACTGTCGTTTTTTAGCGATGCCTTGGGGCATTCGGCTCTGCTGGGGATGGTTTTGGGAGTGCTGCTGGGGCTGAATCCCACCGTGGTGCTGATGGTGTTTGGGGTGGGGTTTGCCTTGGGCGTCACCTTTGTCTTGGAGCGCACCCAACTGTCGGCGGATGCAGTGCTGAACATCATCTACTCTTCCTCTTTGGCGCTGGCCGTTATCACCCTCAGCCTGCTGCCCGGCTATCGGGGGAACCTCAACCAGTTGCTGTTCGGGGACATTTTGGGGATCAGCACAGCGGCCCTGTGGACGAGCGGGATCCTCTTGCTCACCGGCTTGGCCTATGTGGGATTGACTTTGCCCTCTCAGATGTTGCTCACCTTGGATGAGCCGCTGGCGCGGGCACGAGGGGTTCAGGTGGGCTGGCAGCGGCTGGCCTTTGTGGTGTTGCTGGCTTTGGTGGTGGCCCTGGCGATTCGCTCGGTGGGGGTGTTGCTGGTGAGCGCCTTTGTGGTCATCCCGGCCTCGACGGCGCAGATGTTGGGATCCCGGTTCACGACTTATGTGATGCTGGCCATGGGCATTGGGGGCCTGAGTGCAGTGTTGGGGATGATCGCCTCGGCAGCCTTGAACCTGCCCTCTGGCCCCAGCATTGTCGCCACCCAGTTGATGTTCTTCCTGCTGGCCATGGGGTGGCGGGGAGCGCAAAAGATCCTGGGAACTTAGAACAGCTTGCGTTCGCGACAGCGGTGCGGAGCACTTTAGCTTTCGGGAAAGATTTGTCCGATCAAGGTAGGCTGTTCGTAGAGCCGCTTCAGGGTGTTCAGATCCCGCTTGGTAATGTTGGGCACCCGCAACACCCGTCGATTGCCGGTGGCCGCCGCATGGTGTCCGCCGTACATCAGATCCCGCGGGTTCGGGCTATGGCCCCACAACCCCAACCCATGCCCGATCTCGTGCCGAGCCACCGCCGTTACTTCGGCCAACCCCTGTCCTTCTGCAATGATGATGCGCACCCGCTGCTGTAAAGAGCCATCCGAGGCGAAGAAAAACTCAGGTCGGGCTGCCCCTACTACCCCGCCACCAATCGGGGGAACGCGGTAAATACTCATCCCGTACAGGGCTTCTTCTTCTTTGGCCACCACCCGCATCGGGATGTAGGCAGACCAATCCTTGACCGCCTGCTCCACAAAGGTTTTCCACTGGGCGTGATCCCCTTGGATATAGACCGGGATCGGGTAGAAAGCCCACTGGGCATAGGCTCCGCCCGGCAGCAGCGGCTCGATCTCCTCAAAATAATCGCCCACTGACCGGTCGTAGGTGTAGCGGGCCAGGCCAGGGGGGAGTTGCAGGCGCACCGGCTGTGGCAGTTCTCCGGCTGAAGTTTGAGCCTGGGCCTGAAGAGTCTCAATGCCAAAAAAGTGGGGAACTGGCAGGGATCCCCCGCCCCCCGCTGCCAGGGTGAGGAGCATCGCCCAGCCGAGGATGCAAAGCTGTAGAATGCGCCGCCGCATCAAAGCTGCCTTTCTGCACCGGTCTCTCCCCGCCCTACTAGCTTACTAAAGCCTACGAACCGCCAAGGCAAACCGCGTAGCGGTAGGGCGAGGATTCGGATCCCTGGTTACGACAGCGGTGCTTGTCGCGGTAGCGGGCCGTAGGCCTTTCTCCCCAGTCGTTCCCTTTCTTGGCCTACAGCCCGCTTGCAGGAATATAGCGATCCGCGCCGCCGTAGGCGAGAGCGGTTGACTACCCTGCTGCTGCCCTGAGTATGTCGCAAAGCCATCCTAAAGGACGGGGCTTGAGACCCAGTTTTTTGGTAAAGTGAGGGGACTGGCTTTTGTGCAATTCCACTGTTAGGGAGTTGGTTATGACGGACGCACAAGTTTTCACCATCCTGGCCATTGCCTTGGTTCCGGCAGTGATGGCCCTGCTTTTGGGATCCGCCTTGGCCCGTAGCTGACGCTCTCCTCATCCCCAGGGATCCCTTTGCCCTGCCCCGTTGCGATAGTGTTGCACAGTAACAAGGCAGGCTTTTTTCTTTATCAGAAACCTGGGTCTAAAACCCCGCCCTAAAGCCTACGGCTCGCTGACGCGACAGGGTGGCCTTGTGCTCAGCTTGGCTAAGAAAGTTAAAGTCAAACTTCCGCAGTCGGGATGGGGCAAAGCGCTCCGCGCCGTCGAGGCGAGCGCCCGGCTCTTTCACGTTAGCGGTGCGTAGCACTAAAACGGACGCGGAGACTGCGTAAGCCTGGCTTGCCAGCAGCGGTTGTTGAAGCGTCAAGAATCCTTGCCCTTCAGGGCAGGGAGTATGTCAACAAGAGATGGAAAGTGTGGCTTGTGCTGCTGTACTCCTGCGGTTGTCCTGCTGTTGTTGGCTAAAGTTGGATTGACAAGGAGCACTCCCAACAGCCAAGCAACTTGACACAAGTGGATCTACAGCGGCTCCAGCGTGCCCTTTCTCTGGAAGCAGAGTTGGGGTTTACCAATCTCCGGGGGCGAGAGCAAACCTTCTCTCAGTTTGTGGGAAGCGTGTTCAGACAGGATCCCCCCTCCGACTGGGTGCTCGATGGAGATGACCAGCGGCGATGGAAAGAACTGGGATCCCGCTATACCCTGTACCCGGAGCTAGAGCTGCCCGAACGCCAGCACTTGGTGGCCGAAACTCGCCGTTGGCTAGAGCGAGTCCGACGTCAGCAAGAGCTTTCCCGACCGCTGGTGCCAGCGGGGCAGAGCCCTCGTTCCCACCCACCTAGCCCGGCCTCGTCGCAACAGCGGTGGGGTTCCCAGAGCACCCTTTCCCCGCCTCTCCCCGCTGGCCTTAGCCTAGAGCAGCCGCTGCAATTTCTCAAAGGGATTGGCCCCAAGTCGGCGGAAAAACTGGCACAACTGGGCCTGCACACCGTGCGGGATGCCCTCTACTACTTTCCCCGGGATCATCTGGACTACTCCCAGCAGGTGCTCATCCGCCAGGCCAAGGTGGGAGAAACCGTGACTCTGGTGGGGACGGTTAAAAGCTGCACCTGCTTCACCAGCCCCAAAAACCCCTCTCTGACCATCTTTAACTTGAAGATTGCCGACAAGAGCGGCACCCTCACCCTCAGCCGCTTCTACAGCGGGCGGCAGTTTGCCCAGCGCAGTTGGCAAGCTTCTCTGGAGCGGCAATACCCCAAGGGAGCGGTGGTGGCTGCCAGTGGCCTGGTGAAAAAGGGCAGGCTGGGCCTGACGTTGGACAACCCCCAAATTGAAGTACTGGCCAGCGAGGGCAGCCTGCAGGACAGTTCTGGGGTTGGCAAGATCCTGCCCGTTTACCCCCTCTCGGAAGGGATCCCCGCCGATCTGGTGCGTAAGGCGGTGCAACTGGCCCTGCCGGCAGCGGCGTTGGTGGAGGATCCCTTGCCCCCCCACTTAAAACAGCAGTTTCACCTGTTGGATCTGCCCACGGCGCTGCAGCAGATTCATTTTCCCGAGACGGCAGAACGTCTGGCCCAAGCGCGGCGAAGGCTGGTGTTTGACGAGTTCTTCTACCTGCAATTGGGCCTCCTGCAGCGGCGGCAGCGCTACCGCACCCAAGCCCAGGCCGTACCCCGCTACCATCCGGCTCGAGGGGAGCTGTTGGATCGCTTCTATCAAATCCTGCCCTTTCAGCTCACGGCTGCCCAGCAGCGGGCCATTGACGAGATCCTGGCGGACTTGCGGGATCCCTTGCCCATGAACCGGCTGCTGCAAGGGGATGTGGGATCCGGCAAAACCGTGGTGGCGGTAGCGGCTTTGCTGGCGGCCATTCAATCCGGTTGGCAAACAGCCCTGATGGCTCCCACCGAGGTCTTGGCCGAGCAACACTACCGCAAGTTGGTGGAATGGCTAAGCCAGCTACAGGTGCCCGTTGAACTGTTGACCGGATCCACGCCTCCCGGCAAGCGGCGGGAGATCCTGCGGCAGTTGCAGACTGGGGAATTGCCCTTAGTGGTGGGCACGCATGCTTTAATCCAACCGGCGGTGCAGTTTCGCAACCTGGGCCTAGTCATCATCGACGAGCAGCACCGCTTTGGGGTAGAGCAGCGGGCCGCCCTGCAACAAAAAGGGGATCACCCCGATGTGCTCACCATGACTGCCACCCCCATCCCCCGCACCCTCACCCTGGCCCTGCATGGGGATCTGGATGTTACCCAAATTGACGAGTTGCCGCCGGGGCGCAAGCCCGTGCATACGGTGGTAGCTCGACCTGGGGATCGCCTGCAAGTGGTGCGGCTGATAGAGCGGGAAATTGCCCAAGGGCGGCAGGCTTACGTGGTGCTGCCTCTCATTGAGGAGTCGGAGAAGCTGGATCTGAAATCCGCCATCGAGGAACACCAGCGCCTGCAGGAAAAGGTCTTCCCTCAGTTCCGGGTGGGCCTGCTGCACGGGCGCATGACCAGCAGCGAGAAGGAGAGGGTCATCGAAGCTTTCCGCCGCCGGGAGCTGGATATTCTGGTTTCCACCACGGTGGTGGAAGTGGGGGTGGATGTGCCCAACGCCTCAGTGATGCTGGTGGAGCATGCAGAGCGCTTCGGGCTCTCCCAACTGCACCAACTGCGGGGACGGGTGGGACGGGGATCCGACCAAGCCTATTGCATCCTGATGACGGGATCCAAAGGAGAAGAGGCCCTGCGGCGGCTGAAGGTGCTGGAGCAATCCCAGGACGGGTTTTTCATTGCCGAGATGGACTTGCGTTTTCGAGGACCTGGGGAAGTGATGGGTACCCGCCAGTCGGGGCTGCCGGATTTTGCCCTGGCCAGCCTCATGGACGATCAAGAAGTGCTGCACCTGGCCCGCCAAGCGGCAGAACAGCTCCTGGCCCTTGACCCCGACTTGAAGCAGTGGCCCCCCTTAAGCCGCATACTGGAAGAGCGGCAGGCCCGTCTCCTGGGCCCCGGGTTGCTGACCTAATGGCTATAGGCGATGTATACCCTCGAAGACTTAAAGGCCCACGGCCTTTCCCTGGACGAATACCAGAAGATCCAGCAGCAACTGGGACGGGATCCCAACCCCACGGAGCTGGCCATGTTTGGGGTGATGTGGTCGGAGCATTGCTGCTACAAGAACTCCCGTCCTCTGCTGAAAAACTTTCCCACCACTGGAGAGCGGGTGGTGGTGGGGCCGGGGGAAAATGCCGGCGTGGTGGATCTGGGGGAGGGGGATTGGCTGGCTTTTAAGATCGAGTCCCACAACCATCCTTCAGCAGTGGAGCCCTTTCAGGGGGCAGCCACAGGCGTGGGCGGGATCCTGCGGGATATCTTGACCATGGGCGCTCGTCCCATTGCCCTTCTCAACTCGCTGCGCTTTGGGCCCCTGACCGATCCCCGCAACCGCCGCTTGATGGCCAGGGTGGTGGAGGGCATTGCCCACTACGGCAACTGTGTTGGGGTACCCACTGTAGGCGGCGAGGTGGCCGTGGATCCCTGCTACACGGGCAATCCTCTGGTGAATGTGATGACCTTGGGGCTGCTGGAGACGCCTACGGTTGTCAAATCTGCAGCCCAAGGGGTGGGAAACCCGGTTTTGTATGTAGGCTCCACTACAGGGCGGGATGGGATCCGTGGGGCCAGCTTTGCCAGCGCCGTTCGCGTCAGCGAGACGGAGTCCTTGCTTGGGGAGCACTGTCAACAGGATCTGCCAGCGGTGCAGGTGGGGGATCCCTTCCTGGGCAAATGTCTCATCGAAGCCTGTCTGGAAGCTTTTGCCACAGGAGCCGTGGTGGCGGCCCAAGACATGGGGGCGGCTGGCCTCACCTGCTCCACTTCGGAAATGGCCGCCAAGGGAGGGGTGGGCATCCGGCTGGATTTGGATGGAGTGCCGGCGCGGGAAAGCGGCCTACAAGCCTGGGAATACCTGCTCTCGGAATCCCAGGAGCGGATGCTGCTGGTGGCTCAGAAAGGCCACGAGGCAGAGTTAATTGAGATCTTCCAGCGCTGGGGCCTCCAAGCTCGTGTGGTTGGGGAGGTGCTGGCAGAGCCGGTGGTGGAAGTCTGGCACCAGGGATCCCGGGTGGTGGAGGTGCCGGCGCGGGCTTTGGCGGAAGAGACCCCTGTGTATGTGCGGCCCGTTTTGCAGGAGCCCCCCACCTATGTCCAAGAGGCTTGGCAGTGGGATCCCGCCACGCTGCCCCCCTGTAACTGCCGAGGGATCCAGCTAGGTCAGGAAATTCGGGAGTGGGAACAGGTGCTGCTGCAGCTCTTGGCCAGCCCCACCCTTGCCAGCAAAGCCTGGATTTACCGCCAATACGACCATCAGGTGCAAAACAACACCGTCCTCTGGCCGGGGCAGGGGGATGCTGCCGTCATCCGCATCCGCTCTCAGAAGTTTGGTTCAGGAGAAGTGCCCGCTCTCCGGCCCTCTCGCAAGGCGGTGGCTGCCACCCTCGACGGCAATGGCCGCTGGGTGTATTTGGATCCCTATGAGGGGGCCAAGGCAGCCGTGGCAGAAGCGGCCCGCAACCTTTCCTGTGTGGGGGCGGATCCCTTGGCTGTGACCGATAACCTCAATTTCGGCAACCCGGAAAACCCGGTGGTGTACTGGCAGTTGGCTCTGGCCTGTCAGGGGATTGGGGATGCCTGTCGAGCCCTAGGTACACCGGTAACGGGGGGGAACGTTTCCCTGTACAACGAAACCCTTACCCCCACCGGCTCCCAAGCCATTTACCCCACCCCTGTCATTGGCATGGTGGGCCTGGTTCCCGATTTGCAATTGATCTGTGGCCAAGGGTGGCAGCAGGCAGGGGATCTCGTCTACCTGCTGGGATCCCAGGCCCCCGTTAGCTTGGGAGGGAGCGAGTATTTGGCGGTCATTCACCAGAAGGTCACGGGCCGGCCTGCCCCTGTGGATCTGGAATTGGAAAAGCAAGTGCAGGCTGCCTGCCGCCATGGGATCCGCCAGGGGTGGGTGCGCTCGGCCCACGACTGCAGCGACGGCGGGCTGGCAGTGGCCTTGGCAGAAGCCTGTCTCAGCGGCAGCCAGGGAGCCACCCTCTGCCTTCCCGCACCCTCAGGCCGTTGGGATCAAGCCCTGTTTGGAGAGGGATCCAGCCGCATCCTAGTCTCTGTAAACCCAGCCCATCGCTCCCTCTGGGAAGCCTATTTGGAATCCCAACTGCCAGGCCAGTGGCAGTTTTTGGGGCAGGTGGGATCCCCTGAGGATCCCTTGGTGTTGACCACGGCAGAAGGGGATCCCGTGTTGTCGGTGTCTTTGGCGGCTATGCAGGCTGCCTATCACGGCACCTTTGCAGACCATCCAGACCCCAGTCATTTCCAATCCCAGTGAAACCGCTTCGTTGGATTATCCCTAGCCCCCCTCTCCTTTTCGCGTCAGCGGTGCGGTTCCCGTCCGGGTGCCGTAGGCATAGCAATAATGCACGCGGCCAGAGGCTTTTCTCAACAGCCCAGACGATAATGATAAGCTCTTTGACCGCGCAAACTCCAAGATACTCTCCGTTCCATTCCCTCCCGCACCCCTGTCTGGTCTAGGGCAACTCAATCCTCCACCGAAATATTCTGGACTGCTTGACTATAAGCTAATCGTTCTCTTTGCACCTCCTCTTCTTTGACTTTCGCACTGCGGTAAGTCTTTTTTCAGAGTCATTCCTTGCTTTTTTAAAAAGTTGTGTATTGTAACGGTGCTCACATCAATACCCAACCGCTCTCGTAAGAGTTCTTGATACTGCCACAGGTAGAAGTCTGGGTGTTCTTCAATGATTGGTATCACTGCCTGTCGATGTTGTTCCAAGATACCCACTCGCTATGCCTCCGGCACGGCACAGCCTAACGTGCCGACTTGCTTGGGAGTTAAGTCCTGAGTTTGTCGATACTGTTGCACCCAGCGATGTACGGTTCTTTTGGTCACCATGAACCGTTTGGCCACCTGGCGGATGGAGGTCTTACCGGCCTCATAAGCGGCCACAACTCTTTGCCGTAAGTCTAGCGAATGGGTTGGCATGTTCCTCTCTCCTTCCTCTTGAATACTTGTATCCTATCTTAATTAATAGGCTGTAAGCAGTTCTCATGATGAGGATGAGAGCGTCAAAATCCTGCTACACTCATTATACTGGTACTAGAGTAAAAGTAACCATGAAAAATGACTTTGTTTCTGGTGGCAGGGCTGTATCCGATTTAAAGGTGCATTGAGTCTTAACTACCAAATACCGTCGCAAGGCGTTTACTGGCGAAATGTTGCAACGATTACATGAAATTCTGCGTGACCTGTGTCAAAAGTGGAATTGTAGACTTATTGAGTTTAATGGCGAAGCAGACCCCATTCACCTGCTATTCCAGTATTATCCACAGATGGACTTGTCCAAGTTTGTAAACAATATCCAGTCCGTTTCTAGCCGCAGGATTAGAAGCCAGTTTGCAGATTACATGAACAAGATTGATTGGAAAGATGTTCTGTGGCATGAATCGTATTTTATTGCTTCCTGTGGTGGGGTTACTGTCTCGGTTTTGCGCCAGTACATTGAAAACCAAAATACTCCCGCCTTTCCCGTTCGCGGTAGCGGGCCGTAGGCCTTACGACCCTATGTTGCTACGCAACGCTACGCGACCGTCCTACGGACAGAGGGCAGAGCTCCCCGGCGGGCTAGCTAAAACAGGTCGAGGAACTTTCCTACCACCGGCCAATTCCCTGCCAAAACCCAGGACAATGAGGGGAGAAGAGAAAGGTTAGACTGGTGAGGCTGCGGCTGGAGGCTGGCCTGTGCTGTTGACCAAGGGCTTTGAGGTGGAAATGTACACCGGCACCGCCGCCGGGGAAGTGGTGGGTCTATCGGATCGCATTTGCCAAGCTTTGCCGGGGTTTGTGCAGGAGCCGGATCGGCGCAATGTAGAGTACATCACCCCCCCTCTCCGCCGCTACGAAGACCTACTCTGTGCCTTGTTGCGGCCTCGCCTGCAGTTGCGGCAATTTTTGCGCCGTCTTGGCCCTTACACCCTTCTGCCAGGGAGCACGCTAGCTTCGGGTGGCAGCGATCACTTCGAGCGATCGGATCCCGGCAACCCCTACCACGATTACATCGAACGCACCTACGGCACGCGGGTAGTGACTGCCAGCATTCACATCAATGTCGGCCTGCCGGATACTGAGGCTATCTTCCGGGCCTGCCGCCTATTGCGGGCGGAAGCATCTCTCTACCTGGCCCTGAGCGCTTCCTCTCCTTTTCTGGACGGACGGGTGACGGGATCCCACTCCACCCGTTGGCAGGTGTTCCCCAAAACGCCGGCCCAGGTGCCCTTCTTCCGGGATCATGCCCACTACATTGCCTGGATCCAGGAGCAGCTAGCCCTGGGCACCATGCAGAATGTGCGCCACCTCTGGGCTTCGGTGCGGCCCAACGGCCCGGATCGGCCCTACCATCTCAACCGGGTGGAGCTGCGCATTTGCGATCTGGTAGGGGATCCGGTGATGGTTCTGGCCATTACTGCCTTGGTGGAAGCCCGTCTCTGGCAGTTGCTGGCCCAGCCGGAAGCGCTGGATCCCTTGCGGGGGCCCTTTACCCCGGCAGAGCTGGAGAGCCTTTGCGAAGCCAACGAGCAGGCTGCTGCCCGAGAATCGCTGCAATCTCGTCTGGTCGATTGGCGGACAGGCCGGGAACGGGCGGCCCAAGAGTGGATCGAAGAGCTGCTGACCGAAGCTTGGCGCATTGGCCAACCTCAGGGTTTGGGCTGTTTTCTAGCTCCCTTGCAAACCCTGCTCTACCAGGGCAATGAGGCCCAACGCTGGCTGAAACAAGTCAACCAGGGATCCACGCCTGCCCAAGTGTACCAACAGGCCATCCAGGAGCTGGCCGAACAAGACCAAGAGCGGCAGGAAACCCTCTGCCAAGTTGTTGGCTAAGCCAAGCTTTTTTAGCTACTCAACGCTAACAAACACCAGCATTTTTCACCAATGCAGATTGCAGGAACAATTCCCTCAACCAGGGGAGCTCTCCCAAAGCACGCAGGAAAGTCCCACGTGCGCCATTCAAGTCTCGGTGCATACAGATCCCATCCGATCCTCGAATTGTTTCGCTTGATCCCACCTCGGTCGCGTCGGCGTTGCGGAGCAATAATGCAGGGGATCAGAAGACTTTTCAAGGACTCCGTCCCGCTAGCGCGGTCACGTCAGCGTTGCGTAGCAACACAGTAGCCTATGCGTCTCATCGTAACCTGAAATCATTGCAAATTCCCTAAACAGGCTCCACCGCTTCTTGTAGGGCTTGGCGGGCAACGCGAGTGACGTAGACGGTGGCAGCTACGGTGGCGATAAGCCCCACGAGGCGAACAACCCATTGGGCGGCTTGAGCCTGAGGATCCAACTCCGCGCCTTCCATGTTGGCCAGGGATCCCGCCAACGAGCCGATGTACACATACATAAAAGTGCCCGGCACAATCCCAGCAGTGCCCAGCAAGTTATCCAGAAAAGAAATTTGGGTCAGTCCCAGGGCGTAGTTGAGCACATTGAAGGGAAACGCAGGCGACAGCCGAATCAGGCCGACTATTTTCCATCCCTCACGTCCCACTGCTCGATCGATAGCCGCAAACTTGGCATTTCCCTCAATCCATTTCGCCACCTGCTCCCGCGCCAAATAGCGCCCGATCAAAAAGGCCAAATTGGCTCCAATGGTTGCCCCGATTAGCACATACACAGTTCCAGCCAGTACCCCGAACACAGCTCCTGCCCCCAAGGTCAGCACCGAAGCCGGTAGAAGCAGCACCGTCGCCACAATGTAAATGGCGATGAAGAGAATTGGCCCCAGCGGCCCCAAGCTTTCCATCCAAGCCAGAGCCCCGGTGAGCCAGTCTTGAATAACCCCAAAAAATCCCAATCGATGTGCTGCCCAAAAGATAAAAATGGCCGAGCCCAAAACCGCAGCAAGCTTGAGCAAAATCCGCTGCTTTTGGGGATTTGTACTGGGTTGGGGCAGCTCTTGCACGGCCAAACTCCTACAAAGTTTCTGTGAGGTGAGCTGGGACAAGCTAGAGTAAACAGCTCTCAGAGGGGGGAAGTATCGTTAGCCAAAAGTCGTGCCATTCCATCCCCAAAGATAGCCTTTGGCGTCGCTGAACTCAATGTAAATCCTCTTCTTGGGGATCCCCAATCGGGCCTCGATGGTGCCACAGAAAAACTCGCTCATGGCTCGGGTTTGTTGGGCGGAAAATTGCCCGATACTCTTGATTTCTACGTAACAACAGGGATCCCCACTGCCGGCAAAGGTCATCGGGATCCCACCTTCAAAGGCGGTCATCACGTAGGCTTCCGACTTGCCCAACTGTTCAGATAGAGCAGCAGACAGCGCCTTGAGCAGCTCCTCTACTGCGGCGGTTTCTGGTTGCATAGACGTTTGCAGCTTGATCAACGGCATGGATCCCTCTCCCTCTCAACGAATTCATCTTGACATTCTCAGCCCCGCTCTTCGACGATCCACCGGTGGTAGCGTAGCGACAGAGTTGGGCAAACCTCTATGGAGCAGACGAAGCCGGCTAAGCCAGAGACTGGCTGCCACCAGGGTCAGCCCGGGCCAAGTCTTTGGGCTGTGCAGACCGAAGCTGCCCCCACTCCAGTCGGTCCCTACAGCCAGGGTGTTGCTGCTCTGGGGCCATTTCTGTTTACCGCCGGACAGGTGGGCCTGGATCCCAAAACCGGCAAACTGGTGGGGGAGGACATTGTTTCTCAAACCCGGCAGGCGTTGCTGAACATGCAGGCGGTGCTGGAAGCGGGGGGCACCACTCTCTCCAAGGTGGTGAAGACAACAGTTTTCCTGGCCGATATGGAGGATTTTGCGGCCATGAACGAGGTTTATCGAGAGTTTTTTGCCACCGATCCGGCTCCGGCCCGCTCTTGCGTGCAGGTGGCTCGCCTGCCCCTCAATGCCCGAGTAGAAATCGAGGTTGTGGCTTGCTACCCACAATCAACCTAAGTGTCTCTGGAGTGGGTCTGGGGGGAGGGTTTCTGGGTTGGCGTGGATCCCGGCAAATCGGGAACCGGATCGTAGCCCCCTGGGTGCCAGGGATGACAGCGACAGAGGCGACGGATCCCCAGCCAACCCCCTCGTAGGGCACCGTAGCGCCGCACTGCTTCCAAGGTGTACTGGGAGCAGGTAGGGTAATAGCGACAGGCAGGTGGCAGCCAAGGAGAAATGCCCACCTGGTAACCCCGGATCAGGGCAATCAAGCTGCGAGTGAGGGGATCCGATTGTTCGGGCATGGGTCGGAGTCCAAAAAGCGCATCTCGAGGTGACTTGGGTTAACTGTTGTCCCAAACCGGAAGCACCTTCAAAGCTGAGCAGGGCCGGTTCACAGCCTCAGGCCATACGGTTACAATCAGAAAGGTTAGCACCTAAATATTTTGGGCTGAGGGATCCAGCGAAGGTGGCTTTACCCCAGGGCGCGGTTCTGGGAGCACGCTTTGAGTTCCATTTTGCACAAGGAGTTGGCGTGAGGGTATTCGAGCAGCTACAGCCGGCACAGCGGCGCAACTTGGGCATTTTGTTTGTGGCTGGGCTGCTCTTTTGGGCCAGTTTATCCTCGCTGCTGCCCACGTTGCCGCTCTACGTCAGGGATGCCGGTGGCACCAGCCAGCAGGTGGGCTTGGTGATGGGGGCCTTCTCGATCGGGTTGCTGGCCTTTCGCCCTTGGTTGGGGCGCCTGGCGGATGGCCACAGCCGGCAGATCGTGCTGCTCATCGGTATGGGGGTGGTGGGAATGGCCCCCATAGGATACTGGCTCTCCGATTGGATCCCGTGGGTAGCGCTGGTGCGAGCCTTTCATGGGGTTAGCATTGCCGCTTTTGCCACCGCCTACGTAACCTTGGTGGTGGACTTTGCCCCAGAAGAAAAACGAGGCGAGATCCTGGGTTACATGAGCTTGGTCAATCCGATTGGTGCAGCCATTGGCCCTGCTTTGGGCGGCTTTCTGCAGGAGTTTGCCGGCTATGGCCCTGCGTTTCTCTTCTCTGCTCTGCTGGGGTTGGTGGGCTTTCTCTGTACCCAACTGGTTCGAGAACAACGACGTGAGCATTGGGGATCCCTGCCGATGAATGGGGACTTCTGGAGCCTTCTGGGCAGCCCGAAGGTGCGCTCCCTCACTTGGGTGATGTTTTTGGTGGGGTTGGCCTTCGGCACCCAGACCACCTTTGTGGCCTTGTTGATCCAAGAAGTCGGAGTTCCCCTGAATCCAGGTCTTTTTTATGCGGCAGTGGCCTTTGCCAGCTTTGGGGTGCGCTTGCTCACCGGTCGCGCTTCCGATCGCTATGGGCGGGGGCCGTTTATCTCCTTCAGTTTGGCCACCTATGCCTTGGCGATGGGGCTCCTGATTGTTGCCAATAGCACCGGCGCTTTTCTGGCTGCTGGGATCGCGGTGGGTTGTGGTTTTGGGACTTTGATCCCTCTCATTTCTGCCCTCGTGGCCGATCGCTCGGAGCCGGCGGAGCGGGGTCGCCTGTTTAGCTTGGTGATGTGTGGCTTTGATTTGGGCATCGGCCTGGCGGGGCCCCTTTTGGGCACCTTGGCGGCGGGATCCGGCTATCGAGCCATGTTTGGCTATGCCGCTCTTCTTTCCTTAGCTTCCTTGGGCTCTTTTCTCTTCTTCTCCAATGGGCAACCGGGGGACTCGCTGCGCTTTGCCCTGGGCTTGGCGCCGGATAGCTCTTCAACTCATCTGGGAGTCAGCCACAACCGGCTTGGGCCCCAGGAACCCGACCTGCTGGAGCCGCCGGATCGGCCCGCTCCTCTAGAGACGGGATCCCGTTCATAAGATAGATCCCCATAGATCCCCCATGCTCCGCATGTAATGGAGACTTAAGCTCTCTGCAATTTCTGCCAACCAACCAGCCCATTTCCGGAAATTCGCCCTATCCTAGGTTGGAGTTGGTGTACAAAAAGCAACTCTGGGTACGGATGATGGAAGCGCGGCATTGGCTTGCCGTGATGGGATCCCTGGTGGTCAGTGCCTTCTGGGGATGGGTGGAAGCCGTCTGGGGGGTGACAGTGCGAGTGCAATTGGCCCATACCACTGCCCCCCTGGTGGTAGGAGTTTCTCTCCCTGCCCAATTGATCAACGGTCGGGGAGAGGTGCTGGCGGAGCTACCCCCTATGCAAGGGTTTTTGGCTCAGCCCGGCCTTCGAGGGGTGCGGCTGCATGGGGTGGTTGACCCGGTGCTGTTCATCGAACCTCAGGAGGGCGGCCTAGTGGCGGTGAATGGCCGCTGGTACTCCGGCAAGGTGCTCTTGACCGGGTACAACCTGGTGATGGCCATCAACTACGTGGATCTGGAAGACTATGTGGCCAGTGTGGTGGATGCAGAAATGGGATCCCGTTTTCTCCCAGAGGCCCTGAAGGCGCAGGCGGTGGCGGCCCGCAGCTACGTTCTCTACCATCGCAATTCCCGCGGTTGGTTTGATGTGTTTAGCGATACTCGCTCCCAGGTGTACCGGGGGCTTTCCCAGCGGTCGGCAGCCGCCCTGGAAGCAACGCAGGCCACCCGTGGTGTGGTCATGGTGTATGGGGGTCAGTTTGTCAATGCCATGTACAGCGCCAGCAGCGGTGGCCAAACCGTCGGGGTGAGTGGGATCCCTTATTTGATAAGCTTACCGGATGTCAGCCCCTATCCCAAGTTTGGGCATGGCATTGGCATGAGCCAGTGGGGCGCTCAAGAATTGGCCCGCCGAGGCTGGACTTACCGCCAAATTTTGGCCTACTACTACCGAGGGGTCAGCTTTGCTCGCCTGCCGGAGTGAGACCTTCAGTGTCCTGATTTGCTCTGTCTTGTCTGCGTCGAGTTCACTCTAGGCCGCAACTGTTGCTCTTAAGGCGTTTCAGTTGTTGAGAAAAGCGATCCAGTCGAGCAATCACCAGATGCCGAGTCTTGCGATTCTCGTAGGCCGGATACCAGAAGATCAACACAACCTAGGGTAGCCAGGGAAACTGGCGGAAGTTGGGGGGGCGCTTTTCCAGAAAGGCGCGCTTGCCCTCGGCAGCTTCTTCGGTCATGTAGAACAGCAACGTCGCATCTCCGGCCAGCTCCTGCAGCCCCACCTGCCCATCGCAGTCGGCATTAAAGGCGGCTTTGAGGCAGCGGATGGCCAGGGGGCTGTGCTGGAGAATCTCTTGCGCCCAGCGGATCCCTTCGGCTTCCAGCTCTTCCACCGGCACTACTGCATTCACCAGACCCATCTCCAGGGCTTGGGCTGCGGTGTATTGACGGCAGAGGAACCAAATCTCGCGGGCTTTTTTTTGTCCCACCACTCGTGCTAGGTAGGCAGCCCCAAAGCCCCCGTCGAAGCTACCCACCCTGGGGCCAGTTTGCCCAAAGATGGCATTATCGGCGGCGATGGTTAGGTCGCAGATGAGATGCAAAACATGGCCACCCCCGATGGCATAGCCTGCCACCAGGGCAATTACCACCTTGGGCAAGGAGCGGATGATGCGCTGCAAGTCCAACACATTTAGGCGAGGGATCCCGGCCTCATCCAGATAGCCAGCCTCGCCCCGTACGCTTTGATCCCCACCGGCACAAAAGGCATACTTGCCGTCGCTGTGGGGCCCTGCCCCGGTCAACAACACCACCCCGATACGGGGATCCTCTCGCACATCGGCAAACGCATCGATCAGCTCGGCAATGGTCTTAGGGCGAAAGGCGTTGCGCTTGTGGGGACGGTTGATGGTGATCTTGGCAATGCCATCCGTTTTTTCGTAAAGGATGTCTTCGTAGAGCTTGGCCGTCTGCCACATGGTGTCTGGGTGTGTCTGCTTGGGATGCCCGGCTGGCTGACGCGGGCGGCATGGGCGGGTTCATTAAAGTGCTCCGCACCGCTGTCGCGATAGAGGAGCCCTTGGGCCGCGAACGTGATGGATGAGGGCTGCCACCAATCCTTCCAAAGTATACTCCTGCGCTTCGATGTCCACCCGACCGAATACGGCTTTGCAGGTTTCGGCGGTTTTGGGGCCAATGGCGGCAATCTGCACCGGCGGATCCCACACCTCTGGGCCCAGTCCTGCCTGCTGGATCAAGTGGGCAAAATGCTGCACCGTCTTGGAGCTGGCAAAGGTGAAGATATCCACCTGATGAGCCTTTAGAGCCTCCACCACCTGGGGATCCGCCGTCGCCGGACAGGCAGATTGATAGGCAGCCACCTCCACCACCTCTGCCCCTCGCTGCCGCAACCCCTGCACCACTTCCTCCCGGCCCCCCGACTCCACCCTGGGAAAGAGAATCCGCTGCCCTGGGATCGGCTCCGGCCAAACTTGGAGCAGGGCCTCGGCCATAAACTCTTGGGGCATGAGATCGGGATGGATGCCGTACTGGGCGAGCACGGAAGCCGTTTTGGATCCCACCACCGCCACTTGTACGGGGTGGAGAGCCCGACTGTCCCGACCCTGCCGGTGCAACCGCTCAAAGAAAGCCTGCACCCCGTTGGCCGAAGTCAGCAACAGCCAGTTGAATTGGCCCAGGTGGGCAATGGCGGCATCCAAGGGATCCCAACTGCTAGGCGGTTGGATCACCAGGGTGGGCATTTCCAGCACCCGCGCTCCCTGGGCCTGTAGCAGCTCCCGAAAAGCTGGGGATTGCCCCTCGGAACGGGTGACGAGAACCGTCTTGCCTGCCAGAGGAGCCAACGCAGGCAAAGGAGGGATCCCCGGCAAAAAGTCCTGCCGCAACCGGATCACCTCCCCGACCACCAGCAGACCCGGCAACTTCGCCTGACCCGCCTCCTGCTGCAGCTCCGCCAAGGTGCCTACCCACACCTGTTGCTCTGCCTGCCCCGCTCCCCAGATCACAGCCACCGGTCGGTCTGCCGGGATCCCAGACTCCATCAGCCGTGCGCCAATGTGCTGTCGCTGCCGGGATCCCATCAAAATCACCAAAGTATCCAACTGGGCCAGAGCACCCCAGGGCAGAGCTTCCAGCTCGTGGGCGGTGAGAACGGCAAAAGCACGGCTCAAGTATTTATCCGTTAACGGGATCCCTGCCCAAAAGGGGCCAGCCAGCGCCGAAGACAGCCCCGGCCAAATCTCAAACGGACAGCCCGCCTCCCTGAGGGCTTGGATCTCTTCGCGGGTGCGGCCAAAGATCAGCGGATCCCCTGACTTAAGGTGAACCACCTGCTTGCCTTCCCGACAGCCCTGAATCAACCAGAGGATACCCTGCTGCAAACCTGCTTCTCCCGAACGCCGCCACACCTGCGCCTGCGGGGGCAACTCCGCCAACAAACGCTCATCCACCAGTTCGTCAATCCAAACTGCGTCAGCCTGCCGCAGAATCTCGAGCGCCCCTTGCGTCAGACCCGCCCGCCCGCCCAGCCCAGCCCCCAGCAAATACACCTTACCCATACCGGATCTACCACTTCTTTTTTGCGGATCTGGATCCCGTTGTAGTGATCCTGCCGCAAAAGTGGAGCCCCTGTCTGAGATCCCGCCTATCCAACCGAGATTGACCGGCCAAAGTGCTCTGCACCCCTGGCGTGTTGGCGAAAGTGTCGCCTAGCGATAAGGCAGTTGCCCATCAACGATCGCTGCAACCCTCACCTGCGATAGGCTGAAAAAAGCTTTCCAACTTCCGACGGATTGACCAAGGGATCCCTGAACCATGTCTGGTACAACCGGCGAGCGTTGGCCCCGACGGCGTTTTCTGGCTAATGGAGCCGCCCTGTTGGCGGTGGGAGGGGGATCCCCAACTCAAGGAGAAAGCGGAGAGCCAAGAGGAAAGACGACCTCTCTCCTCCACCCTCTTACTTCTTCCCTTCGCAAGGACTCCATCCAAGTAGCGCGAGCGGAGAGATCCCGGCCTCTGCGGTTGGTGACCAACTGGTATGCGGAAGCGGAACACGGCGGGTTCTACCAAGCCTTGGCCACCGGCATTTATGCCGACTATGGCCTGCAAGTGGAAATCCGCATGGGGGGAGCGGCAGTCAACGTGCTGCAACTGCTGGCAGGGGGAGCGGCAGATTTTGTCCTTGGCTCCAGCCCCGACGCCTTGGCGGCTCTGCAAGCTGGGATCCCATTGGTGACAGTGGCCGCCTTTTTTCAGAAGGATCCCCAATGTTTGTTGGCCCATCCGGGAGTGGGCATCGAGCGGCTAGAGGATCTGCGGGGTAAGCCCATCTGGGTGTCACCGGGAGCCAACCTCACCTACTGGCCTTTTTTGCGGGCCAAGTTTGGCTTCAGCGACGAGCAAAAACGCCCCTACAACCTCAGCCTCACCCCCTTCTTGCTGGACAAATATTCTGCTCAGCAGGGCTATGTGACCGCCGAGCCATTCCGCGTGCGCCAGGAAGGGGGATTTGATCCCGTCGTCTTTCTGCTGGCCGACTACGGCTATTCCCCCTACGCCACCACCCTGGAGACCACCCGCCGCTTTGCCGAAGACCATCCTGAGCAAGTGCAAAAATTTGTGGCCGCCTCCATTCAGGGATGGCACAGCTACCTGGAGGATCCCCGCCCCGGCAACCGCCTCATCCGGCAAGACAACCCCAACATGAGCGAGGCCCTCTTGGCCTACAGCCGCCAAGCTTTGAAAGACTACGGCATTCTCACCTCAGGAGACGCGGCCACCCTAGGGATTGGGGCCATGACCCACCAGCGCTGGCAAACCTACTTCCAGGAGATGGTTGCCTTGGGAACGGCAGAAGCCAACTTGGATGTGAGACAAGCCTACACCCTCGACTTTCTCCCCAACAGGAGCGCCTGAGGGATCCCCAACTGACGTCGCTGCCAAACTGTGCAACAGTGAGGATCCCTGCAAAGTGCTCTGCACCCCTGTCGCGAATGCCAGCTCTTGGCGCCGGTTCATCTGATCCGTCAATAAGTAGGCCAAGGGGGGGTGGCCGCTCAGCCGTTGACGGGGTTGCGGCAGATGGTCGTTGCCGAAATGGTGGCGGTATTCCTCAGAGTCGATAAAGGCATTGACCATGGCTTGAAAGCCCTGGTGAACCAAGATGTTGTGGTAGGTGGCCACCTCCTCCTTGCTAGCCGGGGCCCGCCCCAAAAAGTGCTTGAAACCCTGCTCTACACAGCGGGTGTTGCAGCCGGTACTGAAAAACAGCCGCTGATAAAGACGGGATCCCCCGATTTGGCGAACCAAACGTTTGATCCCAATCCGCCCGCGGAGAAAGTCCTGCTCGATTTTCTCCAGCTCTCCCGTTTTCTCGTGCTGGTAGGGCTGGCGTTCCAAAAGCTGCTGATAGGCGGCCCGCAACAGGTTTTGCAACGCTTGCGGATCCTGCCGGCGCTGGCGCGATTCCATAACCCTAGCTCCCAATCGACGAAGTCAACAAAAACAAAAAAAGATCAATTTACAGACAAAATGAGGGACTACTTTAAAGAAATTGTGAAGGGAATAGCAAATGGCTCGATATGCTTTTACGGCGGACTTCAGCACATCTCTCTGCAACAAAACTGCCAACAAAAGACTGTGAAGAGCCTACTTAAGATTTACCTTGCCAATAGAACAACCGACGTAGATCCGCGATAAATATTTACAAAAGGATTGTCGTTGGCTCTGATTTACGTGATTTCACTTTGTGGCTTTCTGGGCGAAAAAAGATTCCGTGTTTATTCGTAGTTAAGGATTATAACATTTCCATCCGGAGTGACCTGATCCAAATCCAAAATAAGAATATAGCCTTCCCCAGAGTCGCTTGTGCGGGACTCATCATCTGAGTTGACCTACATTTAACTTTAATCGACTGGGAAATCAGGTGTTGCCGTAGACCTGCAGAAGGACTGCAGGGAAGGGAGTTAATTGTTGTAATTTGTTTGCGTTGCTTTTGCAGTCGATCTTGCCCGCCGGGGTTTCTTGCCTGCCCTTAGCGTTTGGATCCCATCTATGGTTAAACAAATCCGGCTAGAGCCTTTATCTCGCGTCTCAGAGGTCGATACCTACAGCAATCTTCTGTCGGCCATTTTGTCGGAGGAGCTGCATGTCTCGCGGGAATGTAGTGGTCGCGGCATCTGTGCCACCTGTCATGTTTACGTGAAAGAGGGGATGGATAGTCTCACCCCCATCACCCCCCGCGAAGCAAAAACTCTGGAAGTGATCACCAGCGCCCGCAGCAATTCTCGTCTGGCCTGCCAGGCCAGGGTGGTTTCCGATGGCGTGGTGGTGGAGCTGCCGCCGGGAATGTACGTGAACTCTCTGAAAGATATCGAAGTGCTCATCGGTCGGCGGGCTGAACAAGACCTGTTGCACCCGCGGACGGGGAGAGTTTTGGTGGAGCAGGGCAAGATCATCACTCGCTCTACCGTTAAGCAGCTAGAAAATGAAGATTTCCGCATCATCGGCAGTACACTTGCCCAAACTCGGGAAGTTTGATGGATTGTCGATGTTCAGGGATCCCTTGAGTTCGGCAGGTGTTGTCTTATAGACGACCAAAAAAGGGTTGAACAATGTTGGATCCCTCGAATAGCTGACTAAGTTTATCAAATGCTTAGCTATTCATTTCATTGGCCCATTTGCATTGGCTGACTCGATTATCGATCCCTTAAATCCCACCGAATCCTGTTGCATCGCGATCTAGACTCATCTGTTTTTTGTTAGGAGAGCGCCATGGTCACCACTCCATCTCGACCGGATCCCCGTCCTGCAGTCACCATGCCTGTGGGCCGTGGCAAGCATGCTCACTACAGTTACCGCGATTTCTTCCGCTTCAACCGAGATCAGGGAACGATTATCGATTGGAACAACACCCAAAATCTGCTGTTGAGCGAAGACTTTATTGTAGGCTTGCAAACAGGCTTGGAGCGGGAGGTGGGGGATGCTTCGGCGGCGGTGATGTACACGATTGGGATGGATTGGGGCACCCGCGATGCCAAGCACTTCTCCAAGTGGTACGAGCGGGAGTACGGGGTTGGGGTTAAGCAATCCAACCTTCTTTTCTTGCTGGAGACTTGGTGGTGGCCTTTTACAGCTCAGGGCTGGGGCAAGTGGGAGGTGGAAACCGAGTCCAAGCAGAAGGGGTTTTTGTTCATCAACTTGTTCGATTCAATGGTGGCTCGCACCCTTGGGGATGTGGGCAAGCCGGTTTGCCATCTCTATGCCGGTTTGTTTGCCGGATTTTTCACCGCCATGACCTCACGGGAACTGGGCTGCATTGAGATTCAGTGCTACGCCATGGGGGAAACCTACTGCAAATTCCTATTGGGCGGGCAAGAACGCATTGATGCCGCCAATTTTTGGATCACCGAAGGGGCCAGCGCCCGCGAGATCGAGCAGCGTTTGCACCAGTTGTGAGGCTTGCTTGTAGCTTTTGAAGGCTCTCTGGGATCCCTCGACACTTTGGAGAAACGCCCATGGTCACCTTCAACTTAGACACCGATCTGGACTTAACCCAGCCGCTGGCGGTCTTTTTGCAGGGGTTGAACTGGGATAACCGACCCCCGGCCAAGGCTCCCTTTGCTCAAGAGCCGCCGCCGCAGTCCCCCATGCTCTTTGCCCAATCGGTGGGACAGTTTTTTGCCGGCTTCAATTGGTCGGGTATCTGCCCACGCTCAGAACCGCTGCCGGAATTGCCGGCGGAGGATCCCTTTACCCTTGAGGATTTTGCTGCCTTGTTTGGCGGAGCTTTGCTCTAGCTCTGGTTTGTTCAGGGCTCTCAGTTGTGCTCTCTCGATCCGTACTCTAATCCATACTCTAAGGAGACTTCACCCATGGATGACCTTCACTCTTGGCCGGAGCGCATCGCCGAGCGAGAAGGGGATTACCTAACACCCGATGATCTGCAAGATTTGATTCGCTACTCTCTCTCTTTTCAAGAACGGCTGGAACTCTATCAGGTCTTACAGCAGCAGGAGCTGACCTGGATCCAAAAGGTTTTGCAACAGCAGGAGCACCCCTCAACCACCGTTGGCAGCCCCATCGTGACAGCGCTGCATGGCAGCAATCCCGCTAGAGGGGGGGCGGGTGGGGCAGAACCTTCTCTAACCCCAGCTCAGCGCCTCTTGGCTCGTCAATTGGCCTTTTGTTTGCGCTCCCTGGGCCTGAGCCTGTTGATAGGGGATCCCTTGCCCCTGCGGCAATGGACTTGTGGGGTGATGGAACGGCACCTGGGGGTGCCGACAGCGCTCCAGCAGTTGCAGGCGGTGGTGCAGGGATCCCTGCCGGCGGATCAGCAGGGGTTGCTTGCCCCCTACTGGCAAGAGCTACAAGCTGTCTGCGCCACTTCTCAGGCCCAATCCCCTTCCCCCTCTTCTTCTGAGATCGAGGTTGACCTGCCCACAGTTCCGCCGGAGCGGGCTCTCACCTTGGCGGAAATGTTCGTGTAAGCCAACTAGCCAACTAACGGAGGATCTGTCTATGAATTCAAAGGTTGCCGAGCTGATGCACCAAAGCGAGGGCCGCTATCTGCGCCCAGATGAGTTGAAAACTCTACACGCCTACGTGGAAGGGATCCCGAGGCGGGTACGCCTTTACCAGGTTCTCCAGGCCAAAGAACAAGAGTTGCTGGATCGGGTGATGGAGAAGTTTCAGCCGATGATGCCGGATTTGACCCGCCAACATGGTCGCCTGGCTTGGGAGCGCTGCCGCCGGGATCTGAGCATGGTGTGGCGCTACTGCTGCATGGCTATGCTGCTCAACGACGAAGACTATCTGCGGGATAAATTGCTCTACTGGCTGGAGACGATCCTGAAATCGTTCAAGATGCGCGACCAATGCCAGCCCGCCTACAAGTTGATGCTCGACTCCCTGACCTACAGCTTTGGAGCAGAAGAGAGCGAAATGATCCGCCCTTATCTGCTTTTGGCCAAATCCATGCTGGTTAACTGAGTCCATTTGCCCTCAATCCATTCACCAAAGTTCCCTGCGCCCCCGGATAGCGATCTCCTTCTCCCGATTTACCCCGATTTACTGTATACAGCTCACTCCCTAATCATTCATTCCCTCACGCTAAAAACTCCAGCCGCTCCCCAATCTATCCATCCCTGCCCTCTTGTCCACCTGACTGCGAGAATAGCCATGATCTCCCTGCAAGAGATTCTGCAAGACCAGATCTTGCCCGGACACTGCTTCAGCCCCGCCTACTACATCCGCCCCGACATCCACACCGGACTGCTGTACAGCCGTGGAGGGTACCGCTTGGCGGCCTTTCCCATGCCCCTGCTGGAAGCTCTCTACTCCGGCCTGCGCTACGAAACCGGCCAAGCCACCCGCGTCATTCTCTACAACTGTGGCCGCGATTGGGGAGAGGCGTTTTTCCGCCGTATTGAAGACGAGCTTTCCGGCTACTACCAGCAGCCGCTGCAGGAATTGCCGATGGGGATCTTCCTGGATGCCCTCAGCGATCTCTGGGCTACCCACGGCTGGGGACGTCTGGAGCTGGATTTTTCCGCCGCCGACCACGGCTTGGTTCAAGCCGGGATCCGCAATTCCGGGTTTGCCCTTGCCGCTCGCGCCAGCTTCAAGCCGGAGGAACCTTCTACACGGCGAGAGCCTGCCGGATATTTGGAGGCGGGAATGCTGGCCAGCCTCTTCTCCTTGCTTTCAGGGCGGGATCTCATCTGCGTGCAGACCACCTGCGAATCCCTGGGAGCCGATCTCAACCGCTTCCTCATCGGTACGGCCCAGCGGCTGCACCACTGCGAGGAATGGGTGCACAAGGGCCTCTCCCACGACGAGATTTTGGATCGGCTCACTGCCAGTCCCTAGAAAGGGATCCCTGGCCAGAGCTGTTTTCAAGAGCTCACTAGGGCAGGTAGGGCTGAAAATCTTGGGTGACCGTCAGCGTCAGGGTGGCGTTGGCGTCGATCACCGCCACTTCCGGTGCCGTTACATTGCCGATGACAGCCCCTGCCGCTGCTCCACCCAGCACTTTCTCCGTCGAGATCACCCGGTCGCCGAAGAGGCCCCCCAAGATCGCTCCTGCGGCTGCCCCAATCAAGGCATCCTGCACAATCGCTTCCCCGGAAGTGTGGCGGGGATCCTTGCGCAGCGGGATAACCTGGCTCTGGGCGTAGAGAGGGTAGGATTGGCCGTTGAAAATCAGGGCCCGCGAAACAAACTGGGTGCCGCCGCTCACCGGCTGAAATTGGCCTTCCAAAACGGCCCCCACCGGGACGACCGTGTTGCCGTAGATGTCCCGCAGAGGAGTATCCAGGCTGAGGCTGACGGCATGGGTTTCCCCAGGGGCAATCAAGAGGGTTTCTGGAGAGCGATGCACCGCTTGGATCAGATCCCCAGATCGCAATAGCAAGGTGGTCTGCAATTGAAAGGGCTGGCCCGGCTGCAGGGGTTGAGGGCCAGGGGGAAGGGGGCGAGGATTCACGGGACGCCATCCTTCTCCAGGAGGCGGTGGTGGCAAGGGCCCCATTTGCGCCAAAACTGGGGCGGCCATCTGTGCCGAGAGCAATCCACCAAGCAGAGGAGCCAACAGGCGGCTGGCTGGGTTGGTCATGGTCTTACCCCCACTTAATATTAGCTGCAGACCGGGCAAAGCCGGGAACAAAGCAAAAGCTTTTTGGGCCTTCTCCTCTGATCAAAGCCAGTTGGATGTGAGATGGGCTACCTTGGGTGAGCAGATTCCACTGCTCTTCGCTCCAGATGGAAGTACGGCAAAGCGCCAGGGTTGCCCCCTCTGGGATCCCTGCTGTCCATGTTAGATTAGGCTCTAGGTTTCTTCCCCTGCGTGGGGCCGAAGTCTTTCACCGATCCCAGCCCTTTTCTTCCGTTCTCCTGTGGCTATGAAGCGCAGCACATCCATGCCAGGCCAGCCCTCTCCCCGGTCAGAAGCTTCTGCCCAACCTGCCCAATCCTTGTTCAAGCCTTTTGCTGTTTCCACTTGGAAGTCTCTTCTCTCGTCGGTGCTGCTGGTGCTGCTGGGCATTGGGCTGGGAGCAGCTCTGATGGGGGGCAAGGGGGTATCTGCCCAAACAACGGCAACTCTGCCCCAACTGAACCTGAACTTCATCGCCGATGTGGCCCAAAAGGTGGGGCCGGCAGTGGTTCGCATTGATTCGGAGCGGACGGTGCGCGCCCCTGCACCTTTTCCTGAGGAGTTTTTCAGCGATCCCTTTTTCCGGGATTTCTTCGGCCAAGCGATCCCTTCTATCCCTCGGCAGCGGCGGCAGCAGGGAACCGGCTCTGGGTTCATCATCAGCCCGGATGGCCAGATCATCACCAATGCCCATGTGGTCGAGGGATCCGACAAGGTGACGGTGACGCTTAAGGATACCCGCAGCTTTGATGGGCAGGTCATCGGCTCGGATCCGGTTACGGATATTGCGGTGGTGAAGATCCAAGCGCAAAACCTACCGACGGTGAAGCTGGGGCGCTCGGAAACCCTGGAGCCGGGCCAGTGGGCCATTGCCATCGGCAACCCCCTGGGTTTGGATAACACCGTTACGGCTGGCATCATCAGTGCTTTGGGCCGCTCCAGCGGGGAGATTCGGGTGCCCGACAAGCGGGTGTCTTTTATCCAAACGGATGCAGCCATTAACCCCGGCAATTCCGGCGGGCCGCTGCTCAACGCCCAAGGGGAGGTGATCGGGGTGAACACCGCCATCATCCAGGGGGCGCAAGGGTTGGGCTTCGCCATTCCCATTGAGACGGCCCAGCGGGTGGCCAACCAACTGATTACCCGCGGCAGGGTGGATCACCCCTATCTGGGCATCCGCATGCTGACGCTGACTTCGGAGTTGAAGGAGCGCCTCAACCAGGATCCCAATAGCCGCATTTTGATAACGGTGGATCAGGGCGTGCTGATTGGCGAAGTCATCCAGGGATCCCCGGCGGAACGAGCGGGGTTGCGGTCTGGGGATGTCATTCTCTCCATCAATGGTCGTGCCGTAACCACAGCCGATCAGGTGCAACAGGAGGTGGAGCGCACCGAGGTGGGCAGCACCTTGGAGCTGGAGATCGAGCGGGCCGGGCGGCGACAGAAGATCCGGGCGGTAACAGGCTCTTTCCCAGCCCCAAGCGGAGGCTGATTGGACGTTCTCACCACTCCTCAAGCATCAACAAGACCCAAGCGACACCTCAGAGTTGTTCTCGACAGGAGTGAAGCTGTTAACTTGGGTTTCTAACTCCCCTCTTTTTCTGAGAGAGGGGCCGTCGCCGCGGAACACTGTGTCTATTTCAAACCAACTTGAAGCGACTGTGCTGGCAGTCTCTACTGTCCGTTCTTGCAGTCACAGTCCGGGGGGAATAATGGTTTAATGGTGGTTCAGCAGTCAAAACTTCCTGGCCCGGGCCGGAATGCTCTCGGCAGGGCCTCTTGTCATTAGCCTGGGATCCCTTCTCACCTTGCCTATGCTGAAAACCACTCGTCGCCTGGCCCTGCTGGCCCTGTCGGGGCTGACAGTTCTTGCTCTCGCTCCCCAGAGGAGCCTCGCCAAGCCCATTACCGTCGGCTCCAAGGACTTCACCGAGCAGTTTATTTTGGGGGAAATGTACGCCTTGGCCCTGGAGGCGGCAGGGTTCACGGTGGAGCGTAAACTCAACCTGGGGGGCACGCCGGTAGCTCATGCGGGCCTGCTGAGCGGCGAGATCGATCTTTACCCGGAGTACACCGGCACCGGCCTGCTGACGGTACTCAAGTTGCCCACCAGCGGCGACCCGGCAGAAGTATATGCGACGGTGGCCCGCGAGTACGAGAGCCAGTTCCAACTGATTTGGTTGGATCCCGCCCCCATGAACAACACTCAGGCTCTGGCCATGACCCGCGCCAGAGCGGCTGAGCTGGGCATCACCACCATCTCGGACATGGTGGCCAAGGCGGGCGAGCTGGTGATGATCGGGCCACCAGAGTTTCAAGCCCGCGAAGATGGCCTACCTGGGATCCAGGCCGTCTATGGCAATTTTCGGCTCAAGGCTTACAAAGCAGTGGATCCCGGCCTGCGCTACCAGGGCTTGGTCAATGGGGAAGCGGATGTGGCGGTGGCCTTCGGCACCGATGGAGAAATTGCTGCCTTTGACCTGGTGCTGCTGGAGGATGACAAGCAGCTTTTCCCTCCCTACCAAGTGGCGCCGGTGGTGCGCAAGGATACCCTAGAGGCCAACCCCGGCATTGCCGCTGCCTTGAATGCTCTTTCCCCTCTGCTGACGGATGAGGTGATGCAGCGGCTGAACTACGAGGTGAGCGGCAACCGCAAGGAGCCAGCGGAGGTGGCCAGAGACTTCTTGGTGGAAGCCGGCATTCTCAAGCAATAACCTTGCCCGTTGCATGAGGCCCTGAGGTGAGCACCGTTGAGTTTGAGCGGGTATCGCTGCGCTTTCCCCACAGTTCCCAGCCGGCTGTGGAGGAGTGCAGTTTTTCCGTAGAATCGGGCCAGTTGGTGGTCATTTTGGGGCCTTCCGGCTGCGGCAAAACCACCCTTCTGAAAATGGTGAATCGCCTGCTGGATCCCACCCAAGGGCAGATTCGCTTGGACGGGCGAGATATTCGCCAGTTCCCTGTCACGGCTCTGCGGCAGCGGATTGGCTATGTTATCCAGCAATCGGGGCTGTTTCCCCACATGACGGTGGCCCAGAATGTGGCGGTGGTGCCGCGACTTTTGGGATGGGCAAAGGAGCGTATCCGCGAGCGGGTGGACGAGCTGCTCAGCTTGGTTAATTTGCCCCCCCACGAGTACAGACACCGCTACCCTGCCCAACTGTCGGGTGGACAACAACAGCGGGTCGGTCTGGCTCGGGCACTGGCCGGGGATCCAGGGCTGCTGCTGATGGATGAGCCTTTTGGGGCCATCGATGCCATTACCCGCGGCAAGCTGCAAGAGGAGATCCTGCGCCTGCAACGGCAGTTGAAAAAGACCATCCTGTTTGTCTCCCACGATGTGGAGGAGGCGCTGCGCCTGGCGGATCGCATTTTGGTGATGCAGAAGGGGCGGGTGGTGCAGTTCGACACTCCCTTTCGGCTGCTCACCCAACCGGCTACTCCCTTTGTTAGGGAACTGCTGGGGGCAGATGACATGGTGCGGCAACTGAGTGTGCTGCGGGTGGAAACGGCGATGGCCGGGATCCCTCACAATCACAAAATCCAGGAGGGAGCAATGATCAGGCCCCAGGCAACTTTGCGGCAAGCCCTGTCCCTACTGTTGCGCACAGGGGCAGCAGCACTGACGGTGTGGGAAGACGGGCGAGCCATTGGAGTTTTGACCTTGGATCACATTCGCAGCTTGGCCATGCTGGAAGGGGGATCCGCGTGAGCTATCTCCTCAGCCATCCCGGCCTGGTGTGGCAGCTCACCCAAGAGCATTTGGCGATGGTGGGGATGACCTTGGGCATAGCGGTGGTGCTGGCGCTGCCGTTGGCCCTGCTGATCCATCAGGTGCGCTGGTTGGCCCTGCCGGTCATGGGGATCCTCAGCATCCTGTACACGGTGCCCAGCCTGGCTTTGATTATTTTGTTGGTGCCCTGGTTCGGCCTGAATGCCCGCTCGGTGGTGGTGGCGATGGTGATCTACACGCAGGTGATCTTGGTGCGCCACTTTTGCGTGGGCCTGCGCTCGGTTGAGCCTGCCATTCTGGAAGCGGCCAAGGGCATGGGGATGAACCTCTGGCAACGGTGGTGGCAGGTGCAGGTGCCGCTCATGTTGCCCATTGTTTTGGCGGGGCTGCGGCTGGCGGCGATTGTGGCCATTGCTATTGCCACCGTGGGGGCCAAGTTTGGGGCGGGGGGACTGGGAACCCTGCTGTTCGATGGCATTGCCCAGGCCGGTCGCTACGACAAGATCTGGGCTGGCTCCCTGGCAGTGGGATCCCTGGCCTTGCTGGTGAACACGGCCTTGCTCAGCTTGGAATGGGCAGCCCGCCGTGGCTGAGGGGATAGGCTTTCATTAGGTCTATCTTCATTGATAGTTCTGTGGGGCGACGCTGGGTGTAGCATGGCTGAGCAACCAAGGACTCCGTCCCGCCGGTGCGAGCGGGTGACCCGCCTCGATTCGGAGCTGATGGAAGTGCTCAAGGCCAGGCAACCTGCTGCTCTGGCTGCACTCTACGATCGCTATGCCGGCTTGGTCTATGGGCTGGCCTTCAAGATCCTGGGCCATGTGGCTGAGGCAGAAGACCTGACCCAGGAGGTGTTTGTTGAGCTGTGGCGCAGGGCTGACTATGATCCTCGGCAGGGATCCCTGAGCCGTTTTTTGTGTGTGTTGACCCGCTCGCGGGCCATCGACCGTCTGTGTTCTCAGAGCAGCCACCAACTGCTTTGGAAACGCTGGCAGACTATTCTCAGTGCCGTTCGTGTTAGCGGGACGGATAGCAAGACTCCGTTCCCTTTTGAGCAGGTTTCCATCGAGGAGCGGCGGCAAGCGGTGCAAGCGGCCCTCGGCCAACTGCCCGAAAGCCAACGGCAGATCCTGGAGTTGCTTTACTACCAAGGGTTGAGCCAGGTGGACATTGCTGGCCAATTGGGGATCCCCCTGGAAACGGTTAAGACCCGCTCTCGCCAAGCCCTCTGCAAATTGCGGGGATCCCTGCGCGTCCTTCTGGGTTTCTGCTCGCGTTAGCGGGACGGCGTCCTAGGTTTGGAGTTGAGTTCTGATGTCGGGATAGCCATGTCTGATCGCGTCGGCGGGACGGAGTCCTTATCCACCTCGCCCCCTTTATGGGAAGAACAGGAAGAACTGGCCGGCTATCTGCTGGGGGACTTGTCTCCCGAGCAGGCGAGTGCTCTAGAGGCACGCCTAACTCAAGACCCTCGGTTGGTGGCCGAACTGCAAGCTTTGCAAGAAACCTTGGAATTGTTGCCCTACGGATTGCCAGGAGTGCTCCCGCCTGCCAGCTTGCGCGATAAGGTGATGGCAGAGGTGGAGGCTATCGGCTGGCGCGAACAGGAGATGGCGACTCCCCTTCACTCCCCACTGCCTGCTGTGGGGGTGGGGTGGCGCTGGTTGGGAGGCTTGGTGGCAGCCATTTTGGTTCTGCTCAGCTTGGACAACTGGCGACTGCGGCAAGCCCTGCAACTGGCCCAGTTAGAATCGGTGCGGGCATTGTCCCATCTCTTGCAACAGCCGGGATCCCGTCTGGTGCATTTGCAGGGGGAAGTGGGGACGGCCAACGTGCTGTTTCGCCCAGGAGACTGGCAGGAGGTTATCCTGGCTGCACGGGATCTGCCCCAACCGGTGGCGGGGGAGCGCTACTCCCTCTGGCTCAAGCTGGACAATGGCGAGTTCCTCTACTGTGGCGACTTTCAGGTGGATGCTCAAGGTTCCGCCCTGGTGGCCCTACGCCCATCCCGCACGTTGCCGGCAGGTACCCGCGCCCAAGAGCTGCTGATCGCCCTAGCGGGACGGAGCTCTTTTGCGACCGGCGCCCATCAACTGCCTGAGAAACCCCTTCTGACGGGCAAAGTGTAGGGTGAGAAGCAAGGTTAATCTGCGGAGATTGGCGGCGCTGGTGGGGGCGCTACTGGCCTTTCTGGCCTTGTGGTGGACGGATCCCACGCCAACACTCCTAAGCCAGTACGTCACTTCTTTGCGGGAGCGCACCCCTTCTCAGCTCCACAACATTCGCCGAGCCGCCCAAAGCCTGGATGGGGTTTACATCATGCCTGCAGCACGCTCCCCGGAACAGGCGATTTTTTCCTTCAACCAAGTGGTGGGGCCCCGCAGCCTGGAACGAGGCTATGTGCCCGCGCCGGTGTTTATGGTGGCCGAAACCCTAGATTCGGTGGGGGGAGGAATCTGTCAGGTGTCCTCTAGCCTCTACAATGCCGCTCTGTTGGCAGGGCTGGAGGTGGTGGAAAGGCACCCCCATTACCGGCAGGTGGAGTCGGTACCCCCTGGCCTGGATGCCACCGTTTGGTACGGCTTGGCCGACCTCAAGCTGCGCAACCCGTTCCCCTGGCCGGTGCGCTTGCGAGTTCAGATCCGCGGCCAAAATCTGATCGTGTCCGTGCTGGGACGGGGATCCCGCCACGCCCTGAGGATCCCACCCATCCGTGTAGAGCAGCACCGGCTGGATCCCCAGCACTTGCAGGTGAGCGTGTACCGGGGCAACGAGCGCCTCTCCCAGGATCGCTATGTCGTTGCTCCCTAGCCTCTCACTTTCACTCCATTGGCCCCCTGCTTCAGCTTCTCAGAAACAGCTCCCTGGTAACCTCAACACAGGGCTCCATGTTAATTTCTACACCAACATGGTCAGCGACAGGGTCGGCGACAAGCCTCAAACCCTGATTCTTCCGTTCACCCGGTCGATCCCGCTCTGGGCAAGGGTTACAAGTGGGGGAAGTCGCTTCTCTTTGGGGAAGTGGAATTAATGGAAAAAGTCAGAAGAACAACCGAACAACTATTAAAATGAAGATTATCAAATAGCAAACAAATGTAGCAGCACTCATAATGAGAAATGGAACTCCACCCCATTCCTTGAGGAAGGGATCCAGAAAGTCAGTGTATGGGAGGAGACGAATAACCCACTTCACACGGGTATCGTCAGCATCGAGTTGGAATAACCAAGCCCCCAGATAAAAAAAGTGGACGGCAATGTAGAGCGCAGTATCTATCTTGCTTGATTTGAGAACACTAATGAACGCGGTCATCAAACCCAGATGCACGAGCGCCCATAGAATAAGCAGCATTGGAAAAATAAAAATGATTATAAGATTATAAGCCAACCGGCGATTGCAAAACGCATGAGGAATAGGATACCGACAAAGAGAATCTCCGCTCCAATTAAGAGGATTTTGATTGGTGTGCTCAGGTGTTCATGTTCTGTCATGTTACCTCGATTTTCCACGTTGTCCTTAATAGGCTATATACTGGCTTGTGTGGCAAAAACCTTGTACCTGATAAGTCGCTTCCCTTCGGGGAAGTGGAATTAATGGAAACTCAAAGCAGACGACCGAGGCGTTGCCGCAATTCGGTGGCAGCCAGCTCTAGGTGCTCGGGGGTATAACCGGTGGTCTCTACCCTGACGGCGAGGTGGGTGTCCTGGCTCTCATGGAGGTGGATCCACAGAATGTGGCGGCCATCTTCAGTTTTGCGGTTTGAGGCTTTGACGCTGTTTTTGGGGGCAGCGTAGGCGTGGGGATCGTATCGAACCAGATCCACCCAGGGAGTGTCTCGCAGGAGTCTTTCCACTTTGGCCCAACTGCGGGGTCGGTGATGGCTGGTGTCACTTCGCACCTGGATGACTTGGGAGCGATCTCGCCCTGAATCGGGGAGATCTGCCCGTGGGATCCGGGGCTGAACTTGCGGCTGTAGGTAGGGCAAGTAGATCAGGGATTTGTATTGCTCATGGATGTAGCAAACCGGGATCCCCAATTGGCTGCCCACCACGGCCATGATCATGGCTTGGGCTTTGAACCCGCCGGTAGCGGCAAAAGTAACAATCCCCTTGGCGCTCTCTGCCAACTGTTTCAACAGCTCGGCCATCCGCTCCAGTGAGGATCCCTCTAGCTCGTAGTTGATGCCGGGAAGGGGAACCAAAGAGACCTGCTGCTGACCCAGCTCTTGCTCAAAAAAGAGCTTCAAAATCTGAGCACACTCTAATCCGTCGGGAGTTTCTGAGTGCAGCAAAATCAAGGCATCATTCGAGGTGGGATCCAGCCGCAAATAGGTGTTGGTTTCGGCGCTGATCAATTCCAGGTCTACTTTTTTCATCCAGGCCAGAGCACGCTGGGGATCCCCGATGGTTTTTTGTCCTATCCAGGGGCGCTGCGGCTCTAGGTTCTTGTCGGGATTGGTGAGCAAGGAAGTGCCCACGGTCATGATGATGGTCTGCATGGATGGCCGGTTAACTCAAACTCTTTTCAAGAGCTCCGTCCGGCTGCGTGCTCAGAGCAGCTTGGCCTTGCGGATTCTGCCATCTTCCCTTAGATCCAAAACTTCCACCTGCACCTCTTGCCCCACCGCCAGGGATCCCGCCCGTTTGGGCTCCTTCTGGGTGAGCTTGGTGTCCGTGCCCAAAATCTGGAAGGTGACTTCGTTGCCCTTGATGTTGGTGATGGTGGCCTTCAGTTTTTGCCCGGTCTGGAAGCGAGCTTTGCGGGCCTGATGCTGGGCCTGGTCTTGTTGGTGTTGATGGTTTTGCTGTTGCTTGTCGTGCTGGGGTTTGCTTTCCGCACTTTGGGGAACGGAGTCCTGGCGACCGGAGTTGCCGTTGGGCCGGGATCCCTGGGGTGGTGGAATCTCGCCAATGGGGATCCCCCCATCTTTGTAGTAGCGGGCCAGCCGGCCTGCCCAGCCCAGGATCTGCAGCATCTCCGCCGGCCTGTCTTGCAGAGGTTGCAGGTACCTTTTGCAGGTTTCGTCGATGAGCTGATAGTACCCTCTGGTTTGTTGGGTACGGCATAGACCCGTTTCTCGCGGCAGCTCGCCGGTGAATCGGAAAAAGCGGGATCCCGCATCAGGGTGATGGGCAACCGAGCGCAGATAGGCGATGCACTTGCTCAGCTCGTTAATATCCACCCCTTTCTTGGCCAAGGTCATGGCGATGCCGTGGGCGAGATCCCAAGATTGGGGGCTGAGATCGACAGCGTCTGACAGTATAGGGGAACCCTCAGTACACTCCGGGGGGCGGCTCGCGCAGAGCAGTGGGACTCAAGATAGTGGCCAATTGTCTGAGTTGTTCGGGCAAGATGTAGCCCTGGGCAGCTTGAATTTGCTCCTGCACAAAGGCTTGGAGGCGTTCTCCTTCCAGGATATCGGCTTCTGGGAGATCATAGCGACTGTAGCGGTCTTTTAGGTTGCCGGGCCGCTCGATCTTGTCAAGGGTGACCTGCAGGGATCCCAGGCCAACGGGCTTTCCGCCCCCCACCTTCAGCAGCATGGGATGCTTGGGATCCTGCCCCAAAACCGTGAGCAAGGTGCCCAGCTCGGCGGGGGTGAGGTTTTTGAAGTGGATTCGGGTTTTGAAAACCATGTTTTGTATCGCTTGCTGGGTGGGCGTTCCCCTTGAACTGCCCTGCAAAGCCTTTCTGTGGGTGTAGTAGAACTTGCGCCCAATGACTTTGCCATTTTCCTTCTGAAAATAAGCTCTGCACTGATCCGGGCGGGGACGGTACAGGGGGGGCAGGGATCCGCCGCCGGATCCGGCACGGGTGGCAATGGCATCCCTGAACTCCACCAATCCCTGCCAGTTCAAGGCACCGAAAACGCGGCTGGCTGGACAAAGCTGCTCCTTGTTGCGGCAGGGGTGCCGCTCCGGGGGGATCTGATTTTTGTACCGGCTCGTTATCACCGCAAGGGTGCTGTTGGTGATCGCCTCGTACATGGCCCGGATGGCCCCCTTGAGGGAGCTGCCCTGGATTTTAAGCCTTCCGTTGGGGGTGGTGGTCATGGTTTTGAGCACCGGGATCCCTTTCACCCCCACATCGCTGCCCAAGGCCAAGTGGCCGGTGGAGACGTGGACAGCAGTCTGCACCGTTAGGGTGAGGAAGAGGGTGCCGTGCAACCTATCGGGATGGAACCGGGCGTGGCCGGCGGGCCGCTCCAGCGTGGGGCGCTGGGTGGGAAACGGGATCAGCTCGTAGGGTTTGGGCAGGGCCTTTTAAAAGTCTAACAATACATGGAAAAGCGCATCAGGATTTCTTGCAAAATCTTGAGTGGTATGGGGAAGCGGCTGACGAAGAGATTTAAGGAAAGCGAGAGCTGAGGCTCTGCAGACCGCCATGTTATGGGGAGCGGCGTTACATCTGATGGTGGAGCGGTCTTCATCAAAGAGGACATCCTTGTGGCGGTGCAGGTTATTTTCAATGCGCCAATGGGCCCGGTTGAGAGCCAGGATGTCTGGGGCTGTTTTATCAAGGCTTGTGATAAAATAGACGGTTTCCACCGATGTTTTGCCGGTTTTGTGCTGTTGTCTGGTGCGGGTGATGGTGCCCACGGCCTGAAGACCCGGCCATGTTTTTTTGAGGGCCTCAGGGGCAGGGATCAAGGCGATGTGTCGTGTTTCGCTGCGGCCGTGGCCGCTGTTTTCGGTGGTGTGGTCCTGTCTGCGGGAGGAGCCCGCCAACAACGCAAGACAGCGGTCAATGTCCCGCCGCAATTTTCGTTGGTTATCTTTGACGGTGAACAGGTAATCACCTCCCTTGTCGGCGATGATACCGCATATTTTTTTTGGCAAAAATGGCATCCCCTGTGATCGTTTTTCCTGCCAGATCAACTGATTCAAGCAGCCGCAACGCACAGGATATTTCGTTTTCTCCGCGTTGCATCGGCGTGTCGTGCAGCACCAACCCGCTCTTTTGGCAAAACAGACTCAGTAAATACACTTGTTCGTTGATGGGATTGCCGTGGCTTGCCCGCAGCGTTTTGCCGTCCAATGCCAAATGCTCCCCCGGCGCACAGAGACTGGCAAGCCATCCATTCAGCTGCTTTTGCAAAGTGTTCGTTCCAATGCTGCGCAAGATATTTGATAACGTTGCACAGCACGGCGTTGCCCTCGTAAACCCAAGCAATTCCCGCTGGGTCACACTTAAGCTCCGCCCCCAACGGGAAATCGCATGTAAGTCCTTATACCCACTCAATAAACCTGAAATAATAAGCAATATCAATGCCCCTAAGTCGTGCCGTATCCCCCGTGCCTTGCGCGGGTCTTCTATCCCTTTGATCGCTTCAAGTAATGTCATTCCAACCTCTTCTCCTCGGAGTTTGCAATTATCCTAACCCTGCCACCTGGAATTTCCTAGACTTTTAAAAGGCCATGGTCCTCTAGCTTGCTAGCAGTATAGATCGAGTGCGATGGGTTGCAGACGATTTCAAGGCTTTCTTCAGATTGTGAGATTTTTTTGGCCTGCACAGACGGTGATTCGAGGATAAGCCCAATAGGAAGGGATCCCTTCTAAAATTTTCTCAATGGAAAGTTGGGTTTTGTGTTGATTGTTGTTGTGGACTGGGTATCGACTGGGAACAGGCTGTGCTTATGCTGAGTTTCTCGGAGCCATCTGCTGATAGAGAAGCCAATGGCAAGTGGCCGGCGGGATCCGAACTGGTGGGGATCACCTTGGAAGTTCAGGCTCCCCGGTCTTACCTGCTGGATCCCCACTATGCCAAAGGGCTGCACGCCTGGTTCTTGAGCCAGGTGCAAGAGACGGATCCGCAGCTATCCGCCTATTTGCACGATGGAGAATCCGAAAAACCCTTTACCCTCTCCCGTCTGATGGGGCCGTTCCGCGAGCAGGGGGGGCGACCGCTGATCCCGCCTCATCTCCCCTTCCGCTGGTGGATCACCGGCCTCAACCCGCCGGTGGTGGAGTGGCTGCGAGGGTGGTGCCAACGGCTGCCCACCTGGCTGGAATTGCGGGGATCCCCGCTGCAGATCCTGGGATGGCAGATCTCGATCCCCCCGCGCACCTATCGTCAACTGTTGCAGCAGCCCCTTTCCCCCCGCTCCTGGAGCCTTTCCTTCGTCTCGCCCACCAGCTTTCGCCACCGGGGCCACCATCTGCCCCTGCCGATCCCTCGCAACCTGTTCCACAGCTATCTGCGCCGTTGGAACGATTTTTCCGGCCTGCCCATCGAGGTGGAGCCTTTTCTGGATTGGGTGGATGGGGAAGTCATCATTCAGCGGCACCGTCTGGAATCGGTCAAAACCACCGCAGGTCGCCAGGGATCCGTAACGGGGTTTATCGGCTGTGTGCAGTTGGCTGTCTCCTCCCGTGCGCCTGAGCTATGGCAGCAACAGCTCCAAGCCCTGATCCACTTTGCCCCCTACTGCGGCACCGGCCACAAAACCCCCTTTGGACTGGGGCAAACCCGCCTGGGTTGGTTGGCCGAAGAGCTACCCGCCTCCTCCGTCCCTTCTCGGGAAGAGCAGGTGGCCCAACGGATCGAGGAGCTGAGCGCCCTCTTTCTCAGTCAGCGGCAACGACAAGGGGGATCCCGCGCCGAAAAAACTGCCCAACTGTGGGCGACGATCCTGGCCCGCCGCGAAGGTGGAGAGAGCTTGCAACAGATTGCCGCTGATTTGGAGATGCCCTACGAGACGGTGAAGACCTATGCCAAGCTGGCCCGCCGCTCTCTCCAGTCTGGATCCCAGGACTACTCATCGAGCAGTCTTCCATAGATAGCTTGGGTTACTTTGTTGAGCCCCTTGCGGGGAGAAGGTAGAGATCAACCTCACTTCTCTTTGCTCATTACTCACTTCTCTTCAGTTTCCGTCCCCTTGCGGGGAAAAGGTAGGGATCAACAACCCGGATTCCGTTGCCAAGAAGGAGGAAGCGGCGCTGAAGTTTCCGTCCCCCTGCGGGGAAAAGGTAGGGATCAACCCTACCCCCGGAAAAGCCTGAATCCATCCAGTTTTCAAGGTGCGTTAGCGAGGGAGTACGGAGACTTCTCGACACAGATATTAACATTACCCTCGCGGCCAAGCGCAAGCGGGGAAATTGAGCTTGCTGCAGTCATTATGTCACGTTTTTGGGCCAATCGGGGCAAAAGATCTAAAGTTTCCCTTAAAATCTTGCACCGGCAGAATCAGGCTGGTGATGGCTCGCCCCGACAGATCGCGCACAAAACTTTACAATTCTGGCCCGGTGGAGAGCCTCAGAAAATCAGGTAGTCCGGCGGCTCATAGGGGGGAGGCCCCCCGAAGACTTTGGCCTGCTTCTTGGCCGTGGCATCCAAAGGGTAGGCCCGCAGACTGTCTTCCTTGAGGTTCAGCAAGGGCAACCACAACTGTTCCAGCTTGTTTTCCAACTCCGCAGCGTCCAGTGGGCATTCGAACACGGAGTATTGCACCCGCTGGCAACACTGTTCCAACTGCTTGGCCAACTGTTGCCGCCGCTTATCGTCCGCCACGTCGTAGCAAACCAACCACAGCATCAGCGCAGCTCCATAGGCTCATAGTCTAGGTCACCGCTCACCAGGCAACGGCTTAGCCAGCGGGCTTGCTCCAGCACGATTTGACTGAGGGGCAGGCGGCGAGATTGAGGAGGATAGAGCAACGGCTCGCGGAAGCGGCGCTCCAGCTCTCCCAAAAACAGCTTTTTGGCCAGGGATCCCAGCCATATGCCTGTTCCATCCGGCGACGGCTCAAAGTCTTCCGGCGTAAGCAAGCCAGCTTTGACAACCTGCAGCACGGCCCAATCCACCACCAAGGGCCGAAACTCCTCCATCATGTCCAGTACCAGGTTGGGGCGATAGGGCAAGTTGGCGTGGAAAAAGCCGAGGTAGGGATCCAACCCGGCCATCACCACTGCCGAGAACACGCGGGCCAGCAACACCCCATAACCCCAACTGAGCAGAGCGTTGATCGGGTCGAGTGGCGGCTGTCGGTTGCGGCCAGTGAAGTTCCACTCATGCGGAAAGCAATGCTGCAGAGATTGGTAGTAGATGCGGGCGCAAATGCCCTCTAGGCCCATCAGCGCTTCTCGATCTGGGGGGGCGGTGGAGCGATCCAACTGTTGCAGGTAGGCGGCGATAACGTCGATACCCTCCTGCAAGGGGGCAATCTGGCCGCGGGTAGCCCGGTTGTGCAGTTGTAGAATCGCCCGTTGGTTGCGAATCTTGCCGCGCACAATCACCTTGGCCCACCTCAGCCCCCAGGGAGAGTAGGCCCGCTGATACTGGGCCAGACGACTCTCCGGGTTGGTGGAGAAGGATCCCTGCAGGCGGCCTCGAAAACTGCCATCCGCACGCAAAAAAATGGTTTCGATGCCTCGATCCAGCAGTTGGGCCAAAGCTGCGCCGGTTAACTGGATCCCAGGCAACACCACCAGCTCCACCTCCGCAAGGCGGCAAAGCTGCGCTTGATCACGGCGGCGAATGAGCAGGGTTTGGTTTTGGCAGTGAACCACCGTGCCCGGCTCGGTTAGGTAGAGGGTGGTCATAGGCAGGAAGATCAAGAAAGCTTCAGGTCGGGGCGATAAAACTGCAGCTCTGCCTGGGCTTCCCGAGCCATCTGTTCCCGGTAGGCCAGTGGCGCGATCACCTCGCCGTTGGGCCGCCAGTCGCGCAAACGCATGGTGAAGTTGGTATCCCCCACCCGCACCCAGGCCTGAAAATAGCGGTCGCTGGCCGGTCTTTGCCGGAGAATGTCCAAAATCTGTTGGCGTTCCCGCGCATCGGCCACTGCCTGCCGCACCAAAGCCGGGATCTGTTCGTAGGCAATGGGCTGGAAGGTGGGATGTCGCACCGTGCTTTCCACATAGCGGCGGGCAAACTCCGGGGAAAATCGAAGGATCAACAACGCCTTGGGCAGGTAAAAATCGGATCCCCAGGCTTCTTCCCATGCCGCCTGGACTTCCTCTGGGCTGGGCAGCTTCTCCTGCCGTTTGCGGATGGCCAGCTCTGCCGGGATGGAAGGATCGCCCCAAGGAATCACCGCCAAGCGCTTAGACTGGATCCGATCCAACCGAAAGTTGTGCCAGCCCAGGGATCCCTCGGGGGTGGGGAGCTGACCAAAGGCTGCCAAATACTTGGCGCGGCGAGCATAAAACAAACAGACCGGGTAGGTGAGAATGTGCCGGATCCCATGTTGGCGGGTGGCGTAGTCAAAACCAATCACCCCTGCCTGTGGGTTGGCCCAAAGGGCTTCTAGCTGGCTTTGATATTCGTCCACCCGTTCTTGCTGTTCGTCGGAGAGGATGTACTCAAACCACACAAACAGCCGCCGCTGCGAGTGCTGATGATTTTCCCAGATTTCATCCAGCAAAACCTGCACATCTGGATGTACAAATGCCACATCGCTGAGAATGTGATAAATCTGTTTGAGCTGATTGCCCGATAAGGTCAAAGTCGGTGCAGATGCGGGCAATTGGGGATGATCCCCCCGGGCACGGCAGCGAAAATTATCTCTCCGCTTGGAGTTGGCCTGAATTTGCTGCAGCCAACCCTGGGCGGCCAGGTAATCCAGCTCTTTGCGCAGTGTGCGATGGGTTTTGTGAAAGGGTCGAGCAGATAGCAGCGCTTCCAGATCGGGAACTTCTGCTTTTAAGGCGGCCAATAGGCTGGGATCCTTCAGCCAAAACCTCAAGGGTTTCCAGCAAATGCAGTCACCATCAGGACAGAATGAAGGGATCCCTTTTGCCAGATCCTGCTTGGGGTGCCGCGGTGAGAGCAAGCGATCCCGAATGTGGGTATAGCCAAACGTTTCCGGCAGATCCCACCATCCCTCCTCGCCATACAAGCAATCGAGCAACACCCACAGGCGCACAGCCCGCTCCAGGCGCTCCGCCAACTGCCCGCCGGCCAGCCAGCGCAACACCTCTACCGTCAAAGGCAGCTCAAATCGGCTCATCCGACAGTTCCCTTGGTGCTTGGGTTAACCAGTTGATGGCACTTCAGGCCAGGGGTTTTTTGAAGTAAGGCGCAAACGAGAGCCTGACCACTCTGCCACAAGTTGGAACCCCCCACTTCCAATCTTTTCCATACTAAAGTCAACCTGTCTTGTCAAATCCGTCCATGGCTGCTGTGGCCCTTCATTTGCTTTCCGGCTATCTGGCCGAAGACCCGCAGAAACCCCACTCTGCAGAACTGTCTTTTCAAATCCTTGAAATCGAGCTGACCCGACCGGATCGCCTGGTTTTCCCAGAGGATCTGGCTCAGTTGCGGCTGCCTGCAGGGATCGATGCCCGGCTGGGTGTGGTTCTGACGGGGCGGGCCCCTATTTGGCTGTACGGCTGGCTGGTGCACGAGTGCCACTTCACCCGCTGGGTGGCCTGCTACGACCCACGCTTGGGCGCAGTGGTGGTCTCCAGCCATACCCCGGAAGTGCAGGTGGGCCAAGTCATTCCCTGGGTGCAGGAAAGGCCGGGCAAGGCCTACGGCCCGCTGACGCGAACAGAATTGGCAGCGGCAGTGATGGTGGTGGGGCCCCCCGACAGTGGCAAAAGCCGTCTTGCCCGCGCCCTCTTCAAAGCTCTGCTGCCGGAGCATCCCGATATTTATCTGCAACGGGCCCATTGGGATGGGGAAGGCAATTGGACTCTGGACTTACCCCTAGAACAGGCCGAAGCCCTCAAACAGCGGTACCGGGGCCGTTCAACCCCTGAGTTTTTTGGCTTCCATGCCCAGGCCATTCTGGCTTTGCGTCGGCAAAAGAGCTTGGTGATCGTGGATGTGGGCGGCAAGGTGGATCCGCAAAAGCAGCCGATCCTGGAAGCCTGCTCCCACTACCTGGTGGTCAGCCGGGATCCCGAGGCCATACCCTTGTGGCAGGAATTTTGCCGAGACCGGGGCAACTTGCGCTGTGTGGCCATCCTGCACACCTCACCCGGCCATCCCCAGGAAGACCGGCAACTGCCCAGGGATCTATGCCAACTGGAGCTGCACTGGGATCCCAATTCTCCTCTCCCTGCGGAGCTGCTTCGGGCGGTGCGCCGCTTAATTGGCTAGGGGTGCGGATTCAGAATTGGATGGGCGGGCGAGCCTTTTCGGAAACGGCGAGATTGAGAACCGGGAAAAGAAAAAGGAGAGGGTACTGATGCTGGGAGCCATTGCCGGGGATGTTATCGGTTCTGTCCATGAGCACTCTGGCACCAAAACAAAGCACTTTCCACTGTTCGTTGAGGCCAGCCGGTTTACTGATGACACTGTCTTAACGGTCGCTGTGGCCGAGCGGCTGCTGCGGGGCGGTAGCTACGTCGATTGGTACCATGAGTACTTCCACGCCTACCCAGAGGCTGGGTACGGGAGCAGCTTCATCCACTGGGCCGAGCATCGCTGGCGCAAGCCGTACTACAGTTGGGGCAATGGAGCTGCTATGCGGGTTAGCCCCATCGGCATCGCCTGCAACACGCTGGAAGAAGTACTGGCCCAGGCGCGGGCAAGTGCTGAAGTGACCCATAACCACCCAGAGGGCATCCGCGGCGCTCAGGCTACGGCAGCCGCCGTGTTTCTGGCCCGGTCAGGGTACACCAAGGCCGACATCAAGACGTACATCGAGCAAGAGTTTGGATACCGCCTATCCGAGCGGCTGGACGATATCCGGGAGCACTACTGCTTCGATGTCTCCTGTCAGGGCTCGGTGCCCCAGTCGATCATCGCGTTCCTAGAAGCAGACGGTTTTGAAGACGCGGTGCGCAACGCCATCTCGCTGGGTGGAGACGCAGACACCATGGCCTGCATCGCTGGAAGCATCGCCGAGGCCTTTTTTGGCGGTGTGCCGGACGAGATCGCCTCCCAGACGTTGGCCGTTTTGGACGAGCGGTTGCGCAATGTTGTGAGCGAGTTCCAAGAGAGGTTTGCGGATCGCCTGCCCAAGCGCTGCCCCTGACGGCCAAGGGGTTCCGGCTGCCCGGTCACCCTCTCGCTCCGTCAACTGCTCTGGGCTGGATTTATCAGCAGGCCGCCTCTGGGTTGGCCTCATGGCCGTAGAGATAGCTGAGAACCGAGTTGCGCAGGCGGTAGTATTGCGGATCTTCAAGAATCCGCTCGCGATCCCGGGGGCGCGGGAAGGGAATGGTCACGATCTGCCCGATGGTGGCTGCAGGGCCATTGGTCATCAGCACCAAGCGGTCGGCCAAGAACAGCGCCTCATCAATATCATGGGTAATCATCAAAACCGTGCAGCGATGTTCATCCCAAATGTGCAACAGCTCCTCTTGCAGCTCCTCTTTGGTGATGGCATCCAAGGCCCCGAAAGGTTCATCCAAAATCAGCACTTCTGGACGGATGGCCAGCGCACGGGCAATGGCTACTCGTTGTTTCATCCCTCCCGAAATTTGTGAAGGATATTTCTGAGCAGCTTCCCCCAGCCCCACCAAATCCAGATGTTCTTCCACAATTCGATGCTTTTCCGACTGGCTCTTGTGGGGAAATACCGACCGAACGGCCAAATAAACGTTTTCATAAACCGTGAGCCAGGGCAACAGGGCATACCCTTGAAACACCACCATGCGCTCCGGACCAGGAGCTGTAATCGGCTGCCCTTTCAGCTTTACCGAGCCGCTGGTGGGCCGAGCAAAGCCGGAAACCATATTCAGCAGGGTGGTTTTGCCACAGCCGGAATGCCCAACCAGGCAGACAAACTCTCCCTCGTTTACGCTGAGGTTGATGTCTCGCAAGACGGGATAATCCCCCTTGGGAGTTGAGTAGGTCTTGCTGACGTTCTCAAGGCTTAGGTAGGGTTCTGCGGCTACGTTCACCGGGGTAGAGGTTGTCAAGAGGGCAGTCATCGGGGAGTGCTCCAATTCATCCTTTTCTCACAACAGGGAATGCGCTTTTGCAAGGGTGCCCAAGTGGGTATCTAGAGCAACACAGGACGACGATCCAAAGCAACCTCGGCTACGTAAATATCGTGCTTAATCGCCAAACTGTTGAGATAGGCCAGGGGATCCTCACCATTGAAAGGGATCCCGTCGAACAACTGAATGGGCTGCCGTTGGTAAGACACATCCAGCCCCAGCTCGCGGGCTGCCGTACTGAACACCCCCACCTGACACACCCGCTCCACAATCTCCACCCAGTTGCGGGGGAAGGGCAGATCCCCCCAGCGGGCCATTTGGGTCATCATCCACAGATGCTCGGTGCGGCTGGGACGGTTGCCAGCTCCCAGAAAGAAGCGGTGGTGGGCATATTCCCGCATCGGCCTGTCCAAGTCACAGATCAGGCGCTGGGGATCCCCCAGATGAATGTAGGATGGGTCGGTGCTCAGGTAAGCGCGGCGGCTGAGCAGCTCGCGAATCTCGTCGTGATGGGCCGGATCTTCACAGTAGCGGCAGGCTTCCAACAGCGCTTTCACCAAGGCAATGTGGGTGTTGGGGTAAGCCCTGGCCCAATCTTCTCGCACCCCCAATACTTTGCCGGGGTGGCCCAGCCAAATCTCCAGATCCGTAGCCACCGTAAAGCCACTGCCCTCCAGGGCTGCCCGCAAATTCCAGGGCTCTCCCACACAGTAGCCATCAATGTTGCCGGCTGTTAGGTTGGCCACCATCTGGGCCGGGGGCAGCGTTTTCAGCACCACATCCTGATCCGGGTGGATCCCACCGGCTGCCAGCCAATAGCGCAACAGCAAATTGTGCATGGAGCTGGGATGCACCACCCCAAAGGTAAGCCGACGGCTGGGACTATCCAGAATGTAGGCTTTCAACTGGCTGAGGGTGTGGATCCCTTGCTCATAGAACCGCTTATGCAAGGTGATGGCATTGCCGTTGCGGGTTAAGGTGAGGGCCGTAACCACCGGCTGAGGCGGGTTATCCCCTCCACCCAAAGACATCCACACTGGCATACCGGCGGGCATTTGGGCCGCATCCAGGTAACCTCCCTGAATGCCGTCTTGGATCCCTCGCCAACTGGTTTCCCGCACCAAATTCACTTCTTCTAAGCCATGTTTGGCAAAGAACCCTTTTTCTTTGGCCACAGCCAACGGAGCGCAGGCAGTGAGGGGCACAAAGCCGATCTCCAAGTTGATCTTTTCCAAGCCATGCCTGGCCACCACAGTGCTGCGGCGAGCACGCCATTGCTTAATCCGTTTTTGTTGGTTCAAAAAGTAGATGATCTCGCTGCGATAGCTGTAGTAGCTGGGATGGTTGACCACCTCCAAGCGACGACGGGGCCGAGGAATATCAATGGTTAAAATGTTCCCAATTCGGGATCCCGGCCCGTTGGTGAGCATGACCACACGATCCGATAGAAGAACCGCTTCGTCCACATCGTGGGTGACCATGAGGGTGGTCATCTGATGTTCTTCGCAGATGCGCCTCAACTGCTCTTGCAAATTCCCCCGCGTGAGCGCGTCCAAAGCGCCAAACGGCTCATCCAACAACAACACCTTGGGCCGCAAAGCCAGGGCACGGGCAATGGCCACCCGCTGCTTCATCCCCCCAGACAATTGAGCTGGGGGCTTATCTGCTGCATGGCGCAAACCCACCAGATCGATGTGCTCTTCCACGATCTGCTGACGCTCGGCTGGAGAGTGGTTTTTAAGAACGGCATTCACCGCTAGCGCAATGTTTTGCCGAACCGTTAGCCAAGGCAAAAGCGAGTAATGCTGAAACACCACCATGCGATCTGGGCCTGGAGCGGTGATGGTATGCCCGTCCAAAGCCACGATCCCCCCTGTGGGCAAAGACAGCCCCGCCACCATGTTCAATAGGGTGGATTTGCCACAGCCGGAGTGGCCGATTAAGGAGACAAACTCCCCTCGATGGATTTGCAGATCGATCCCTTTCAGAGCAAGGTATTCCTGCCCTCCAGGCAGAGGAAAAGATTTTTCCACCTGCTCCACACTGACCAATACAGACACAGAAAACCTCCCAACCTAATCACCCGTCTAGCCTCAAACCAACCACATGCTGACAACACATCCAACACATCATTGATTGGCTATCTTGTTTTGCAAAACAGACATCAGGCGATCCAAAAGCAATCCCACCGCTCCGATGTAGATGACGGCAACGATGATCTCCGTAACGTAGTTCTGTTGGTAGGCATCCCAGATAAAGAAGCCGATCCCTGGTACCCCTGACATCACAATTTCCGCAGCAATAATTGCTAGCCAAGATAGGCCGATGCCAATGCGCAGACCTGTGAACATGTAGGGCAGGGCTGAGGGCAGCAACACCTTAAAAAAGAAGTCCACTTTGGAGAGTTTGAGCACTTTGGAGACGTTGATGTAGTCTTCTGGGATCTGTCTCACCCCCACAGCCGTGTTGATGAGAATGGGCCAAATTGAGGTAATAAAGATAACGAACAGGGCAGCCGGCTCATTGCGTTGCAAAGCAGCCAAGGAAATGGGCACCCAAGCTAGGGGAGCTACCATGCGCAAGAATTGAAAGATGGGATCCAAAGCTCGGTTGATCCACACGCTGCTTCCCACCAAAATGCCCAGCGTGATCCCCACCAAAGCCGCACTGCAATAGCCGATGGCCACCCTTTGTAGGCTGGCCAAGGTTTGGCGCAGCAACCCTTGGTCGAGGTCGCTGTTGCGGTACAAAGGATGCAGGATTAGATATCGGCTGCGCTCATCCATCCACACATCCCAGGGCCCCGGCAGCCGAATGAGGTTGGCACTGGCCAAGAGCTGCCAGACGAGCAGAAATCCAACAATGCCCACCACAGGGGGGAGAACCTGATCTCGGTACTTCGCCAAATCAAACTTCACCGTCGCAGATTTTGTCGGAGAAGAAAGTGTTGTCGTCATAGCTCCTAGAGAGGATAGGGTTTTACAAGGTTCTCTGTTTTTGCGCTCTTAGAACATCCCAGCCGCAGGGTTCTACAACGTGTTGGAAACAGAGCATGAGCTTGGATCGGCCTTGCCTTTTCCTTGGAGAGGCAAACACAGGGATTGCAAACTCAACAAAACTCTCACGACAATTAGAAAGCTCAGCGCCCCCACCCCTATCGAGAGAATGAGCTTGTCCCAGCAGGGCTGGGCCGGTTTCTCAAAAGGAGGATCCCTGAAGGGTTCGTGGGGAACGTGAAGTAGAGCCAACATAGCCGATCCTCAACATAGTGTTCAAAAACTTTTAAAAAGCGCGAGGCTCATAGCATGCATCAACTTTCCATCGTTTGAGCAGAAAGCTCGGCATAGCCTTTTTCGACCTCGTGGGATCCCCCAAGTAGGCAGGATCCCTGTCGCGCAAGAGATGCGTCTGTGTTGGCCGGGGTTGACATTAGACCCTTTTGATTTTCAGGCTGTTCAGGTAAGCCTGCGGATCCTGTGGGTCAAACACCACACCGTCAAAGAAACGCTCTGTTCCCCGTGAGGTGTTGTTGGGGATGTTCTTCACCCCCAGAGCCTGGGCGGCCTCACGCCAGAGATCTTCACGGTTTACTTCATCCACCAGACGACGGGCGGTATCCAGATCGGTTAGGAAGCGAGCGTGGAAGCCCCAGCGCAAGGATTCCGTCAGGAACCAAAGGTCATGGCTCTTGTAGGGATAAGAGACGCTGCCTCGGCCATCTTCCCAGTACAAGGGCCCAGCGTTGAAATCCTGGACAGCCGGCTTGCCATCTCCCAGTTCGTACTTGCCCTGAAAAGGAGGTGTGAGAATTTCAACCGGCACATTTAGGTAGGCACGGCCCGAGAGAATGCGGGCTAATTCTTCGCGGTTGGCCGGATCGTCGCACCATTGCTGTGCTTCCATCACCGCCATCAAAGTGGCTCGTGTGGCCCTGGGGTTTTGCTCTACCCAATCGGCGCGAATGGCCAAGTATTCTTCGGGGTGAAAGGGCCAAATCTGCTGGGTCAGGGCCGCGATGAACCCAATTCCATCCGCCACAATTCGGTAGGGCCAGGGATCCCCGGTGCTGAAAGCGTCCATGGTGCCATTGCGCATCCCCTGCACTGTCTCGGCAGAGGGCACCGTCAGGAGGTCAATGTCTTGATCTGGATCCACCCCCCCGGCGGCAAGCCAGTAGCGGATCCAAAAATCTTGATTGGCGTTGGGGAAGGTATAGGCAGCTTTGAACTTGCGCCCGTTGCTGGCGCTGAAATTTTTGATGTAATCCGCGGCCCCGGAGATATCCAGCCCCAAGCCCTTGCCAACGTGCATTCCGGCAATGGCAATTCCGTTCCCCTGGGTGATCAACTGACACAGAACTGCCATACGCACCGGCTGATTGTTGGTGATGGCGCCGATGTGGATCATGTGAGGCATCGGCATCTGCCACATGCCGCCGTCAATGCCCCCCTGCCGAGCCGATAACCACATTGTCACGGGCTGCCAGCCAACTGGCCTGCTTCAACACCTCGACACCGGTCATGCCATGCTTGTCGAAAAAGCCCTTCTCCTTGGCGATGATCAGGGGGGCAGACTCCACAATCGGTATAAAACCTAACCTGAGATTGGGGGTTTCTGGGCCGCTGGCCTGAGCAACCCAGTAGCCTGTGCTGGCCCGTGCTAAGCTGCCACTCACGAGTCCACCCACGGTGGCCGCACCCGCAGACAGCAAAAAGTTACGACGTGACGTCATGCTCACCTCATCGAAAGGATATGTGAAGGCAAGATGGAAGCTTTCCAGTTCAAGTCGCCTGACCCACGGATTCCCTGCGTGAAATCTCAAGAAATCCTTAAATCTCAGCTTGGTTGATATCCTAAGAGCAAATAAATATAGAGACAATACAATTATCGTTTTGGTATTCATAGACTTTTGTCTATCAAAGTTGCCATGGCTCAGGTCTCGATGGCGTTTCCTTCAACGGCGGCTTGCTCTGGGCAAAACAGCTCAACGGACTGGGGATCCCTGCCCCATGCCGGCTATCACTGGGATGGCTGCACAGAGCCGTTTTTTGAGGGCTGGTATAGCCGGTTAACATTGCCCGGGGATCCGCCCATCAGCTTTGCCTTCATGTACGCCATCGATCCCAAGCGCGGGGGCATCGCGCAGGTGTTGGGGCCGGAGGAGGAGTTGCATTGGCGCACCTTCCCCAATCCCCGCCGCTTTTGGGCCAGCTCAACCCGTCTGGCCTTAGGTCACTCAGGGATCCCAGGCCCCGGCTGTCGCGGCCTTCAGGAGCCCTTCACCTTCTTCCAGCGCACCGCCAGCGGCTACCAATACACCGCCCACCTCAATCAGGGGATTTTGCCGGATCCCTTGGGCTCTGAGCCCATTCGCTGGCTTTACCGCATCCAACCTCGTTTTGCCTATGGGATCCCACCCCAAGCTACCATGGGGATATGGTCTTTCCTGCCCATCTTCGAGCCGGGCTGGCAGATCCTCATGAGCCACGGCTTGGCCACCGGCTGGGTGGAGTGGAGAGGCAGGCGCTATGAATTTCAGCAGGCTCCTGCCTATGCCGAAAAAAATTGGGGCCAAAACTTTCCTCGCCGCTGGTTTTGGATCCAGTGCAACGCCTTTCCCCAGCATCCCGGTCTCAGCCTCACCAGTGCCGGAGCTGAGCGGCAGGTGCTCACCCGCCCCGAAGAAGTGGCCCTGATCAGCTTGCATGGATGGGGATCCCAGCCCTTTTTGGAATGGCGACCCGGATCCGCTCGGCTGACCTGGCAAGTGTATCCCTGGGGATCCTGGCGAATCCGGGGAGAGAGCGCCCTCTGGTGTATTCGGCTGGAAGGGCACACAGGGCGGCCTGGTCAAACTGTATTCACCCCTGGCCCCGAAGGGATGCAGCGCAACTGTCGGGATACCCTATCAGGGCATCTGCACCTACAGCTTTGGCAGCGCAACGGCCAAGTCTGGACGCCGGTGCTCACGGCCACCAGCTCCCAAGCCGGCCTGGAAGTGGGGGGAGAAGTTCCGCGACCTTGGCAAGGGCAATGTTAACGCTGGCGGATATCTACACCCCCGCTGGACTTTCCAAAGAACGCTCTTGTGCTAGAATGCCTAAGCCACATTGATAGATGTCCATCCCTGGATGATCTCTGGATAATATGGACAGACAGTCAACCGTGGTTGGCCTGCCCTTCTTGCGCCTGTAGCTCAGTGGACTAGAGCACGTGGCTACGGACCACGGTGTCGGGAGTTCAAATCTCTCCAGGCGCGTTTTGGCCCCAGACAGCTTCCGTCTGGGGTATTTGCCGTCCCTTGGTTTCGCCTGAACTTGTGCTAGGATTACCCCTATCAAGTCCGCCTTGATGCAGGCGTAGGGAGCCCGAGGATCATGTTTGAACGCTTTACAGAAAAAGCCATCAAGGTGATCATGCTGGCCCAAGAAGAAGCCAGACGGTTAGGTCACAATTTCGTTGGCACCGAGCAAATTTTGTTGGGGTTAATCGGCGAGGGCACTGGGGTCGCCGCCAAAGTTCTCAAGTCCATGGGAGTGAACTTGAAGGACGCCCGTATTGAGGTCGAGAAAATCATCGGTCGGGGATCCGGTTTTGTGGCCGTCGAGATCCCTTTCACTCCCCGCGCCAAGCGAGTGCTGGAACTCTCCCTAGAAGAGGCCCGCCAGCTCGGCCACAACTACATCGGCACTGAGCACCTGCTCCTGGGCCTGATCCGAGAAGGGGAAGGGGTAGCGGCCCGCGTTTTGGAAAACCTGGGAGTGGATCTCTCCAAGGTGCGCACCCAGGTCATCCGCATGTTGGGCGAGACTGCCGAAGTGACGGCGGGGGGCGGATCCTCCAGCCGCACCAAAACGCCCACCCTGGACGAATTCGGCTCCAACCTCACCCAACTGGCCCAGGAGGGCAAGCTGGATCCGGTGGTCGGTCGGACGCGGGAGATCGAGCGGGTAATCCAAATCTTGGGTCGCCGCACCAAGAACAACCCCGTCCTTATTGGCGAGCCGGGGGTGGGCAAAACCGCCATCGCCGAGGGTTTGGCTCAGCGCATCGTGCAGGGGGATGTGCCCGATATTTTGGCCGACAAGCGGGTAATCAGCCTGGATATTGGCCTGTTGGTGGCCGGCACCAAGTACCGCGGCGAGTTTGAAGAGCGCCTCAAGAAAATCATGGATGAGATCCGCAATGCCGGCAACATCATCCTGGTTATCGACGAGGTGCATACCCTGATTGGGGCCGGGGCTGCCGAAGGGGCGATTGATGCCGCCAACATCCTCAAGCCTGCCTTGGCCCGTGGCGAGTTGCAATGCATCGGCGCCACCACCTTGGATGAGTACCGCAAGCACATCGAGCGGGATGCCGCCCTGGAGCGTCGCTTCCAGCCCATTATGGTGGGTGAGCCGACCGTCTCCGAGACGATCGAGATCCTGTTTGGCCTGCGGGAGCGCTACGAGCAGCACCACAAGCTGAAGATCTCCGATGCTGCCTTGGATGCAGCGGCCAAGCTGGCCGACCAGTACATCTCCGACCGCTTCCTGCCGGATAAAGCCATCGATTTGATCGACGAGGCTGCTTCGCGGGTGCGCCTGATCAACTCTCAACTGCCCCCGGCGGCGCGGGAGCTGGATCAAGAGCTGCGGCGAGTGCTCAAGGAGAAAGACGCTGCGGTGCGGGCCCAGAACTTCGACAAAGCCGGTGAGCTGCGGGATCGGGAGATGGAGATCAAGCAGCAGATCCGCGCCATTGCCGCTGCTAAGAAGGCGGAAGAAAGCAGCCGCAGCGAGATGCCCGAAGTAACCGAAGAGGACGTGGCCCAAGTGGTCAGCGCCTGGACGGGGGTGCCGGTGGCCAAGCTGACGGAAAGCGAGTCGGTGAAGTTGCTGAACATGGAAGAAACCCTGCACCAGCGCATCATCGGCCAAGACGAAGCGGTGCGGGCCATCTCCCGTGCCATCCGCCGCGCTCGGGTGGGGCTGAAAAATCCCAACCGCCCCATCGCCAGCTTTATCTTCTCCGGCCCGACGGGGGTGGGCAAAACCGAACTGACCAAGGCTTTGGCAGCTTACTTCTTCGGTTCTGAGTCGGCCATGATCCGCCTTGACATGTCGGAGTACATGGAGCGGCACACGGTCAGCAAGCTGATTGGCTCCCCGCCGGGCTATGTGGGCTACAACGAGGGCGGTCAACTCACCGAGGCAGTACGCCGTCGCCCCTATACGGTGGTGCTCTTCGACGAGATTGAGAAAGCCCACCCGGATGTGTTTAACCTGTTGTTGCAAATCCTGGAGGATGGCCGCCTGACCGATGCCAAAGGTCGCACGGTGGACTTCAAGAACACCTTGTTGGTGATGACCTCCAACATCGGCTCGAAGGTGATCGAGAAGGGTGGCGGCAGCCTCGGCTTCGAGTTCAACACCAACGATGAGGATGCCAACTACAACCGCATCCGCAACCTGGTGAACGAAGAGCTGAAGCAGTACTTCCGTCCGGAGTTCCTCAACCGTGTGGACGAGATCATCGTCTTCCGCCAACTGACCAAGGACGAAGTGAAGCAGATTGCCGACATCCTGCTCAAGGAAGTGTTTGACCGCATGACGGAGAAGAAAATCCGCCTTACGGTCAGTGACCGCTTCAAAGACTTGGTGGTGGAGGAGGGGTATAACCCCAGCTATGGGGCACGCCCGCTGCGTCGCGCCATCCAACGCTTGCTGGAAGACATCCTGGCGGAAGAGATCCTGGCCGGACACGTCCGCGAGGGATCGGAGGTGCTTATCGATGTGGATGAGGAGCGCAAGCCCAAGGTGTTGGTCACGGAGCCGGAGCGGGTTCTCTTGCCTCAAGGGGCGGAGTAAAGCTGACTTCGGGATCCGCAGGTTCCCGTTCCTCAAACTGCAAGGGATCCGTTGGGATTTTGCGGATCCCTTGTGGTTCTCAAGTGTTGCTTTTTAGTAGACTCAGCCGTAGGAGAACTCTGGCATGGTGCAATCAACCTACTACTACTACTATGGCGGCGCTCCAGTTCGTACCCCGCCTCCAGATTTGGCTTCGCTGCTGTTGCAGGAGCGCATTGTCTACCTGGGCTTGCCCCTTGCGGAAGAGTCGAATGCCAACGTCACCAAGCTGATCATCGAGCAACTGCTGTATTTGCAGTACGAGGATCGGGAAAAGCCGATCAAGATGTACATCAACTCGACGGGCACCTATAACTACGACACGGCAGCGTTTGCCATTCTGGACACCATGAACTACATCAAGCCGCCTGTGCATACCATTTGCATCGGCAATGCGATTGGGATGGCGGCCATGTTGTTGGCAGCAGGGGCTAAGGGATTTCGGGCCAGTTTGCCCAATGCCACCATCGTGCTGCATCAACCTTACGGTGGCACCCGCGGCCAGGCCAGCGATATTGAAATTCGCACCCGCGAGATTCTGACTTTGCGCAACATGATGCTGGAGCAACTGGCCCGCAGCACAGGTCAGCCTCTGGAGCGAATTAAGAAGGACACGGAGCGGCTGTTCTTCATGACCCCGGAAGAGGCCAAAGCCTACGGCCTTATCGATCAGGTGTTGACCAGTTCCAAAGTCTTGCCGAGGTTGGCAGCAGCCAAAAACTAAAGCAGAGGGATCCGTCGATGGTTCAAGTTCCTGTACAGCCTTTAACGGCGGAGGAGTACCTACGCCTCACGGACTGGCCTTATGAAGGACGGGTTGAAGTTGAAGACGGGTCTATTCGGGAAGTGCCAACCGAGGAGCGCATTAACACCCTCATTGAGCTGTTTCTGATTGCAGAATTGCTCAAGTTTTTGCCCATCCAACGCCTGAGCTTGGGCCAAGTCGAGGTCGAAGTGCCCGCAGCCAAGGCTCGGTTTCGCAACCCCGATGTGATGGTTTTGCATCCCGCTCATGTGAGCTTGCTGGGAAACGGTCGCGGAACCATTCGGTTGCACATGCCCCCGCCGCTGCTGGTGGTGGAAGTGGTTTCCCCTGGAGTGAACCATGAAAAACGCGATGATCAAGACAAGCGCAAAGATTATGCTGCCCGTGGGATCCCGGAATACTGGATTGTGGATCCCGCCAAGCAGTCGGTTTCCGTGTTGCGCTGGGTTAGCGGGGAATACGAAGACGAGGTCAAAACCGGCCCTGAACGCATTGTTTCCTCGGTTTTGCCCCAGCTAGCGTTGAGCGCAGAAGACCTCTTGCAAGCGCGTCGTTCTGTGTAGTGTTTTGTGTTTCATACCTTGCCAGGAGAGACTTATGCCAATTGGAGTACCCCGCGTTCCCTACCGTCTGCCCGGTGAGCCTTACAGCCAGTGGATCAGCCTTGATGATCGCCTGTACCAAGAGCGGATTTTGTTTATCGGCGAGCCCATTGACGATAGCTTGGCCAATACCATTGTGGGGGTCATGCTCTACCTCAACTCCCAGGATCAGCAGAAGGACATTGTGATGTACATTAACTCTCCCGGCGGTTCTGTGACGGCGGGCATGGCCATCTACGACACCATGAACCACATCAAGCCGGATATCGTTACGGTTTGCGTGGGCCAAGCAGCTTCGATGGGAGCCTTTTTGCTGGCTGCCGGCACCAAGGGAAAACGCTTTGCCTTACCTCACTCCCGCATCATGCTGCACCAACCTTCCCTGGGCACGATCCAAGGCCAAGCCAGCGACATTGAAATTCGCGCCCGCGAAACGCTGCGGGTCAAACGGCGCATGAACGAGATCTTGGCGCAAACCACCGGCCAGCCACTGGAGAAAATCGAGCGGGATGTGGAGCGAGACTTTTACCTCTCGGCCACGGAAGCTCAGGCTTACGGCATCGTAGACCGGGTGATCCAGGAGCGCTCAGAAGCAATTGCCAGCTAGGATGGCTCGACCCCAAAAATAGCCTGGGCAAGTCCTAAGTAGGATATTGAAGAATTGAACCCACGAGGAATACCCCTGGGATCCCTTCGATGATCTCACCGTGCCGGTTCTGCGGTGCCGAGAGACGGGCTGAGATCCTTGGGATGGCTAGGATCAGGGTGGAGTTAGCCGGGAGATCTGACCAAGTGAACCGACAGCATTGGGCCAAAAGGGGCGGTAGATGGGCCAGCCTGCTGGTGTTCCTGCTGTATCTCCCCAATCCAGCTTTGGCTCTGCCCCCTGCTTCTGAGATCCCTGAGGAGGTGCTGCGGGCGCAGCCGGATTTGCGGGCTCGTTCTCCGGTCGATAATCAGCCCCTCACCGCCAGCGAAGCTTTGGAACTTCAGGAAGCCTTGGCAGCTCGGCCCGAAACCGGATCCGTCTCTCCAGAGGTGGAGCGGCTGATCTTTCTGCTCAGGTTGCGCAAAGGGTTTCGCGATCTGTTTCCCTTCCTGTTTTGAAGGTTCAGGCCTGAAGGGGAGCCGGTGGGATCCCTTTTTGGTAGCGGTAGGGGCCGGCGCGGGATCCCCAGGTTTGTTGGCCGGTGGTGGCGTCAAAGCCCCGATCCCAGGTGATGAATTCTTTGGCTGTGAGGTCAAATTCGATGTGGATGTAGGTGCTATCGCCAGGGTTAAGACGGCATTCTCCACCCGGCAGCATTTCTCCGTGGTAGCAGTCTGGGCGCTTTTCCACCAAAATACGACAACCAGGCAAATGCTCAAGGTCGGCCAAGGAGAGCTGTGCCAAGCGCTGCGGCTCCTGAGAGGCACCTGCCCAAGCTGCTTGATCCCGCAATTTGTAGTTCTCAATCCGCAAGGGATCCGCCAATACCTGGAGCACCCGGCTGCGATAAAACCGGCCTGGCGTGTGTTGGTTGAATTGTTCGGTAAAAAAGCCGATCCCTTGGGAAAACAGGTGGGGCAGACGCACATACCAAAGGCTGACCGGCACAAACCACACCGGCTCCGCCATCGCCTGGGCGCGGTTGCTGTAGTAGCCCTCCAGCCAATCGGCCAAGGTGTGCAGGTCGGAATCGGATTTTTCGTCTACCATAAGAGACTATGACAAAACTCACCCCCAGCTCCAGCTATAGCATTGCCCTGCGCATTCGCCTGCTCAACCAGCCGGGAGCCCTAGCCCGTGTGACCCAGGCCATTGCCAAGGTGGGAGGCAGCCTCAGCCAGATTGACCTCATCCACCAATCCCCTGCGGAGACGGTACGAGAGATCGCGGTGGATGCCGTCAGCAGCGAGCATGCCCAGCAAATTCGCGCCGCCGTGGCTGCCCTGCCCGATGTAAAAGTAGAACGGGTGGTGGATTGCACCTTTGAGCTGCATCGAGGGGGAAAACTACAGGTGGTGGGCAAAAGCCCGCTGGAGAGCGCCGCCGATCTGGCCATGGCCTACACGCCGGGGGTAGGGCGGGTTTCCCTGGAAATTGCTGCTAACCCCGCCGCGGTCTATGAGTACACCATCAAGGGCAACAGTGTGGGCATTGTAACCGATGGTAGCGCAGTGCTGGGCTTGGGGAATGTCGGCCCGGAGGCAGCTTTGCCGGTGATGGAGGGGAAAGCGGCCCTGTTCAAGCGCTTTGCCGATATTGATGCTTTCCCCCTGTGCCTGGCCACCCAGGATGTGGCGCAAATTGTGGAGACGGTGGTGCATCTGGCCCCCAGCTTCGGTGGCTTCAACCTGGAAGACATCAGCGCCCCCCGTTGCTTTGCCATCGAATCGCAGCTCAAGGCTCGCCTCAACCTGCCGGTGTTTCACGACGATCAGCATGGCACGGCGATTGTGGTGCTGGCCGCACTCCTAAATGCCCTCAAGGTGGTGAAGAAAACCCTGGATCAGGTGCGCATTGTCATCAACGGGGCCGGGGCAGCCGGTATTGCGGTCACTCAACTGCTGCGGCGGGCCGGGGCAGCTCACATTCTTGTGTGCGATCGCAAAGGGATCCTCAGCCGCTCCCGCTCCGATCTCACCCCGGAAAAAGCCGCAGTTGCCGTCGAGCAGAAGGGATCCCTGGCGGAAGCCCTGGTGGGGGCAGATGTGTTTATCGGGGTGAGCGTGGCCAATGCCCTAACGGTGGAGATGGTGGCAAAGATGGCCCCCGATCCCATTCTGTTTGCTTTGGCCAATCCCGTGCCAGAGATTCAGCCTGAGCTGGTGAGCGATCAAGTGGCGGTGATGGCCACCGGGCGGAGCGACTACCCCAACCAGATCAACAACGTGCTGGCCTTTCCGGGCGTGTTTCGGGGGGCGCTGGATTGCCGGGCCAAGCAGATCAACACCGAGATGTGTGTGGCTGCCGCTCAGGCCATTGCGGCTTTGATCCCTGCCGAAGACCTGGATCGCCACTGGATCATCCCCTCGGTCTTCGACGGGCGGGTGGTTCCCCAGGTGGCTGCGGCAGTGATCCAGGCTGCCCGACAAACGGGCGTGGCCGGGATCCCTTGAAGGCTGCCTAGGGCACCCGGTGGCGGAGCTGAGCATCAATTTTGTCGGGGATGGCTTACGGGATGCCTTGGATCCACAAATGCGGCAACGGTGAGGAAGGGGTTCTGATAGGCTGAGGGGCAAAGGGGTTTGGGGGTGGATCCCATGCCTGGGGTCAGATCTGTTGAATCTGTTGGCGTTAGTGGGGCTGAGGCCCTTCAAAATCTGCCGTGAACCGAATCTACAAAACGCTCCACTAGGTTGTGTTGATCTTTTATTTGAGCCAAAAGAGGGCACTGACAAGATAGAGA
>DVDX01000064.1 GCA_015295985.1 Synechococcus sp. M44_DOE_062 | reverse complement strand
AAAGGGCAGGGATTCTTGTTCTTGGTTCCACGACAGCACTTACCGTATAGCGCTCCGCGCCGCTGACGCGAACAGGTCGCCCTTCCACGACAGAGGTGCTTATCTCCCCAAGCGTTCCCCCAAGCGCTACGCGCCGCTGACGCGAGTGCGGGTCGGTTCCCTTATGCCCTAAGGTACCGTTGAACCAACACAAAAAAACTTAGGCCAGTTCTTTAGCCGTTAGGCTATTGGGTTTTTAGAGAGGTTGATTACCCTCACCTCTGTTTTTAGCTTAGCACAAAGCCGCCCTAGTCGCGTCAGCGAGCCGTAGGCTTAAGCGCAGCCGCGCCGCTAAAGCGAGAGGGCGGGGCTTTAGACCCAGGTTTTTGGTAAAGCGAGGATTCTTGTTACTGGTTCCACGACAGCACTTGCTGCAAGGGATCTCGTCCCGCTTTCGCGAGTATGTTTCCCCTTTGGAACAGCGATGTGGTCTCTCCAGTTGTTCAAGCTAAAGGCTGCTACTTACAACGGATGTTGCATCAGCCAGAAGCCAGCAAAGGACTGGGCTTCGAGATCGGTTTGAATGGCAAGAAAGTGGATCCCTTGAGCCTGCTGCTGGCGCTGGGCAAAGACTTCTGCCTCTGTTCGCAGTTTTTCATCTCTCAGTTGTGTAAATAGGTAGCAATCGTTGAGGCCTGCCTCGAACAGTAGCCGTCCGTCTGCCACAGTCAAGTAAGCAGGCTCCATACCGCTCATCCAGGCTGCCATCGGCAAAGCTCGCTGGGAGATGATCACCAAGCCGGGAATGAGGGTGCTCCGTACCCCTGAGGCGAATGGGTCGGGCGTCAAAGTGTCCCAGGCAACGGGAAAAAGCTCGCCAAATGCTATGGGCCAGGCCTCAGCTTCCTGCAGATCCTCAGCTCGCAAGGTAACAAAGGCCCAGCGTTCTCCCTGCAACTTGTCCGGCAGACGAATGGGATCCGGCGGATCCGGATCCACAGGAGGCTCAGGGCTGTAGGTGAACTGAGTCTCTTGGGGGTAAACCTGCTCTGCCCGTTCTCGCATCCAGGCTTTGAGGGTATAGACGCGACGACTGGGCAGCATCGGGATCCCAACCGCATCGCAGGCCCGTTGCAGAATCGAGCTCATGCGGGCTCGAAACACGCGAATGGCCGAGGGAGGCTGTGGGGCAGCTTCGAGGTAGCTCCGCAACTGTCGTGCCACCCAGGTGCTGTTCACCTCTTGGTTGCTGCAATACTGCGCTTGGCGAAACTGCCCGGTGGGATCGCACACCAACAGCTCCCAAACCCGTCGGTTCTGCTCATCCCGCAAGGGGACGGCGTTGAAATCCATCTGCCAGATAGGGCCGCGTGCAGGGCCAGAACGCAGGGGTTGAGTAGCCAAAGGATCCCTCCTGTTTGCGCTACGTGCCACTGGAGTGAGCTGGGGATCGTTCGCGCGAGCGGTGAGAAGCACTGTCCCCGACCAAGGCCAACTCCCGCTCCCCGAAAATGGCGGAAGCGTGGCGGTAGTACTTAAACTCCAGCAGGTTGTAGAAGGGATCCTGCAAAAAGAAGGTGCCGTGTTCCAAAGGGGTGCCGACAAAGCGCCAACGCGGCTTTTGATAGAAGGGTAAGGCCCGCGCCAAAGCACGGTCGGCCAGCGCCTGCCAATCCGCCTGGGTGGGGAAGATCAAGCCAAAATGGCGGGGGTAGATGCCCCGCTGGGGCGTCAGCTCCTCGTGGGTGAGGTGGGCCACCACTTGATGGCCGTACAGGTTGAAAATGACAGCAGCAGGGGTTTCTCGACCGATCTCACAGCCCAAGCCGTCGCCGTAGTAGGCCTTGGCCAAGGCAATATCGGCAACCGGAAAGGCCAGATGAAAGCGGATGGGTTCCATAACGTCACTCCTAAGAATCTGCCAAAAGTGCCCACCAGTCGACTTCAAAACCAGCACCCCAGGCTGTGGGGCTTTTCCCCCGGCTAATGGGATCCCCGCTCTTCAATCCTTTAATCAAGGTAGGGGATTTTAGAGCTGCTGCCGCAAGGTGGGATCCCTTCTCAAGCCCGAGATAGACTGTACGCCTTTGCGCAGGAGTACTCACTGCTCGGATGCTATAACACTAGCTAGTGTGTTACCCACGTGGCCGAGTCTGCAACAGACAGCTCGGTGTGTTGAGAGCGTTGAAGACACAAAAGGGCAATCTTGGCCATGACCAGCATCTGGGTTGAGCAGCGCCGCCGCGAGGATGAATCCCGCAACTTTTTTTGGATGGTGGCGCTGTCGTTGCTGCTGCACGTGCTGGTGCTACTGGGATTGCTCCACTTGGGGCGGCTTTGGCTCATTCGCGAACCAGAACAGGAGGCCATTGAGTTTATCCTTCTGGATCCAGAAGATCTGCAGCCCCCAGAGGAAGCAGATCTGGTTTCAGAAGTTGATTCCCGTGATGGGGGTGAGCGGGTGGAAGCCCCTCCGTCTCAAGGCAGTCCACCCCAATCTCAGGCCGCCCCTCCCCAGGAGGTCCCTCCTCCGTCACCAAGACCCCAACCGCCGCCACCCCAGCAGCCTGCCCCTGTTCCACCACCACCTGCCCCGGCTGCAGTTGCCCTGGCAACCCCAACTCCGACCCCCCCACCCAAGCCCACGCCTACCCCAACCCCCGCCCCCCCTCAGCCTACCGCGACCCCGACTGCGGCACCGCCACCTGCCACGCCTGTCCCCAGACCTACTCCGACCCAAACCCCGCCCCCTGTGGCGGCTGCTCCATCCCCAAGGCCCACTCCCCCGCCAACTGCGGAGCCCTTGCCTGTGCAGCCAAGCGAGCGGGTTTCGGATCCCAGCCAATTGGCTCCTGTTCCGCCCGCTCCGCAACCGGTGACAGAGGTTCTTCCCGCCCAGCGGCCCTCTTCCCAATTGGGACCCCCGGTCAGTGCTTCTGCTCCCAGCAATGGTGCCGGGATCCAGGGCAGTGGAGCCAGTGGATTGGCCAACCCCACCCAATCGGCTCCCAACCCCCCCAATGTGGCAGCGCGGGCCAATGTGGATTGGGGCCCTTGGCTGGCCGATTTACAGCGGAAAGTGGAGCGAAATTGGATTCCTGGACAAACCGGCACCTCGCGTCGTACAGTGGTGGTCTTTACAGTGGGTCGAGCTGGCAATCTGCAGAGCATTCGCCTGGCGCGCACATCCGGCAGTCAGCAAACCGACGATGCAGCGCTGACCGCTATCCAGAGGGCAGCTCCCTTCCCGCCCCTGCCTGAGGCTTATGAGGGCAACTCGGTGACGATTAATTTCACCTTTGACATCAACGTGCTAGGCCAGTTGACCGTAGGGGGATCCGCCAACTGAGGTCGGGGATCCCAAATTTGCCGGGTCTAGGCAACACTGCCGGTGACAACCCCTTTATGAACCCCACCCCACTGCGGCGCACCCCCCTATTCCCCCTTCATCAAGCTTTGGGGGCGCGATTTGTCCCTTTTGCCGGCTGGGAAATGCCGGTGCGGTATCAGGGAGTGATAGCGGAACATCGGGCAGTACGGGCGAGGGTGGGGATATTCGACATTTCCCACATGGGCAAGTTCACCCTTTGGGGAACGGATCTGGGATCCCATCTCAGCCGTCTGGTTCCCAGCGATCTAAGTGCTGTTCCTGTGGGATCCAGTCGCTACACTGTCCTGCTCAATCCGCTGGGGGGCATTTTGGATGATGTCATCTTCTACCGGCATCCATCTGAGGGTGAGCTGGAGCACTGGAGCGTGATTGTCAATGCAGCTACCCGGCAGAAGGATTGGGATTGGCTCAACCACCACTTCCAAGGGATCCCTGGGGTCAACCTGCAGGATCACTCTGACACCCAGGTCTTGTTGGCAGTGCAGGGGCCGGCAGCCGAACAGGCTCTCCAGCCCTTTTTAGAAGGATCCCTGAAGGCTTTGCGCCGGTTTCAGCACGGTCAGTTTGCCGGAGCAGCGGGAACCTTGGGAGAGTCTATCTTTGTAGCCCGCACCGGCTACACCGGAGAAGATGGCTTTGAAGTTATGCTCAGCCCTGAAGACGGCATCCGCCTTTGGGAGCAACTGATTCAGGCTGGCGTACAACCCTGTGGGCTGGGCTGCCGCGATACCCTGCGCCTGGAAGCCGCGTTCCATCTCTACGGGCAGGACATGGATGAGAGCACCACTCCCTTGGAAGCTGGCTTGGGCTGGTTGGTGAACAACCCAGGGGACTACATCGGCAAGCCCGCCATCGAAAGCCAACGAGAGCAAGGGATCCCTCGCCAACTGGTGGGGTTCCGCATGTTGGAAAGTGCTCCCCACCCCTATCGCGAACGGGCCGTTCCCCGCAGCGGCTATGCCATCTGCGCCCCCAACTCCCCCGAGCCGATTGGACGAGTGACCAGCGGTACTCATTCTCCCAGCTTGGGCTATGGCATTGGTTTGGGCTATGTTCCCCCGGCTTGGGCCAAAGTGGGATCCCGCCTGGAGATAGAGATTCGGGGGCAGCGCCAGCCTGCCGAAGTGGTGAAAAAACCCTTCTACAGGGCTTCGCACCGCTGACGCGAATGGGCACGGTTCCCCTTAGCCCAGGGGGTTGAGCCTACCCATCTTGGGAGTGGAGTATTCCTGTTGCAGCCGCCGCAATTTCCGCAAAGCCCGCCGCTCAATCTGTCGTACCCGCTCTCGCGAAAGACCGATGTGCTCCCCAATTTCCCGCAGCGTTAGGCCCCTCGATCCATCCAGCCCATAGCGAGCCACGATCACCTGTCGTTCCCGTTCGCTCAATTGGCCCACCAGAGCGCGGACTTCCTCTCGATGGGCAACCTGAGTCAGGTGTTCAACAGGGTCGTTGTCTTCATCTGGGATAAAGTGCTGCAGCTCAGTGCCATCTTCATCCCCTATCCCCACATTCAAAGAACGCATCTCTGCCATGTGGCGGGTGATCAGCTCACGGTAGTTATCGCCGATATCCAGAGAATCAAAAACCTCTTCCGCCTGGGGGCGGGATCCCCTTTCGGCAGATAGCTCGCGGTAGCGCCGCTTCACCTGGGAGACTTTTTCGTACATGTGGGCCGGTAGACGGATCATCCGCCCCTTGTTTTGGATGCCCCGGTTCACGCTTTGCCGGATCCACCAAGTGGCATAAGTGGAGAACTTGTAACCGCGGGTGGGATCAAACTTTTCCACGGCGCGGGTAAGGCCGATGGTGCCTTCCTGAATCAAATCCAGAAACGGCAAGCCGCGATTGCGATAGCGCTTGGCAATCGACACCACCAAGCGAAGGTTACACTCCACCATTCGTTTCTTGGCTGCTTCCCCCTGCCGCAGGATCTGCTGCAGCTCCCCTAAGGGGATCCCCAGCCGCCGGCTCCAATCTTCCACCGACTCATGGGGCTGCCGTTGCTCCAAGAGCGTTACCATCCGCTGCACCTGGTGAGCCAAACGGAGCTCTTCTTCAGCAGTGAGCAACGAGTAGCGGCCAATCGTCTTCAAGAAACGCCCCACCGCATCTTGCAAGTCAAGACTTTCCGACATATCAAACCCCACACCATAAATTCATGTCCTGTCAGAATCTCTACTTCTCCTGCTGCATCGGGCCCTCTTTCTGCACACGAAGCTGACCTTTCTGCAAACAGCACCTTATTCATACCAGCACAAAAGCCTTTTCGTAAAGGTTTTGACTCCAAAAAATCCAATCCAGATCTTGCTGCTAGACTCACTAAATTTATTGAAGCTGTCTCACTAGACACTACCGGCAGTGCTTACGACCTTTTTCTACTGTGCAGCAACTCTACCCTAAGGAGCGACGAAGAAATCAACCATTTTATAAATTCAAGCTTAGGGTCTATACAGATTGAGAAAAAATTGTTCCGCCTACTCGATAGGTTTTTGATGATAAATTAGACCGTCAAGAGATAAAAAAGTAATTTTTCCATCCAGTTTGTGGGACTAGAGATGAGTATTTTTGTTTGCAGAGCCATCGGAAAAGCTTACTCGGCAAGGCACGGCAAGGGTCATCGGCGCGTTTTTGGAACGCCTTGAGGCTAATTGGGCACATCATCACCGACGCTCCCAGCCGGAGACAGATGAGGACGGATCCCTGCGGGACAGCTCTCTACCTCTGTCTCCAAATCTAGAGGAAATTGTTGTCAATGCTCGACTTTTGACACTACCTGTAGAGTCAGGATTTCCATACTGACGCTACCGCTCACCTGAGAGGGTTGGGCTGTGGAGTCCTGGCGGGAAAAGCCGCAACCCCTGCTGGCGTACTCGCCGCTCCTGGAAAGGGATAGGGGTTACCCGCGGCAAAGGTGTAGCCACAGGCTGGGGAGTTGAAGTGGGCACAGGTTGCGGAGAGGGCTCTAGGCTGGGCTCAGGCGTAAGCTCAGGTTCAGGAGTGGCCACTACGGGCGGTGGCGTTGGAACAGCCGGGATCCCCTCTGGGGTCGGACGGGGGCGGCCCAGTTGAAAGCGCGGCTGGCGACGAGGTACAGGCGTGGGCGTCGCCTCTGGCGTTGGTGTGGGTGTCGGACTGGGCGTTGGGGTCGGTGTCGGAGTGGGGGTGGGTGTCGGGCTAGGCGTTGGGGTCG
>DVDX01000066.1 GCA_015295985.1 Synechococcus sp. M44_DOE_062 | reverse complement strand
AGTGAGGAGTGAGGCTCTCTTCTCTCCGCTCTTTCCTTTCTGCTCTCTGCTCAAGGACTCCGTCCCGCTGTCACCAACGGGGTTTTGCAGGTAACTTTGCAGGTGGGAGTAGAGCCACTCCCCATCCCCGCCGGTCAGCAGCAGAGGGCCTTGGGGAAAGCGGCGACGCCAGTCGGCAATAAACTCCCGCAACCCCGCCAGCAGAGTGTGGAGAATGCCGCTGCGGATGGCAGCCACGGTGTCATTGGCCCAGCGGGGGGGCAAGGGGGAACGGGGATCCCAGTGGACTTTGGGCAGCCGAGCGGTGTAGTCGGCCAACGCCTGCGCCTGCAGCCCCAGGCCGGGCAAGATCGCCCCCCCCACCAGGGATCCGTTGCCATCTGCTCCCGTCAAGGTCAGGGCAGTACCCGCGTCGATCACCAAACAGGGCCAACCATAGTGGATCCCGGCAGCCCACAGGGCTAAGGCCCGATCCAACCCTAGCCCTGGGTAGGGATCCCGCAGCGGCACCTGCGACAGCTCCAATCGATGCACCCAAGGGGATTCCGGCGGCAGGGGAGCGGAGCCCACAGGAGCCAACCACAACTCTGTCTGCTCCGGCCAGGACAAGGGTTGGTGGGCAGGAAACTGCTCCACCTTCACCAGGGTCTCCCCCACAAACCAGCCCCAGCGCACGTGGGTGTTGCCCAGCACGGCTGCCAGCCATTCACGACAGGGGTGCGGTTCCCGCCAGGGTGCCGTAGGCATAGCACTTTATCGCTAGGCGACGCTTTCGCAAATGCAACAGCAGTGTGCCCTTTCCTCAAAACTCATGCAACAGCTCTGCCTCCACGCGAAACAGCTCCACCGGCTGGTCGGCAGGGATCCCGGCCAACCTCTTGGCAGTGGCGAGCTGCCATTCTGTCGTCAAAGCTTCTCCCGGCAGCAACACCGCCCCCCGCGTTCCGGAGCGGATAAACAAGCCCGTGCGAGTTGGATCCACCTGCTCCACAGCGGCGAAAGGACTCCGTCCTGCTGATGCAAGGGGCACCACCCGCCGCACAATGGCCACCTGAATGGCTGCTGACTCCAGCTCCCCAGGTTGCAGAGGCCCATAGCGCCAATCGCGGGTCACAGCCCCCACCGCCGCCCGGATGGTAGCCCTAGCCAGATCCTCGCCGCCGGGATCCAAGCTGCCCCAGCAGCCGCGGGGCCGACCCTCTGTACTCACCGTTACAAAAACCCCCGCTGAGCGCTGCCAGTGCGGCGGGATCTCGTCTGGAGGTGGCAGCACCTGACCCGTGGCAAAGTAGTGGGCAATGGCCTGACGCGCCAGCGCCGGCAGGGTGTCAGGGAGAGGTGGTCGTTGAGTCCCTGCCGAATGGAACTCCATCCTGCCAGTGCGATCCCGCAAGCGGTGTGGAGCACCCATGGACTCCGGCAGAGGAGCGGGGGCAGTTGCCTCAGCAAGCTCCGGCGGGGATCCCGTCCACAACCCCAGCCCTGCAGCCAGAAGCAGGCCGAGAAGACCCAGCAATCGAACCGTGAAGTGAACTTGGCAGGTAGACACCCCAGGGAATCCCGTTGGTGGTCAGGACAAAGGAACAGAACAGAGGATTCTCGACTGTACTCTAAAAGCTGCGCCCTCTCTGCTGCAAATACTTAAAAACCGTATTCAAATCTTTGTCGCCGCGCCCAGAACAGTTGACCACTACCCGTTGCTGGGGGTCGAGCTGTGGGGCCAAGGTTTTCAGGTAGGCCAGCGCATGGGCCGTCTCCAGCGCGGGGATGATCCCTTCCAACCGCGACAGCAGCAGCAGCGCCTCTACAGCTTCATCATCAGTGGCAGCGTAGTACTCGGCTCGTCCAATTTCTTTCAGATAGCTGTGCTCTGGCCCCACGCCGGGGTAATCCAAGCCGGCGCTGATGGAGTGGGCTTCCTGCACCTGCCCTTCCTCATCTTGCAATAGGTAGCTCATGGCTCCATGCAAGACCCCAATCCGACCGCGGTTGAGGGTGGCGGCGTGGCGGGGCGTGTGCAACCCCTCTCCGGCAGCTTCGATGCCGATCAGCCGTACCCCCGGATCTCGGACAAACTCGTTAAACAGGCCCAGAGCATTGGATCCGCCCCCCACACAGGCCAGCAGCACATCCGGCAGCCCTCCCCACTGCTCCTGGCATTGCTGCCGCGTCTCCTGGCCGATGACATCGTGAAAGGCCCGCACCAGCTTCGGGTAAGGGTGAGGTCCTGCCACCGTACCGATCACATAGTGGGTGGTCTCCACATTCGTCACCCAGTCGCGGATCGCCTCGGATAGAGCATCTTTGAGGGTGCACGTGCCCGCTTCCACCCCCCGCACCTCAGCACCCAGCAGGCGCATTCGCTGCACATTGGGGGCCTGCCGCTCCATATCCAGTGCCCCCATGTAGATAACGCATTCCAACCCAAAGCGAGCACACACAGTTGCTGTGGCTACCCCATGCTGACCGGCACCGGTCTCAGCAATCACCCGCCGCTTGCCCATGCGCACTGCCAGCAGGGCTTGGCCAAGGGCGTTGTTGATCTTGTGGGCGCCGGTGTGGTTGAGATCTTCCCGCTTCAGGTAGATCTGTGGGCCACCGTAGTGTTCTGTGAGCCGCTGGGCAAAGTAGAGGGGGCTAGGCCGTCCGACAAAATCCCGCAGCAGGCTGTGAAACTCGGCGCGAAAGCCGGGATCCCGCCAATGCTGCTCAAAAGCTTCCTCCAGCTCTGTCAGGGCGCTCATCAAGGTTTCCGGCACAAATCTACCCCCAAACGGCCCAAACCGCCCCTGGGGATCCGGACGCACTTGAGGGTCGAGGGGATCCAAAACACGAGGGGGAGAAGCAAGAGGAGCTGAGGTCATGGCAAAATCCGTCCGGGCCTTGCAGCCTGCAATAAGAGATTAAGACGAGCTTCCCCATTCTACAGAAGTTGGGAACTCGAGAAGGGGGGTGGCCAACCTCTCCTCTCTTTTCCTGCCGTTCTCCCCCAACAGGGATCCCGAACAATTGTCTTTGAACAGGGGGCTTCCAAGGATTTTTAAGATGAGGCCGTCAGATTTGGGTGGCCTATGGACGAACATCTACAGGAATTGCTGCAGCAAGAGGATCAAAAAAGAGCGGATGCAGAAATCCGTCGTACCTATGCCCTTTCTCAAAAGTCTCAGGGAATGGCAATCTTTTTGTCCATTCTGCTCGCTTTCGGAGCCTACGTTTACACGCGGCGATGGAAAGCTCTGATGATTTTTTTGGGGTGGTGTCTCTTCATCGGCGTGTTGTTTAGCGACGAAGAAGGAGAGGTTTCTCTCCCTGGACTGTTTCTGGCCTCTACCTGGGCAGCGGTAGACAATTGCAGTGCTATCCAGCGGGCAAGAGAAGACATCGAACGGCTGCGCTCCGGCCAAAACCCTGATGTCAATCGGCAAACTTAGTTAACATCATTACCCAAACCAGTATTTCATTTCAAACCCTTGAAAAAGATGCTATGTCTACCATCTCAAATAGCACCCAGATAGAAGCACGGCAGCGAAACTTGGATTGCTATTTCCTTGTCTTTTGGGAAAGAGCCTGGACAAACCTTAGGTGGTTCATCCAAATTCTGTCCCCCTAGGAGAGGGGCTGGGGGTGAGAGAGCTTAGGATGGCTACAGAGTGGGACCATCAAAACCATGAAGTCTGCTGCTCGCCTAGCTTGTCTGCTTGCCGGACTGATTCTAGGGACAGGGATCCCGGTCATTACTCCTGGCCCCGCCCTTCCCATTGCCCAAGCCGGTTTCCGGCCCTATCTCAATGCCCGCTTCGGCTACCGCATCGACTACCCGGCAGACTTTATCCCGCAAGGGGAATCCGACAACGGTGACGGCCAAGTGTTTCTCGGTCAAGACGGGGCTGCACTGCGGGTTTGGGGTGGGTACAACATCTTTCAAGAGACCCCTGCCAGCGCCCTGCAGGAGGAGCTTCGCCGCAGCCGGGAAAACCAGCGTCGGGTTACTTACCAAACCGTTGGCCGGGATTTCTTCGTGGTCTCCGGTTACGAGGACTTTGGCCAGCGGATTTTCTATCTCAAAAAAATTGTCCGCCCTTCCCTGCAAGCTGGCTTTGAATTCGTGTATCCAGCCAGCCGGCGTGACCGTTATGACCGGGATGTGGAAGCCATAGGCCGTTCCCTGCGCCTTGCGGATCCCTGAGCCAAGCCCCGAATCTGGGACAAGATCGGTAGGGATCCCCCCAAAAAGCAATGGCGAAGAAACCTCTGGATGATTGCCTGCTGGAACGGATGCGGGCTGTTGGCCTGTCTTCTTGGCGGGCTTTACAGGCCCAAGCGGGGATCAGCCGCCGCGCCCTTGATCAGGTGCGCCAAGGGAAGTGGGGATCCCTGCGCCTGGAGCAGCTCCAAAAGCTGGCTGCCGCCCTGCAGTGGGACTTGGGATCCCTGCTGCGCCTCAACGGGAATGACAAAATGGAATCCACCGATTCATCAGAAGTCCTCTTCTCTCTGCTGCAGCCGTTGCTCACCAGCTACCCCACCGTCCGCCAGATTGCCCAGCGCAAGCCCGATTGGCCGGCCCAAAACGTGATTGCCTTGTTTCGCTCCCTGGATGCTCTGCTGCAGCACTGGGGGTATGAGCCCATTGGCACCCCCCTTGAATCCGTCCCCTTCGATCCGCAACAGCATCAACCGGATCAGCCGGATCTTCAGAAGGGGGATCCCGTTTACATCCGCTTTGTCGGCTACCGTCGGGGAGATTCCATCCTTTGCCCGGCCAAAGTCAGCCGTTCCCTGCCTGGAGGATTGAGCTGATGCCCTCCCCATCTCCAAAGCCCCTGGTTACAACGCTGGCCATCGATTTTGGCACCAGCAACACCGTGGTCGCCGGCTGGGATCCCGCGCAGGAAGCTCCCCGTCTCCTGGCTCTTCCCGGCCTCTCTCGCCAGGGGCCCGGCCCTCAAACCATTCCCAGCTTGGTTTACGTGAAGGGAAAAGGCCAGCTCTTGGTGGGGGAAACCGTCCGTGCCGGTCGCTGGGGAGCGGTGGATCCGCAGCGGCTGTTTCAAGGCTTCAAGAGAGAATTGGTGGCGGACTTTGTCCCCCCTCCTCGCCTCTTGGATGGGCAACGCTACGACGCCGAAACGGTGGCCCAAGCCTTTCTGCAAGCGGTCATGGAAGCGGTTCAGAAAGAGCATCTGCAGCCGGAACAGGTGGTGTTTACAGCCCCCGTGGGATCCTTCGAGCGCTACTTGAATTGGCTGCGGGGGGTAGCCAGCGCCTGTGGCTGGGATCCCGTTCAAATTGTGGATGAGGCCACTGCGGCTGCCCTGGGCTATGCGATTACTCAGCCGGGAACGGTGGTCTTGGTGGTGGATTTCGGCGGTGGTACCCTGGATCTCAGTCTGGTGCGCACCCTCGCCCCGCAAGCGGGCAGCCCCGTCCTTAAAGCCGAAGTGATTGCCAAAGCCGATGCCTATGTGGGCGGGGTGGATATCGACATTTGGATTGCCGACTACCTACTGCGGCAACTGGGGCTGAGCCGGCAGCAAGTTGCGGCTCTGGGCTGGCTCAACCTCTTGGAGCAGGCGGAGCAGCTCAAGATCGCCCTTTCCACTCAGATGGAAGCGGTGGGCAGTTGGTTTGATGACGAGGCCCTAACCGCCTACGAGCTGAAGTTAAACCGGCAGGAGCTGGAGGAGATCCTGGAAACCCACCAGCTTTTGGATCAAATCCGCCAATGCTTGGACGACGTTCTCCTCACCGCCCAGGCGAGGGGATTGGGCAAAAACCAAATTGAGCAGGTGCTCTTGGTGGGAGGAAGCTCCCAACTGCCAGCAGTACAAGATCTGCTCCGCTCCTACTTTGGCAAAAAGAAAGTGCGCTGCGAACGCCCCTTCGATGCCGTGGCCCTAGGTGCCCTTCAGTTGGGCCGTCAGGTGAAGTTGGAGGATCGCCTACACCACAGCTACGCCATCCGCCTTTGGGATCCCTTGCAGAAAAGCTACATCTACCATCCCCTTTTCGAGCGAGGCAGCCCCTATCCCTGCCGCCGGCCTGAACCGCTGATCTTGCAGGTGGCCAATGACGGACAAACGGAGATTCGCCTGGAGGTGGGGGAAGTGGCCCAGGTGGTCCAATCGGAGGTGGTTTACGACGAGCTGGGGCGCATGAGCAGCCGTCAACTCACCCGGCAAACCGACTTTCGCTCCCTAACTCCTCTTGGATCCCCGCCCGTTCGCCCCAGCGAGACGGAGTCATCACCCATTTGTCTGGCCCGTTTACAGCCCCCTGGCCGCATAGGGGAGGATCGCCTTCGCGTCGAATTTGCCGTCGATGCCTCACGGCGCTTGTTGGTTACCATCACCGACCTAAAAACTCAGGCGCTTTTGGCAGAGGCCCAGCCTGTGGCCACCTTGAGTTAGAAGAGAGCAGAGAGAAGAGAGCGTCTTTATTGCAGCAAAAAAATAAATGAATAGCCATGATTGCCGACTTCCATCTCCCTTTGTGGGAGAGGGGCTGGGGGCTTGAAGAAAGTAGAGAGTGGTCGCTTGACATTCTCCCTCGCCTAAAGGCAAAGGATTCCTTCTCAGGTTGCGGGAGAACTCCCACTTCCTGTTCGCGTTAGCGGTGCTTAGCACC
>DVDX01000053.1 GCA_015295985.1 Synechococcus sp. M44_DOE_062 | reverse complement strand
AGCGTTGCGGTTCCCGTCAGGGTGCCGTAGGCATAGCAATAGCGTTGCCGAGCAATAATGCAGGCGGCCAAAGGCTTTTCTCAATGGCCCAGGCGCTTCACCCTAACCTAAAACGACTATAATTGCTCAACGTTGGTTACGCCTGGGGAGCAAGCTGTCTTTGCTGTGATGTCCACAGCTTTGCCAACCGGAATACGGCGCGGCTTCTTTAAAGAATGGGGTAGCTGGGTATCCTAAAAGCTGGGGTTACGGCATCCTCCTTTATTCATGGGGATGAAGTGGCTCAAGACATAACGGTCATTTTAAGACCTGGGAAAGAACTCTTCAGCCTTGACCGTGAGGGGATGTTTATTCTTCGCCTGCGGTTGGTTCACTATTCAAGCAGGTCTTGTCAAAGCGAGCACACCGAGTTTGAAACAGCAACTACTCCGCCTACTTGAGTTTTGGCGCCGCCGCTTTCCCCACAGCCTGCGTACCCAGGTGGCATTGGTCATTGCCAGCCTCTCGTTTGTCCCCAACCTAGTTTTCATCCTGTCAGTGCAGTGGATCTGGCCCGACACGCAGTTCAGCACTGAAGGGATCCTTCTGTTGCTGCTGTGGATCCCGTTGCTGGCGGTGCTATCGGCGGTGGTGGGCTATGCTCTGTCCTCCATGATTTTGCGCCCCCTCACCCTGCTGGCTCGCGAGTTGGCCCATCTGGAAACCTTGATCAACCAGCCCGCCCGTTGGAATCTGCTGCTCCGCCCCGGGGATCCCCAGGAAGCCCTGATCTTGCGGCAGGCTTTTGCCCAGTTGCTGCGCCAGATCCAGATTGATCAAATGCGGCGAGAAGCCTTTACGGCCACACTGGTTCACGACCTGAAAACCCCCCTCATTGCCTTTGGGCACCTGCTGAGCGCCTTCAAACAGGATCAACAGCTCGATCCGGAGCAACGTCGCGCTCTGCTGGATCGCATCCTGCAGGAAAACCAACACAATCTCTCCCTGGTGCAGAAAATGGTGGAGGCCCACCGCCTGGAGCGGGGGGAGATCGAGCTGCATCCTCGGCCTTGTGATCTGGGATCCCTGGCCAGAAGGGTGGCCGAGCGCATGGGATCCCTGGCCCAAGAACGGGGGATTGACCTGCGAGTGGAAGGGGAAGGGTGGGGCAACGCCGATGAGGCAGAGCTGGAGCGGGCGCTGGTGAATCTGGTGGACAATGCCTTGCGCTATGCACGCCATGCAGTGGTGCTCACTGTCAGCCCCCGCCAGATCCAGGTGCAGGATGATGGCCCCGGCTTACCTGCCCCTTTGGAAGAATTGGCCCAGCCCTATGTGACCCAGCCCATTCACATTGCCGGCCACCATTACCCAACTGGCTCAGGAGGTCTGGGGCTATACATCGCCAAGCGCATCCTGCAGGCCCACGGGGGAGACTTGCAGTTGGTCAAGACGGGATCCCAAGGGACTACTCTGGCCCTGGTGTTGCGCTGACTCTCTCTCAGCAGCTCAACCCCGGCACGGGTACCTCAATCAACGGGGCGACCCCGGTACATCAATCGGTACTTCACCTGCGGGGTCAAGTCTTTTTGCCCTGGATTCCCTTCTGCAGCGATGGGTTGTGGAGGGGCGGTGGGAGAGTGCGCGATCGGCTGCGGGGGAGTGGTGGAAGAAGATGTACGGCTGACCTCCCCAGGCCATACGCCCGCTTGCTCCAGAGCCCTGTAGAGTGCCGCCGTGTCAATAGGCAAAAACCACCTGGCAGCCTCGTAAATTCGTTCGAGGGAGTGGAGAATATCGTCAGCCTCTGCCAAGCCGGGGATCACATCTGCTGCCCCCTGATAGATTGCCCAGCGCCGCTCTGCAGGCTCGATGTGGCGACGGGGGTGATGAGTCAGGATCACAGGGAGATTGGGCAGCTTACTTTGGCACTCTCGACAAAAAGCATAAGGGTTAAACAGCCCTGTCGTCATGTCCACCACCATCAGATCCAGATCCAGAGGCTGACTTGCTGCCACCTCCAGCAGATCTGCACGCGGGGAAACCAGCACCACAGAGTGCCCCTGAGACTCCAGCCCTAACTTCCAAAGATGAGCCTGCAACGGTTGGCCCTGAGCTAGCAGTATAGTTTTGCTCACAGTGGATGGAGAGATGTGAGTAGGAGGGAAGGCGAAGGCTTGCACCACTTGATGATCCGTTATACGTCAGAATCCTGCCCGGGGCCTAATGTAGCATCCTTAGGAGGAGCAAATGGTGACCGGATATACAAGTGCTGCTGTTTAGGCCCAACACTCTGTTAAATAAACCTTATTAAATCCGGATCCTCAGCAACCGACAGCCCATTTCTGGGTGCAGCCTGTCCAATGGCCTCAACGTTTGTCTTGCTCAATTCAATCTGGGATCCCTTCTTTCTCGCTTTCCAATTCAGCTTGCAGGGCCTGCCACTCCTCCGGAGACAGCGAGTGGAGCTTCTCTTGAAGTTGCTGAGTCTCGAAGCTGGCCCACTGAGCCTTCAGGGTCATTTCCCCCCGCAGCACCCGCCTCAGGTAGCCAAAAGTCCACCCCAAGCAAGCCAGCAGGAGCACCACGCTCGATATCTGCTGCGCAGCCCCCGTATCCAAGCCCGCCCAAAGCAGCAGGCCATAGAGGATCCCTCCCCCCAACAGCAGGGCTAAGCCTATAACGAGAACATCCAATCTGCGCATGGCTCAGTGGATCGACAAACGGCTGACCTTACAGCGACCGGGGCTTGGGCCGGAACGTCATGAAGGGAGCCAAGAGCACCATGCCGGGAAAGAAAAACAAGACCAAGAAAAACATCAGCACCTTTTCCCAAGCACCGCCTGAAGTCCAGCGCTTGTCCACATACAGCAGAGATAACAGAGGCAACACCAGCAGATAGAGAACAGCCAAGCCAGCGTAAGTTAACCCAATCAAAGATGGAGTAGAAACCATGTCGAGTGCGTCCCACAGCTATTTGACCTGTGTCCAACAAACCTAACAGCATTGTAAAGGGATTTGTTGGCTGGAGGGAGTCCCTAACTCGGCCAACGGGCTACAGGCTGGTACTAATTGCCCCAACGGGGCAGGTGGCAACACACTGTTCGCACATGACGCAGCGGTTGCGGGAGAACTCCAGTTTCCAGTTGGGAGCAGAAATCTTCAGGGCCTCAGTTGGGCAAACCCCCGTACACAATCCACAGTCCACGCACAAGTCAGGGTCGATTTGAATTTCCTTGGCCCGTTCAGTCACCTCAATGCCCAAAGACTGTACCCACTCCAAGCCTGCTTCCACCTGGTCGATATCCCCTGACAGCTCCACCACCAAGGTGCCCACTTCATTGGGGGCTACCCTGGCGCGCACAATATTGGCAGCCACATCGAAGTCTTTGGCCAACCGATAGGTGAGGGGCACATTCACCAAATGGCGGGGAAAAATGAGGGTGACTCGTTTGCGCACGGATCCTGGGGGTTTTGAGTGCAGCGATTTTCTTCAGTATGGCAAGCTTGACGGATCAGTTTGGCCGTGAATGCAGCTCAACTGCCGGTGACATACTCCCGCTCTCATGCTGAAGCAGAGCGCTATGCCTACGGCACCCTGACGGGAACTGCGCCGAAGATCGCGGTCGCGTCGCGTTGCGTAGCAACAAAGAGGGCGGGGCTTCCCGGCGGGCTAGCTAAGGCAAACTGCGTAGCGGTAGGACAGGGCTTTTAGTAAGCTCAGTTTTTTGGGAAAGATCACCAGAGCCAGCGCGTGAGACAACGGTACCATTACCGGCACGCCCCTCCCAGCAAAAGCCATCTGTGGAAGCCGACCCAGAGCCTGCCACAATAGGATAGAGAGTGTCCCCGATCCCTATGAACTCATCTTTTGCTGAGGCTCGCCTCAACTCAGAGCAGTACCGGCAGATGCTGGTGCGGGATGGTGAGCGTCGCTTCCGCGAGTGGCACACGGCCTTCCTCAAGTATCAACGGCAGTTTTTGCAAGAGATGAAGCAACTGCGTCTCCAGGGTTCTTTGCATCGCTGAATGGTTAATGCCCACTGTCCCCACCTTGCCCTCACTGACAGTTTTTTCTGAGTCCGATCCCTCCCTGAAGCCTACGGCCTGCCAAGGCGAACGGCAGGAAACCTTGGAATTGTTGGAGTGGCCCCGTCTTTGTCAACACTTGGCCACTTTTGCTGCCACACCCTTGGGCCGTCGTGCCTGCCTAGAGCTGGATCCCTGGCAGAGCCGCGCCGATAGCGAAGCCTACCTTGAGCAGACTGAGGAAGCAATCCGCCTCGATCGCACACAGGCGGGGGGCCTTTCCATGGCAGGGATCCACAACCTGCTGCCGGCTTTGGAACGGGCCGAACGGGGGGGGATCCTGAGCGGGGAAGAGCTGGTGCAGATTGCTACAACTCTGGGGGCAGCCCGCCGCATTCGTCGTCTGATCGATGACCACGACCATCTGCCACACCTGCAGGCTTGGGTGAGCAACCTGCGCACCTACCCGGAGCTAGAGCAGGAGATCTTCCGCTGCCTGGAGGAGCATGGCGAGGTGCGGGACAGCGCCAGCCCTACCCTTGCCAATCTGCGCCAGCAGCAACGGCAGCAACGCAGCCAGATCCAAGAGCGCCTGCAACAGTTAATGAGCCAGCACCCCCAGGCGCTGCAGGACAACCTGATCGGCCAGCGGCAGGGACGGTTTGTCCTGATGGTCAAGGCCACCCATCGGGATCTCATCCGCGGCATTGTGCATGACAGCTCTGCCAGTGGGGCCACCCTCTATGTGGAGCCCTACGCCGTGGTGGAACTGGGCAACCGCTGGCGAGAAACCCAAGTTCAGATTCAGGCGGAGGAAGAGCGGATCTTGGCCGCCCTCTCGGCTCAGGTGGCCTCCGTCGCCGCTGATCTAGAGCATTTGCAGGGGGTAATGGTGGGGTTGGATGTGGCTCTGGCCCGGGGTCGCTACAGCCTCTGGCTGGACGGCAATCGTCCCCAGTTTGTCTCGGCAGGATTGCGCCTGCGTCAGGCCAAGCACCCTCTGCTGCTCTGGCAGTCCCGCGCTGCTGCCCCTTCGGAGGGTCAAGGCTCTGCTGTTGTCCCCATCGACTTCACCCTCTCGGACTCGATTCGGGTCGTAGTCATCACCGGCCCCAACACCGGCGGCAAAACCGTTGCCTTGAAAACCCTGGGGCTGTTGGTGCTCATGGCCAAGGCGGGGATCTTCCTGCCGGCTCAAGATCCGCCCCAACTGCCTTGGTTCGACAAGGTTTACGCCGACATTGGGGACGAACAATCGCTGCAACAAAATCTCTCCACCTTTTCAGGGCACATCCGCCGCATCAGCCGCATGGTGCAGGCCCTGCAGTCCACTCCAGAGCCGGCCCTTGTCCTGTTGGATGAGGTGGGGGCGGGCACGGATCCCACTGAAGGCGCTGCCCTGGCGGCTGGGCTGTTGGAGTATCTCTCAGAAAAGGCACTGCTTACCCTGGCCACCACCCACTACGGCGAGCTGAAGGCCCTGAAGTACCAACATCCCTGCTTTGAAAATGCCTCGGTGGAGTTTGATGAGGTCACCCTGGCCCCCACCTATCGCCTCTTGTGGGGGATCCCAGGCCGCTCCAATGCCTTGGCCATTGCCCAACGGCTGCAGTTGGATCCAGAGATTCTGCGGCGGGCCCAGCAGCACCTGCAGGGGGAAAGCCAGGTGGATCAGGTGATTGCCGGCCTGGAAGCGCAGCGAGCTCAATTGGAAGAGCGGGCGGCCCAGGTGGGATCCCTGCATCGAGAGCTGGAGAGCCTGTATCAACAAATGCAGCAGCGCAGCCGCCAAATTGCCGAGCGAGAAGCCCGGCTGGAGCAGAAGCAAAACCAAGAACTGCAAGCCCTGTTGGCTGCTGCCCGTCAGGAAGTGGCTGCCGCCATCCGCAAATTGCAGCAGGGAGAGGATCCCCAACGCATTACTGCCGAGCTGACACAAATCCAGCAGCGCTACTCTCCCCCACCGCCGCCTGTGGATATGGAGTTTGTGCCAGAGGTGGGAGATCGGGTGCGGCTGAGAGGCTTGGGGCAGACGGGAGAGGTGATCGCTGTCGAAGGAGATGTATACGTAGTGCGCAGCGGCATCCTCAAATTCACAGTGCCACGGGGGCAGTTGGATCCCATTGACGAACACCAGGCTAAGCAGCGCCAACGCCCCAAAGCCCCACCTCCCTCCCCTGCAGCCACAGCTCCCCTGAACCTGCGCACCAGCCAGAACACCCTCGATCTAAGGGGAAAAACCGTTGCCGAGGCTGAGGCCATTCTGGAACGGCACTTTGCCCAAGCTCCCCCCGGCCCCGTCTGGATCATCCACGGCCACGGCACAGGGCGCTTGCGGGCCGGTGTACAGGCCTACTTGCAGAATCACCCTCGTGTTCAGCGTTTTTCAGCCGCTGATCCCCAGGACGGAGGCACTGGAGTGACTGTGGCTCATCTGCAATGAGCCTTGCCAGTTCCGGAGGGCTTTGGATCCAAAGCCGAGATAGAGCTCATGGCCCCAATGGCCTATGGCCTATATTTTTTTGTGATTTACGTGGAAAATATGCGGTCATTTCAGTTCAAACTAGAACACCACACCCGCACCCAAAACGTTGGTCGCGTCTTCGCGTCAGCGTTGCGGTTCCCATCAGG
>DVDX01000060.1 GCA_015295985.1 Synechococcus sp. M44_DOE_062 | reverse complement strand
GCGTCAGCGGGCCGTAGGCCTTAGGGCGGGGCTTGAAACCCAATTCTTTGGTCAGCGGGACGGAGTCCTGAGAGCTTGCAGCGCCTGAGGCAGATGCTCCGCCAGCCGTGCCGGATCTACCCCTGTTAGACCGCGTTCCCGCGCCAGATGGATAGCCGCTTGGGCATGCCACCACACCCCTGCACAGGCGCAGTTGGAGAGGATGGTGCTGTGCATTGCCGAGGCAGTGCTGCGGCCCCCTGCTGACGCCCGCAACCTGTCCAGAGTGGATCCCACCTCACGGCCCAGGGAGCGGGCCACCAGACCCCCGATTAAGCCGGTCAAGACATCGCCGCTGCCACCGCGGGCCAAAGCCGTTGTGCTCTCTGGGTTCACCCAGCATTCTCCGGTGGGAGAGGCGATCACCGTCCGTGCCCCTTTCAAAACCACCACGGCTCCACTCTGGGCTGCTGCTCTTTGGGCCGCCTCAAGGCGATCCTGGAGCGGGATCCCTGGAAAGAGCCGCCGAAATTCCCCCAGGTGGGGGGTGAGAATGGCTTGGATCCCTTTTTCTTGTAAGCGCTCTGCCCCCATCTCAGCGAGAGCATTGAGGCCATCCGCATCCATCACCCAGGGGATCCCGGCCCAATCCCGCAGCAGGATCTCCAGTAGGGGCAAACGGGTTTCTCCCAAGCCCGGCCCCACAGCCACCGCCTGAAAGGGTTTCAAGGACTCCGTCCCGCTGTCGCGATCGGCAACCGGCGGCAGAGAAGGGATCCCTTCCCAGGCATGAACCAAAACCTCTGGCAAGGTGCTGTGGATCAATCCTTTCAACTCTGCCGGTACTGCCATCGTCACCATGCCCACCCCGCTGGCACGGGATCCCAGCCCCGCCAACACCGCCGCCCCAGCATAGGCCGCCGAGCCCGCCACCAACAACAGGGATCCCTGGCGGTATTTGTGGGTATCCAAAGGGGGATCGGCAGGAAAGTGCTGCCAAGGCCGCAGCAATAACTGAGGAACCTCTACCTCTGGGTAGGCCCAAGCAGGGATCCCAAAATCAATGCGATGCAACCGTCCTACCCAAGGCAGAGCTGCTTCCTGCCACAGCCCCCGTTTCCAAAGGCCGAAGGTATAGGTATGGCTGGCGCGAATGCAGCAGCCCCAGACTTCCCCGGTTTGGTCGTTGAGGCCAGACGGCAAATCCAGGCTGAGGATGGGGATCCCACTGTCATTGGCCCACCCCACCGCCCCCGCCCAAGGCTCCCCCAAAGGCCGGTTCAGACCGATCCCAAACAGGGCATCGATTAGCAGATCGCAATCGGCCAGCTCTTCAAGATGCCCCACAAACTCCGCCCCCAGCGCCTTGAGATAGCGGGCGTGGTCTGCCGTTAGGGGTTTGAGATCCGGCTTGCCCAGCCACACCTTCACCGACTTTTGGGCCAGCCACAGTTCCCGCCCAACCACCAACCCATCGCCACCGTTGTGCCCCGTCCCGCAGAGGATCCCAATGCGATGGGCTTGCGGGAAATCCTTCTGCAACTGAGCAAAAATGGCCAACCCCACTTTCTCCATCAGAGCAGCAACGGGCATGCCGGCAGAGAAGATCTGCTCCTCAATGCGCTGCATCTGCGCAGAACTGACCAGACTGGTGGCCGGGTCGAACCGGCGACGGGGATCCCTATTGCTACGCAACGCTGTTGCGACGGGCGGCATTGCTGGGGGGAGATGGCTCATGGCTGAGTTGCACTAATAGAGCTTAGCTCTATCACATTCCCATCCGGATCCCGGACAAACAAAGCTGCCCGTCCGGAAGCGCTCGGTTGCACCTCATACCCTTCCTGCAGTAGGCGAGCCTTCACCGCTTCCAAGTCATCTACCCCCAACGCCACATGGGGATTACGCCCCCACTTCGAGGATCCCGCTCCGCTTTGCTGCCCTTGATCTATCAGCTCCTCAGCCACAATTAAATGAATTTGGGAGGAACCCACTTGATACCAAGCGCCGGGAAAGTCAAACGGCAACCGTTCCACCTTGGGGATCCCAAGCACCGTTCCGTAAAAATGTTCCGCTCTGGCCAGATCGCTCACCCAAAGGGCGGTGTGCAGGTGATGGTAGGTGGTTTTTTGTGGGGCAGTCATCGTCTGGTTGGGGAATCTTAACCGTAGGGCTTTGCAAGGCCAACGCGAACATCCATATTTTCTCGGACAGCAAGCCAAACCTGTGAGCTAAGTTGGAGCTAGCGCACCGGCGACGACCCTACTCTTGTTCTCGCACAGGGGTTGACCTATGGGATCCCGCACCAAGTTTTTTGGCACCGTCTTGGCCATGCTAGCTGTGAATAGCATCTACATGCAGTTGCAGCAGCTTTCTCTGAGGTTGGAAGAAAAGGATCCTGCTCCCTCTGAACAGTCTTCTCCAGAGCCTCAAAGCAACAAGGACTTCGTCCCACTGATGAGAACGGAACCGCTGGATCCCTGGCGTCGCTTTGCCCAAGTCTTGCAGAGGTTGCGGCTCGGCGATGGGGGCTCCAAAGGACTGCGTCCTGCTAACGCGAACGGGATCCTGTTGCGAGAGTCCACGTTGCCCTCGGAGCCTTGAGTGCCAAGCTGAGAGAAGATATGACGCTTTGCAAAGGGGATCAAACCCCGTACCATAGAGGAGCAGGTTTCTCCGTTTCTCTGTTCACAATTCCCGATACTCACCATGGTGCAGCCGTCAGCAACCTCTGGGCAAAAACCAATTGTGATTGCCCCCTCTATTCTTTCGGCGGACTTTAGCCGCTTGGGAGAAGAAGTACGGGCAGTGGATGAAGCGGGGGCCGACTGGATCCATGTGGACGTGATGGATGGCCGCTTTGTGCCCAACATCACCATTGGCCCATTGGTGGTGGAAGCCCTGCGCCCAGTGACGGCTAAGCCCCTAGATGTCCACCTGATGATCGTGGAGCCAGAGAACTATGTGGCCGATTTTGCCAAGGCAGGAGCCGATATTATTTCCGTGCACGCAGAGTCCAGCTCCACCATTCACTTACACCGCACCCTCAGCCAAATCAAGGATCTAGGCAAGCAAGCGGGCGTGGTGCTCAATCCGGCTAGCCCTTTGGAGCTGATCCAATACGTGCTGGATCTGGTGGATCTGGTGTTGATCATGAGTGTCAACCCCGGATTTGGTGGGCAAAGTTTCATTCCGGCAGTGGTGCCCAAGATTCGCCAGTTGCGGGCCATGTGTGATGAGCGTGGTTTGGATCCCTGGATCGAGGTGGATGGTGGCTTGAAGGGAAGCAACGCTTGGCAGGTGATCGAGGCGGGAGCCAATGCCATTGTGGCAGGCTCGGCGGTGTTTAAGGCCAAAGACTATGCAGAAGCCATTCGCAGCATTCGCAACAGCCGCCGTCCCGAGTTGGTGACAGTTTAAGCCACAGTTTAATTTGAAGGAGACTGCTCCCTTACTGAAATCCGGCTTGACCCCAGCGCTTTGCGCCGCTGACGTGAGCTGACCCCTCACTCCCGGCTCTTTGTCCACAGAGGGGGAATGGCTTTAGCCTCACACACCTTATTGCTACGCAACGCTGTTGCAACTAGCGCAAAGCAGCAGTCTCTTTCTGGGCAGCGTAAGGCCCCGTCCCGCTGTTGACGGCAGTCGTGCCCAAGCAGTGGGGAGGCACATCGACGGAGGGTGGGATGATCGGCTGGGGCGAAGTGGGGCTGAGAAAAGTCTGACAAAAAGGCACGCGGTTGCGCCGAATGTCGGCAAGGTAGGGGGGAGGAATGGTGCCCAAATAGGCGCCCAGCACTTGCTGATCGGGATCCTCTGGCAGGACTTGGTAATACAACATCAGGCGATTATCGGGAAACCAGGCGCGGATAAGCCTTTGCAGGGCTGTCAAGTTGAAGCCCGGCTCTTCGGGGTTGCGAATCAGGTGCATCCCCGCCAGGCGTCCGCCAACAAAATAGGCTTGCACATAAAACCCACGGGCATAGATGGGTGAGTCTTCCTTAGAAGAAAAGGAAGCAGGCAGGTAAAGAGCCTCACCCCCAGGGCGCAGTTGCCAGCGGCTCCAACGGGGATCCTCTCGGTCGCTGGAAATGGTCTCCCAATTGTTGGCGCGGGCGTAGCTCAAGAAGCGCTCCTCGACCATGCCCAGATAGAGCATTTCCATTTGCAAGGGCAGCCGGGCCCGCGTTTGCAACAGGGGCAGGGTGCGCACTTCTCCCTGCTTCAGCACCAAGGTCTCCCCTAGCGCTGGGCAAGGTTCCCACGCCAACAAAACCGTCAGGATCCCTGCCCCAACCGCCCGGCCAAGACAGCTAAGACCACGTCTTGCCGAAGCAAGCAGCAGCGGGGTGAGCATCCGCATCTGTAGAGGTAGCCTGAGCTGTGGGCAACCGCCGCCCAACCCAGTAGAAGCAGGGACGTAAGATGAGATCACCGAGAACCCCGAAAAGCCAGAAAGGTAAAGCCGAAATGCTCCACACCGCTAACGCGATGGAAGCTCCATTTTAGCCACAGAGCCAAAGCCCTTTGAAAATTTTAACCTGTTGCCTTGTGTGAATTTTCTTGCAGATCCTGAATATCTCGAAACTAAGGTGCTCCGCGCCGCCGATGAGAACGAAATGTGCGCAACTTCCGAGAATGGCATTCCCGCTGCAGCAGCTTCTGACCGGACAGAATGGCCGGGATTGATCGTCATTGCCGGCCCTACGGCCACCGGGAAATCTCGACAGGCGCTGCTTTTGGCCCAACGGCTGGGATCCCCGTTGTTGAATGCGGATTCTCGCCAGGTCTACCGCGAGTTTGACATCGGCACGGCCAAGCCTACCCCCGCCGAGCAGGCCCTTTGGCCCCACGAGTTGATCGATATTGTTGATCCCTGCCACACCTACACGGTGGCCGAGTTTCAGCAGGCGGCCCAAGCCCGCATCGCTGAGGCCCATCGGCAGGGACAGACTCCCATCTTGGTGGGGGGCACCGGTCTCTACATCCAATCGGTGACTGCTGGCCTGGGGATCCCTGCTGTACCCCCGCAGCCCCAACTGAGAACACAACTGGAAACTTGGCCCCCTGAGATCCGCTACGCCTGGCTGCAGCAGTTGGATCCTGTTGCTGCCCAGCGCATTCATCCCCATGACGCAGTACGCACGCTGCGTGCCTTGGAGATTGTTTACGCCACTGGGAAGCCGGCTTCCAGCCTGCGGCAGGCTCATCCCCCCCACTACCCCATCTTGATCCTGGGGTTGAGCTGCCCGATGCCCCGTTTGGAACAACGCATTGCCCGGCGCACGGCGGAGATGATGGAGCGGGGGTGGATCGAGGAGGTGAAAACCCTGCGGGAGCGCTATGGGCCCCACCTGCCCCTCTTGAACACTTTGGGCTACGCGGAAATCGGCGCCTACCTGGAGGGGCAGATCCGGGAAGCCGAACTGCAGCCCCTGATTGTGCGGCGCACCCGCCAATTTGCCAAACGGCAGATGACTTGGTTCCGGGCCATGCTAGGGATCCAAAAGGGCCATGCCCACGGTACCCTGTCACCCAGGGGTCAGTGCACGGCTCTGTGGCTAGACTGCGAAGCTGAGGATTTGCCAGAACAGATCTGGAAGCAGGTCAAGGCTTGGATGGCAGCTCCGACCACTCTCGAAACCACTCCCGCCGCCGCTGAGCATCAGCTTTTCGATCCGTAAGGATCTCCAGCACCCGCACCCCTTGGGCAGGCAACGGATCCAGAGCTTGGGCCAGCTCTTGCCAGCTTTCCACTCGGCGATGGGGAATGCCATGGGCTTGGCAGAGGAGGGCAAAATCCACTGCCTGGGGTGTGGCAAAATAGGGCTCAAAGGGTGGGCCCGCCTCAGCAATGGGCAGCAGCTCGAAAATCCCGCCCCCCTGGTTATTGATGAGGAGAATGGTCAGGGATCCCTGCACCTGTTGGCCGAGCCGTAGGCCGCCGCTGTCGTGGAGAAAGGCCAGATCTCCAGTCAGCAGCACCGCTGAGCGTTTGCGAGAGTGGTGGGGAGCACTTGGGCAGTGGGCCACCCCCAAAGCGGTAGAGAGGATCCCATCGATGCCATTGGTGCCGCGATTGAAGTAGGGCCGGATGCGGCGGTCGTTGGGGGGCCAAAACCACTCCACATCCCGCACTGGCGTGCTGTTGGCAATAAACAGCGGTGTCTCTGGGGGCAGGTGGTGGGCCAGCCACCAGGCAACCTTGCCCTCAAACCACTCCGATAGGTCAGTCATAGCCTGGTCTAGGGCGGCACGGATTTGTGCTTCCGCTGTCAGCCAGCCCTGCAGAAAAGTTGTTGGCTTGGCCGCTGCTTCTGGGATCCCGGCGACCCACTCTTCCACAGCAAAAGGCAAATGGGTGCTGGGGTTGTGCAGGGGATCCCCATTGTCGGGACGGGGATCCAACCGCCAAACGCGGGGAGCAACCTTGGCCAGGGTTTGCCGCAGCACTTTGCTGGTGGGCAAAGATCCCAGTTGGATGACTTGCTCCGGCCAAAGCTGGGGCCGATCCCGCTGCAGGATGAGGTCGTAGGTGGTGATGAGATAGGGGTTGAGGGAAGCGTAGTTGCGTAAGGGAGAGAGCCCCTCGGCCAGAACCGGCCACCCCAAAGCCATCGCCAGATGGGCTACCGCCTCTACATAGCGCTGGGGATCCACTGGTTGAGCCGGCCCCGCCAAGATCACCCCCCGCTCACAACCGCGCCACTCCTGCCAAAAGGAAGCTGTCTCCGCCTGAAAAGAGATCCGCACTGCCTGGAAGGAAGGGCGGGTGCATAAGGGAACAACCCCACGGAAAAAGGTCTTCTCAAACTCTGGATCTTCCTGCAAATGAATTAAAGGCGCAGTGCTGCCGTCAGCAACGGGAGCTAGGGGATCCCGGAAGGGCACATTCAAATGCACAGGGCCGGGAAAGGGGTAAAGAGTGCGCTCCCAGGCGTGCACTAGGGTTTGGCGCAGGTAGGCCAGGGCTGCCGGATCCGCGCTGGGCACGGCCAATTCCGCCTGCCAGTTGGGGTAGTGACCGTAGAGCTTCACTTGGTCAATTGCTTGGCCGGCACGACAGTGGCGCAGCTCTGGGGGCCGATCCGCCGTCAGGATCAGCAGGGGAAAGCCACTTTCGGCTGCCTCGAGGAGAGCCGGGAAAAAATGAGCAGCAGCGCTGCCGGAAGTACACACCAGGGGAATGGGCTGCCGGGTTTGCTGGGCCAATCCCAGAGCAAAAAAAGCTGCTGACCGCTCATCCAGCACGGGAATTGCCTCGATGTCGGGGTGCTGGGCCAGCGCGTAGGTCAGGGGCGCTGAGCGGGATCCGGGGCAGACCACCGCCAAACGGCAACCCAGCCGACTTAAGGTTTCGGCCAATAGGGATCCCCAGAGGGTGTTGAGGTTGCGCCAGTCCAGCCGCCTTGGCAGGACAAAGTTTTCAGCAGTCACATTTCAGCAGTCAGAGTGGAGACAAGGTGTTGAGATCGAATCGGGATCCCGGCGGCAGAAAGTGAATGCGGGCGTTGTGCAGCCGAAAATACTCATCCGCTGCCGCCTCCTGAACAGTCGAGTACAGTTGCGTCCCGTCCACAATCGTCACTGTGCCCAAGCCGATCACCTCCATCACATCGTCGGCCTGGATCACCACCGCCGTATTCTCGTCGATGCCGATGCCCAAACATTGAGGGTAGTGGGCCACCGCCGTAACAAGCCGCACCAGGCGATTGCGCTGATGGAAATGTTGATCGATGATGACGCGGGGCAAAAGGCCCAAGCCCGTCTTCACCGTTACAATTGCCGGTGTGGGCGGTTCTCCGCTGTAGCCGCGGGAGATCATCTGCTGCCCCAATGCAGAAGCTCCGGCGCTGGTTCCAGCAATCACCGTTTGCCCCCGCTGCCACTGCTGTCGAATGGCCTCCATCAGCTCGCTGTGGGCCAGCACCTCTGCCAGCCGCTCCTGATCCCCGCCCGTGAAGTAGATGCCGGTGGAGGAACGGATTTTCTCGACGTTATCGGGATCCCTCGCCTCCATCGGGTTGCGGATATCCAGAACTTGGAGGCTGGCTGCCCCCATCTGCTGAAAAATGTTGGCGTAGATCTCCCCCAGCACCGCCGGGATCCCAGAAGCCGCGGGCACGATGGTGATGTGGGCAGACTTTCCCCCCGCTCGGCGGAAGAACTCCCAAAGGATGTGGCACTCATTTTCCTTGTCCTCTGCTCCCCCAACGGCAATGATGTCGGAACGGGTGGTGATGGGATCCTTCACGGTAGAGCGGCTCAGGGGTTGGGCGTCGTTTGTCGGGGTGGAAGGAACTCCGTTCCACTCCAGCTCACGATGGGCAGCAGAGACATCAGGCAAATGGGGCATGGAGCGCGAGGAAGATTAAAATGAGCACATTTCGCTTCCACTATGCTAAGGCTTGGGATTCGGTTTGGCGCAGCCCAATTTCAGATTTCACGGAAGAGTCAGGGGTTGGTTAGCGGTCTCGAAAGGGGGAATAATGTTCGTAAGAACACCCTTTGGTTCACCCAGCAGGAGCATCCATGGCCAGAAAACCTGACGGATATCTTGTCCACATCATGCTGGAAGGTGGACAAACCATGCAGGTACGGGTCAAAGAAGCCAGAGAATACACCGAGTTGATCAACAACCTCATGGTGGGCGGCGAAGAGTTCATCACCTTGCCCAAGCAAATGGACAATGAGTACATGATCGTGCGTCCTCAGCGGGTGTCGGGCGTGTCGGTGGAGGCGATCTACGCTTCCAGCGTTGGCATCGACTTGTAGAGAGAGACCAAGGTCAGGGATCCCTTGAGTATCGCCGGGCTGACAATGCAAAACCCCCACCACTAGGGGCAGGGGCTGCCAGAGGACTAGACCCCGCAGGATTTAGAACCTCAGTACCGGCAGGTTAGCTTTGCGGGGGCAGGATCACCTTGTCGATGACGTGGATCACACCGTTGGAAGCTTCTATGTCGGCTGTCACCACATTGGCAAAGTGCTCCGCACCGCTACGCAATCGTTCGTCTACATCTATAGTCATTCTGATTCAAACTAAGACACTGCACCCACACCTGAAGCGTTGAATGCGCGGGGCCGGAAGACTTTTCTTGGTAGCTCAGGCGTCTCACTCTAACCTGAAACGACTGTATTGTTTCATTTGTTCGAGCTGTCGATCTATCGGCAGCGCAAAAGTTGACACCCTCACGGTGCCGGGTGAAGGGATAAATAGGGATAAATGAGCTAACGAGCTCGTAATGATCCTGACAGTTATGCTTACTCTTCTTCGGGCTCGAAGTCTTCGTCGTAGTCGTCCCCGATCAAGTCGTCGATATCGTCGATGTCTTCTTCCAAAACCATTTCAGAGACCTCAATGGGCTGCTCGATCAACCGGCCCTCTTTGCGCAACCAGTCGAGAATGGAGAGGCTGCTAGGAGAGGGCACCACCATTGGCGGCTGATCGCGAGGTTCTTCGCGCAGAGAGGGATTGTGGTAGTACATGCCGTACGCAAAAAGGGCAACTATCGACGAGGAATGAACTAGGGCTCCGTCCCGCTGGGGCGACCGGCTTGGATCGATCTCCTCTCAACCGAGGGACGCAGGCTTTCCATCGATACATCCCTCAGTTTAGCCTATGCCTGCCACTCCTGCAAAAAGCGGCGCAGCACCCGCTCCAGCTCGACAGCCCGTGCTGCTTTGAACAGCAGCCGATCCCCGGCTTGTACCTGATGCAGCAAGACTTCCAGCAGTTCCGATACATCCTCGCAGCGTTCTGCCTGGGCTGCCGGTTTTTGGTCGAGCAGCGGTTGCATCTCCCCTTCCGGATCCAAGAGCAAGACCCGATCCAGCCCCAAAGGGGCAGCCGCCCGACCCACCTCCGCATAGAGTTGAGGTGCATGCTCTCCCAATTCCCGCATCGGGCCGAGAATGGCCCAGCGCCGTTTCCCCGGAGTTTGAGCCAACAGGTGCAGAGCTGCAATCATCGCTTCCGGCGAGGCATTGTAGGTTTCATCCCAGATTTCCACATCTCCCGCCAGTTTGAGATGGCGGTTGCGCCCCTCCAGATGGGTGGGCAAGGCGATGGGTTCTCGGAGCCGCTCCCAATCCAGCCCCAAGCTGCGCAAAGCAGCCAGCACCCCCATCCAGTTGAGGGCATGATGCCTTCCAGGCAGAGGCACAGGTAGCGTTAGGCCCTCCACGGTTACCGTTTGGGCTTGGGGATCCCATTCTCCTCGTAAGTTCCCCCGATCGCGGTAGCGGTGCGGAGCACTTTCCAGGCCATGGGACTCCGTCCCGCTAACGCGATAGGTGAGGGTTTGTCCCGACCACAGGCTGGCGGCGGTGGACAACAGCAAGGGATCTTCTCCATTGAGCAGAGCCACCCCTTGTCCTAGCTCTTGCAGCAGCTCGCACTTGGCGGCGGCAATGGCCGCACGGGATCCCAGTCTGCCAATGTGGGCGGTACCGATATGGGTGATCAAGGCGTGGGTGGGTTGAGCCATCTGAGCCAGTCGGCGAATTTCTCCAGGGCCGCGCATGGCCATTTCCAGAACCACAAACTGATGCTCCGGTTGCATCTGGAGCAGTGTTTGAGCAACCCCGATGTCGTTGTTGTGGTTGGCTTCTGTTTTGAGAACTGTGCCGTAGCGGGACAGGGCAGCCGCCAGCATTTCTTTGGTGGTGGTTTTGCCTGCTGAGCCCGTGATGGCCACTACAGGGGGGGAAAACTGCTCCCGCCAGCCTCTGGCAATGCGCTGGTAGGCAGCTAAGGTATCTGAGACTTGAAAATGGGGCCCGGCCACCGGACGCTGGCTGATGACGGCAACAGCCCCTCTGGCCAAGGCTTGCGGAATGAAGTCATGTCCATCAAACCGTTCCCCCCGCAGCGCCACGAAGACCGAGCCTGGCTGCAATTGGCGGCTGTCGGTGCAAATGGCCCGAATGGGAAACCGCAGCAAATGGGGATCCCCCTGCAGGGGAGTTTGCAGCAGGTCGGCCACAGTTTGTAGGGTCAGCATGGGGCAGAAGGTTGGTCTAGAGCCCACAGGGAGAAGTGAGAAAAGAGAAACGAGAAAAGAGCAGCGAGTAGTGAGAAGGAAGTATGAAGTATCCTCACTCCTCACTTCTCTCTCCTCACTCCTCTCTCCTCACAGCCTGGTTGCAGCGTTTCGATCCTAGTAAGGACTCCGTCCCGCTGTCGCGACGGGAGCGCGATGATTGCCTCTTTGGCCATACCGATGAACAGGCCATGTTCCACAACCCCCACCGTCCCTTTTAGTTGATCGGCAATCTTAGCGGGATCCGCCATAGGGCCGAATTGGCAATCGAGGATGTAGTGCTGCTCATCCGTCAGGTAGGGATCCCCTTGGGCATTCAACCGCAGCGTGGCTGCACAGCCAATGGCCTCCACCCGGGCCAAGGTGGTTTTCCAGCCAAACCGCACCACTTCCACAGGCACGGGAAAGCGGGTGCCCAACTGCGCAACTTTTTTAGAGGCATCGGCAACGATGATCAGCTCGGCGGCGCTGGCCTCCACCAATTTTTCCCGCAACAGAGCTCCTCCGGCCCCTTTGATCAGGTTTAGGGATCCCACTTCGATTTCGTCGGCCCCATCGATGGCCAGATCCAGGCGGGGCTGCTCCTCCAGGGTAGCCAGTGGGATCCCCAGGGAGCGGGCCTGTTCAGCCGTGCGCTCCGAGGTAGGCACACCGACAATCTGCAGACCTTCGGTTTGCATCCGCTCCGCTAGGGCGCTGACAGCAAAGGCGGCTGTGGATCCCGTGCCCAGCCCCACCACCATCCCCGACTGCACCTTTTGAACGGCGGCTCGGGCTGCCGCCTGTTTTAGCTCATCCAAAGACTCCGTCCCACTGCCGCGAAGGGTAGTCATTCCCAGCTCCTCTCCCGTGGATGAAGATCCTACCAAAGTGCTTTGCGCCGCTACCGCCCACTCCAGTTAAAGTCCGCCGGCGCTGCCACCACTTGGCCAAAGAGATCGTAAGGCTCGGCACGGGTGATCTGCACCGGCACCAGGGATCCCAGGGATCCCTGCCCCTGCACATACACCACTCCGTCCACCTCAGGGGCAAAGCGGGGAGAACGGCCAATCCACTCGCCGGTTCTGGGGTTTTCCTGCTCCAAGAGAACGGGAACCACCCGGCCCACCTGCTCGCGGTTGCGACGGAAGGCGATCCCCTGCTGCATCTGCATCAGACGGGCACGGCGCTCTTCTTTGAGGGGCTGTGGAACCTGATGGGGGAGATGGTAGGCGGGGGTGCCTTCTTCGGGGGAAAAGGTAAACACCCCCACATGGTCAAATTGGTGGCGCTGCACAAAGGCCAGCAGATGCTGGAAGTGTTCCTCCGTTTCCCCGGGAAACCCGACAATGAAGCTGGTGCGCAGCACAGCATTGGGCAACGCCTGGCGCAGCCGCTCGATCACCCGGTCGTTAACCTGCCCTTGCCAGGGGCGATTCATGGCCTTGAGGATCTGCGGATGGCTGTGCTGTAGGGGCAAATCCAGGTAAGGCAAGAAATTGGGAGTTTCTTGGATGGCCTCCACCACTGCGGGCGTGATGCCGGTGGGGTAAGCGTAGAGCATGCGGATCCAGGGGATGGGGATCTTGCCCAGGGCGCGAATGAGATCCGCCAGCCGCGGCTCTCCGTAGAGATCGATCCCATACTGGGTGGTGATCTGGGAAATTAAAATCAGCTCCTGCACCCCCTCTTCGGCCAGTTGTTCGGCTTCCCGTAGGATCGACTCAATGGAGCGGGAGCGTTGGTTGCCCCGCAAGTGGGGAATGATGCAGAAAGAGCAGCGGTAATCACAGCCCTCGGCTACCCGCAGGTAGGCCACAGGCGCATGGGTGGTGCGATAGCGGGGTACGGTCTCGTCGGCAATGTAATCCAAGCTGGAAGTAACGGCATTGACCCGCTCTCCCCGCTCCGCCCGCTCGATCACCTGGACGATCTGGTGGTAGTCGCCAGTACCCACCAAGGCCACGGCCTCTGGGATCTCTTGCAGCAGCTCCTCTTGGAAGTGTTGCGCCAAGCAGCCGGCAATAACGATTTTCTTGCCCTGTACCGCCAGCTCCATCAGGGTGCTGACCGACTCCTGCCGCGCTGCCTCAATGAAGCTACAGGTGTTGACGATCACATAGTCAGCACTTTCTTCGTCCCCATCCACCCGGTAACCTGCTTGAGCCAGCAAGCCCAGCATGTGCTCGGTGTCCACCCGGTTTTTCTCGCAGCCCAGGTGTAAGACAGCAACCGACGCCTTTGTCGTCTGCACCGCTGACACAAATGGGGGGTCTGAAATGGCTCTGGAGAGGGTCGTTTCCAACCGATTCATAGACGATTCATAAACTGAGCATCAAAAAGGGGCAGCTCGTCAGAGGCTTATCCATTCTAGTTGAGGGCCGCATCAGCGTTGCGGAGCAATACAGCCGTAGCCACGGCCAACGCAGTAGCCGCCCAACTGTAGGGATCCCTGCTAGCCGCCGTCGGAAACAGAGGTGCCCGTCCATAGCCTCGCAGGCGCAAAGCCTGATAAACCCTCTGCGAGCGCTCGTAGCTGCGAACCAACAGGGTGCCCACCGAAGCGGCCAGAAAGGGCAGATCTTGTCTTAGAGCCGGCCCAGGACGCCACAGGGATCCCCGCGGTCGCCAACCCCTCAACCGGGCTGCTCGTTGCATCTGCTCCCACTGAGCAGCCATCTCTTGCAGATAGCGCTGGGTGAGCCAGGCCAGTTCCAAAAGCAGGTCTGGGATCCCCAGTTGCCGCAAAGCTGCCAACAGTTCCAACATGGGGGTGGTCTCCAGCAGTAGCATGGTGAGAGCGAACAGGGCCAGCCCCCTCCCCCCTATGCGGAGCGCCATCTCCAGCCCCTCCCAGCGCAAAGCCAGGGATCCCCAGCGCCACAGGAGGGTTTCCCCCGCCCAGAAGGGAAGGATCCCCATCAGCCCTGCCACCAACAGCCCTGGGGCTGCCAGCCGTTTCAGCCCGTCGCGACAGCGTTGCGGAGCAATAAGGCTGCAAGGCAATCCCGACAGGCTCCACAGTCCGGCCACCAGCGCCCAGATGAGGGGCAAGAGGGTCAGGCTCCTCACCGAAGCGAAAGCCGCCATCAGGGCCATCAGACCCAGCACCTTAGGCAGAGGTTGCCACCGGTGGAGCCAGGAAGGGGGTTTGGGGAGGTCAGGATGGGATTGATGACCGCGCCGGCAGCAAGGGATCCCTGAGCCAGCTTCATCTTTTGCCATAGTCGCCCAGCAGCGCCGGTTGTACCCGCTGCAAAAACAGCACCACCCAACTGGCGAACAACCCCTCCACCACCATCAGGGGGAGATGGGCCACCACCAAGCTACCCAAAGCGAGGCGACCGGCTTCTGGGGACAGAACCCCGCTGTCGGCGTCAACCACAGCAGCCATAACCACCCCGTAAAACAACAGCACCGCCAGCCCCACCCCCACCGCTCCCGCCAAGAAAGCAGACACCCCGGCCCCCATCACCCGACGGCCCGCCCGAAAAATCCCACCGGCCAAGAGCGCCGGGATCCCCATGATGGCGGCGTTGATGCCCAACGTGGTCAGGCCCCCATGGCCAAAGGCCACCACCTGAAAAAACAAGCCCACCACAATGGCCGGATAGGCCAAAGCCCCCAACATCAGGCCCATCAACCCATTCAGCACCAGATGCAGGCTGGCCGGGGGAAAGGGCAGATGAATGGAAGAGGCCACAAAAAAGACAGCCGTGAGCAAAGCCGCCTTGGGCAACTGGTCGCGACAGCGTTGCGTAGCAATATAGCGGGGATCCCTTTCCCACCAAGGACATTGCTCCGTAACGCCGACGTGACGGAGAAGCCGCAAGCTGTAGCCGGTGATGAGAGCGGTGATGCCATAGCCCCCCAGCCAAAGCGGTGCCGGCAAAATGCCATCGCTGATGTGCATGGCCGATCCTACTCCAGAGCAGAGGGGCTGACCTGGGATGACCCTGGAGCTCCTGAGACCGATGGGCTCTCCACTGCTGCATGAACAGACTGACGCGGCCTGGAGAAGAACAGAGCTGTGCCCAGACAGCCCCAAATGATGCAGGCGGCCATAACCCCCCGCTGCAAAGGCCCAAAGGGTGGGGAACCGGCGGGGATCCTTTCTGCCTGAGCAAACTCCTCGCCCACCGGCACATTGACCAACACCCCATGCCCGGCCTGGTAAATCCGCACCTGCCAGAGGCCCGTCAGGCTGGGATCTGGCTGCAGCAGAAATCGTCCCTGCACATCCGTCCGTCCCTCCTGCCAAGGGGCAGTGGGATCCGTCGGCGCAAACACCATCACCTGGGCGGATCCCATCGGTTCCCCAGAATCGTAGTGGGCCTCGATCTCAAAAGCGGGAACAGCCCGAAAAGAGACTTCCACCCCATGGGCCCAGGCGGGAGCAGGCTCAAGCAAACTAAGAAGGAGGAAGCCAAGAGGCCAACAACGAGAAAGCATCATTGCTCCGCAACGCTGACGCAACCGGGGTCTTGTTCTGTCCATGGGTGGCTCGGTACTGTTCCACCGAAACACAGCCTTCCCTCCTCCCACAATCCCCCACCGGGGCATTTGTATGGCTACTCCTGCGCCAAATTCCCCGCCCGTACCCAACCTTCCTGTCCATTCTGACGGCGGATGCGCTGCCAGCGGCCATCCTCGCTGAGGCCCAGCACCGTCACCACCTCGTTCATGGGCACACCGCCAATGTAGGTTCCCTCCCGCTCTGGAGTGGCCCGCAGCGCCAGGCCGATGGGCTCGATCACCCGTCCCCGCTCACCTGGAGAGACCACTGTCGTTACATTGCTCTGCAACGCTGACGCGACGGGGGACTGAGTTGGCGAAGGAGCAGATTCACGAGTGGGATTGGAAGCAGTTGAGGCCGAAGCACCGTCTACAGGGCCCAAATTGCCGGCACGCACCCAGCCCTCTTGTCCGTTCAACTCCCGCCGCACCCGTTGCCAACGACCATCGGCGCTGTACTCCAACACCGTCACCACTTCCCCCACCACAATTCCCCCTTGGTAGGCTCCATCGGCGGAAGGTTGGCTGCGGATTGCCAGGCCAATCGGCTCGATCACCCGCCCGCGGCTGCCGGGGGGAAACCCCTCAGGGTCAACAGTGCCTGCAGCAGGGCCAGGCAAGGGAGAGGGAAAAGTTGCCGGGCTGGGCAAGGGATCCAAGCGCACGGCCTGCGGAAATTGAGGCGGGGCAGGGGGAGCCAACATCGGGGCAACAAGCTGCCACAACTGCCAACCCAAGGCGGCCAGAGCCCCAACCGAGACACTCATCACCACCAAGGTGCCCAGGGGAAAACTGCCGGAAACAGGAGAAGAACGGCCTCGCATCGGGTAGTTAGCCATCCAAAAACCTTCCTGCAACGCTGCAGGCAAGAATCCACAAGGAGAGTGGGATCCCCGCCAAAACCGAAGATTTACAAAAGCCAGAGCGTTATGGCTCTGCAACGCTGACGTGACTGCATCCCAATCTATAGCATCGTTGCGCAGCGCTCTTGCTGTACCTACAGGAGGTGCCGACGGGACTCCAGAGGGCAAGGGCGTTAGAGATTAACTTCTATAACTTCTACTTATTGGTGTCGGTGAACCTATTTTGCCAGTCGGTCGTCAAAATCTCCCGGCCAAATACCCATCCTGCCAGAAGGAGGGGCAGCGCCAACCCCAGAAAGCCGAAAAGACTGATCACCTGAGCCACTTGCCGCTGGGCTTTTTTTCTCCTGGGATCCGGGATGTTGTTGGCAGCCAGCACCGTCCTAGAACAGAGAGCCACCACCACTGCCCCCACCGGCCCCAAAACCAAAGAGGGCCACAGCCAAGCCTCCACTTGCGAGAATGCGTAGGCTCCGGTGAAGGGGATGATCACGAAGCAAGCCAACTCCAGGATCCCCCAGGTGAAGAGGGCCAACTGGACATCTTTGCGGAAGACTTCATCGGGATCGGTGTACATAGGCCTCCAGGATGAACTGCCCACACTAAGGCAAGACCTCGAGACAGGAACAGAAGCGCCACGGCTTCCAGATTAACTCCAGGTGCAAGGATCTGCTTGACGGATTTCCTCTGCCATTCAGGCAACTCAGTAAGATAATGCCCAAGGTTCTTGGATAAGCCTCCGTTGATTGACGCACAGGAGGGCGGCCTCGGCAAGGATAAACTTCCCGTGTGACCCTAGACATAAAGACTTGAAATAAGATTTAAGATTTAGGTGTTCAATAACTCGTGAATCACCTGCGTTTGTTGCCCTTTCCAGCCGAGGTTGGGGTCAAGTTTGCCCTGTTGACAAGGCTCTTTTTCCCCTCCCACCTGGCGAGCTGAGGATCCACTACCTCTGTGTGATGGTTGCCTATGGGCTGCCGGAGGGATCCCTACACCCCAACACCCTGCGACCTTGTCTCCTACTAACTTCGAGATTGCCAGGCTGCCATGTCCCGCATCCTCATCATCGATGACGATCCCAGCATTTGCGCTCTGCTGCAGCGGTATTTGCAGCGGCAGGGGTATTCTATAGAGGTGGCGATGACGGGGGCCGAGGGCCTACAGCAGTTGCGCACTTTTCAGCCAGCCTTGGTGATTTTGGATCTGAACTTGCCGGATGTGAGCGGCTACGACCTCTGCCAGCAAATGCAAAAAGAGACCGGCGTGTATGTGCTGATGTTGACCAGCCGCGTCAGCCCTGCCGACAAGTTGCATGGATTCCAGTTGGGGGCGGATGATTACCTGACTAAGCCCTTCAGCTTGCCGGAGTTACAGGCGCGAGTGCAGGCCATCCTGCGGCGGCAGCGAATGAAAACCGAAATGGCCAGCGCACCGGTCTTGACCTTCGCCTCTTTGGTCATTGACCCAGAAACCCGAGCAGTCATCCGCGAGCAGCGTTCGATCAACTTAACAGCACTGGAGTTCGATTTGCTCTACGCTATGGCCCGACATCCGGGGCGGGTTTGGCGACGGGCTGAGCTGATTCAAGAGGTGTGGGACTTCAACCACGAGGGAGATGAGCGGGTGGTCGATGTCCACATCGGCCAAATTCGCAAGAAGTTGGAAACCGATACCAGCCAACCGGAGTTGATCCGCACCGTGCGCGGAGTTGGCTACAAGTTCGAGCCCCCCAGCCCCAAAGAGGGGTAGGCAGAGAAAAAGTTGGCATCTTCCCCGCCATAAGCGCGCAAGCAGGACATGGAAACACTCCCCAACTCACCTTCAGTCCTCTTCCTTTTGGCAGAGGGAAGCCAGGGATCAGTACGGCGAAACAGGTTCACCCCACGCAACTCTAGATAGAATCCAAATACTAGATAGAATCCAAATAGAAAAATCAAGATGGCTGGAGCATCGCACTGCAACAAGACACAGTTTTTTTCGCGCTTGGGGGCTTTGGGTTCTCTAATCCAGGCGGCGACCCGTCAAACGCACAAAAATGTCTTCTAAGTTGGCCGGGCGCACCATGAGGCCGGTTTTGTCCGGTTCTGCTTCCAACTGCCGCTGAGCTTCCGCCAAGCTGGGGAAAAAGGTGTAGCCCACCTCCCGGCCAGGACAGGAGCGCACCAGCAGAGCCTCTCCGTACTTGGCCCGCAGTTGCTCGGTGCTGCCCAACTCGATCAACCTTCCCCCATCCATGATGCCAATGCGGTCGCACAGCTCTTCCGCCTCTTCCATATAGTGGGTTGTAATCAACAAGGTCATGCCCTGTTGGTTCAGATCCCGCAAGATCTCCCACAACAGCCGCCGCGCCTGGGGATCCAACCCGACGGTGGGCTCGTCCAAAAACAAAATCTGGGGATGATGCAGCAGTGCCCTGGCCACCTGCAAGCGCCGTTTCATCCCACCTGAGAGGGTTTTTACCTTGTCGTGCCGCCGATCCGCCAGCCGCACATACCCCAGCCATTCATCGATACGCCGTTGCCGCTCCGGGTTGGGAATGTGGTGCATGCGGGCGTGAAACTCCAGGCTTTCCCAAACAGTCAGCTCTGCCTCTAGGGTGATGGGTTGCAACACTACCCCAATCTGCCGCCGCACCGACACGGGATCCCGCACCACATCATACCCCCCCACCTGGATGGATCCCTGGCTGGGTCGGGTAAGGCTGGTGAGCATGCGGATGGTGGTGGATTTCCCGGCTCCGTTGGGCCCCAACAGGGCAAACACTTCCCCCTGCGGGATCTGCAGGCTCAGATCCTGAACGGCAACCTGCTGCCCAAAGCGTTTCCACACCCCCTGCATTTCCACCGCCGCCGTCTTGGTTTGGGACAAGGTTGGGGCCATCGAAAGAGCTGTCACAGTCCGCTCCGGTAAAGTGTGAAGAAATCTTTCTTCTCCAGCATACGTCAGCCGTGTCAGCAAGCTGCAGGTTCTATCAGGGATCCCTGCCCTTGGCAGTAGTTTATGCTATCCCTTCAAGTCTTCCGTGGCTGTGATCTCGTTCTCTGTGGTTTTTCTCTAAGCTCTGCAAAATTAGTATACATTGCGCCTGAAGGGTGAGTTGCGTCCGCAGGGCAGAGCGGGATCGTACAGCAGGTAGGGGAAGTTGCGCTGAATGGCTAATGCTGTATCTGTACGTATGGGTAACAATGGAGACACAAGCTTGAGTGGGCTGGCTGTTAGGCCGGGGCTTTCTTCTTAGTGAAGCGACCTCCCTCAGCACCCACCGATACCCTCTACTAACCAATTTGATCTAAGCAAAATGCAGAGCAAAGACCGATTCGATCAAATTGACTTCCGGCTGGATCGCCTGGTTGGGGCCGTGTTGACCCTGGCCGAAACCGTCAGCTTCGTCAAGGATGACCTGACCCATTTGAAAACCATTGTTCAACAACATGTGCTGATATCCCAAGAGCACAACACCTGGCTGGGAGAGTTAAAGGCGATATGTCAACAGCAAGCCGATACAGCTCGTCGGCAGTCTGAGACGATTGAGCGCATTATCGCCCATCTCCTGCCCGCTCAGGATCCCAAGTCTTGAGGGATCCCAAAGGGCAGCCCGAGGACGTGCCACAATGACAGCAGAGCTGAGGTTGTCCGCCGTTGGAGTGCCAGGTTGCAGCAGCAGGACAGGGTTCTGTTGAGGCTGAAGAGCTGCTTGCTTTTTTTCGTTGCCGACGCTTGCCTTACCTGGATCGGGTTGGCCCTCAAGAGGCCAAGCTGCCACCGGACAACCTGCTGGAGCAATGGCGGCGGGATCGCCAAGCCCTGGCAGCCACTGTGTTTGAGCAATTCCCCGGAGAGCGAATCGGGCCAGGGAACGAGGCCCTCTTGGCAGCTATGGCCGGCGGGGCAGAGCGGATCTACGGCGGACAGATTGCTGCAGAGCTGGTTTGGGAGTCAGAAGAGGATGCCCAATTTTATTCCGTTTGGGTGAGCAGCTCCCTGGATCTGCTGATTCGGGATCCCACTCTCGTTGGCAGAAGTCGTCGCGCCGCCCAATCTTCCTATCTGCCGGTTCATATTCGTATCGGCAAACGCCCCAAACCGGAGTACGAATTGGTACTGGCTTTGCAGGCAGAATTGCTCGGATCCCTGCAGGGGAACGTTCCCAAGCAAGGCATTTTGATCCTGAAAGATGGGAAGTGGCACCCTGTCCACCTGAGCCGCCGACGAGCACAGGTGCGGCAATTGCTGCAGGAGTATCTGCACTCCCTCAGCCAGCCGGAACCGCCGCAGGTGTTTATGGCCCGCAGCCGCTGTCATCTTTGCCACTGGCGGGAGCATTGTCGGCAGTTGAACGCCACCGCCCAACCCCTCAGCCTGCTGCCAGGCGTGACGGGATCCCGCTACCCCCTGTTGCAAGAGGCGGGGATCGACTCGATTGAAGCCCTGGCCAACGCTCAGTTGGATAGGTTGCAAGCCATTCCCAAGTTGGGATCCGGCGTAGCCCTGCAACTGCAACTGCAAGCCCGTGCCACCCTCAGCCGGCAGCCCCTCTGGATTCAATCCCCCCCGCAAACCCTGCCCACCACACCTGTAGAGCTGTACTTCGATATCGAGGCGGATCCCCGTCACAACGTCGCCTATTTGCTGGGGCTGCTGGTGGTGGAGCAAGCCGAGGGGAAAAAAGTTGCGAACTACCACAGTTGCCTGGCCGCCGAGCCACGGGAAGAAAGGCAAGCTTGGGAGCAATTCTTGCAACTGGCACAACGTTATCCTGACGCTCCCATCTACCACTTTCACGGCTTTGAGGTGCAGACCTGCCGACGGCTGGGGGAGCAGTACCGCACGGATCCCCGACAAGTGCGCCTATTGTTGCAGCGCTTTGTGGATTTACATGCCTGGGTGCAACGCTCGGTGGTGCTGCCGATTGAGAGCTATTCCCTGAAAAACATCGCCCGCTGGTTGGGGTTTCAATGGCGTCTGCCGGATGCCAATGGCGCCCAGTCCATTTACTGGTATAGCCAATGGCTGGAAACTCGGGAGCGCAGATATTTGGAGCACTCGCTCATCTACAACGAGGATGATTGTCGAGCTACCCATCGCCTAAAAGACTGGCTGTCCCAAAGCGGAGTTCTCCATAACTCATTCGGACAGAATGAGTTGACGAAGGTGGCCTGTCCCCAGCCATGAATGCCGCAGCTTGCGCCGCCGGTCTTGTGGTCAATGGCTGAGGCTTCGCTTAGAATTGGACAGGCCCATTTAGTTCATTAAGGGGATCCCATGCTGTTGAAATCTCATGAATCTCCCCGCTATCAGGGCAGAAACCGTCGCAGTCGTGGGGGATCAGCGCGCAAGCGCCAACTGGACAAGCGGAACCGCGCCTTGATGCAACGATTGCGGCAAGGAGAGCAGGCTCTCAGCTCTCGATCTTCTCGGCAGGGGCAAGTCAACCCTGCCTTTTTTGTGCTTGCTTCTTTTTTCCCTCAGCCTGGCTACAAGGGATCCCGCTTGGCTGCCTGACCCACCCATTCGATGGCATCGAAGAGTTTGCTTCTTGCGCCTTCAAGACAAAGACTGCGCCTCCACCAATAGACGCCCGCTTTGGCAGTTAGCAACATCAATGGGAGGATTTTGGGGCCCTGGATAAGCGCGAAGCTATCGGCCAAGAACGCGAATGGCTCTGTTCTTGGTGCAGGCAGGATCGGGATGACAGGATTTGAACCTGCGGCCCTCTGCTCCCAAAGCAGATGCGCTACCAAGCTGCGCTACATCCCGGCTTAGCTTTTGTGATTATGCCAGATCCCCGCCTCTGATGCACACCCAAGCAGGGATCCCTCGCTCAGAGCAACAGGGGAACAAAAGAATCTGTCCGGTTCAGGACTTGAGCATCTTGGCCGGCATGACGATGAGGGTATTTCCCTGCCGCTCCACCACATAGAGCTCCTGCCCAGCTTGGATTTCTAGGTTGGGGATGCTGCACTTGGCGTTCCAGGTGGAACCCAGATAAGAAACCCGCCCCCGTTCGCCCGGCGGAATGGCGGTGATTGCCCGCGCCTCGCGAGATTCCTCTATCTGAACCGACCCATGGGGCACCAGACGGCGGCTGAGGATAATCAACACCACCGACCCTCCAATCCAGGCGACAAATTGCACCCAGATTGGCAAACCCAAATAGGCCAAAAGCCCTGCCAAGAGGGCCGCCAGCCCCACCGAGCCGGCAACCAATTCTGGCAAAAACAATTCGGCAAAAATGAGGAGTAATCCGATGACGATCCAAGGCGAAACCATAGAATCCAGGGATCCCACCAAACTCAGTATGGCTCAAAACCCCTGGATCCTCAGCAGGGATCCCTTGCCCTTGGAAAGACTCCATTGGGGCTTACCCGCCCAAGCGGTAATTCTCCAAAAACTGCAGGGGATCCATCTCTTCTTGAGGGGAGCTTTTGGGTAGGTTCTTGGATTCGGCAATCCGCATCAAGGTCTCCCAGTCAGTGCTCATGACAAAGGCCACGGCTTGGCGAGCTGCCTCTCGGTGGGGGCAGTCTTCTCCCAAGACACAGCCATCTCGACAGAGGGTGGCGCAATCGTGCGTGGTGCTCCTGGGATCCGGGCCAGCCATGATGTCTTCCTCTCGGTGGGTTTCACATCTTTTTTAGGATATCTGAAGAGAATCTTGCACTTGCAGGAGATTTTGGGCAGCGCGGGTAGCTTGGATGAGGAAATGAGGCGACAAGACCTGTTCACGCGCGGAGGAGCCTTATGGAGTTTTCGCAATTGCAAGCGCTGGTGGATCGAGCCTTGGAAGACAAAAAGCTCACCCGCACAGAGGTGAATCAAATCGTCAGCGCCATCCGGGCGGACGGCAAAATCTCCCCCGAAGAGATAGGCTTGCTGGAGTCCATTCGCGAAATGGTGCTCCGCCGGGAGATTCAGGTGGTGGAAACGGCAGATTAAGGGGCAGGGATCCCCAAGTAGAGGGTGACTTCGCTGCGGTTGTGGAACAGGTGGCGGGCCCTCACCACGGGGAAGGCACTACCCAAGATCTGCAGACTTTGCCGCAGCACTGGCAGGCGGTGTTGGTGAGGTAATTTCAGGGTCATCACAGCTCTCCCCTGTGGCTGCAGATGGGGGGCAAAAGCCACCATCAGGCGGGCAGAAGCCGGGCCATCCATGCGCATGTCGTTGAGGATGAGGTGAAACCGGCCTGGGCCACGGGCCAAGTAGGCTTGGGCGCTGAGGCGATGGTGGCAGATCCCCGGATCTTGGCTGAGGCGCTCGTCCAAGTCCGCCGGATCCACTGCCGTGACCTGCTGGCCATACAGGCGTAGAATGCGCGACCATCCCCCCGGCGCTGCCCCCAGATCCAAAGCCTGTCCCCCTGGCACCAAGGGAATCTGAAACACCTGGATGGCCTCCAGCAGCTTCAACTCGGAGCGGCTGATCTGCTCTGGATCCCGCCGAAAGCGATGGATCCCGCCGGCCCAGTTGGAGAGGTTCTGGGCAGCCAAGGATAGGCCCAGCCAAGCGCGAATGCCCATCGGTTGAGCCAGGATCACCACTGAGATCACCTGCTGGGGGTCTTTGACTTGCAGGGGGGATCCCACCGCCGCGACTACCTGTTCTGCCAGGGTTTCATTGACCTGGAAGGGCTTGAGATTCCGCTCCCCAAACAGGCGCGTTTGAACCGAAAAGCTGAGAGTGGGGTCAATGGCTGCCAACAGTTCCCCATCCAGGCGCAATTTAACGGGGGATCCCTCGGCCAGCCGCCGTTCTTGGTGAATGGGGCAGATGTGGCGCAAAAAAATGGGCGGGTTAGCTTGCCAAGCCTCAGCCAGGTCAGCAAATGAGCGTTGGCTGCACACCCACACCAAGCCAGGTGCTTCCTTCAGCCGCTGCACGGCAGCCTCTGGATCCGCAGCTTCTATCTCCCGGATTGCCAAATCCATAAAATCCGGGTCGGCGCTGCCCAGCCATGTATGGGTATCAGGGGGGAGAGGATGGCTCAACGGGCCTGCTGCCAACGCACGTAGGGCAAAGAAGCGGCTACTTGTTGAATCTGAGCTTTGGCGGCCAGCAGTTGTCCTGTGGCGTCCCAGGTGCCCTGCACCAGCATTTGCCAGGCTCCCTGGGGGATCTCCACAGCCGCGGTATTCTCCCCCCAGCGCACCTGTTTGTTGGGCAGATCCAGCGTCAACTGGAGCTGGGGATCTTCGGCCACCGCCTTCTGCAGGGCTTGAATCACAGCCGGGGGTGCCGTGACACAAGGGATCCCTAGAGCCAAGCAGTTGCCGAAGAAGATCTCGGCAAAGCTTTCGCCAATGAGGGCGCGGATCCCCCACTTGGCCAGCGCTTGGGGCGCATGCTCCCGGCTGGAGCCACAGCCAAAATTGGCATTGACCACAAGGATCTGGGATCCCTGGTACTGAGGTTGATCGAAGGGGTGTTGGCCGGGATCCTGGGCGCGGTCGTCGGCAAACACGTGCTGGCCCAAGCCGTCAAAAGTGACGCACTTCAAAAAGCGGGCCGGGATAATTCGGTCGGTGTCGATGTCGTTGCCCAGCAGGGGGATCCCTCGGCCTGTGATGGTCAAAACTTCGCTTGGCATGGGAACTGCGATGAACTCTTGGACTTGTGGACTTGATCTGGGGATTAACTTGAGGGCACTGGAATGCTCGGCAAAACCCTGCCTGGCTGCACATGAGCCAGCCTCAACGGCAAAAAGGGAAGGCTTGGCTAGCGACGGTAAACCTGATTTTCCAAATTGCGCACCTGCCGCTCCAGCCGATCCAGCCGCCCGCGCAGCTCGTCCATTTCCGATTGGCGGGGCACGCCCAGATCCTGTAGGACGTTGCGCACCTGCCGCTGAACATAGGATTCAAAGTTGCTCTGCTCGGCTTTTACCTGGTTGAGCAGGTTGTTGATGACATTGGATGCCTCTTCTGGGTTGAGCTGCCCCTTCTGCACCAAGTCGTCGGCAGCTTTCTTCAACTGCTCCGCCAGCAGAGTGGTTGTGCCCACGCCCATCAGCAATAGCTGACGTAAGATACTGTTGTTGTCCAATGCTGCCCTCCAGAGGACACTTCGCGAACGGTACGGGCTTCCATGACTACCCATTTTCCTCAGTTTGCCCTCAACTTCGCAACCGGCTCGGCCAGTTTCTCCCTCTCGCTTGAGGCGGCACAACAATGGCACAAGGCCCTGCAAATCCTCTTGGAACGACTCAAGATTCCCTCGGGCAGCTCCCGGCAGCAGCCTCAGGATCCGGTTGAGTTTCATCATTCTGCTGCCGACCTCTCTTTGGAGATGTTTTGCAACCCCAACATCTGGGCTGGCCCCCACGCAGCCAAGGTGTTGGTTACTGTGAAAACGGAAGGGCTGCGCCTTTCCACCGAAGTGGAGTTCTCTCGCCTTCAAGAAGACCTCAGCCAATATCTGGAGTCCCTGCCATGAGCGAAGATCCCCATGCTGCCGGAGAGGATCCCGCGGCCATTACGGTGATGCAACTGCTGGACGAGCCGCCAGAAGGGATCCCTGGCCAATTGGAAGTGGTTTCCCTCACCTGGCACGACCGCCAGCGATCCCGGCAACGGCTGGTGAGCGACCGGGGCACCCAGATCCAGTTGATGCTGCCTCGGGGCACCCATCTTCACGATGGGGATCTCCTCTATGCGGATGCGCAGCGACACATTCGGGTCAAAGCCCAAGCCGAACCGGTGCTCCTGATTCAACCTGAAAACCCCATCCAGATGGGCCAGGTGATTCATCAACTGGGCAATTGGCACCGCCCGGCCCACGTTTCCCTCCAAGGACAGATCCTGGCGCTAGCCGATGATCCCCTGCAGGACTGGCTAGCCCACATGGGGATCCCGTTTCAGTTGGAGATGGATGTCTTCGAGCCCAACCTGTTGGCCCACAGCCATTAACCTGAGCCTTTGCGAGCATAAACCCGTCCCTCCGACTCATGGCCTAGGCCCTAGCCTCTGCTCCTCGGGTTGCCAACCGCGCCGCAAACTCCTGGTGTTCCTCCGACTCAATTCCCCTTTGCAGCACACCCAACACCTGCTGCATGTTGCCCGTCAGCAGCGCGTCCACGGCTAACCACAACCCTGGAAATACTCGACTGGACAAAGCGCCCGACTCATTGGGCTGTTGCAGCAGGTACTCTCCATTCTGGAAGACATACCAGCGAAAGACTTGCTCTTGGTTTAGCCAGACCAGATATTCCCGCACACCATTGCGCCGGTAGGCCCGCAGCTTGTCATGCAGGTCGTAGGAAGCTGTGCTGGCGGCAATCTCCACAATCAGCTCCGGTGCACCCTCAATGTAGTCATCCTCGCTAATGCGAGACTGTCCCCCACAAGATTCGTGCATCCGCAATATGGCATCTGGCTGCGGCTCATTGTCCAAGTCCAGGCGGACGGTTGGATTGCCCGCCGACTCAACCCCCGGCGTTGCTGCTTCATAAACTCCCAGCCAGGCCATGATGTGGCTGTGTGGTCTGCCATGTCGGCGATATCTGAGGGGGGATGCCACGTGAACAATTCCCTCAATCAGCTCGGCTTTTTCGAGCTGAGGCATGGCTTGATAGCGCCGTTCAAACTCATCGCGGGTGAGACGATCGCCGCTTTCTAAGATGGGCAGTTCACGGAAGGAAGGGCTACTGACGCTCATGATCAGCTTTCTTACCAGCAGTTGCGACAGTGTTGCGGAGCAACATCGATGACTCCATCCGGGTCGGCTGGTAAGTCCGTCATAGAGTGGCTGCTGAGTGGCTGCTCGGTCGTGACAGTGTTGCGGAGCAATTGAGTCATGGGTGAGACGGGATCCCTTCTTGCTCTTCACTCGACCCATTGAGCAGTCATCATCAGGTGTCCAAGTTCTCGATCCGAACGGGCTCAAGAGGTTCTGCCAGCGGAAACCCCAGCACCTGGGCATAAAAGTAAAGCTCTGCCTCCAAGGCCCTTTTGATGTTGGCTGCCTGGCGAAAGCCGTGTTGCTCTCCCTCGAAGGGCACATAGGCCACCGGGATCCCTTTGGCCCGCAGCGCTGCCACCATCCTCTCTGCCTGATTGGGGGGCACAATGGCGTCTTCCAAGCCTTGAAAGAAGATAACCGGGCAATTGAGGCCCTCCAGGTGATGAATGGGGGAGCGCTCCCGGTAGAGATCCTGCCGCTCTGGGTAGGGGCCAATGAGGCTATCCAAGTAGTGCGACTCGAACTTGTGGGTTTCCTGGGCCAGGGCTTCTAGATCGCTCACCCCGTAGTAGCTGGCACCCGCCCGGAAGACTCTGTGGAAGGTCAAGGCCGCCAACGTGGTATAGCCCCCAGCGCTGCCACCCTGAATGAGCAGCCGTTCCCCGTCCACCTTGCCCTGTTCTGCCAAAAATTCGGCTCCGGCAATGCAGTCTTCCACATCCACCAGGCCCCACCGGCCTTTGAGGGCATCCCGATAGGCGCGTCCGTAGCCGCTGCTGCCGCGATAGTTCACATCCAAAACCGCAATCCCCCGACTGGTCCAGTATTGGATCCCTAGGTTGAGCACGGCTGCCGTTGCCCCGGTAGGCCCGCCGTGGCTTTTCACCAACAGGGGTGGCTTTTCGCCAGCAGGGGCAACAAAGTCGCGGTTCTTGGGGGGATAGAAGAAGGCGTAGGCCACTTCCTTACCGCCGCCGGTGGGAAAAGCAACAGGCTCTGGGAGCGACAGATAGTCAGGATCCACCGTCACGCTGCTGGAACGGGCCACCACTTCCACCTGTCCAACAGACAAATCCAAACAGACCAAGGCCATGGCTTCCGTCGGGGATCCGGCCAGGAAAGCGGCTTTTTCCCCACTGACCCGTAGGCTGTGGATCTCGGTGTAGGGCAAAGGGATCCTTTGCAATTGGCCGCAATGGGGATCCAGGTAAGCCAAATGGCACAGACCCCCTTGCCGGTAGCAGGCCAGAATGCGCCCATCCCCGGTAAAGCCATAGGTGCTCAGGCCGAACACCCACTGGGGCTCTCCAAACTCCGCTTCCATAGGACAGAGGGGAACTGGGCCCTGGGGATCCCAGCGATAGAGGTTCCACCAGCCGCTGCGATCTGAAACAAAGTAGAGATCCCCCTCTGGTGACCACTGAGGTTGAAAGATCGACTCTGCGGGGCCACCGGCTATTTTTTGCGGCTCTCCTAGAGTGCCATCTGCTGCCACCTCTGCTCGCCACAGTTCCGTCCCATCCCAGGGCATCTGGGGGTGATCCCAGGTCAGCCATACCAGGGTCTGACCGTCTGGGCTGAGGTGCGGGCTGGCGTAGAAATCGTGCCCAGAGGCCAAAATCTGCTGGGATCCGCTTTCCAAGTCAATTGAGACAAGGCTGTTTTCCGGCTCTCCCTGGCGGCTGTGATCCTCCCGCACACAGAGGATGCGTCCACGTGCCCGATCCACCACTCCGTCGGCGTAGCGATAGGGGCCTGCTTCTGTCAGGGGCTGGGGATCCGAACCCGGCAGCAGCCAGTAGAGCCGTTGATCGGCAAAGTGGCAAAAATACACCGCCCCCTCTGCCACCCAGTAGGCTCCGCCTCCATACTCATGCACCCGCGTTCGCACATTGAAGGGTGCTGGCGTGAGTTCCACCGGGATCCCGTCGGCAGAGCGCCGCATCAGCACGTTTCGCCCCTTCTCTTGTGGGCGGCCCTCCGTCCAGTAGAGATCCCCCCCATCCCAAACCATCTGTCCCAAGCGCAGGGATCCCGTCACCACCAGGTCAGCGGTAACCGGGGATCGCCAAGATCCATAGCCGGCCTGTTGCACCATAGGCTGTTAATTCTCCACCCCAGAACCCCTATTATGCCGGGAGCAAGGGATCCCTGCCTCTGCCTACAGCCTGGGGGGAAAGGGCTCGGATTCCGGAAAAGGTATCCCACGATACAATTCTCTCCGAGCCAAATGGGTTTGATGGAACACGTTAAGGCAACAGGGATGCACAACGCTTTCTCGACTGCAGGATTAGCCTTTCCCCTTGCTTGACTTGGGAAGGCATTCGGTGAAAGCCTCAGCCAAGCGCAGTTGGGCAGATGCAACACGTGGACGAGGTGATGAGCTAAGTGCTTCCCCCCGTTGGCCGGGCTGCTGCAAAAACTGGACTTCTTAACACCCTTTACACTCACTTCGTTTCGGAGATCACCGATGGCTCTATCTTTTAATCGTCGTCAAGTGCTGAAAATGGGTGCTCTGGCCGGAGCCGGAGCTGCCTTGGGGCCACAGATCTGGGTGAAGCGGTCTGTGCCTGCCTACGCCCAGGGAGAGACCATTCGCGTTGGCATTTTGCACTCCCTCAGCGGCACCATGGCCATTTCGGAAACCAGCGTGGTGGATGCCGAAAAGCTGGCTATCAAAGAGATCAATGCCGCCGGTGGGGTTTTGGGCAAGCAGATTGAGCCCATTATCGAGGATGGCGCTTCCGATTGGCCAACCTTTGCCGAGAAAGCCACCAAATTGATCGATGTGGACAAGGTGGCAACGGTCTTCGGCTGCTGGACTTCCGCTAGCCGCAAAGCCGTGTTGCCGGTGTTTGAATCCAAGCAGCACCTGCTCTGGTATCCCGTGCAGTACGAAGGACAAGAGTGCTCCAAAAACATCTTCTACACCGGCGCTGCTCCCAACCAGCAGATAGAGCCATCGGTGGAATGGCTGCTCAAGAACAAAGGCAAAGAGTTTTTCCTGGTGGGATCCGATTACGTGTTCCCCCGCACGGCCAACACCATCATCAAGGCCCAGTTGGAAGCCCTGGGGGGTAAGGTGGTGGGTGAAGACTATCTGCCTTTGGGCAATACAGAAGTTACCCCCATCATCAGCAAGATCCGGGCCGCTCTTCCCAATGGCGGTGTGATCTACAACAGCTTGAATGGCGACAGCAACGTGGCCTTTTTCAAACAACTGAAAGGGGCAGGGCTGGGGCCGGATCGCTATCCTTCCATGTCCGTCAGCATTGCCGAAGAAGAAGTGCAGGCGATTGGCCCGGAATTTTTGGAAGGGCACTTTGCCGCCTGGAACTACTTTATGACGGTGGATACGCCTGCCAACAAGAAGTTTGTGGAGGCTTTCAAGGCAGAATACGGCCAAAACCGCGTCACCAACGACCCGATGGAAGCCGCCTACATCATGGTTTACATCTGGAAGCAGGCGGCAGAAAAAGCGGGAACGGTGGAGATCGACGCTGTGCGGAAGGCAGCCTACGGCCAGACCTTCGATGCCCCTGAAGGCTTGGTAACCATGAACACCAACCACCACCTGACCAAATATGTGCGGATCGGCCAGGTGCGCTCTGATGGTTTGTTTGATGTCATTTTCTCTACGGATGCCGTGGAGCCGCAGCCCTGGAACCAGTTTGTGGCGGAAACCAAGGGCTTTGCCTGTGATTGGTCAGATCCGGCCAAGGGCGGTCGCTACAAAGTCAGCTAGTCCTGCTGGTGGCTGTGGGCGGGATTCCTTGCCGTTTGCATGGGGTTGGGGATCCCGCTCTGCTGCTTAAGAAGCTTCCCCAGTCAAGTTGGAAGGAGGATCCCCTGCCCATGACCTTGCTCCTGGATAGCTTGTTTAACGGCATCAGTATCGGCACCGTCTTGCTGATAGCCGCTTTGGGCTTGGCCATTGTTTTTGGCCTTATGGGCGTCATCAACATGGCCCACGGGGAGCTGATGATGCTGGGGGCCTACACCACCTTTGTGGTGCAAAATGCTTTCCGGCCCCTGGGGGATCCCTGGCGGGATCTGTATATCTTCCCGGCTTTGGTGGCAGCCTTTGCTGTCACTGCTCTGGTGGGGCTGGCCTTAGAGCGGGGGGTGATCCGCTTTTTGTATGGCCGGCCCCTGGAAACCCTTCTGGCCACCTGGGGCGTGAGCCTGATCCTGCAGCAGTTTGTGCGCAGCGTCAATTGGGTGCTGGCTTTGCGCTTGGGGGCCTTCGCAGTGCTCTTTTTCGGCGGCTGGTGGCTTTTGTCCAGGCGGGCAGATTGGCCGCGTCTCAAGGGTTGGGTGCTAACGCTGCTGTTGCTGCTTTCTACGGCCATTGCAGCGGTGGGGGGGCGGGTGCTGGCGCAAACCTATGCTTTGGCCGTCACTCAGCCTTGGTTCGGCGCCCAGAACAAAGACGTGACGGCTCCCCGGTGGCTGGGGGGTGGGATCCCGGTGGGCAACCTGTTTTTGCCCAATACCCGCCTGTTTATTATCGCCCTCACCATCCTCTGCATCCTGGGGCTGTACTTCTTCTTGCAACGCACCCGCTGGGGTCTGCGTATCCGGGCAGTTACCCAAAACCGGGCCATGAGCGCTTGTGTAGGGATCCCTACGCAAAAGGTGGATGCCCTCACCTTTGCTATTGGCTCAGGTCTGGCGGGAGTGGCTGGCGTGGCGGTCAGCCTGCTGGGATCCGTGGGGCCCAATACCGGCCAAAACTACATCGTGGATACCTTTATGGTGGTTGTCGTGGGAGGGGTGGGCAAGCTCTTGGGCAGCATTGTAGCGGCGCTTGGGATCGGGATTGCCAACTTTGTCATCGGCTCAGGGACGCTGGCTTTGATCTTTCCCAACGTGCCCATCTTGACCGATACCCTCAACTTTTTTGCCACCACCAGCATGGCTAAGGTGATGGTCTTTGCTTTGATCGTGGCCTTTTTGCAGGTGCGCCCTCGTGGCCTTTTCCCCGAAAAAGGTCGTACGGTGGATGCCTAAGGAAGCTGTTGCGTTTGCTGAGGGATCCCATGTCTCAAGCCCTGGAGTCAGACCCCACCGCCAGCCTTTACGATCGGGATTTCTACCTCTGGATCCTGGATACGGCAGAGCGTCTCAAGAAGCGAGACTTTGACCATCTGGATCTGAACCATCTCATTGACGAGGTAGAGAGCTTGGGCCGCTCCGAAAAACGAGAGATCCTCAACCGAGCCGAGATTCTGCTGCAGCACCTGCTCAAGCGATGCTATCTACCCCAGCCCGAGAACTATCGAGGATGGGAATTGATCGTTCGCGAGCAACGGCGGCAGCTCCAGCGTAACCTGCGAGACTCCCCCAGTTTGAGCCAAGTGCTGTTGGAAAACCTGCCAGAACTGTTGCAAGAGGCGGCGGAGACGGTTCAGTTGGAATACCCTGACTTCCGGATCCCTGGACAGTTGCCTGTGGAACTGACGCTATCGGCTCTCTTGAGCGAATCTTTCTGGTTAGATCCCTCATCTTCTACTCCCTCACAAAGCCCATGAAACTGGTTCATCCCCCCCGTGCTGACCATGAAGTGGCTGTTCCCGCTGCCGAGCGGGATCCCAGTCCTTCTCGCAAGCTCCTATGGGAGGCCGGGATCCTTGTCCTTTTGGTGCTGGCCTTGATCTTTGTGGCCCCAACTGTGTTGTCCGGTTTTCGGCTTAACCTACTGGGACGATTTCTGGCCCTCAGCATTGTGGCTTTGGGGATCGACCTCATCTGGGGCTATACTGGCATGCTCAGTCTGGGGCATGGGGTGTTCTTTGCTTTGGGTGGCTACGCTCTGGGAATGCACCTGAAGCTGCAATTGCCGGAAGGTCAGATACCGGAGTTTTTCAGCCTCTATGGGGTAACGGAATTGCCCTGGTTTTGGTACCCCTTTTATTCGTTTCCCTTCACGGCTGTTGCCGTGGTCTTGATCCCGGCTTTGGTGGCGGCAGCCCTGGGGTATTTGGTGGTGAGAAATCGCATCCGGGGGGTTTATTTCTCCATTTTAACTCAGGCCACCACGATTATTTTCTTTAACTTCTTCAATGGCCAACAGCGCTTAATTAACGGTACCAATGGCCTAACCAACTTCCAGACCTTGTTTGGCTTAGATGTCAACTCGTCCGAGATGCGCTTTGCTGTCTATGTCACTACAGTCGTGGCGGTGGTTTTGGCTTACCTTCTCTGTCGTTGGCTCACCAGCGGCTTGTTTGGTCGGATCCTGGTAGCCATTCGAGATGACGAGCCACGGGTTCGTTTTTCCGGCTACGATCCCACCGGCTTTAAAGTGCTGGTGTTTGCTGTGTCTGCTGCCCTGGCAGGCATTGCCGGAGCGCTGTTTACCTTGCAAACCGGGATCATCTCTCCCAACGCGATGGCCGTTCCCTTTTCCATTGAAATGGTGATCTGGGTAGCAGTGGGAGGTCGGGCCAGTTTGGTGGGGGCAGTGCTGGGGGCTCTGTTGGTCAACTTTGCCAAGAGCTTGCTGAGCGAAAATTTTCCGGAGATTTGGCTGTTTTTCCAAGGGGGATTGTTCCTGCTGGTGGTGCTGGTGTTGCCGGATGGACTGGTGGGCTGGGTGCGCACCCAAGGCAGGCAACTTTGGGTCACCGTTCAGCTTTGGCGCAGGCGTTTAGCAAATACTTCTCCGGCCTAAATCTGGCTTTCTCTTGAGGATGTCAGTTATGTGCAAGATATAAGAGGATTCCAGATCTCATGGGTGAGCCAGCGATGCCAAGTTTCCTCCCCTATTTGATGGGTTTATTTGATGGGTTGAGAATCCGGTTTGACCTTTGGCCTTTCCGTTCTTGGATGTGATCCCTATGCTCACTGCAGCTCCCACCGCTACCCGACAAATTTTACAAACTCAGGATCTCACCGTCAGCTTTGATGGCTTCAAGGCTTTGGACAGGCTGAACTTCTCTCTGGAGGAAGGGGAGCTGCGGGTGGTCATCGGCCCCAATGGGGCAGGCAAGACTACGTTTCTCGATGTGCTGACGGGCAAGGTTAAGCCCACTCGAGGGCGAGTGCTGTTCAAAGGAAAGGATCTAACCAAGCTCAAGGAACATGAGATCTCCATTTTGGGTGTTGGGCGCAAGTTTCAGACACCGCGGGTCTATCAAAACTTGAGTGTGCGAGAAAACTTGGAGCTATCCCTCAACCCCAACAAAAGGGTTTTTCCCACCCTATTTGGCAAAAAGCATCTGCGAGAAGAGACGGATGCTCTTTTGGAAACCATTGGCCTCAGCCATAAGGATCGGGTTCCAGCAGGGCTGCTTTCCCACGGAGAAAAGCAATGGTTGGAGATTGGCATGGTGATTGCTCAAGATCCAGATTTGCTACTGCTGGATGAATGCGTAGCCGGGATGACGGACAAAGAAACAGAAGCTACAGGAGAGTTGATTCAATCCTTAGCCCAAAGCCACACCATTTTGGTGATTGAACATGATATGGTATTTGTCCGGCAAATTGCCCGCAAGGTTACTGTTTTGCACCAGGGATCGGTGCTGTGCGAAGGTACCTTTGAGGATGTGAAAAACGACCCGAGAGTTATTGAGGTCTATCTCGGATCCCATAAGGCAAAAAACTAAACAGAAAGGCCATAGCTCTGTATCTAGCCAAACCATGCGCAGGCCCATGAACACGGAAAACGCGACCGCAACACAAAATCTATCCCGAGATGGATCTGGGCCTCTTCTGGAGGTCTCCGATTTGAGGGTTTACTACGGCCAGAGCTTAATTGTAAAGGATCTCTCTTTTAAGATCTTTCCGGGCCAAGCGGTTTGCCTTCTGGGTCGCAATGGCATGGGCAAAACCACCACGCTTAAAGCCCTGATGGGGCTTCTGAAAGACTGCACAGGCAAAATTGCTTTTGAGGGCCGTCCTATTAACCATTACCCTCCCAATTGGCGAGCCCGTGCCGGTATCGGCTATGTGCCCCAAGGACGGGAGATTTTTCCCCGCTTAACGGTTGAGGAAAACCTGCTGGTGGGGTTAGAAGCTGCCCCAAACAAAGAACGGATCATACCTGAGTTTATCTATGACTTATTCCCAATTCTGCGTTCTTTTCTTAAACGTCTAGGCGGGGATTTGAGCGGTGGGCAGCAGCAGCAGTTAGCGATTGCCAGAGCTTTGGTGGCGGAGCCCAAACTTTTGCTCCTAGATGAGCCCACAGAAGGGATCCAACCCTCCATCATTATCGAGATCGAAGAAGCCATCACCCGCATTCAGAAAGAGCGAGGGGTTTCCGTGCTGCTGGTGGAGCAGTATTTTGAGTTTGCCCAAAGCCTAGCCGATTACTTTTATCTCATGGAAAATGGATCCCTTATCATGGAAGGGCCGACCGACCAAATGGATGAAGAAAAAGTTCGAGCTCACCTTTCTATCTGAGATGGCACCTGGAGAGCCTGAAGACCTCTGTAACTTTTTTGAGAGCGGCAAATGGCATCCTGCATGTTCCAGGGACCTTGCCTAAACTTCTGGAAAAGCGAGAAGTCCACCCGCGAGGGGATGGGCTAGGGTTAGCCCTGGGCTTCCTTGAGCAGCAGCGTTGGCTAAGCTAGAAACTGTTCAAGATCGCGCTAGCTTGCCATTTCCATCCCTAAGTTTGTGTCTCCTCCGATTCACTTCACTGCAGAGCCCTGGCTGCACACCTACAGCGAAATCATCGATGTGCGCTCTCCGACAGAGTTTGCAGAGGATCATTGGCCGGGAGCCATCAACTTGCCTGTACTCTACGATACAGAACGGGCAGAGGTGGGCACGCTCTACAAGCAGGTGAATCCCTTTACAGCCCGCAAACGAGGGGCAAGCTTGGTGGCCCAGAACATCAGTCGCCACTTGCAAACCCATTTTGCCGATAAAGATCGCGATTACCGGCCCCTAATCTACTGCTGGCGCGGTGGGCAGCGCTCTGCCAGCTTGGCGTTGGTGTTGTCCCAGGTGGGCTGGCAGGTTACGGTCTTGCAAGGGGGCTACAAAACTTACCGGGCCTGGGTGCGCCGGCAACTGCAGATCTTGCCCCAGGAATTTACCTACCGAGTGCTCTGCGGGCCAACAGGGAGTGGCAAAACCCAGTTGCTTGACCATCTGCGCCAACAGGGATCCCAAGTCCTCGATCTAGAAAAGCTGGCCTGTCACCGGGGATCCCTTCTGGGGGCTGAGTGGGGAACGCCGCAGCCCAGTCAGAAGAGCTTTGAAAGTCAACTGGTGCAGGTTTTTCTCCAGTGGGATCCCGCTAAGCCGGTCTGGGTGGAAGCTGAGAGTGCCAAAGTGGGCCAGCTCCATCTGCCGCCTGCCCTTTGGCAAGCCCTTACCCAAGCCGACTGTGTCGAAGTGCAGTTGCCCTTGGAGGAGCGAGTCAAGGGGTTGATCGCCCATTATCCCCACTGGATTGCCCACCCCCAAGCGCTAAAGGGGAAATTGCTGCCTCTGAAGTCCCGCCTTGGCCAGGCCTGCTTGCAGCGTTGGTTTGAGCTGATCGACGCCCAAGACTGGCCGCAGTTTGTACGGGAGTTGTTGGAGCAGCACTACGACCCCACCTATTGGCACGGGCTGCAGCAAAACTTCAATCGCATTCGGGCCCGGATTGAGCTGTCTGACCTTTCCGAGACCAGCCTCAAGGAAGCTGCCGCTTGCCTTATCGAGATGCCATTTGGATCCCCATCAGACGCGGCTAGGTGAGTACGATAAACTCCAAAGCCCGCAACACCTCAAACCAGTCGGAAACTTCCAGCCGAACCGTGGCATCGGCAACCCACCGGCAGCCGGGATAAAAAGACTTGCGGTAGGCCCGGGCAGGATCCTTGTAGTCCACTTCCAATTGAAAGTGATCCGGCAGTGGGCGAGGCCGGTAGGCCGACAACTGCCTCAGGGATCCCTCTACACCTTGGCGGATGGCCCGCAAAACTTGCTGCGGATGTGGCGCAATCACCGACTGGCCCATCCCTTTGTGGGTGACCACCGTCTCGATTTGGGCGTCATAAGCTTTCGCTGCGGCACACACCTCTGCATCTCCGGCTACAAACACAACCGGGACTCCCTCATAGGCAGCCGTGAGGCTGACCAGGTGAAACTCGGCGATGGCCTGGCCGTTCAGTCGGATTTGGCTAACTTCGGTGGTGTAGGTGTGGGCGAGGGGGTTGGCAGCAGATCCGGCGCGGGCATGATAGCCGATCAAGATCAAGGCATCGTAACTGCGATCCAGCTCTTGCACCATGCAGTAGGGGTGGCCGCTCCAGCCGCGGATGAGTTGCACCGGCTCCGGCAACCGCTCAGGGATGAGGTTCCGCCCCGAGTCATGGGCATCTTTGACCGTGATCTGCGTGGCTCCGGCAGCCAGGGATCCCTCACAAGCCGCGATCACTTCTCGGGTCATCTGCTCTCGGAATGGCTCATAACCTGGCTGTCCGATGGTGGCCTCATCCCAATGGCCGATGCCAGCGATCCCCTCGATATCGGCGCTGATGTAAACCTTCATGCTTGACTCAGTAGACTCAGCATTGGATTCTGTTGGGCTGCATCCACCCTCGGAAGCCGCTCAACATCCCTCTGAGCAAGGGATCCAAGCCGTTATTTCCCCTGCGAAAACTGCCCCTAGCCCTGTTGCGGATCCCTTCCCCATAAGAAGTCAGGATGAAAAACTTGGAAAAGCAGTCAGCAGCCCATCACCTAGAGAGCCACCAAAGAGGCAGATACCCCCTGCTGCAACTCCGACAACAATGAGGCTGGACGCCCCTTGTAGGGCCAGGCAAAAGCGTGACGAAAGGCTGCTTCCTGGCAGTGTTTGAGCTGCTCGAAATCAATGATGTCGTGGGTCAGCAGGTTCTCGTATTCAAACGGCAGGCGCACATTGTGCAAGCCGGCGTTGTCAGTACAGATGGCAATATCTACTCCCGCGTCAAAGCAGCGGTCAAACACAATCTTGAGGGGCTCCAAACTGGGCAGGGTTCCTGTTTTTAGATAGGTGGTAGGACAAACTTCCAAGCATTGCCCTCGCCGTGCCAGCTCCGGCAGCAATTCTGGATAGTGGAGAGGGATCTGAATGCCATGGCCGATCCGCGAGACATAGGGCAGCAACTGCGGGTAGCAGCCATCCAACGTTTCGTACAGGTGGGCAGTGGTTTTTAGGCCGCGGGCCAGCGCATACTTGAACAGCTCAATCCACTCGTCCATGCGTTCGCCATAGGGCTTGTCTCCCCCGGCCAAGTCAATGGCACACACATACTCCGACTCGGCGGCAGCTTCCACCATGGCCCGGTTGATGTGGCTGGGCAGGCGCGAGTGCAAACAGACGATCTGGGTGGTGACGATGGGATACTCCCGCTGTTGGCTGGCCTGTCCCACCGTCTCGATCACCTGGCGCATCTGCTTGAGGCGCTCCGCCTCATCCAGGGTGGGATCCGTGCGCAGGTAGGGAGTGTAGCGAATCTCTAGGTAGGCCAGATCCTCAAAGACGTAAGCTCCCCGCAGCAGGCGGTAGATAAAATAGGGCAGGGTTTCCAGGGTTTGCACCTGTTCCACCAGTGTGTGCAGCTCTAAGTAATCTTCGAGGGTGTTGCGCGGGCGCGTGTAGAACTCCTCAAACTCGGCATAGGTGGGAAAGCGCTGTGCCAAAGGGGATCCCTGGCGATGGAAATAGCGCCACAGAATCCGGGGAACAACCGACCCGCCCAAATGGCGGTGTAACTCCGCGTGAAGTGCCATAAACGCCCTACAGTGGCCCGCCAGGGAGCGGACTTGGTTTGTTTAAGTACTATTTCTACTCTTACCCAACCGCCTTAGGCTTGTCCAGGTCTAATCCCGCAAGCTCAGTTGGCAGTTTAGATTGTCAAGCCGATCCCCTGCCCATCGTGATAGGCGGCCAGCAGCAGGTCGGTGGTGGTATCCCAAGCAATCTCGCCCGAACGCGATAGAGCAATGGCCCCGAAGGAGCGGCGACGTTGGCGGGCCTCTTGAAAAGACTTGGCCATGGCAGCTTTCAAGCTGAGGCCATCTTCCACTCGAATCACGATCCGCGCCGCCAAGCTCTCATCCAAAATATCTTCCCCAACACCGGTGCAACTGACCCCCGCCGCTGCACTGGCATAGGTTCCCGCCGGAGTGGCCGAATCGCTCACCCGCCCCACCCGTTCGAACCCCCGCCCGCCGGTGGAGGTGCCGGCACAGATTTGCCCCTGTTGATCCAGCGCCACCGCTCCCACCGTGCCCATGGCCAGAGCGGTGAGAACCCTGGTTGGGGGATGGGTTTGGCGCAACTGCACCCACTCTTGAACCCGCTTGAGAGTGGCTGGGTCATAGACTGGCAACTTCAGTTCCCGCGCCAGCTCTGCCGCCCCTTGTTCGGCTACCACCCGATCCGGGCTAGATTGCAGAGCCTGGGCCATGAGGATGGGATGCTGAACCCGACTGACATTGATCACCCCGCTAAAAGACTGGGTGGCCCCGTTCATGAGAGCAGCGCTCATGCGGATCTGCCCATCCGATTGCAAGACCGACCCCGTCCCAGCGTTGTAGAGCGGATCATCTTCCAGCAACTGGCAGGCATGCATCACCGCCGCCTCGGCACTCTGCCCGGCTAGTAGCAGCTCGTAGGTACTCTCCACCACCTGCCGCAGGGATCCCCTCACTTTTTCCAGGCTGCTTTCCCCTTCCAGGGCGCTGCCGGCTCCGCCGTGGATGATCAGTTTGGGTTGAGGCATGATGAGATGGGTTACCTTGGGAGGACAGTGAAAGATTACTTCCTTCTGATTTTCGGGTACAACATCCACCAATGCATCTGCTCCATCCCAGGGATCCCAACGGAAAGGGAGAGGGAGCCTTAAGATAATCCTGTAAATCTGCTAAGCATAGATACTCAAGGGCGATTCTGGTAAAGGGCTGTCGGATTGCAGCCCGCAAGGATCCCCCTGGTGGTATGGCACAAACGAGGTTACATCCATGGCGCTGCCCAGCTTGAACGAGTTTCCTTGGCTGACCACGGTCATCGTTTACCCTGTGTTGGCCGCCCTATTCATCCCCTGGATCCCAGCACCGGCTGGGGATCCCAGTAGCCGCGCCTATGCGCAAAAGTTGGCCGAGCGGATCCGCTGGTTTGCTTTGTTCATCGCGGTCACGGATCTGCTGATTCTGCTGGCCGGCTTCTATGTTGGCTACGATCCCGGCCAGACGGGCTTGCAACTGCTGGAGCGCTATACCTGGGTACCCCAAGTGGGCTTGAGTTGGTCGGTGGGGGCCGATGGCCTCTCCATGCCGCTGATCCTGCTCACGGCGTTTATCACCACCCTAGCCATTTTGGCCGCTTGGCCGGTCACCCTCAAGCCTCGCCTCTTCTACTTCTTGATGTTGGCCATGTACGGCGGGCAAATCGGGGTGTTTGCCGTGCAGGACATGTTGCTCTTCTTCCTGATGTGGGAATTGGAGCTGATCCCGGTGTACTTGCTCCTCTCCATTTGGGGTGGGGCAAACCGCCTCTACGCGGCCACCAAGTTTATCCTCTACACGGCCCTCAGCTCCCTGTTTATTTTGGTGGCAGGTCTGGCCATGGCCTTCTACGGGGATCCCATCAGCTTTGACATGACGGATCTGGCCCGCAAGACCTATCCGCTCACCTTCCAACTGCTGATGTACGGGGCCTTCCTCATTGCCTATGGGGTGAAGCTGCCCATTTTCCCCTTGCACACCTGGCTGCCCGATGCCCATGGAGAAGCCACTGCGCCGGTGCACATGCTGCTGGCGGGGATCCTGCTCAAGATGGGGGGCTATGCCCTAATGCGTATGAATGCGGGTATGCTGCCGGATGCCCATCTTTACTTTGCGCCGGTGCTGATCGTACTGGGAGTGGTGAACATCATCTTTGCAGCCCTCACCTCTTTCGCGCAGCGCAACCTGAAGCGGAAGATCGCCTATTCTTCCATCAGCCACATGGGTTTTGTGCTCATCGGCATCGGATCCCTGACCGAAATCGGCATGAGCGGGGCCATGTTGCAGATGATCTCCCACGGGCTCATTGGGGCCAGCCTGTTCTTCTTGGTGGGGGCCACCTACGACCGCACCCACACACTGGAGCTGGAAGAAATGGGCGGTGTGGGCCTGAAGATGCCCAAGATCTTCTCCATGTTCACCGCCTGCTCGCTGGCCTCTTTGGCTCTACCCGGGATGAGCGGCTTTGTGGCCGAGATCATGGTGTTTATTGGCATGGCCACCACCGATGCTTACTCTCTCCCCTTCCGGCTGGTGGTGGTTTTCCTGGCGGCAGTTGGGGTGATCCTGACCCCTATCTACCTGCTGTCGATGTTGCGGCAGATTTTCTTTGGCCCGGAGAACAAAGAGCTCACCGAACACGAAGAATTGGTGGATGCCGAGCCGCGCGAGGTGTTCATCATCGCCTGCCTGCTGATCCCTATCATTGGCATTGGGCTCTATCCCAAACTGGTGACCAGCCTCTACGACCAATCCACTAATGCCCTGGTGGCACTGCTGCGGCAGGAGCTGCCCCAAACTGGTGAGACGGTTGCCCAAGCTCCTGCCCTCTACAACGACTGAATCTTGTGAATCTTGAATTTGAATTGAGGTAAGAACTGAGGGGTGGAAGGAGATCCACTCCCTTTCTATCCTGCGTTGGGCTTGCGGCTCTCGTCAGCTTGAACTTGCATCCAGCCAAACAAAGTCGCGATTGTCAGTTGGATCCCTTGGGCGAAGGCAGGAGCGGGGATCACCTCTTGGGGATCCTCATGCACCGTTGGCTGTTGCCCGGCAGGGCAGACAAAAACAACCCTTTCTTCAGGAGCCACAATCCACCCCATTTGGCAGCCGTGATCCAGGCCAATCAAGATTTTTTTGACCAGCTTCATTGGATTTTGATCGGGAGAGAGAATCTCAATCATCCAATCAGGACAAAAGGAGATGAGATTTTGAATGGTGCCATCTTCGTCCACAGGGATCCGATCCCAGGGGATCACAGAAATATCGGGCACAATCGCGTATCCGGCGAAGGTGCAGCGCAGCTCTGTAAATGCCATTCCCAGTTGAGAAGGCTCCAACATCTCGTTAATGAAGCTACCCAGCTTTAGTTGGAGACGGCTATGTTTTCCCTGTGGTGTGGGCTTCTGGATAATTTCTCCTTCGATGAACTCGCTGGCGGGCTGAGTTTCCGGCTGTTGTAGAAAGTCTTCCAGAGTTAGAGGCTTGGCAGATAGACTGACCATGGCTTTCTCCCATCAAGCTGCTATCCGATTGACAATAGGCTGAGAAAGTATCAAAGCCGATCAAATCAAAACGGATCCCTGTCGCGTTGTTGCCAAGTCATTTGGCGGTCATAAGGGCTTTTGCCGGAAAATAGCCCCATCAGCGGCCCCAAAATGGCCCCAAACACAAAACCGCCTGCATGGGCCCAGTAGGCAATTCCCCCACCCTGCATGCCGATGTTGGTAGGTGTCTGTAGGCTGGCAATGCCGTAGAAGGCCTGCTGGATGAACCAAAAGCCCAAGAACACCCAAGCTGGAACGTAGAGGGTTGTGATGAAAATACCCAAGGGCACCAGGGTCAGGATCTCGGCCCGTGGAAAACGCAAAATATACGCTCCCAATACGCCGGCAATGGCACCACTTGCCCCCAGTGAAGGAATGGGGGATCCCATATCGAAAAACCACTGCGTTAGCGCAGCCAAAGCTCCGCAAGCCAGGTAAAAGATGAGGTAACGCACATGGCCCAAGCGATCTTCAACATTGTTGCCGAAAACCCACAAAAAAAGCATGTTCCCACCAATGTGGAGAAAGCCCCCATGCAGAAATTGTGAGGTGAATAGGGTTACCCATTCTGGACGCGACGAAGAGGTGATCTCTCCTCGAAAACTGGCCGTCAACTCTGTCGGTACCACTGCCCACTCTCGGAAAAAAGCTGCCAACTCTTGTGGCGACAGGGTTAGCTGGTACAGAAAGATTAAGATGTTAACGATCACCAGGGCATAAGTGACATAGGCTGTGCGGGTGGTTGGGTTGCAATCTTGCAGGGGTACCACAGTTCAGATCCGGTTGACATCACCCTCTAGCCTAGCCTGTTCTTTCCTACCCCCCCAGGCTCACCTCTAAACCCCTACCTGAGGCTAGACTGGGGTAACCTGCTACGAGCTATGCTTACAGGTGGGATCCTTGCCTGCAAGCATATTCGGCTGTGCCCGCCTGGCAAGGAACAAATGACAAGAATAATGACAAGAATGGATCAGAGGAGTGGATTGATGCCCGAGGTTGAAAGCCCCACTGCCCCGCTCAAGTTTTTGATTGTCGAAGATCATCCAGAGGTGGCCCAAAACAACTGTGAGTGGCTGCAACGGATTGCAGCCGATGCTCAATGCATTACGGTCACCAACCCTATGGACGCCATCCTGCGCTTGCAGCGGGAACAACCGGACTTGGTTGTAGCCGATCTGCTCTACGGTCAAACCAGCGGAGAGCAGTCTGCCGAGCCTGGCCTAGAGTTCCTGCGCCATATTTTTGAGAACTACCCCACCCTGAATGTGATGGCCTATTCCAGCGAGCCGCTGCTGCTAACTCCATTGGTGGGCCTGATCAGCAAACACCAGGGTGGGTTTGCCGCGGTCAACAAAATGGAACGGCGCACCGTGTTTCTGGAGGGGGCCAAAAGTGCTCTGAATGGAGAATTGCGTATGCCGCGGGAGTTACGCGGTCTCACGAAGCTGACGGAACGAGAAATTGAGGTCTTGAACTTGCTCTGCAAAGAAGCCCTCACCGACCAAGCCATCGCCGATCGCATTCACACCAGCAAGAAGACCGTGCAAAACTGTATCCAAAGGCTCAAAGAAAAGTTGGACATTTTCGGCTCTGAGGATGAGATCAACGCCCGTGTTGCCATGTGCATGACAGCCGTTCAGAAAAAGATTATCCAGTGGTAAAGCCGAAGGCCGACAGTGATCTTGCAGAAGCTCCCCCTGCGGCCAGCTTAGCGAAGGCTCAGTTCAGGCCAAAAAAGGAGAGGCAGCGCTCTCCTGCTGCCATTTTCTAATCTTTCGAGCCGTCAGACAGCTTTCAACTTGGATCAGCGGATCCCCAGTGCAGAGGCAAACACACTGTGGCCCACAATGGCCTCTACCACAACACTTATGGCAAACCCCAGCATGGCCAGCCGCCCGTTCCATCGCTCCGCCTTCTCCGTCCAGCCAATCTCCCACTCCGGCGGGGTGTCGCCGTCTTGACCGTACTGGGGTACGTACCGCGGGCGACCGGCACTCTCCCAACCGGCAGGGCGCTTGGAGTTGAAGAAAGCCATCGAGCCAATTGCAACAGCAGCCACCAACCCGGCCACCATTACGGCAATGTAGGGGAGGAAGGGATTGTCAAGCATCATCGGATTTCAAGATAGGGATCGAAGGGTAAAAGAGCTCCAAAAAAGGCAGAACCACAGCATCTCAAAGCCGAAGAGAAGGTCTGTGAGATGTCCAATGTGGCTCTACCGAAAAGTTCTTTGACAAATTATTGCAGATTATTGCAGACCCAGCCACTGGCCGAGAGTGCTGGCGAAAACACTGTGGCCCAATACCGCTTCCGTAGCGATGCTGATCACGAAGCCCAACATGGCCAAGCGTCCATTCCAACGCTCCGCTTGCTCCGTCCAGCCCGGAATCCAGTCGTTGGTGGTGTCGTAGTACTGGGCAACAGAAGCGGAGTCTAGGCGAGAAGGAATCCTGGGAGACGATTGCATTGTCAATACCTCATATCGGTTGCTGTAACTAATCTTAACATCAGGTTACATTTTGTGACAAGTTTCGCTTTCAGGTCAGGGCGGAAGGGATCCCTGGCCGTTGCAACGGGTTGGGCGGAGGGGTTTGCCAAGGGCTGGCCCGAAGCAATGTCATACTGAGGGAAGCGGGCCTTTTGCACAGACTATGGCGGTATCCCCCCTTTCTTCTTTCAAGCTTGATCATTCTTTCGACCTGGCTGCCCAGGTACGGTCAGACTTTCCGATTCTGCAGCGCCAGATCAACGGCCACCCGCTGATCTACTTTGACAACGCTGCCACTTCTCAAAAGCCACTGGCAGTCCTGCAGGCGATGGATCATTACTATCGACACTGCAACGCCAACGTGCATCGCGGGGTGCATACGCTGAGCAACGAAGCCACAGATGCCTATGAGGGAGCACGGGAAAAGATCGCTCGTTTTGTGAACGCGCCTTCTCCTCAGGAGATCATCTACACTCGCAATGCCAGCGAAGCCATCAATCTGGTGGCCTACAGTTGGGGCTTGAGCCATCTGGAGCGGGGAGATGAGATTGTCCTCTCGGTGATGGAGCACCACAGCAACCTAATCCCGTGGCAATGGGTGGCCCAAAGGACAGGAGCCCACCTCAAGTTCATCCAGATCACGCCAGAGGGAGAGCTAGACCTGGAGCACTACCGGTCTTTGCTCAACGACCGCACCCGCTTGGTGGCAGTAACCCAGGTCTCCAACATGCTGGGATCCATCAACCCTGTCCAGGAGATGACTGAGCTGGCCCATCGCTACGGGGCCAAGGTTTTGCTGGATGCTTGCCAGAGTGTGCCTCACATGCCTGTGGATGTCCAGGCGCTGAATTGCGATTGGCTGGCTTTTTCGGGGCACAAGATGTGTGGCCCAACGGGGATTGGCGTCCTCTACGGTAGGCGGGAGCTGTTGCGAGCGATGCCCCCCTTTTTGGGCGGGGGAGAGATGATCGCCGATGTGTACTGGGATCACGCCACCTACGCCGATATCCCCCACAAATTTGAGGCCGGTACACCGGCGATTGCCCAGGCGGTGGGACTGGGGGCAGCCGTAGATTACTTGAGCCAGATCGGTCTGGAGCAAGTTCATGCCCATGAACAAAGGTTGATCGCTCGCCTCTTGGACGGGATCCAGCGCATAGCGGGTATTACAGTTTATGGCCCCAAGGATCCGGCGCGACGGGCAGGGCTAGTCAGCTTTTCAGTAGAGGCCGTCCATCCCCATGACCTATCTACCTTGCTGGATGAGCAGGGCATTGCCATTCGAGCGGGGCACCACTGCACTCAGCCTCTCCATCGCTATTTGAGAGTACAATCCACCGCCCGAGCCAGTGTTTACCTGTACAACACATTGGCGGAGGTGGATTGCTTTTTGGACGTGTTGGCAGAAGCGGTGGAGTTCTTCAGTGCTGCCCTAAGCTAGGGATCCACAATACCCATCCGATATCTTTTGGTATCTTGCCTTCTTGAGTGAGTCCAGCTTTTTGCAGGTCAAGCACAAGGCTTCTTGCCCTCAGCTCTCTGGAAGGGATCGTTGTATTGACATTTGAATCGGATCCCTGGGCTGGAGAGGTAGTTAGCTAGCCCGCCGGGAAGTCCCGCCCTCTGTCCGCGTCGCGTAGCGTTGCGTAGCAATAAGGGGTGAGCGTCGGGAGTATGTCACTTGGATTGCCACTTGCCCTACTGGTGAGCCAACTGCGCTCTGTGAATCTGAGAAGATGAGGTAGAGTCATGCCTTGGGATCTGGGGCGGTTCTGGAACACCATCACCTACTATGAGGCCCTGCCTTTGGCTGAGGTGTGGCGTTGGGTTCAGAATGGGTTTCGGGCTGTGGAGGAAGATTGTGTGCCACCTTCTCTTTCCGAGCCGGCTCCTATCCAGGTGGGGGTGGTGGGGGAAGGTTTGCCTGACGGGCTGGCGGAGGCGCTGCGCCAGCAGGGCGTGGAGGTGAGCCATAGGCCAGATTGGGCGACGGCAACGGTGATCCTGGGTTTGGGGGATCCGCCAACGGCCAAGGCTTATCTGGAGCAATTGCGTAGCAGTGGGCAAACGGAACGAATGCTGTTCGACTTTCGCCGGCCCAACCCAGATCTGAACCGGTTTTGGGGCATTTTGGATGATGTGGTGATGGGAGGGGTGAGCCAAAGCCAGTTGCAGTGGGGGGAGGGGCAGCTTCTGTTTACGGGGCAAGTTTCCACGGCCAACTTTGGGGGGTTTGTTTCCACGCGCACCCGCAATTGGCAGCCGCCGCTGGACTTATCGGGGTTTGCCGGCATAGAGTTGCGCCTGCGAGGGGATGGGCAGCGGTATAAGGTCTTACTACGGGATCAGGGGGGCTGGGACAGCCTTGCCTACGGCTATGCGTTTGACACCACGCCGGGAGAAGAGCAAACCGTTCAGATCCCCTTTGCGGAGATGGTTGCCACGTTCCGCGCCCGCCTTGTGCCTTCGGCTCCTGCGCTCAATACTCGCCAGATCTGCTCTCTGCAGGTGATGTTGAGCAAGTTTGAGGCGGATGGCCGCTTGAACCCCCGTTTCCGACCGGGGCCTTTTCAACTGGGCTTGCGCTGGATTGGTCTGTATCGTCGGGAGCCTCTGCCGCAATTGATCGGGGTGGCGCGGGGATCCCTGGCCCCGGAGTGGATAGCTGCCCTGCAGAGTAGCTCCAGCCGTTGGTGTGGGGTGGAGATTCCGGCGGAGATGGAGGGATCCGCTCTGGCAGCCCAGTTGCTGCAGCTGATGCGGTCGCCTCAACATGTGGGCCGGGTGGAACGATGGGCGGCCTTCCATGCTTAGGTTCCCGGCCTGCTTGCCTTTCAAAGGATCCCTGGGATGGGCCTTGGGGATGGGGCTTTTGGCCGGGCTATGGCTCCTATGGGGGCAGGGGATCCCCTATCTGTTCGACTGGGATGAGCTGATTTACGCCAGCTTGGCGCGGCAGATGCTGGCCAGCGGGGATCCGCTCTCGTTGGCGATCAACGGGGAGCCCTTTTTTGAAAAGCCGCCTCTGTTTTTTTGGCTGCAGGCCCTGTCCATGGCTGCTTTGGGGATGAACGAATGGGCGGCGCGGTTGCCCAATGCCTGGGTGGGCGGGATCACGGTGGCGCTGCTGGTGGGGTGGGGATCCCATCTGCGCGGGGTGGGGTTTGGCTGCTTGTGGGGGATCCTGCTGCTGACGGGCTACCTGCCCTTGTTTTTTTACAAAACCGGCCTCATCGACCCGCTGTTGAATCTGGGGATGGGGGTGGGTCTGGGATCCCTGTTGGCCGCGGATCAAGCGCGTCGAGTGGGGCGCTCCGGTCGGGTTTGGCAAGGGGTGGGGGCGCTGGCCCTGGGCTTGGCGGTGTTGGCCAAAGGGCCGGTGGGGTTGGTGTTGCCGCTGCTCATCTGGGTTGGCTACAAGGTCTGGCACCGGGATCCACCGATTGCATGGGGAGAAAGCCTGGCCTTCCTGGGCTTGGCGGCGGCTGTTCCCCTCGCTTGGCTGGCGCTGGAAGGGGTGCAACGGGGGCCGCAATGGGTGGAAGAGTTTGGGCGCTACCAATGGCGCATCCTCACCACCTCGGATGGGCATCCCGGCCCGGTTTATTTTCATCTGCTGGCCTTTGCCTTGGGGTGCTTTCCCTGGGGCGCTCTGGCCTTGGCCGGGATCCTGCAGGCGATCCCCAGACGTATGGGCTTGGTGGATTTGACTCGGCGGGCAGAACATCTGCTGTTGGTGGCTTTTGCGGTGGTGCTGGCCTTGTTTTCGCTGCTGGTGCAAACCAAGCTGGTGCACTACACCTCGCTGCTCTATCCGATTGGGGCCTACTTCGCTGCTGTGCGCCTGCAGGGCCTGGGGTTAGAAGAGGCCCGGCTCAGCTTTTGGGAAGGTTGCTGGATCCTGCTGAGCGGCTTGTTTTGGCTGGCCCTGTGGCTGGTGCTGCCCTGGCTGGGATCCCAGGATCCCATCCTGCTGATGTCGGTGGTCAAGAAGAGATTGGAAACTTTGGGGATCCCTCTTCCCGATCTTTTCCAGGGTCTATCGGACAGCTTGGTGCTGGGCTATCTGCAAGCTGAGGTGGATTGGCCCCGCTTCACCTATGGCCCTGCTTTGCTCTTGGTGCTGGGGGGGCTGGCCTGGATCAGGGGTCGGCACAAAGGTTGGGGATGGGCGAGTCTGCTCTTGGCCACCGGACTAAGCGCCCAACTGGCTTGGGGCTGGGTTTTCCCCCGCCTGCTGCAACACACCCAAGGGGGAGCTATCGACTTTTTCCAACGGTTTACCGTTTCAGAAAAAAGCCCAGAGCCCGCTTTGTCCGGGACGGTTGGCCTGTACGGCTTTCGCTCTTTTGTGCCGTATTTTTACGGCCCGCTACGGGTGCCCTACGCGGCTAACCGAGCCGAGTTGGCTAACTGGCAGGTCAGAAGGAAAATGCCCGACTACTTGGTGACTTGGGATCCCTTTGTGGCGGAGTTGGCCGTTCCCGATAACGGGTCAGATGCCACACTGGGATCTTGGCAGGCCCTTGAGCGCCGAAGCCCGTTTTGGCTGCTGAAAGCTTCTCCCCACTTCTCTTCTCCGCCCTAGCCGCAATATGAGCCAGTACGTGCTGCGCATCAGCGATATTCCCGCCCAAGATCGCCCCCGCGAGCGGCTGCTTAGCCAAGGAGCAAGGAACCTCTCCCACGCGGAGCTGCTGGCCATTTTGCTCAACACCGGACAGGGGCCGGGCAAACTCTCGGCAGTCGGCCTAGCCCAGTTGCTCCTGAAAAAGTTAGAAGCCCAAGGGGATCCCTTGGCCCAGTTGCGCCAGGTGGAAGCGGGGGAGCTTATCCAGATCGAAGGCATTGGCCCGGCCAAAGCAGCAACGGTGTTGGCTGCCATCGAGCTGGGACGACGGGTGTTTTTGAGTCGTCCACCAGACCGGACAGTTATTGAGTCGCCGGAACAAGCGGCTATGGCCCTGAGTGGTGACTTGATGTGGGAATCTCAAGAGCACTTCGCCGTCTTGCACCTGGATATCAAGCACCGTCTGCTCAGCCAGCAGATTGTAACCCGGGGCACCGCCACCGAAACCCTGTCTCATCCGCGGGAGACTTTCCGCAGCGCCATCAAACAGGGAGCCAGTCGCATCCTCGTTGCCCACAATCACCCTTCCGGTTGCCTGGATCCCAGCCCAGAAGATCTTGCCCTCACCCGGCAGCTCTTGCAGGCGGGGCAACTGCTACAGATCCCGGTTTTGGATCACCTTATCCTCGGCGGCGGACAGTTCCTCAGCTTGCGCCAACGCACTGACCTCTGGCAGGAGTTTCCCCAGCCGGAATAGTCCTCACCCCCAGCCCTTCTCCCAGAGAGAGAGGGGGGACCGGTTCGCCGCCATTTGAGTTGACCGCGCCCCTGTTATGGACTCTCAAGCATCCGGGAGCGGCTCAAAACGCATCCCCATCTTGAGCTGGCCGCCATTGACCAAGTCCCAAGCGGATTGTTCTTTTCTGCCGGGCAGTTGCGCCCGTCGAATCAACAGGGATCCCTCTCCTGTAGCCACATAGATCCCTTCTCCTCTGGCCAACCCCACCACTTCTCCGGGACTGCCCTGGGGGATCTCAGAGGGCGGTGGGTGCAGTTGGGGAGAGCCAGAGCGGACAATTTTTATCCGCTGCCCCTGTAAACCGGTGAAGCAGTTGGGGGAAAAGGCGCGAATTTGATTGTGCAAAGCTTGAGCCGAGCGCTGCCAATCCAGATGAAAATCTGGCTTCTTTAACAGAGGAGCGTAAGTAGCCAGGGATCCATCCTGAGGGATGGGGGTGAGTTCGCCTTTCTCCAATTTCAAGAGCGTTTCCACCAAGAGTTCTGCCCCCAGTTGAGCCAGTTGGGGTGCCAATTCCAGGCTGGTTTGCTCTGATCCAATAGGCAGCTTGGCCTGGAGCAAGATGGCCCCCGTATCCATTCCCTCATCCATGAGCATGGTGGTCACGCCGGTCTCGGTTTCTCCATTGGCAATGGCCCACTGGATGGGCGCAGCGCCACGATAGGCCGGCAACAGGGATCCATGCACATTCACACAGCCCAGCTTGGGCATCTGCAACACCGTCAGGGGCAAGATCTGGCCGTAAGCCACCACCACAAACACATCGGCGGCCAGGGCCTGCAAAGCTGCCAGCACCTCTGCATCCCGCCGCAAGCGGACAGGCTGCCACACAGGGATCCCGTGGGCTTGAGCCAACACTTTGGTAACGGGCGGGAGCACCTTTTGCCCTCGCCCCTGGGGCCGATCCGGCTGACAGACCAATCCCACCACTTCAAAGGGAGACTGCGGCTGCAACAGGATCCGCAGCGAAGGCAGAGCAAACTCCGGTGTGCCGAAAAAAACAACCCGCATGCTAACCCCGATGAGCACTGTTCTTCAGTCTAGGGTGGCAGGGGAAGGGGATGGCGGCTTGTCCACCGGAGAGATTTCCTTCTCCGCAATCCCAGATCGTTTGGTCAGAGGAACCTGAGGGGCCTGCCAAAAGGCGGGCTGTTTGAGATCAAACTCCTGGCTCCAGGCTGGGAAAAAGGAGCCCAGTTTTTGTCCAGAAAGCCGCAGCCGTTGCAAGAACGTCCATTCCAGACGGGTCAAGGCTCGCCGCAGAAAATCCTTAGCCCAAGCCGGATCCGGAGCTTCTGCCCCCTGCAAGTTCACCTGCAAGAGGCCCAGTTTGGGATGGAAATGAACCCGTGCTTGGATCCCTTCCGGGCGCAACAGGTAATTCAACACCTGCTGGATGGCCACCCCATCCCCCTGCCGAGCGCGATACAGAGGGCTGTTGGGGTTGGACTGGGGCTGGTAGCGCCACTCGCGGTGCCATTCCGGGATCCCTTCATTGGCCGGAAAGCCAAAAAGCTCCACCCGACGCTGCCTGTGGGTCAGCGCCATTTGCTCCAACGCCGGCGAGAGGCTTCCCAGCAAAGCATCTGGCTCAGGCAGGGGATCCCCCTCTAGACGCAGCAACAGGCGGTGGCCGGAAAGCCGCGCTTGTACCTGGAGATGGCCCAGCCCTAGAGATCCCAGGGCTTTTTGCAGATCGGCCAAAATAGCGGACAGAGAAACCTGGACATCCAGAGAATCGCTCACCAACAAAAGATCCCCAACAAGCCCTAACCCAACCTAGCCAATTTCCAAGGTTGCTTGGATCCCTGGGATCGCCAGGCAGGATGGATAGATTCATTCAGCCTTAGATCAATGGCTAGATCCCAGGATCATCCAAGCTGCAGCGAACTGAGTTAACCTTAGCAACGGCTACAGCCCGTAGAAATCCGGCCCGGATCCCTCGTAGCTGGGGTTGACCCGCAGGTTTAAGTGGGGACAGATGATCTCACAGGTGCGGCACTGGATGCAGTTTTCCAGAGACATGGCATGGGAGCGGATGCCATTCTGGTCGCGGATGTGGTGTACCTCTGCCGTGCAGTCGGCAACGCAGGGGGTGGGACGATTCAGCTTGTCGTAGGTGGCAATGCACCGGCGGCAGGTTTCGGCGTCGAACTCCAGGATGTGACGGTTACCCTCGGGGTAGCGGGGATCCGCGAAAAAAACCGCATCGGGCCGCGAGAAATAGCCCGGTTGAGCGGCCAATTCCTGGGGAGCCAAGGTTGTGGGGGCCACAAAATCTGCTTGAATGGCAGCGTGGGGGGCCACATAGCCTCGCGGGGGTGGCTCGCTGAGGCTGACCCGCCCGGTGAGCAGGGTGTAGGCGCGCAGGGTTTCGCGTCCGCGGCGAACGGGATCCTGTAAACCCCAGCGCAGGGATCCCAGCCAAGGATGGCCGGCATCGACGCTGCGACACACCTGAGGCAGGTATTCTTCCAGCAGGCGAGAGTTCTCCAGAAAAGCCTCGCGGAAATAGCGACTGCGGTAGAGGTTTTGCCCCACCGCACTTTCCATCACCGCCCTTTGGTAGTCGGCCTGGATGCGCAGATCCCCTTTCAAGAAGCCATCGTGAATGAGGCCCGCCGCCAGATAGCCGGTTTCCATGGCGTTATCCACCCCGGCCAAGCTGCCCACATCCAACACCCCCAGCGCATCCCCCAGCAGCAGGGCTCCCTCAACGCCAAACCGGGTGGGTAGGCTGTGGTAGCCCCCTTCGGGAATCACAGCAGCCCCGTACTTGAGCAACTTGCCGCCGACAATCAGGGACTGGATCCAGGGGTGAGCTTTGAACTCCTGCAGACGCTGCTGGGGGTTGAGGTTGGGGTTCTTGCTGTCTAGGCCGATGATCAGACCTAAGGCCAGGCGATGGTCTTTGAGGCCATAGACAAAGCCCCCGCTAAAGCTGCCATCCAAAACCGGGTAGCCCAAGGTATGCCACACCTGCCCCTGCAGGGACTGGGGGATCTGCCACACCTCTTTGACCCCCACCGACCACAATTGCGGGTTGGGGCGTAGTTGAAACTTCTCGATGAGATCTTTGGAAATGAAGCCTTTGTCGCCAAAGCAGGTGAGTTCGGCAAAGATACAATCTTCGTACACTTGGCCAGAATCGCTTGCCCGTACCCCGATCACCCGCTCCCCCTCGTAGAGGATTTCATGGGCGGCAAAGCCGGGGAACACATCCAGGGTGACATTTGGGATCCCTTTGGCTTTTTCCTGCAGGGTTTCGGCCAGCCAGCGGATCACGTGGCTGAGGGTGAGAATGAACTGCCCCTGCTTGCGAAATCCCGGTGGGATCACCGCTTCCGGCAGATCCCAGCGCTGTTGGGATCCCAGCACACTCAAGTGATTGGCTTCCACCCGCCCTTCATGGGGAAATCCTTGGCTTTCAAAATCGGGGAAGAGCTTGGCGATCACCTGCGGATTGCAGACGGCCCCACTGACGATGTGACCGCCGAATTGGCGGGCTTTTTCCAAAATGGCGATGGAGATTCTTAGCCCGGATAGCTTGGCCAGATCCAAAAGGCGATGGGCCAAGATCAAGTTGGAGGAACTCCCCCCCACCAACAGAAGGTCGTAGCGGATGGCTTCACTCATCCTCTCCACGCGGTAGCTCCGGATACGCTGCCTGTATCTTAAAAAGGGGAGGGGAGAAAGAGGGCAAAACTTTAGACCTTCTCAAGCCTCTGGTGCGAGCCCCCAGCAAGATGATCGTCGTCGGCCTGATGTCGGGCACCTCGGTAGACGGGATCGATGTGGCCATCGTCCACCTGGAGGGTGACGATCCCCTACAGTGGGAGTTAATGCATTTCCAAACGATCCCCTATTCCCCAACGCTGCGGGCGGAGATTTTGCGGGCTGCGGATCCCAAAACCGGCACGGTAGATCGCATTTGCGCCTTGAACTTTCGTTTGGGCCGAGCTTTTGCCGAAGCGGCCTTGCAAGGGATCCAGGCGGCCCATCTCACCCCCCAACAGATTGATCTCATCGGCAGTCATGGTCAAACCCTTTGGCATAACCCCGATGGGCCAGAAGCTTCGACTTTGCAAATCGGTGAAGCCGCGGTAATTGCCGAGCTAACTGGGATCCCGGTGGTGAGCAATTTTCGGGCACGGGACATGGCGGCAGGAGGCCAAGGCGCGCCTTTGGTAGCTTTTGTGGACTGGCTTCTGTTGAGACATCCCCACCTTCATCGCGTGGCCCAAAACATCGGCGGCATTGCCAACCTCACCTATCTCCCCAGCCTCTGTAGGGGGGGATCCCCCTTGGCTTTCGACACCGGCCCTGGCAACGTTTTGATTGATCTAGCAGTAATGCGGGCCAGTCAGGGACAACAAGCCTTTGATCGTGATGGAAAATGGGCTGCCCAAGGCCAGATCCACTGGGAAAAAATTACAGAATGGATGCGGGATCCCTATTTTCAAAAGGCACCGCCCAAAACCACTGGCCGAGAGTATTTTGGATCCCTTTATTTGGAGCGAATTTGGCCCCAATTTATATCCGCCCACGACTGCATTGCCACCCTCACAGGGTTTACAGCTTGCTCCATTGCCCAAGCCTATAGGGACTTTTTGCCTGGGATCCCAGATCAAGTTATCCTCAGCGGTGGCGGCACCCAAAACCCTGTCCTTATACGACTGCTGCAGGAACAACTGCCGACCACAACCCTGCTGACTTCTGACCAAGTGGGGATCCCTTCTGAGGCCAAAGAGGCTCTTGCCTTCGCAGTATTGGCCTATAAAACCTGGCAAGGTGAGACCAATAATCTACCGGAAGTAACCGGAGCAAGACATGCTACCATCTTAGGTCAAATCACACCTTCTTGCCGTAATCAGTCCTAACCCATCCGTATCCTCATCCTCGACAAGCTGGATACTCCAGAGGAAAGAGAGATGCCTGGACTTGAGGTGAATCTTCTGTACAATCTATGGTCATTTCAGGTTGGGGTGAGACACCTGAACTACTGTGTTGCTACGCAACGCTGACGCGACCGCGCTAGCGGGACAGAGTCCTTGAAAATCCTTTTGACCCCATGCGTTCAATGCTTTAGATATGGGCGCAGTGTTCTAGTTTGAATCGAAATGACCATAGGTGTAGGGGCAATGCCCTAGTTTAAATTAAAATGACTATAGATCTTGCTAGGATGCCGTGCAAGGCTGGGAAAAACGATAAAGTTGCTTTACCAAGACCTATAGGATCCAAAAGCTCTGGCTCTTATGAAGAATCATCCTCTGCCCCCACTTCTGTTGGCAATTATGGTTGGTCATTTTTTTGTTCTCTTGGGCTGTAGTGTTGTACGGCATCACCTGTTTCAGTCCGGAGGGTATGATCTTGGCATTTTTGATCAATCCATATATCTAATCAGTCGAGGCGAGATTCCTTTTTCTACCATTCGAGGGATCCATATCCTTGGGGATCATGCGGCCTTTATTCTCTACCCTATCAGTCTCTTGTATCGCATTGTCCCCTCGGTCTATTGGCTATTTGGACTCCAATCTCTGGCGTTAACCTTGGGAGCGTTGGCTATTTATCACCTTGCACTTCAGGCCAAGATCGATCCCGGCCAAGCAATGGTGATTGCCGGGGCCTATCTTCTCTACCCGGCCATTTTTAACGCCAACCTTTTTGATTTTCATCCAGAGGTCATAGCTGTTCCCCTTTTCTTGGCGGCTGTGCTCTGCATTCGCTCTGGAAAATTGTGGGGGTTCCTTCTGTGTTTGAGTGGCATCCTCGGCTGTAAGGCGGTGTTATCTCTCAACGTTGTTGCTCTGGGAGTCTGGCTGTTGTTTTGGGAAAAAGGACGAATTCAAGGACGCTGGCAACGGCGCTGCCAATTGGGTGGCTGGGTGGCAATTACAGCAGGGTTAGCTTGGTTTGGAATAGCCACTTTTGGGATCATTCCTCACTTTAGCGGCAGCGAGCCGGCAGCTATTTCCCACTACGACCATCTGGGCGATTCTGTTGCGGAAATTGTTCAAAGCTTAATCTTGAGACCAATGTTGGTTTTGAGCAAAGTCTTCTCCCTGGACACCCTGTTTTATGGATTTTTGTTGGTCGTGCCTTTAGCTTGGGGTCTCTCTTGGCGGCATTGGGATCCTTGGATCCCTGCCCTGCCTACCCTGGGCTTAAATATACTCTCCAGCAATCCTGTCTATCGGGATCTGGTACATCAATACGCTTTGCCTATCGTTCCTTTCTTGTTCTTGGCCGTCATCGAGAATGTGAAAAACCAATCCTTCCAGAGCCATTTTATAAAAGATAGAAAATTGCCTCTGATCTGGTCTGCGCTGGCCTTTTTAGCCTTGGGGAAATACACCTTTTTTGGCTCAATTTATCTCAGCTCCCTAGACACTTGGCAGGCAACCCGACACGCTCTTGCCCAGATCACCACCCAAGGGGGCGTTCTCACCACCCATGAGATCAGCCCCCACCTCACCCATCGACTTGTAATCTACTTTACAGATGAGAGACACTTCAATGGATCCCCGCCTTCTCAATGGGATCCCTTTGATTACGTGTTGCTAAATAGCCGTCATCCGGGGTGGCGCAGTAGTTCAGAGTTTTCCCATGTCCTGATTGAAGCTCTACACAAGGAAACCCAATTTCAGCTTCTGTACCACCAAGATGGGGTGTATTTGTTCTCTAGGTTACGAAAAGACTCGTAAGAATCGCAATTCTAAGGACTGTAGGCCACGAAAGCTCTCTGGCCTCCTGCAGTCAACATTGGGTTGCGGTTGCAGTGTCCTAGTTTGAATCGAAACGACCCTAATCCCACAGGTTTAAATCCGTCACTGCCCCCAGGCTGCTGCTGGAGACCAGCTTGGCGTACTTGGCTAGGGTGCCCCGTTTGTAGCGAGGCTCAGGAGGAGACCAGCGGGCGCGGCGGCGGGCCAGTTCTTCGTCGCTCACATGCAGGTGTAATAGGCGAGCCGGAGCATCGATGGTGATGAGATCCCCTTCTTCCACCAGGGCAATCGTGCCCCCCACATAGGCTTCAGGAGCCACATGGCCCACCACCATGCCGTAGGTGCCGCCGGAAAAGCGGCCATCGGTGATCAGGCCAACGCTATCTCCCAAGCCGGCGCCGATAATGGCCGAAGTGGGCGAGAGCATCTCCCGCATGCCGGGCCCACCTTTGGGGCCTTCGTAGCGGATGACCACCACATCCCCTGCTCGGATCTGGCCGGAGAGGATGGCCTGCAGGCAGGATTCTTCCGAATCGAAGACCCGCGCCGGCCCAGTAATTTGCGGCTTCTTGACGCCGGTAATTTTGGCCACTGCCCCTTCGCTGGCCAGGTTTCCCTTGAGAATGGCCAGGTGCCCTTGGGGATACAGGGGGTTGTGCCAGGGGCGGATGACTTCTTGGTCGGCGGGGGGCTCATCCGGTACATCCCGCAGCACCTCTGCAAGGGTCTGGCCGGAGATGGTGAGGCAGTCCCCGTGCAGTAGGCCGTGGTTGAGCAACATTTTCATCACTTGGGGGATCCCACCGGCCCGGTGCAGGTCGGTGGCCACAAACCGTCCTGAAGGCTTGAGATCGCAGAGGACAGGCACACGAGCACGGATAGTCTCAAAATCATCTAGGGTGAGGGGCACCTCTGCGGCATGGGCAATGGCCAGGAAGTGCAACACGGCGTTGGTGGATCCCCCTACGGCCATGATCACCGAGATGGCGTTTTCAATGCTTTTGCGGGTGATGATGTCCCGCGGGCGGATGTTGGCTTTGATGGCCTCTGCCAGGACCTTGGCCGATTGAGCTGCACTTTCGGCTTTTTCTTCGTCTTCTGCGGCCATGGTGGAGGAGTAGGGCAGGCTCATCCCCATAGCCTCAAACGCGCTGGACATGGTGTTGGCCGTGTACATGCCGCCGCAGGATCCGGCACCAGGACAGGCGTGGCGCTCCACCGCCAGCAGCTCTTCCTCGGAGATGCGCCCGGCACTGAACTCCCCTACGGCTTCAAAAGCGCTCACGATGGTGAGGTCGCGGCCATTGTAGTGACCGGGCTTGATGGTGCCGCCGTAGACGAAGATAGAAGGCACATTGAGGCGGGCCATGGCGATCATCGCCCCCGGCATGTTCTTGTCGCAACCGCCAATGGCCAAGAGGCCATCCATGCTCTGGCCGTTGACCACCGTCTCGATGGAATCGGCAATCACCTCCCGCGACACCAGCGAGTATTTCATCCCCTCCGTGCCCATGGAAATGCCATCGCTGATGGTGATGGTGCCGAACACCTGGGGCATACAGCCGGCTGCCTTCAGAGCTGCCTCCGCCCGCTCCGCCAGAGTTTGGATCCCCATGTTGCAGGGGGTGATGGTGCTGTGGGCGTTGGCAATGCCGACAATGGGCTTGCCGAAGTCTTCGTCGCGAAAGCCCACGGCTCTGAGCATGGCGCGGTTGGGGGAGCGCTGTACCCCCTGGGTAACCACTTGGCTGCGCAGCGGGAAAGGGGAATTGGCCATCATTGCAAGAGGAAACCGGGACGAAGTAGGAAGAGAAGAAAAGGGGTAGAGCTCATCCTACCGCGTTTCTTCGGGGGAACATGAGCTTTCCCGGAAAGAGGGATCCAAGCCAAATCTGAAGCAACTCTGTAAGTTGTCTGCACCTGCGCCGAGGATCGGCCAGCCTACCTAATAGAAGGGATCCCAAGTTCCAATCGCCCTAGCGAGACCGAGTCCTTGCACTCCGAGTCAAGATGTGGGGGTCGGGGATCCCCTGTATGGGTGTTTTTCTTTCGTGTTGGCGAAGCCTCGTATGGTTCTCAGCTCTCCTCCCTCCCCGCCGGTAGTGTCCAGCAGCGCCGACCGCGTTGGCGGGACAGAGTCCTCACAGGAGATGTCGCGGGACGTGCTCACCCTCTCCCGTCATGTTTTGCAGCAGTTTGGCAGCTTTACGGCAGAAGCCCAAGACTTCAGCGCCCTGATGAACCGCATTGCCCTGGCCGGCAAGATGATTGCCCGGCGGCTGAGTCAGGCAGGACTGATCGAAGGGGCGCTGGGGGTTACCGGCAGCGTCAATGTCCAAGGGGAAGAACAGCAACAGATGGACGACTATGCCAACCGGGCCTTCATTCGCGCCTTGGAGCAAACGGGCCTGGTGTGTCGGCTGGTCTCGGAGGAGATGAAAACCCCGGCTCGCCTGCCGGAAAACTGCTCCCTCAGCCGCTTGGCCCTGATGATCGATCCCCTGGATGGATCCTCCAACATTGACGCCAACCTCAGCGTCGGCTCTATCTTCTCCGTCCTTCACCCTCTTGAGGATCGCCCGGAAGCGGACAACCAAGACCTGCTGCAACCGGGCCGTCGCCAACTGGCTGCAGGGTATATTCTCTACGGCCCCAGCACCCAACTGGTCTATTCCGTCGGCAAGGGGGTACACGGTTTCACGTTGGATCCCAGCTTGGGGGAATTTATCCTCTCCCGCAGCGACATCCGCATTCCTGAACGCGGCTCCGTCTACAGCCTCAACGAGGGCTATTTCTGCCACTGGAGCGAAGGGATCCAAAACTTCGTTCGCTATGTTCACCGCCGCGATGGCTACATCTCCCGCTACAGCGGCGCTTTGGTGGCAGATTTTCACCGCATTCTGCTGCAGGGGGGAGTTTACCTCTATCCCGGCACCCAGAAAAAACCGGAAGGCAAGCTGCGCCTAATGTACGAGGCCAATCCCCTGGCTTTTCTGGCCGAGCAGGCGGGTGGGGCAGCCACCACCGGCACCGAGGCCATCCTGGATATTGTTCCCCAATCCCTCCACCAACGGGTGCCCCTCATCATTGGCAGCCGTGAGAATGTGACCGAAGTGCTGCGCTGCCTGGAAGGTTCTCTGACCCCCTAGCCGCTCTTTTCCCCAACCCTATCCACCTAGGCTGAGCCGACTCTATGGTGACCCTGGCTGAAAACCCTCTCCGTGTTGGTCTCAACCAAGAGCGCACTCCGGATCCCTGTATTTTGGTGCAGTTTGGAGCTTCTGGGGATCTGGCGGCTCGCAAGCTGATCCCGGCCTACCACCGGCTGTTTGTGCAGCGACGACTGCCGCCGGAGTTTACCTTGGTGGGGGTGGCCCGCCGCGATTGGACTCACGAGGTTTACCGGGAAAAGATGCGGGCTGCTGTGCAGGAGTTCGCCCCCCAGGACTTGGGGCCGGAGGCCCTATGGCAGGACTTTGCCAGCCGCCTGTTCTATTGCCGCCTGGATATCGGGGATCCAGAAGGCTACCTTCGCCTGAAGCAACTGCTCAGCCAGTTGGATGAGGAGCGGGGCACCCGTGGCAACCGGGTGTTCTATCTGGCGGTGGCACCGGACTTTTATGCTCAGGCCATCCAACAGTTGGGGGCAGCCGGCATGGTGGCCGATCCGACGAAAACGCGGGTGGTGATCGAAAAGCCCTTTGGCCACGATCTCACCTCGGCCCAGGAGCTCAACCGCATCCTGCAGCGGATTTGCCAGGAAGAGCAGGTCTACCGCATTGATCATTACTTGGGCAAAGAGACGGTGCAGAATTTGCTGGTCTTCCGCTTTGCCAACGCCATTTTTGAGCCCCTCTGGAACCGTAACTACATCGACCATGTGCAGATCACGGTAGCGGAAACCGTGGGGGTGGAGGATCGAGCCGGCTACTACGATGCTGCCGGCGCCCTGCGGGACATGGTGCAAAACCACTTGATGCAGGTCTACTGTCTCACGGCTATGGAGCCGCCTGTCTCTCTGCGCAGTGATGGGGTGCGTAACGAAAAAACCAAGGTGCTGCAGGCCACCCGCCTAGCCGATACCCGCAATGTGGCAGCCGCAGCGGTGCGGGCGCAATACGGCCCTGGCTGGATTGCCGGCAAGCCGGTGTTGGGCTATCGGCAGGAGCCCAACGTCAATCCCAACTCGCAAACCCCCACCTACGTCGCCCTGAAACTGGAATGTGATACTTGGCGGTGGAAGGGGGTGCCCTTTTACTTGCGCACCGGGAAACGCCTGCCCAAAAAGGTTTCCGAGGTGGCCATTCACTTTAAGCAGGTGCCCCTTTCCCTGTTCCAATCGGCAGCCCGGGAAGTCAGCCCCAACATCCTGGTGCTGCGTATCCAACCCAATGAGGGTATCTCGTTGCGCTTTGAGGCCAAGATGCCGGGGCCGGAGATCCGCACCCGCTCAGTGGACATGGATTTCCGCTATGGGACGGCTTTTGGAGCGGGTACACCGGATGCTTATGATCGCCTGCTCCTAGATTGTCTGTTGGGAGATCCAACGCTGTTCACCCGTGCCGATGAGGTCGAAGCGGCTTGGCGGGTGGTGACGCCGGTGTTGTCGGCCTGGGAATCGGAGCCCGGCAGCGGCAATGGCGGCAGTGCTGTACCGCCTCTGTTCACCTATGAGGCTGGCACCTGGGGTCCAAAGGCTGCCGAAGATCTGCTCACCCAAGCAGGGCGGCGGTGGCGACGCCTCTGATTTGGCCGATGGCAGTTGCAGAGGAGAACACTGAGAAGTAGGGATCCCCGGCTGTTGCAGCTAACATGGGCATGACCTGATTTATTGCGTGGGTATCATGCCGCCACTGTTGTTCCAGTTATCCGTCCGGCCCTGGCAAGCCTTGTCGGTGGGCCTGGCAGTTGTGTTGGGGATGGGAGGGTGGAGCTCTGCCCAGGCCCAGGTGTTGCTGCACGTCCCTTTGCCCAATGGGGGCTTGATGCAGGCCCAAGCACTGCAACTGGCCACTGACTCGCTGCGGTTAGCCCAGTTTGGTCAGACGGAAGAAGCGCTGCGCCGCCTACAACTGGCAGTGGCCATAGTGCCCAACTCCTCAGAGCTGCTCTATGTTTTGGGTAACGTACACCTAGAACTGGGGAACCTAGAGCAAGCCATTGCATCGTTGCAAAGGGCCCGCGCCCTGTCTCCTCAAGATGGGGATGTCCTCTACTCGCTGGGATCGGCTTATTTGCGGCAGGGCAGCTACTTTGCCGCCGCTGAAACCCTGGAACGGGCTGTTGCCCTGCAACCGGATAACCCCAACGCCCGCTTCCAACTGGGCAATGCCTACCTCATGCTGGATCGGTGGGATGCGGCCCGGCGGGAATATGAGAAGACCTTGCAGTTGGATTCCACCTATTGGCCGGCCATGAACAACATGGGCTTGGTGGACTATGAGCAGGGGGATCTGGACGCCGCCATCGATCGCTGGGAACGCACGATAGAGATGAATGACTCTGTAGCAGAGCCCTATTTGGCCCTGGCGACTGCCCTCTACATCCGGGGAGAAACCAAACGGGCTGAGGAACTGGGGGCAAAGGCCATGCGCTTGGATCCCAACTACGCCCGCCTGCAAGTGTTGCGGGAGAACCTGTGGCGAGAAAACCTGCTGCGAGATGTGCAGATCCTCCTGCGTAGCCGCCCTGTTGCAGAAGCTCTGCAGCAAGCCGCCATCGAGCAGTTCAACCGGCGGATGGGCCTTTCGGAATAGGCTCAGGAATTGCAGGAATTGACAGCGGGAGCTTCCACAGGGGATCCCTTGAGAACCTGTGCCTGAAACTTGGCCCGAATCCGCTCGGCAATCCCAGCGCTGTTCAAGCCCAGTTCTGCCAAGGATTCCTCGGGGGTGGCGTGCTCCACCCACACGTCCGGCACCCCCAGGCGCAACAAGGGCACTGTCAGGTCAGCGTCGAGCAAGGCTTCGGCCACCGCTGAGCCAAACCCCCCCATGAGGCAGCCTTCTTCCACTGTCACCACCAAGCGGCTCTGTTCGGCCAAAGGCAGGATCAGCTCGGTATCCAGAGGCTTGGCGAAGCGGGCATTGACCACCGTGGCTGAGATACCGTGTTCTTTCAAGATCTCCGCGGCCTGCAGACTGGGATGGACCATCGACCCATAGGCCAGGATCAACACCTCACCGCCGCTGCGCAACACCTCGGCCTTGCCAATGGGCAGGGGCTCCCACCCCTCTTCTGCCAGAGGCACCCCTACGCCAGAGCCGCGCGGGTAACGCATGGCAATGGGGCCCTTGGTGTACTGGATCCCGGTCACCACCATGCGCTGTAGCTCCGCTTCATCTTTGGGAGCCATCAGCACCATTTCCGGAATACAGCGCAGATAGGCGATGTCGTACATGCCTTGGTGGGTGGGGCCATCGGCTCCCACAACTCCCGCCCGATCCAAGCAGAAGAAGACCGGCAACTTTTGGATGCAGACATCGTGGATGATCTGGTCGTAGGCCCGCTGTAGGAAGGTGGAGTAAATGGCCACCACCGGGCGCATCCCCTCACAGGCCATGCCGGCGGCCAACGTTACAGCGTGCTGCTCGGCGATCCCCACATCCACAAACTGATCCGGCAGCTTTTCCTTCAGCTTGTCCAGGCCGGTGCCCGTGTCCATGGCAGCGGTGATGCCAATAATGCGGGGATCCCGCTCGGCCAACTTGCAGAGGGCATGGCCAAAGACTTTGCTGTAGCTGGGGGGCTTGGGCTTGGTGGGCGGGTAGGGCTTGCCAGTGGCCAGGTCGAAGCGGGATTGGGCGTGATACCCCACCTGTTCAGCTTCGGCAGGCGGGTAGCCCTTGCCTTTGACGGTGGCCACATGCACCAGTACTGGCCCAGAAATGCCGTGGGCCAACTCAAAAGCATCCAGCAATTCCGCCAGGTTATGCCCATCCACCGGCCCCACGTAGGTAAAGCCCAGCTCCTCAAAGATGATGCCTGCTTTGTTGTTTTGCACGGCGGTAACCAGCTTTACCGTTTCCTTGAGGCGGTCAATTTCTGGGCTGAGGCTGGATCCCAGCAGGGGGAGATTCTTCAGTTGCTCTTCCAGGCTATCGGCCAAAAACTGCACCGGCGGGCTGAGGCGCAGGCGGTTTAGATAGCGAGGGATCGCTCCCACGTTGGGGGAAATGGACATGCCGTTGTCGTTGAGCACCACCATCAGGTTGGTCTTGGGCAGGTGCCCGGCGTGGTTGATGGCTTCGTAGGCCATGCCTCCGGTTAGGGCCCCATCCCCAATGATGGCCACCACCTTGAAGTTGTCTCCTCGCCGATCCCGGGCGATGGCCATGCCCAAAGCTGCCGAAATGCTGGTGGAAGCGTGCCCCGCCCCAAAGTGATCGAAGCGGCTCTCGCTGCGCTTCAAGTAGCCAGCAATGCCCCCTTTTTGGCGCAACGTGTGGAAATTGTGGTACCTGCCGGTGAGCATTTTGTGGGCATAAGCCTGGTGCCCCACATCCCAGATCACCTTGTCCCGATCCAGATCGAGGGTCTTGTAGAGGGCCAAAGTCAGCTCCACCACCCCCAGCCCCGGCCCCAGATGACAGCCGACCGGGGAATTGGCAGCAGTCTGCAGATGCTTGTCGCGAATCTGGCGGGCCAGGCTGCGCAACTGGCTGAGGTTCAGGTTGCGGAGCTGGTTGGGATGAGTGATGTCACTCAGGTGCATAATGGACTCGTCCTTCCGGTGTGATCTCACTCTAAATCATTTTCTGGAGGGGTTTTGTTGCCCTCCCTTTCAAAATTTCAAGGAATGCAGGGATCCCCCTCAATGCTGGGCCAAGAGCAGTGAGATCCTGAAAGGGGAGCGCCAGCGAGTTGATTTAAGGGTTAGCATCGCACAAGGCCACCGAGTGCTCTGGACTTAAGGCCTACGGCCCGCTGTTGCAATTGGTTGCTTCCTTTTTGTTAGCCATGAAAATTGCCGCCAACATCACCCAGCTCATCGGTCGCACCCCGCTGGTGCGGTTGAATCGGATCCCTCAGTCGGAGGGGTGTCTGGCCGAGATTGTGGTGAAGTTGGAGAGCTTTAACCCCGCCGCCTCGGTGAAAGATCGCATTGCCGTCAGCATGATCGAGGCTGCCGAACAAGCTGGCTTGATCACCCCCGGCAAGACCATCTTGGTGGAGCCCACCTCTGGCAATACCGGCATTGGCTTGGCCATGGCCGCTGCTGCCAAGGGTTACCGGCTCATCATCGTCATGCCTGAGAGCATGAGCCTTGAGCGGCGACTGCTGTTGAAAGCCTACGGGGCAGAGGTTTATCTGGCCAGCAGTGCTGGAGGCATGGGGGAAGCCATCTGGAAGGCCGAAGAGATCGTCCGCCGCACTCCCAACGCTTATATGTTGGGCCAGTTCACCAATCCCGCCAACCCCCAGATTCATGCCAGAACCACCGGCCCGGAAATTTGGGAAGATACCGATGGTCAGGTGGACATCCTGGTGGCAGGGGTAGGCACCGGTGGCACCATCACGGGGGCGGGCGAGTTTTTGAAGGGGAAAAACCCGGCCATTCGACTGGTGGCCGTTGAACCCAAGGCCAGTGCTGTCTTGAGTGGTGGCCGGCCCGGCTTTCATCGCATTGAAGGGATCGGAGCAGGATTCGTGCCTGATGTGCTGCGGCGCGACCTGCTGGATGAGGTGATTGCAGTGGAAGATGAAGAGAGCATGGTCTACAGTCGGCGCCTGGCCAAGGAAGAAGGGATCCTCTCCGGCATTTCCACTGGGGCTGCCTTAGCGGGAGCCATTCAGGTAGGACGGCGACCGGAAAATGCCGGCAAGCGGATTGTGATGATCCAGCCCAGCTTTGGGGAACGCTACCTAAGCACGCCTCTTTTTCGTGACTTGGAGCGGGATTCTGATTCCAAATGGGGATGATGCTAAAGTTGCTGCCCTGCAGATCGCCGTGGCGGGGGTAGGGAGTTAGGATGGGTGAGGGCGGACGTGGCGGAACGGCAGACGCG
>DVDX01000018.1 GCA_015295985.1 Synechococcus sp. M44_DOE_062 | reverse complement strand
AAGGACTCCGTCCCGCTGGCGCGATCGATAGCCCAGGCATCTCACTCTAACCTGAAACGACTACAACTCCGAATCAAAAACTGCCAGCTTTCAGCCATGCCCTAGAAGCAAATCTTATTCAACTTCTGCTGGCTTCACGGAGCGTGAGTAAGTTTGATAACAAGGTGACGGTTTTTGTCCACCGCAATCCAGCCCTGTTGGCGAAAGCGGTTCAGGAGACGGGTAACGGTGACCCGGGTAGTGCCGATGGCGTTGGCCAAGTCCTGGTGGGTAAGACGCACCTGGATGCGAACTCCCGTTGCAACTGGGGATCCCAGCTCCCCAGCCAAAAGGGAGAGCAACTGGCGCAGCCGATCCTCCACCCGCCGCCGTCCGGCCAAGGCGAGCAATGCTTCGGTTTGGCGCAGCCGACGCACCACCTGCTTGAGCAGCCCTTGACTCAGGATCTCTGAGGCTTCCACTTCTGCTGCCGGCAGCCGCAGCACATCAACTGCCGTCAAAGCCGTGGCTTGGTAGGGATCCAACATCGTCAGCGGGGATCCCAGGGGCATGGAGGGGCCGGCAAACCCCAACAGCGCCTCACCACCGTTGGGATAGAGGGTGGTCAACTGCACCACCCCCCGACAGACAATCACCCATTCATCAGGAAACAAAGGGATAACCTGGCCGGGAGTGTAGGGGGATAAACTGCGGCTGCGGTAGAGGTCTTCCAGCAGTTGGCACTCCCGTGTGGACAGGCCGGCAGCAAAATGGCTGGGCATTGCTTCAGGCATAGGCTGGCTCCGCTAGGGCAAACTGGGCGCACCGGTCGTTGGGCTTCCTTCTACAAACCAACAGCAATAGGCTGGCTGTCAATGCTGAGGTTGGGGGCAGAGATAAGTGTTCCCGACAACACCTTAACGCTTGCCTTCCGGCCTGAAGTAAAGGTAAGGTTATGCCTAGGTTAAGTGTGGCTGCCCCGAGAGAATAAAGACAAAAGGAGAACCAGGCAAAGCTGCAGGGATCCTAATCCGCTAGGATCGAAACCAGGGTGCTCCGCACCGTCGACGCGAAAGTGCTCAAGCTTTCAGGAGATCTGTTGTGACGCTGATGGTTCGTGTGATTACCCCCGACCGCACGGTTTGGGATGCCCCCAGCGAGGAAGTGATCCTCCCTGCCACTTCAGGTCAGTTGGGCATTCTCACCGGGCACGCCCCCCTCTTGACGGCCATTGGCAATGGCGTTATGCGGGTCAAGGCCGATGGAAAGTGGTCGGCCATTGCGGTCATGGGCGGATTTGCAGAAGTCGAAAATAACGAGGTAACCGTCCTGGTCAACCGAGCCGAGCGAGGCGAAACAGTGGACAAGGCGGCGGCCCAGGCCCTCTTGGAGGAAGCGAGCAAAGTTTTGAATACCAGTAACGACAAGCAAGAGCGCTTGCAGGCCAAGCTGGATCAACAGCGGGCCAGGGCTTTGATCCAAGCTGCTGAGATGGGCAGCAAGAGCTGAGGGATCTCTTGAAGCTGACTCTGTCCCAGCGCGGGCTCTCCAGATACAGCTCAAGCTGCAGGAGAGATGCGGAGCTCAGGCGCGGCCAGAGGGCGATTTTCCATCTTCTGGGATTGGCTTTGCTAGGCTGGAAGAATCCACAAGGGATCCAGTTGGGATCATGTCGAATCCTGCTGCTGTCCAAGACTCATCTGCCAGCTTGAAGATTGGCCAGGTGGCGTTGGCAGCCAGCTTGCCTGTGCGCACGGTGCGTTACTACGAATCGATTGGCCTGCTGAAGCCAACGGTGGGACGGGCAGAGTCCAGCTATCGATTGTTCGACCCTTCGGTTTTGGTTCGTCTGGCGTTTATCCGCCGCTGCCAGAGCCTGGGCCTGAGCTTAGAGGAAATTCGCCACATCCTAGACATCCACGACCGAGGGGAGCAGCCTTGCCCAGCAATTCGCCAGCATCTGCAAGACAAGCTGCAAGAGATCGAACGGCGAATTGCCGATCTGCAGGCGCTGAAAAGCCAGATTCAAGGTCTCCTCTCCGATTGGCAGATTCCCCCGGCGGCTGTTGATGAAAAGGAGGTGATCTGCCCAATTCTGCAAAAACCAGAGGCCAACGGTGGCAAGGGCGACCGCCGTTACTCCACCGTTACCGACTTGGCCAAGTTGCGCGGCTGATCCACATCGGCTCCGCGGCGCAAAGCCATGGCGTAGGCAAATAACTGCAGAGGGATCACGTTCAGAACCGCCGACAACAGGGGTGTCGTGCGGGGTACCTCGATGATGTGGTCGGCTTTCTCTCGCACCTGGGTGTCTTCGGGGTTGACGAGGGCAATCACCCGCCCGCCCCGCGCCCGCACCTGTTCGATGTTGGAGAGCATTTTTTCGTAGACGGGATCCCGGGTGGCAATGCACACCACCGGCACCCGCTCGTCGATGAGGGCAATGGGGCCATGCTTCATCTCGCCTGCCGGGTAGCCTTCGGCGTGGATGTAGCTCACCTCTTTCATCTTCAAGGCTCCTTCTAAGGCAATCGGGGCGTTAACCCAGCGGCCCAGGTAGAGCATGTTGGCGACATGATGGTACTGCTCCGCCAGTTGGTCGTAGAGGGCGGCGTCCTTCAGCAGCAGGCTGATCTTGCCCGGCAGCTCGATCAAGGCTTGCAGGTGGGTTTGGATCTGGACCGGGCTGAGGATCCCTTTGGCTTGGGCCAGTTGCAAGGCCAGCAAGTACCCTGCCACCAACATGCCGGTAAACACTTTGGTGGAAGCCACGGCAATCTCCGGCCCGGCATGGATGTAGAGAACCCCAGCATCCGCCAGGCGACTGGCCTGGGATCCGATGGCGTTGACAATGGCTAAGGTCGGGATCCCTTGGGTGCGGGCCTCGCTCATGGCTGCCAGCGTATCGACGGTTTCTCCCGACTGGGTTAAGGCCAGCAACAGGTGGTTGGGGCGCAACACCGGCTGGCGGTAGCGAAACTCAGAGGCATAATCCACCTCCACAGGGGTACGGGCCAAGCTCTCGATGAAGTACTTGAGCACCCAGCAGGCGTGCCAGGCAGTACCACAGGCTACGGCGTGAATATGCTCAATGTGGGCCAGTTGGGTTTCAGAAAGCGTTAGCCCCTCCAGGGTCACTCGGCCCTGTTCCAAATCCACTCGACCCCGCAGCGTATCGGTGGTGGTGCGGGGCTGCTCAAAGATCTCCTTTTGCATGAAGTGCTTGTAGCCTCCCTTGGCGGCTGAGACGGGATCCCAGGCCACGGTGATGCTGGATTTGCGCAGCTCCTCGCCGGTAATGCGCAGGTAGCGCACTTGAGACTCCGTGAGAACCGCCATTTCCCCATCTTCCAAAAACACCACCTTGCGGGTATGGCGGACAATGGCAGGCAGATCGGAGGCGACCAAGTTTTCCCCTTCTCCCTCTCCCACCACCACGGCTCCGGCATTGCCCAAACGGGCTGCCATCAGCCGATCCGGTGCATCCCGATCCAAAGCCACCACGGCGTTTCCCCCCCGCAATTGTCCCATGACCTGGCCAAAGGCCGCCTCAAAGGAGCCCAGCTCTTCTGTGTAGAGGCCGAGCAGTTGGGCAATCACTTCCGTATCGGTTTGGGAGCGAAATGGGATCCCCCGCTCCAAGAGACGCTCCTTCAGCTCCAGGTAGTTTTCCACAATGCCGTTTTGGATCACCACAATGCGCCCGCGCTCGTCGCAGTGGGGGTGAGCATTTTCTTCCGTTACGCTGCCGTGGGTGGCCCAGCGGGTATGTCCAATCCCTACCTTGGCGGTGGGCATGTTGGCCGTCAGCTTCACCAGCAGGTTGTGCAGCTTGCCGGTAGCGCGGACTATCCTCAATCCCTCTTCGCGATCCACCGTGGCAATGCCGGCAGAATCATAGCCCCGATACTCCAAGGTGCGCAGGCCCTCCAACAGGATGGGGGCAGCCCACTGAAAACCCACGTAGCCGACAATGCCACACATTCCTCACACCTCAACCTCAGTCGCGCCAGCGTTGCGTAGCCATAGGGGGTGCCGTAGGCACAGCACCTTACCCGCAAAGCCTACCCCAGCTTCGGGATCCCTTCAACGGCTTTGGCCGCCGTTGTTCAGGTTCATCTCAGGGATCCCGCTTGAGGGAGAGGGAAGGACAGCCAACTTACGGGGAAGTCTACGGCTGCCATCCCTGGGATCCAGAGGCAATCCCCTGGGCAAAAGAGACGGGTGCAAAATGAAAGTGATATCCTTCGGCCACCGCGGGCTGGATCCCATCTTCCCCAGAGACGCTGGAGACCAAGTTGCTCAGCCCCAATACCAACTCTCGAATGCCGCGGCGAAACTGGGGATCTCCGGTCAGCTCGTCGATGTCGGCGGTAATTTTTTGCATATTCTGAAAGGTGATGCGGGCGGAATCAAGGGTTTGGCGCAGCGTGGCCAAGGTGCCCGGATCGTTGAGGCTGGCGGCAATCTGCTGCAGATCTTCGGTAGCTTGGGCCACGTTCTCCGCAGCCGCTCGCACCTCGGCCAGGATCTGGCGGACATCGGCCTGGAGTTGTGGATCGGTAACCAGTGGGCGCACTGCGCTCGACATGGCCTGCAGATCGGCGCTCACCTGCTGAATGTTCTCCAGGGCGGCGTTGAGGGAAGTGCGGTTTTGATCCACCAGGGCGGTGAATTGATCGGCAGCCGCTTGAAAACTGCGGGCAGTTCCCCTCACAGCCCCAGCCGCGTCTTGGATGGCCGTGGCAGCCGTGGTGAATTGCGACAAGTCCAGATCTTCCGTGCGCAGAGGGGCTACTCGCTCTTCTACAGTTTCTGAGAGACTGGCCACACTATTGGCAACGCGGGTGAGCCCTTCTAGGGTGGCGTTAAGGGTGTCGAAGAACTCATCGTCGTTGATCCGGGTGAGCAACTGATCCAGCCGAATCAATAACTGGCCAAAATCTGTCCCAGGTCTGCCCTCCACCACATCCCCATCGCAGACCATTTGGCTGCTGTCGCAATCGGCTGCCAGAGGGGATCCCACCGTCCCCTGAATATTCCCCCGGGGCAGAATATCCATCACCGTTTCCCCCACCAACCCGGTCTGTTTGGTCAGAAACAGGGAATCGCGGGGGATGACTAGGGGTTGGTCGATGGTCACCTGTACTTCTACTTGGCTGGGTTGAGGCACAATCCGCTCCACCCGACCTACGGTTACCCCCCGCAGCCGCACGCTGGATCCCTCGGCCAGCCCGGCCACGTTGGTATAGGTGACGGTAAATTGAAAGCCGCGACTGCCGAAGCGCAGGTTGTAGATCCACAAAAACAGGCCGGCAAAGCCCAGCGCCCCCGCCAGGATCAACAGGCCCACTGCCCCTTCTCGCACTGCTCGCGAACGCATCACACCTGCCCTGCCACTTGAATCGGCCCTTCTACGCTACCGCTGAAAAACTGCCGCACAAAGGGGTTATCGCACGTTTCGATCTGCTGCACGGATCCCTCCCACTGCACCTGCCCCTGAGCCAACAAAACAATGCGGTCAGTGGCGCGGTAAATGGTGCTGTGCTGGTGGGTGACCACAATGTAGCTCTCACAGGCTTTTTTCACCTGCTGCAGCTCCCGGATGAGATCTTCAATCACCGTCGAGGCAATGGGATCCAAACCCGCAGTGGGCTCATCGTACAGCAGCAATTGGGGTTCATCCTGGGGCAGTGAGGGATCCTCCATAATGGCGCGGGCGAAGCTAGCCCGTTTGCGCATCCCCCCTGAGAGTTCTTCTGGCAGGTTGTGCTCTTTGCCCGCCAGCCCCACCGCCTCCAGCTTGGCGGCCACCAATTCCCGAATGCGGGAGCGGGGCAACTGCGAGTGCTCGTAGAGCAAAAACCCTACGTTTTCTTCCACCGTCAGGGAGTCGAACAGGGCGGCCTGCTGAAACACCATCCCTACCCGCAAAGGGGGAGTTGCGTGTTGGGCTTGAATCTCCGGGAGTGGGATCCCGCACCAGAGCACTTCTCCGGCATCTGGCTCCGTTAGGCCGGCAATGATGCGCAGCAGCGTCGATTTCCCGGTGCCCGAAGGCCCCACCAGGCCCAGGGCCTCACCCCGATACACCTTCAGATCCACGTGGTCAAGCACCACTGTCGAGCCAAAGCGCTTGGAAACTTGGCGCAACTCCACCAAGGGAGTAGCACTCTGCACTGCTGGCGTGCTCAGAACCCCCGCCCTAGCCAAAGGTTGGAGCCTATCTTCGGACACCTGCTGCTCCTTTGGGCTATCCATGCTGCTTCTGAAGCACTTGACCAACGATTTCAAGCAGAACTGCGGGGTCAAGATGCTTCCCTCCTCAGGTCAGCTTCACTGCTAGTTTAGGAGTCAGTGGGGGCCAAGGCAATGAAGCAGCCAACAGCCCTATCAAGGCAAATCAGGGATCCCTGGCGATAAGCCCAAGCCGTACCTCTCTTCCCCATCCTCCCTGCTCTGCAGCTCAGGGGCCAGGTCTTCCTCGAGGGCAGCCGCCCACCCAGAGGGGATGACCTCTACTTTATCTGTTTTATCTGTAGGCGCTGCCCTTCTCTCTTCTCTCTGCCCTCCGTCGGCCAGCTCCGGCTGCTTATCCTGTTCTGAATGGAGTTTCACGCGCCGCGAGAAGCCCCAGACAAATAAGGGGATCACGGCCACCACCATCCCCCACTCTGGGATCTGAATTTGGGGGAAAAACACTTCCAACAACATGGTGCTCCCCACCAGGGCGATGATGGCGAAAGCGGCATCTTCCAGGTGAGAGAACTCATCCAACCAACGCAAAAACAGAGAAGCCATGTAGCGCATCAGGGTAATGCCGAGAATGCCACCGAGGATGATTACCCAAGCCTTGCGGGAGACGCCCACCGAAGCAGCGATACTGTCGAAAGAAAAGACCAGATCCGTCAGTTCCACCATCACTAGGGTCTGCCAAAAGTTGGCGTGGCGGGTGATGTCCTGTTCTGAGCCTTCTTCTTCGCCCCGAAAATGCTGCCAGGCCAGCCAGAGCAGATAGCAAGCCCCGAAAAACCGAGCGGGTGGATATTCCACCAACCAAACTGCCGCGAAAACAATGGCGATGCGAAAGCCGTAAGCGCCGATGATGCCCCAGCGCAGGGCCCGATTCTGTTGCTGGGGGGTGGGCAGATGCTTCACCAGAGCCGCCAGGGCAACGGCGTTGTCCGCAGAGAGGGCGGCCTCCAAAAACACCAAAGCCACCACTAAGAAAATATCTGTCCAAGTGAAGGACTGAGTCATCCCCTGCGCCAGGATCAAGGTTGCCCCCATCGCCTCTATGGCATTTTTGACAAGTGTTGCATCAACAAGTGTTGCATCAATTAGCATATTCGCGCGTTTTATCCGCCCCAGTTAGTTAACCAGCGTAGGAACCCGCCCCATCTTCGGATATGAGGTACCCCTGAAAAAGGCACTAACCCAATTGGGTGGCCACGGGCAAAACCCTCAAACCCCCGGAGGATGGGAAAGAGAAAGTCCAAGCCTGAACTCTGGCCTGAGTATAGCCTGTTTGGCTCAGGATCTATTTACAATTCTTAACCTTCTGAAATCTGGCGATTCTCTGTTGGATCTCCAGTGGGGCCGGATGAACTCAATCGAGCCGCCAGCCGTTGTCCGCAACGCAGGATCTGGCCTGCCAGAATTGCCGCCCCGAAACCGTTGTCGATGTTCAGCACTCCCACCCCTGCTGCGCAGGAGTTGAGCATGGTGAGTAGGGCAGCCAAGCCCTGGAAGCTGGCCCCGTAGCCAATGCTGGTGGGCACAGCGATCACCGGACAATCCGCCAGACCCGCCACCACACTGGCCAAGGCCCCCTCCATGCCCGCCACCACGATCAGCACGTCTGCTTGCAGGGCCGCCCGGTTGTGCAGCAGCCGATGGATCCCGGCCACCCCCACATCCCAGAGGCGCTTCACCTGAAACCCGCAAAGCTCGAGCGTGAGGGCGGCTTCTTCTGCCACCGGCAAATCGGCAGTGCCGGCGGAGATCACGCTAACCTGTCCAGGATGGCTGACCACCTGCTGGGACGGGATCCAACACAAGCGGGCCACCTCAGAATACTGCGCCTGAGGCAGGCGGCTGCGGATCTCGGCATACACCTGGGCTTCGATGCGGGTGGCCAAGGCCAGGGATCCCCGCTGGTGGAGATGCTCCAGGAGTTGGGCGATCTGATCTGGGGTTTTGCCAGGCCCCCACACGGCTTCAGGAAAGCCCGTGCGCAAGGGACGGTGGTGATCCACGTGGGCGAAGTCTCCCACCGGCTCAAAGGGCAGAAAGCGGTAGGCTTGCAGGGCTTGCTCTGGGGTGAGCTCCCCTTGGGCCACCGCCTGAAACAAATCCCGCAGCGCTGTCGTAGAAGGGGGGGTCATGGAGGGTGAGTTAATCTGCAACACTCAGCTTGGATCTTGCTTGGATCTATGGCGCTAAGGATCCGCGCGGGAAAAACAACACCGGATGCCAACTTTGCCGCAAGATTTCGCCGGTTAGGCTGCGAACCGACCACTCCCAAAAGCTACCCACATGGGGGGAGGCAGTGGCAATGGCCGTCATATCTTCATCGGCAGCAGTAGCCAGGATCTCTTTGAGAGGGGATCCCACCCGCACCAAGGTGCGCAACTGCACGGGCTTCACCTGCTCGCTCAGCGGTTCAAGCACCTGTGCCAGGTCGGCCTCAGCTTTGCGTTGGAGCACCTCCACCGGAGTTCCCTGGTTGCGGCGGGCGCTGGGATCCACCACATAGAGCAGGGTAACCGTCTGGCACTGGGGAGTGCCGGGCAGCAGATGGACGAGATGGTTGAGCAACTGCTGACGCGGCTGTTCAAAGTCAAAGGGCACCAAGAGGCAGCGAAACAGGTGGCGGCTGCGCAGGCGCAATTCCTCCAGGGTAAAAGTAGCCAGCAGTTGGGGACGCATCACCAGCAGGGGGATTTTCAGCTTCGGCAACAGCGCCATGGTGGTGCTGCCAAACAATTTTTCGGTGAGCAGGTTGTGGGTATCCATGCCTGTGATCAACAGATCAGAGCCATAGGTTTGGATCCCTCTCAAGATCAAATCCGCCGGCTTGCCCACCTGCACCCAAATCTTGACTTCTAACCCCGCCGGAATTGGGCTCAGCAGCCTCTGCAGCTGGGTCTGCTCCGCTTGGACTTCCGGGGTAATGTCCTCGGGAATGCCGATGTCGTCATCCTGCCAAGCCATGCTGTGGACGAAAGAGATACGTTCGATTCCGTTGAGGTGCAAATCTTCTAGGCACTTACTAAAACGCTGCAGACCATCTTGGCGGTCGGTAGCAATTAACACGTTTTTAAACATACTGTCTTGAGCAGTAGAGAGGAGGGCGGCCAGCTAAAGATCGCTGCTTCGGCCCGCAGCGATCCTAAGCTAACACTTTGTAGAGTTGTTCCTGAGGCAGCAGCTCCGGATCCCTCTTGGGCATCGATTGCTCACCGGTTGGGATCCGCCAGGTTGCGAAACTGGGTGTACTGACTTTCGAACAGCAGGCGCACGGTGCCGGTGGGGCCATTGCGATGTTTGGCGATGATGACCTCGGCAATGCCGCGATCGCTGGTGTTGGGATCGTAGTATTCCGGGCGATAGATCATCATCACCAGATCGGCATCCTGCTCGATGCTGTTGTGAACCAGCAGGCCATTGGCCACGAAGTTGTGATGGCGGGGCATTTCGATGTCGTAAACCGGCTGAGGCTCCCCCGGCTCGCTGATGAACACCACCGGATCCCAGATCAGTCCCTCCTGCACCACCACCGCCACCTCTTCCTCCAATTGCAGTTCGTCGAGGGTTTTCCAACCCTGTTGGGTGAAAAAGGGGTGATTGCCGGTGGCTTGAATGGAGAAATTGAGACGGGTTCTCAGAACACAGGTGGGCTGCCGACCACTGCAAAACACTTTCACAGGCTGTTGGGGCACCAAGCGCCCGCGCCCATTCAAGCTGAGCAGGCGGGGCAGTTCCGCCGAAGCCGGCAGGGCCGCCAGTTGATCCAGCCGCCAGATCTTGCCGCGATCCACATCCATCACCTGCGTATCCCCGGCCAGACAGCCCGATTCCCGCAGATCCGCCAGTTGTGGACGTTTATCGGAGCGCGACTCGACAGCCCGACTGAGCTGAGAAAGCACCAGCACCGGCACCATCAGCTCTTTGGCCATGGCCTTGAGGCCACGGGTAATGCGCGACAGCTCCTGCACCCGGTTGTCGGCGGCGGATCCCTGCATCAGTTGGAGGTAGTCGATCAACACCATCCCCAACGTTCCCCCCTGTTCCGCCTGCAAACGCCGCGCTTTGGAGCGAATTTCTGTAACGGTACAGTCGGGGGTATCGTCGATGAACAGGGGCAGTTGCGACAAAAAACCAATGGCTTGGCCCAGGCGCTGCCACTCGTGCTCGCTGATGCGCCCAGAACGCAGGCGGCTGCTGTCGATGCGGGCTTCGCTGGCCAAAAGCCGCTGCACCAGTTGCTCCCTGGACATTTCCAGGCTAAAGATGGCGACCGGCTGCTTGGCATAGGCAGCCACATTCTGGGCAATGTTGAGGGCAAGGCTGGTTTTCCCCATCGAGGGCCGACCGGCCAAGATCAACAAATCGGATCGCTGCAAGCCCTGGGTCAGGTTATCCAAGTCGATGAATTTGGTCGGGATCCCCGGAAGCTGTGCCCCACTCTGGAACTTCTCTTCCAAGTCGGAGAAGATATTGACCAAAACCTCGGAGGCCGGGATGAGACTGCGCCGTACCCGCTCTTGGGTGAGGCCAAACACCTGCTGCTCAGCTTGATCCATCACCTGAGACAGGGGCTGGCTGGTATCATAGGCCAAACGAGCCAAGGTATTGCTCACCTGGATCAACTGGCGGCGCATGTATTTATCCATCACCAGGCGGGCATACTGGTCGATGTTGACGCTGCTGACGGTTTGCTCCAGCAGACGACGGATTGTCCCCGTTCCCCCCACCCGCTCCAGAAGGTGATGATCTGCCAACCAGGCAGACACAGTCATCAGGTCGGTGGGTTGGCCTTGGCTGTGCAGTTGGAGAGCAGCCCGGTAAATCTCTTGGTGGGCAGAGATGTAAAACATCTCCGGTCGCAGAAACTCCGCGACCCGCACCAACGCATCCGGATCGAGGAGAATCCCCCCCAGGATCTCCTCCTCGGCTTCTATGTTTTGAGGAGGAAGCCGATCCCCACCCGTTAAGTCGTAATCGTTGATCACCACAAGCAGCTAGGAGTAGGAAAATCAACCCAGCCCCAGGGTAACCGGCCTCTCAGCTAAGCAGGCCCAATCGGCAGGCAAGCCAAGCTCTAGGCTAAGCATACCCGCTTGCCGCTCAAGGGCTTCAGCTTAGCCTGGGCTGTGCCGGTTGAGAACTGCTGCGCAGCAAAGTTCAGTAAGTCTGAGACCTAGTACGTACCCTGCTCCATCTGGGATCCCTTACAGGAACTCAGGGATCCTCAAAGGTGGGTTCTCATTCGGGAGTAACCTGAATGCGCAGCGTAGCAGTAACTTCGGGGTGTAACTTGACCTGCACGGGATAAACCCCGGTTTTTTTGATTTCCTCGTTGAGGAGAATGTTGCGGCGGTCGATATCCAGGCCGCTGGTAGCCAGCACCACCTCGGCAATATCGCTGGTGGTAACCTGCCCGAATAGGAGGTCGTGTTCTCCCACTTTCTTACGGATGACAAAGCGGCCAATGGTCTCCAGAGCGGTCTTGTAGTTTTCCGCCCGTTGTCTTTCTGCCAGTTTACGAGCCGCCTCCTGCTCCAGACGCATCTGTTGCTCTTTCAATATGCCAGGGGTAACCCGCACTGCCATCTGCCGCGGAAAGAGGTAGTTGCGAGCATAGCCAGGCTTGACGTTGACGATCTCTCCCGGCTTGCCCAGCCCTGGGATCGCCTGGCGGAGCACAACCTGCATGTTACGTTTTGACATCGGGGAAGGCACTTCTTTTCTCGACAGCCTTCCATTCTAGAGGCTCAGCAGGTTCATCGTCAGCTTGCCCTCACATAGGGGATCCCTCACTCCCGATTCGGTAGCTCCCTGAAGCCCTCTTGCCGATCACAACCTTGGTGGAAGACAAGAAGCCACCTTTTTCCAAACCCAAAACGCAGAAGTTATTGGTTTCAGGAAATACTCAGCCGAGAGTATAGAGTGGCCGACACCGAAAGGGATCCCTTGAGAGGTCTACGACATTTGGCGGATATCCCTAGAGATAACCTGAGCTTAACCTCGTTTTAACCAAAAACAACTGGCCTTTACGTTATAGTGTCTGGGCGAATTGGTGAAGTCTTCGATAGAGCGTTCCGCGGGGAGTCTCGTGTGATTCGAGGTGTCCTGGGGGCGTTCTAGCTTGCTGAAGACTGGCTGAGGATCGCAGGGTTAGCTTGAAGGCTGCCTCTGAGCTTCTGGACGGCAGCAGTTTGCCTGGTCTAATGAGTTCTGATTGGGTTGGGCAAGGTTCTGGAGCGAAGTAGCCTTTTTTAGAGCTGGGCTAAGATTCTGTTCATCTGGGGGAGGAGATTCTGTATGGTGACGTTGCACTCCTTGGATCGTCGTTCTTTTCTGAAGCTTTTGTCTGCCAGTGCTGCTGGCTTTGCGGCTAGCCAGGCGAATTGGCAGCGAGTGTTTGCTCAACAGACCATCACCATAAACGGTGCCGGAGCATCTTTCCCTGCCCCGATTTACCAGAAGTGGGCTCAAGAGTTCACCAGCAAGAACCCAAACATTCAGATTAACTACCAGTCGGTGGGAAGTGGTGCAGGTCGTCGGCAGTTTGTGGCTCGCACCATTGATTTCGGTGCTACCGACAGCGTGCCTCGCGCTGAGGAGATCAACCAAATTGAGAATGAAGCCAACCCGCCCAAAGGGATGGTCTCCATTCCCATGGTGGGAGGAGCGGTGGTTGCAGCCTACAACATTCCTGGAGTAGGCCCCGAAATTCGCCTTTCCCGCTTGGCGCTGGTGAATATCTTCCTAGGCAAGATCAAGAACTGGAACGATCCTCTGCTTGCCGGCCTTAACCCACGGGTGACTTTCCCAGACTTGCCGATTACTGTGGTGCACCGCTCTGATGGAAGTGGTACTACCGACATCTTCACCACCCACCTCAATGCCATTAGCCCAGAGTGGAAGCAAAAGGTAGGCCGTGGCGCTTCGGTAAACTGGCCGACCGGTGTGGGGGCTCGCGGGAATGAAGGGGTTTCCGAGCAGATCAAGCAGATTTCTGGCTCGATTGGCTATGTAGAAGTCGGATTTGCCAAGCTCAACAACTTGAACATTGCCCGCCTGGAAAACCGGGCAGGTAAGTTCGTAACCCCTAACGTTGAGACCGAGAAAGCGGCACTGGCCAGAATTCAGCTCAACGAGCGTTTGCTGGGGGTTGATCCGGATCCCATTGGGGAGGACTCTTATCCCATCGTGGGCTACACCTGGATCCTTGCCTACAAGGTTTACCCCAAAGCGGAGACTTCCAAGGCCGTTAAAGAGTTTCTCCGCTACGGCCTCACCGATGGGCAGGCTTTCGCTGAGCAGTTGGGATATGTCCCTCTGCCGGAGGAAACGCGGCAAAAAGCTCTGGCTGCCCTGGACAGCATCACCCCATAAAAACTCTTAGCCAACCACTCCTAGCTTCGGGCAGATGAACACCCTTTCTTCTGGCGGCAGCCTTCTGTTTCGGCCTCGACCGGTTTTCCAGCGCCGGCGCGACCAGGTCTTTATCTGGGCTACGCGGATTGCTGTGTTTTTCTCGGCCTTCCTGCTGCTCTGGATTGCTCTAGAGATCGGCATTCAGTCTTTGCCTGCTATAGGCAGGTTTGGGCTGAGCTTTTTCTGGAACACCACCTGGGATCCGGTCGAGGGCATCTATGGGGCCTGGCCACAGATCTACGGCACGCTGGTGACTTCTCTCATCGCTCTGATTGTGGGGGTTCCTTTTAGCTTTGGCATCTCTATCTTTCTGAGCGAGGATTTTCTTCCGAAGTCTCTGCGTTTGGCTTTGATCATTGTGGTTGAGCTGCTGGCAGCTATTCCCAGTGTGGTGTTCGGTATTTGGGGATTGTTTGTCTTCATCCCCTTCTTCCGCCCCGTTCAGATGTTCCTGTACGAGAACTTCAACTGGCTTCCCATTTTCAGCACACCACCGGTTGGGCCGGGGATGCTGACAGCAGGAGTTGTCTTAGGGATTATGATCATCCCGATTATCACGGCCATTGCCAGAGAAGTCTTGGTGGCCGTTCCTCCTGAGCTGCGTGCGGCTGCCTATGCAATGGGGGCTACGCGGTGGGAAGCCATTTTTGGAGTGGTACTGCCGGCTGCGATTGGGGGTATGTTGGGGGCTGTGGTTCTCGGTTTGGGGCGTGCTCTGGGCGAGACAATGGCAGTGGCAATGCTGATCGGCAACGCGCGGGGTATCAGAGTCTCGCTTTTGGCCCCTGCCAGCAACATCCCTGCACTGCTGGCCAACGAATTTGCAGAAGCCTCTGACGAGCAGATCTCGGCCCTAATGTATGTGGCTTTGATCTTGTTGGCGATTACACTGCTGGCCAACATCATCGCCGAGCTGATGGTTCGTCGGGTCAAGTTTGCTTTGACGGCTTCTCGGGAGTAGAGGAACATGGCGACACAAGTGGCAGCACAGGCCAATTTGTTCAGACGCAAAGCCAGATCCAAGCGCGTTGTGCTGGATTGGGTGATGACGGGTCTGACTTTTGCTTCCAGCATTTTTGCGATTGTTGTGCTTGCTTCCATCCTTTACTACGTTTTTGTCAATGGCATTGAGCGCTTTAATTGGCAGACTTTAACCCAGCTTCCTCCTCCTCCTGGGGATCAGGTGGGCGGCTTTGGCAACGCGGTGCTGGGGACGGTCATTGTGGTGTCGATCGCCATCTCGATCTCCTTTCCGATTGGTCTGTTTGCTGCGATTTACCTCTCGGAGTTTGGGCAAAACAGTTCAACGGCTTCGGCTTTGCGCTTTGTCATCAAGGTTTTAACAGGGGTTCCTTCTATCATTGCCGGGGTGTTTGCCTACGGGGTGCTGGTGCTCTCCACCAAGACCTTTTCTGCCCTGGCAGGTGGGGTGGCTCTATCGGTACTGACTTTGCCCATCATCATTCTTTCCTGCGAAGAGGCTCTGCGCTTGGTGCCGGCGGATACTCGAGCTGCTGCCTATGCTCTGGGTGCTTCGCGAGTGCAGACCGTGTTTCGGGTTGTTCTGCCGGCTGCCTTGCCAGTGATCCTGACGGGGGTGACGTTAGCTATTGCCCGAGCGGCGGGTGAAACGGCGCCTTTGATTTTCACTGCCCTGTTCAGTTTCCTGTGGCCGGATGGTTTGCTGAAGCCAATAGCCTCGTTGGCGGTGCTGATCTACAACTTTGCTATTGTGCCTTTCGAGAACCAGCAGAAAATTGCTTGGGGAGGAGCTCTAGCTTTGGTGATTTTGGCTTTGATTACTACAGTTAGTTTCCGGCTGCTGCTGAGCCGTCGTCAGGAAACCATTACTATCTGATCTGGTTCTTCTGAGATTTTTGCCTCACTATTCGATTTAGAGTTTGGGTTCTGAAGCGACGTTTACCTCTGGTATTCCTATGCGCCCTCCATTTCCCGGCACTCCCGATTCTTCTGAGAAGTCTGCCAACTTAACTGTTGAGCTGGAAACGCAGGGGGTTAGCGTTTACTATGGCTCTCATTTAGCGGTGAAGCAGGTTTCTCTGAAGATTCCCAAGAATCACATCACCGCTTTTATTGGCCCTTCGGGCTGTGGTAAGAGCACTTTGCTGCGCTGCTTTAACCGCATGAACGATCTAATTCCGGGGGCGAGAGTAGAGGGATCCGTGATTTTTCACGGGAAAAATATCTACGATCCCGACGTAGATCCTGCCGAAGTGCGGCGGCGAGTGGGCCTGGTATTCCAAAAGCCTAACCCTTTCCCCAAGTCGATCTACGACAACATTGCCTTTGGGCCACGGGTCAACGGCTATCAAGGGGACTTGGATGAGCTGGTGGAGCGCACATTGCGCCAGGCCGTCCTCTGGGATGAGGTGAAAGACAAGCTGAAGATGAGTGGCCTCTCCCTCTCTGGGGGACAGCAGCAGCGTCTCTGCATTGCCCGCACTTTGGCCATCCAACCAGAGGTCATCCTGATGGACGAGCCCTGTGCCTCATTGGATCCGATCTCCACGTTGCGCATTGAGGAGCTGCTTAAGGAATTGGGCCGTCGCTACACGATCATCATTGTCACCCACAACATGCAACAGGCGGCGCGGGTCTCTGACTTTACCGCTTTCTTCAACACGGAAATCGACGACGAGGGTCTCCGCTACGGACGGATGGTAGAGTTTAACCGCACTGAGAAGATCTTCAACTCTCCTGCCCACCGGGAAACGGAAGAGTACGTGAGCGGAAGGTTCGGCTAATCCGCTGTTGGCGATCCCTATTGGTGTTGCCTACATTCTGGCCAGTTGGGACCCCGGTTGCCTATCCTGATGGGTTGGAAGACCTGTGGAAGGTGAGGCAGCGGCAGGATGGTCAAGCGAGTACGTCTGGATAGCTGGTTGGTGGAGCACGGATATTTTCCTTCACGCCAGCAAGCCCAGCGCTCCATTCTGGCGGGAGAAGTCTTCCTCAACGGGGTGCGGGTAGAAAAACCTGGAACTTGGGTGAGCAGGGATCCGACGGTGCAAATCCAGGCTAGGCCTGCTTTTGTCTCGCGGGGGGGAGAAAAACTGCAGGGGGCGCTGCAGACTTTTCCCGTTCAGGTGCAGGGCCGGATCTGTTTGGATGCAGGCATTTCCACAGGAGGTTTTACAGACTGCTTGCTGAAACGAGGAGCCCAGCGGGTCTACGGAGTGGATGTGGGCTATGGGCAACTGGCCTGGTCTTTGCGAACGGATGCACGGGTGATCCTAAAGGAGCGGGCCAATTTGCGCCATCTGCAGCCGGAGGATCTGTACGGAACCGAGGTGCCCCCCCAGAGCTGGCCGGATTTGGCAGTGGTGGATCTGTCCTTCATTTCCCTGACCAAGGTACTGGCTCCGCTGTGGAACCTGTTGCGTTTCCCGCGGGAGGCCCTGTTGCTGGTGAAGCCCCAGTTTGAGGCGGGCCGAGACCAGGTGGGCAAAAAGGGGGTGGTACGGGATCCGGCTGTCCATGCCCGCGTGCTGGAGACGGTGATGCGCTCGGCTGTGGCCCAGGGCTGGCAGGTGCAAGGCTACACGTGGTCGCCCATTACCGGCCCTGCCGGCAATATCGAGTATTGGCTCTGGCTGGCTGAAGGAGAAGGGATCCCTCTCCCCAGCGGCAGTGCGCTACAACAGATGAGCGAGCAAGCAAGAGCGATTCTAAATGCATAGCTTTTTGGTTTTGTCAATAGGTTAATGTGCTGGGTTGGGGGAGATGAGCCAAAAAATTGAAGAATTGTTTCAGGAAGGGATTCGCCGCTATGAATCCGGGGAAGCGGCCAAGACGTTGATTCCCTCTTTTGAGTCAATCTGTAAGGGATCCCCAAAGGCAGCGGCGGCTTGGACGTGCTTGTCCTGGCTTTATCTTCTGGAAGGTCAGGCGGAAAAAGCTCTGAAGGCCGCTCAGACGGCTGTGAAGCTGGATCCGGTGGATGCTCAGCCCCGCGTAAATTTGACCCTAGCCATGCTGGAGCTGAAAAAAACAGGGGTACGTCAGCAGGTGGAGACCATTAAGCAAATCTTGGCACGGGATCCTGAGCAGATTGAGGGTGTCCAATCCAACCTGAAAGAGGGAGGGAACCGCCGTCCCGCTTGGCCCCACCTGAGCAAGCTCTACCACTGGCTTTTTGAAGAAGATTAAGTGACCCTATTCCTGGTTTTGCAACAAGATTTTAGGAAAATCTAGGGCTTGTTATTTTAATCTACAACTCTTAGCGATTTCCTCATGGAGTCGGTGCTAAACTTCTTGTACCCAATGGCAAGATGGAATCCATTTATCGATTAGGGATTGGCTCTTGTCACCTCTCTTCTCCGGCCTCAGTTGATTGATGAGATTGGGCTGTGGGTTGGTGCGAGATGCTTAACCTGGCGGTGGCTGCACTTTTTACACTGCACTTCATTGTATGGCAGTGAGGGTTGCGTTTCTGCCGCTTCCATGGCCGCTGAGATCGAGTTGCACTTTGAACCTCACTTTTTTGACCCTTTTGACTGCAATTGGAGGAACTTTAAGATGAACCGTCAGACCGTTTGGGTTAAGAGCGATACCCGAAACCACCAAGGCCATTTCATCCCCCAGTCTGAGTATACTTTGGTCGAGGCCGACCAAAACGGCTGGGCGTTGATCTGTGCGGACAATGCCCGCTGCTATTATGTGGATCCCGAACAACTCCGGTTTGAGGCGGGATAAAGACTGTTGCTGCCTATTCAGGGCTTTTTGACGGCGGGGGAGTTCTGTAGAAGTGCAGGATCCCCGTCGCGCATTCTCCCCACGCCTTTGGGCGGGGTTTTTTTTATGGGATAGGACAGAGCCCAGCAGCGAACTTGGTAGCGTTGGATGCACTGGTAACCCCGCCGGTATGCTTGAATGAGGCCACTTCAGAGGGGTGGGCTTGGCCAGAAATCCTCACCTCATCCACATACCCAAAAGGGGGGGTATCCATGTTGAACATTGGGCAGCAGTGGCCGCGTTGGCTAAAGATATTGGTTATCACGGTTATATTTGGCGTCGGTGTTGTAGCTATAACCATCGCCAGTTCACCGGGATCCCCCAGGGCCTCTCATCCGCTGGATCCCCTGACTGCCGAGGAAATTAAGATAACGGCCAGCGTCATCCGCAAGGCTGAGAATTTGGCCGAAGATGCCACCTTTGTGCTGATTGATCTGCGGGAGCCGGATAAAGCCGAGGTGCTCAGCTTTCAGCCGGGGGATCCCTTTCGCCGAGAAGCTTTTGCCGTTGTTTACGAACCGAAGGCCAACCGCACCTACGAAGCCATTGTCGACCTGATGGAAAACAAGCTGGTTAGCTGGACGGAAGTGCCCGGTGTGCAACCGGCGATGGTGAGCAGCGAGTTTGGGTTGGCCGCAGAAGTGGTGAAGGCGGATCCTGGCTGGCAAGCGGCAATGCGCAAGCGGGGGATCACCGATTTCGACCGCGTGGCTGTGGATTGTTGGGCGCCGGGCAACCTAAGCGAAGAGGAAAAAGCCTCTGGAAATCGCTTCTGCCGCGGCATTTCCTACTACAAAGGCGATAACTGGAACTACTACGGTGCCCCTATTGAAGGGGTTTTGGCCACTGTGAACTTGAACACGGGGAAAGTCTCGAAGCTAATCGACGACGACACCCTTGTAGCCTTCTCCAAAGAGAGCTTTGACTACGACCTCGCTTCTCTGGGTAGCGTTCGCCCTGCTCCCAAACCTCTAAAAATTACCCACCCCGAGGGTGCCAGCTACGACATCAAGGGTAACGAGATTACCTGGCAAGGCTGGAAGTTCCGCTACCTGATGCACCCGCGCGAGGGATTGGTGCTCTACACCGCTCGCTACCAAGAGGGAGAAGAAGAACGGCCTGTGTTCTACCGAGTGAGCCTCTCAGAGATGGTGGTGCCCTACGGGGATCCCGATGAAACCTGGTATTTCCGCAATGCCTTTGATGTGGGGGAATACAACTTTGGCTTGCTCGCCAACACCATGGAGCTGGGCAAAGAAGTGCCAGAAAATGGACTGTTGCTGGATGCCGTTTTTGCTGACAACGATGGGGAGCCCTACGTGATGCCGGGGGTGATTGGCCTCTACGAGCGGGATAACGGCATGCTCTGGAAGCACTACGAGTACAACACAAAGCGCAACGATGTGCGCCGCAGCCGTGAGTTGGTCATGACCATGACCGCCGCCATCGGCAATTACGACTACGGCATTAGCTGGGTGTTCCACCAGGATGGCACCTTTGAAGTGCAGGCAGATCTGACCGGGATCGTCTTGGCCAAGGGTACAGACGCCGTGGCGGCTGCTGACGCGGATCCCTTTGCCCCCCTGATGGCGCCCAACGTGGGCGGTACCAACCACCAGCACTACTTCAGCTTCCGGCTGGATATGGATGTGGACGGCACCAACAATGCCGTTATGGAGATGAACCTCAGGCCCCTGCCCCAAAGCCCCGAGAACCCGGCAGGCAACGCCTTCATCATGGAGGAGAAGCGTTTGCTCAGCGAAAAAGAGGCCGTACGGGACTTGAACATGGCCAGCAGCCGTAAGTGGGTCATTGTCTCCACCAGCAAGACCAACGCCCTCGGCGCTCCCACCGGCTATGCCCTCATGCCCGGCCCCAATGCCATGTTCCTGCCGGTCGAGGGATCCAACGTGCGGGAGCGGGCTGGATTTGCCACCCACCACTTCTGGGCTACCCACTACCAGCCCGGCGAACTGTATGCTGCTGGCCCTTACCCCAACCAGAGCGGGCCAGGGGAAGGATTGCCCAAGTGGATCAGCGACGACCAACCTCTAGAAGGGGAGGATCTGGTGGTTTGGTATTCCTTGGGGGTCTCTCATGTGCCGCGCCCAGAGGATTGGCCGGTCATGCCTGTACACAGAACGGGCTTTAAGCTGATACCCTGGGGCTTCTTCGACCGCAACCCAACGATCAACTTGGCAGAACCGGCCTGATACTCGATAACTTTCAACACAGAGGGTCTGGTCTGTGCCAGGCCCTTTTTGACTGCCACTCAGGGGGATCCCCGTTCTCGCATGGCCTCGGCCAGCAGCCGGGCCACTTCCGGTCGAGAAAACTCCGGCGGGGGCACTTCACCACGTTGCAGCATTTCCCGCACCTTGGTACCCGAGAGGTGAATGCGCTGGTGGGGTTGGCTGGGGCTGGTCTTGGCCGTGGCCATGGTGCCGGTGACGGTGCAATAGAACGCATGTTCAAACTTCAAGGGAATGATGCCCAGTTCCCCCGGCTGGAACTCATCGAAAATGTGTTGGGCATCGTAGGTGCCGTAGTAATTCCCCACCCCGGCATGATCCCGTCCCACAATGAAATGGGTACAGCCGTAGTTTTTGCGAATGAGGGCATGGAAAATGGCCTCGCGGGGGCCGGCGTAGCGCATGGACGCAGGATTGATGGCCAAGATTACCCGCTCTTTGGGGTAGTACTTTTCGATCAACACCTCGTAGCAGCGCATGCGCACATCGGCGGGAATGTCATCGCTTTTGGTAGCCCCCACCAGTGGGTGCAGAAACAGCCCGTCCACAATTTCCAAGGCACATTTTTGGATGTACTCGTGGGCGCGGTGGATGGGGTTGCGGGTTTGAAAGCCCACAATGGTTTTCCAGCCTCTTTCCCGAAACAGTTGCCGCGATTGGGCTGGATCGATCTGGTAGGCCGGAAAAAGAGGGTGGGGATCCCGCTGCAGGAGGGTGACGGGGCCGGCCAAATAGACGGATCCCTGCTCGTAGAGCACCTTTACCCCTGGATGCTGCTCATCGGTGGTGCGATAAACTTGCCGGGCTTCGTAGGTTTTGTCGTAGGTGAACTTCTCGGTCAGCTCCAGTAAGCCCAGGATCTTGCCTGCGGAGCTGGCCAAGGCGATCATTTGCCCCTCTTTCAGACCTGCTGCCACTTCGGAGGAGACCGGCAGGGTGACCGGCAGCGACCAAGCCAAGCCATTGGCCAGGTGCATCGTTTCCAAAACAGCCTGGTAATCTTCCCGTCCCATAAACCCTGTCAGCGGGCTGAAGCCCCCGATGGCGAGCATCTCCAGATCCGATTGGGCCCGCTCGTCGAGATAAAGAATGGGGCAATGTTCAGCTTTGGAACGCAGCTCCTGTGCCTGCTCAGGCGGCGCAATGCGGTTGACCAGGGTGCCCCCGTGGGGCGGAATGGCATCACCAGCAGGGAGAGTCGATTGAGATGGGCTCATGAGAAGGGCAGTGAGAATGATGGTTGTCCAAATCCAATATTTGGCTATCGGATCCCCAGGAAGCAGGGAAGGAAGCCCAGGTTGGGCTGAAAACAGGAGGGAGATGGAGACCCTACCCAAATCACGCCCTTAGGGATCCCTTCCATCCCAGTCAATCCAGCAGATAGGGAGGCATGCTTTCATCGGTGGCTGACACGTTGTCGAAGATGGGCCGATTCATGATCTTCTTTTGCGCGTGCAGAGGTGGGGATTGAGGTTTGGGCTGGATGGAGGCTTGTCCTCGGGAGTTCTGTAACTCCTGGATGGTTTTGGCCCGCTCGTCTGCAAGCGCTTGCAACTGCGCCAGCGCCTTCTGCAATTCGTCCCGATGGGCAGTGACTTGCTGCAATTGAGCTTGCAGGGCAGAGACTTTGTTTTGGTAGTCCTGCAAGAGTTGTTGAGCTTCGGCCAGTTGGCTTTTGAGAGTTTCAATTTCCGGCGACTCTGGGGCTGGTTCTGGGGGAGACTGAGAAGACATCGTTGTCGGCTCCTCGCCTGTGGGAGTAGACTCTGCAGAGGTGGGCTCTGAACTGGTTTTAGCACTGGCCTTGCGCCGAATTCTGCTGGAGGGGCGGGAAGTTTCCCCCGACGAAGGAAAGAGGCTGCGGTCAGATCCAGTCACAAGAGCACCTCGTGTTCCGCAAACTGCAGTAGCCGCTGACACACCGCCGATCCGGGCCGATAGTCCATCACCGTCAAGCCGTAGTCAAAGGCGATGCGCAAATCGCTGCTATCTGGAATAGTAACGGGTGAAAGCACATCCGCAAAAATCTGTTGCGCTTGCACATACAGTTGGCCGGTATGGGATCCCGACCAAATGCCTCCCGGCAGATAGCGGTCATCCAGCATCGTCAAAATGGCGCGGGCGTGGCTGAGCTGGCCTTTCAGGGCCTCAATGTAGCGCAAAGTTACTTCTGTGCAGGAGAAATCGGCGCGGTTGAGCCGTGTCGGGATCAGCACCCGCTGGGCTACCCGCAGAGCATTGGCGGTGAGGGCATTCAGTTCTCCCGGCGTATCGAGAAAGATGAAGTCGTAGTCCTGCAGCAAGGGATCCAGTTGGCGCTGCAACAGATCTTGTCCCACCTCTCCGGCAGCAGCCAGTTGGGCCGCCACTTCCGCCATGGTGCTGTGGGAGGGTGCCACATCCACTCCCTTGTCCGTGCAGTAGATCACCTCTTCCAGAGGACGTTGGTGCTGCGGGTGTAAGCTGGCCCAGGCCGTTTCTGGTGCTGGCAGGGATCCGGCCTCTCCCAGGTAAAGGTTGCTGGCGGTGGCCTGGGAGGTGAGATCGATGAGCAGAACCCGGTATCCCCGCTGGGCCGTCAACTGAGCCGCGTGGACACAGAGGGTGGACTTGCCAGTGCCCCCTTTGTTGTTGGTAAAGGCCAGGATGCGCGCCATCAGCTCCTCCCGTTTTGCCAACTGGTTCCCCTTTTCGAGCAGCCCGGCCAGATCCGACAGGACAGCCGTTTAGGTGGCCCCGCAGCAGTCTATGCTATTGGGTGTAGCCTGGTGGAGGACAACCATGCGCGATGTACTGGCGATCATCCTCGGAGGTGGGCGTGGCACCCGACTTTATCCCCTGACCAAGCGCCGCGCCAAACCCGCTGTGCCTCTGGCCGGCAAATACCGCCTCATCGACATCCCGGTCAGCAACTGCATCAACTCCGACATCGAAAAAATCTACGTCCTCACCCAGTTCAACTCTGCCTCTCTAAACCGCCACATCGTCAACACCTACCGCTTGTCCCCCTTTACAGGCGGCTTTGTGGACGTTTTGGCGGCCCAACAAACCCCTGACAATCCCGATTGGTTCCAAGGCACCGCCGATGCTGTCCGCCAATACCTCTGGCTGATGGACTCCTGGAAGCCGCGGGACTTCCTCATCCTGTCTGGGGATCACCTCTACCGCATGGACTACCGCCCCTTCATCCACCATCACCGGCAGGTCGGAGCTGATGTGACGCTGGCGGTGCTCCCCTGTGAAGAAAAAGTGGCTTCGGGTTTTGGCTTGCTCAAGCTCGGCGAGAACGGTCGCATTGTGGATTTCAAAGAAAAGCCAACAGGAGATCTGCTGAAAACCTGCCAGGTGGACACCCAAACCTTGGGCCTCAGCCCGGAAGAGGCCAAAGCCAAGCCCTACATTGCCTCTATGGGCATCTACGTATTCAGGCGGGAAGCCCTCATTGAGATGCTCAAGGTCAAGGAGCACACTGACTTCGGCAAAGAGGTGCTGCCAGCAGCCATCGGCAAATACCATCTGCAGGCCTATCTCTTCAGGGGTTACTGGGAAGACATCGGTACCATCGAGGCCTTTTACCGGGCCAACCTGGCACTGGTGCAGCAGCCCAACCCGCCCTTCAGCTTCTTCGACAGCGAAATGCCCATCTACACCCGCCCACGCTTTTTGCCCCCCAACAAAATCCTCGACTCCCAGATCGTCAACTCCATGATTGCCGATGGTTGCATCATCAAAAACGCCCAAATCCGCAACTCCATCATCGGCATTCGCAGCCGCTTGGAGGCCAACACCATTGTGGAAAACACCCTGGTGATGGGAGCGGATTACTACGAGTCGGCAGAAGAGCGGCAGGCCAAGCTGGAGGAAGGGATCCCACCGGTGGGCATCGGGGCCAACTCTCACATTGTCAACGCCATCGTGGATAAGAATGCCCGCATTGGGCGCAATGTCCGCATTCTTAACAAGGATCACGTCACCGAAGCGCAGCGGGAAGAGGAGGGGATCTGGATCAGCAACGGCATCGTCACCATCATCAAAGACTCGGTGATCCCGGACAACACCATCATTTGAGGGGGGGAGACAGGCTGGCTCTGGCTGAGAGCGGAGCTGGAGGGGGCAAAGGGGCCCTTGCGCAGGAACAGCAAGGCTCTTTCTGTTAAGATGGATACCGAGAGCTTTAAAACAAAAGACTGTGAGATCGTTGGAGTGTGTTTAGTAGGATTTCATCCATTGCCGCTTTGGAAGTTTACGATCCCCAATTCATCTGCCGTTATTACCGCTGGCGCCTGCCCCAAGTGATCGGTCGGGCGCTGGCCATTCTCTGGCCTTTCTTGTGGTTTGTCCTCTGTCTGCGCTGGGATCAACTGTGGGGACACGCCGATCGCAATGTGGGACGGCGCTCGGTGCAGTTGCGAAAGCTGCTCACCGACCTGGGGCCAACGTTCATCAAGGTGGGGCAGGCCCTCTCCACCCGCCCCGATCTGGTGCGCAAAGACTACCTAGAAGAACTCACCCAACTGCAAGATCAACTGCCGCCCTTTCCTTCTGAGCAAGCATTTGCCCGCATCGAATCCGAGTTGGGCCGCCCGATTGCCGAGATCTTTGCCCAGATCTCTCCGGAGCCGGTGGCTGCTGCCAGTTTGGGCCAGGTTTACAAAGCGCAGTTGCACAGCGGCGAATGGGTGGCGGTGAAGGTGCAGCGACCCCATCTGCGAGAGCAGTTGAGCCTGGATCTGTACCTGATTCGCTGGATCTCGACATGGCTGGGCCCCTGGCTGCCCTTGAACCTGGGCAGTACTTTGACGGCGGTGGTCGACGAGTTTGGCCGCAAGCTTTTTGAAGAGATCGACTACCTGCACGAAGGGCGAAACTGCGAGCGCTTCGCCGAATACTTCCGCGACGATCCGGATGTGTACGTGCCGCGCATCTTCTGGGCCTACAGCACCCGCCGGGTTCTGACGCTGGAGTGGATCGACGGCATCAAGCTGACGGATGTGGAGCGCATTCGAGCAGCCAACCTGGAAGTGAAACAACTGGTGCGCATCGGGGTGGTCGCTGCCCTCAAGCAATTGCTGGAATACGGCTTTTTCCACGCGGATCCCCACCCAGGTAACCTGTTTGCCCTCACCGATGGCCGCCTGGCCTACATCGATTTCGGCATGATGGATCAGCTCACCGAGGAAATGAAGGAGTACTTGGTGGATGCTTTGGTTCACCTGGTGGATCGTGACTACAACGCCCTGATCGATGACTTTATTCACCTGGGTTTTCTGCAGCCGGATGTCAGCCGCCAAGAACTGATCCCCGCCTTGGAAAAGGTACTAGCAGACGTGTTGACCCAAGAGGTGATTAACTTTAACTTCAAAACGGCCACGGATCAGTTCTCTGACTTGATGTATCGCTATCCTTTTCGAGTGCCTTCCCACTTTGCTCTGGTGATTCGCTCTTTGGTTACCCAGGAGGGAGTAGCCCTTAGCCTCTATCCCCAGTTCCGCATCGTTGGCGTGGCCTATCCCTATGTGGCCAAGCGCTTGCTGACGGACGAATCACCTCGCATTCGCCAACGGCTGCTGCAAGTGCTGATCAAGGATGGCAAGTTCCGCTGGAACCGCCTGGAGAACCTGATTCAAATTGCCCGCAGTGATGGGGGACTGGATTGGTTACCCACCGCCCAAATGGGTTTGCGCTACCTGATGTCGGCAGAGGCCCGCGATCTGCGCCGCCAGTTGGTGCTTTCCCTCACAGAAGATGATCGCCTTCACTTTGAGGAGCTGCAGCGCCTATGGCAGTTGATCAGCCCTGAACTTTCCCCGGCTTACCTCTGGCAAGCGACGCTGAGATCCCTACCCTCGACCGGCGATCTGCAACACACGTTTGCCGAGCTCAGGGAGCAGGTGCAAGCCCATCTGGAACATCTCGGCCGCTGGCGACTACCCCAACCCTGGCCGGATTTGCTGGCAGGAGTGGGGCAGCAAAGGTAGAACGGAAGAAGATGGCTTAAGTTTGTTGAGCTGGACAAGAGCGTGGCAGATCAAAAAGGTGATTTTATTGCGGGTGTGGTGACTGGCGCCGTGTTGGGAGGGATCATCGGCGGGGTGATTGGGTTTGTGCTTGCCCCTCGACTCAGCAAGGGATCCGCTGAAGGCCAACGCCGGGATCCGGATCGCCTCAATGGTACCTCTGCGACCCCTGAACGACCGCGCCTCAGTGCTTCAGGCGAGTCCAGCTCTGGCGACTGGAAGAAGTGGGAAAATGAGGCAGAACGAATTGCCCAAGCCCGCCGCACCCTAGAGGCCAAGATTGCCGAGTTAAATGAGGCGATTCAGGCCACCCGGGCTCAGTTGCTTGTTAAGGAAGTGCCCACCCCTGCTGCTGAGGAGAAGTCTTGAGCTTGAGCGTGAAGAAGGAACCTCAGGGGGTTCTCGTCCGTGTCAAACTAGAGGCGGCAATGGCTTTCTGCTTTGCATCTTTGGATGGGTTGCAATCGGATGTAAGGTTTGCCTCTGCTGACGGCGTTTGGTCTATCTAATCTGTGTTGTGTTTGTTCATTCCCTTCTCTGAACCGCTATGATGCTTAGCCACTTGTTATCTCCTCTCACTTGGATGGACGGTCTCTCTCTGGGGTTGGTCTACAGCACTGCCGGGTCGTTGCTGTTCCGCTCCCTTTACCAGTTCATCGTCATTTACAATGCTTTGCTGATCGTGCGGATTTTGCTGAGCTGGTTCCCGCAACTGAACTGGTCTAACCCCATCCTGTCGGTGCTCAGCCAACTCACCGATCCCTATCTCAACCTGTTCCGCGGCATCATTCCCCCCATTGGCGGCTTGGACTTTTCCCCTTGGTTGGCCTTCATTTTGCTTAGCTTCGCCATGCAGGTGGTGGGCCAGTTTGCCTAGCTGCTGTAGCACTGGATTCATCTGGATAGGCCGGGATCCCTTTACGATGGAGAGCTGCTTTTTTCCTTGCCCACCATGCAGATCCCCGGCGTTGCCCACTATTGGCTGCTGAATGCTCAGGTTCCCCTGTCGCTACTGAAGGAGGCGGTGCCAGGGGCTGTTCCCAACCGCGATAACCTGGTGTTGCTGGATCTGGAAATCAAAGGGGGGCAGATCTGCCAAATCCGGGCGGCAACAGGGATCCCGCCCCAAGGGATCCCCAGCGTGGATCTAAGGCGAGGTCAGGTGTGGCCCTGCTTTGTGGATATCCATACCCACCTGGATAAGGGGCATGTGTGGCCGCGCACCCCCAATCCCGATGGCACCTTTGCCGGGGCGAGGCAGGCCGGCCAGGAAGATTGGGCGAAGATGGAGCAAGCCTATGGCAGGGATCCGGAGCGGTTTCGGGAGGATCTCTACCGCCGCTTCAGCTTTGGTTTGCGCTGCAGCTATGCCCATGGATCCCAGGCGGTGCGCACCCATCTGGCCTGTGAGAACCCTCAAGTTATGGAGGCCAACTGGGAGGTGTTTGTCCAGTTGCGCCGAGAGTGGGCGGGCAAGCTGGAACTCCAGGCAGTCACGCTTCTGAGCTTGGATGCCTTTCTCACCTCTGCAGGGGAAAAGCTGGCAGACAAGGTGGCGGAAGTGGGTGGGATCCTGGGTGGGGTGGCGGCGATGGGGCCGGAGCTGGATCGGCAGTTGGATCGGGTATTTGCCCTGGCCAAGGAGCGGGGCCTGGATCTGGACTTTCATACGGATGAGACCGATGATCCGGGATCCCTCACGTTGAGACATGTGGCAGCGGCAGCCTTGCGCAACGATTTTCCTCATCGGGTGGTGTGTGGCCATTGCTGTAGCCTGGCTGTGCAACCCCCGGAGGTGGCCCACAAGACTATGGCTCTGGTCAGAGAGGCGGGAATTGCCGTGGTCAGCCTGCCCATGTGTAACCTCTACTTGCAAGCCCGTAACCCCGGCCATACCCCCCGCTGGCGGGGAGTGACGCTGTTGCATGAGCTGAAGGCTTTGGGCGTGCCGGTGATGATAGCCAGCGATAATTGCCGGGATCCCTTTTATGGCTTTGGGGATCACGACGGCCTGGAGGTGTTCCGGGAGGCCACCCGCCTTTTGCACCTGGATACCCCCTATGGAGATTGGCCACAGGCGATTACCACCACCCCTGCCCGCATCATGGGCTTGACCGAGCGAGGGCAAATTGGGGTGGGGCTGCCGGCAGATCTGGTGTTGTTCAAAGGACGTGGCTTTGACGAGCTGCTTTCCCGTCCCCAGCATGACCGGGTGGTGTTGCGTCAGGGTCAGGCCATCGACACCACTTTGCCGGACTACAGCGAGCTGGACGACCTGATGGAGAAGGTGGGGGCAGCGCTCAGCCCCAAGAAGTAGAGCAGGGTTATTTTGAGCAGTGAAACAGCGGGGGGATCCCTGGCATTTCTCCCCAACCTGGTAAAGAGGTGGGTCGATTATCCCCAGATTAAGGTGAGATCCACCACAAAGCCAGGGAGAACGGGATCCCCAGACAAGCTGGTAGGCCGCTCCAGAACTTGCACCGGCTGACCTGGGCGATAGACATAGACCTTCCCGCTTTCCGGGTCGATTAACCAGCCCAGTTGGGATCCGTTGTCCAGGTACTCCTGCAGCTTGGCCTGAAGGGTGGCCAGCTCGTCAGCAGGAGACTTCAGTTCCAGCACAAAGTCAGGGCACAGAGGAGCAAACCGACGGCGCTGCTCTGGGGTGAGCTGCTGCCAGCGCTCTTTGGCCATCCAAGCGGCATCGGGAGAGCGAATGGCCCCATTGGGCAAGGCAAAACCGGCGGAAGAGTCAAAGACAAAACCTAAGTTCTTGCGTCGATTCCACTGCCAAAGTTGGCCCAGTAGGTCGGCATTGCGGAATCCACTTTCGCTGCCTGCAGGGGCCATGGCGATCAGTTCTCCTCGGGCAGTGCGTTCCAGGCGCAGCTCAGGATTCTGCCGACAAAGCTGCTCGAAAACTTCATCGGTTAAATTCACAGCCGGCTGCAGGTTGAGGGCGATCATCATCCTTCCTGGGCAAGACTCTCAGGGTATGCGGCCTGTGGCTCGCATTGATCCCCTAAGATGGAGCGTATTTTTTGGCGAAGGGCGCGAAGGGCTGGACTTCTACCCAACTCTCGACTTTGGTCCAAGACTTCTGGTACCCACTGTGACATACTCCCGCACTCATGCTGACGCAAAGCGCTATGCCTACGGCACCCTGACGGGAACCGCGCCGCTAAAGCGGTCGCGCCGCGTTGCGTAGCAATAAAGAGTGCAGACTTCAAGGACTCCGTCCCGCTGGCGCGAATGGGAGGGCAACCCGACAGAGGCAGTGCCGTAGCAGAACCAGGAACCGGAATCCTCGCCCTTTATGACGGGGAGTATGTCAAAGGGGTCAAGTGCCATCAGGTGAAAGTCCTCCTATTGGGGATCCCTGTGGGCAGCCAGAATGGCCTGAGCAGCCAGGTGGCCGGAGAGGGTGGCCCCTTCCATGCTGTCGATGTAGTCTTGGGCGGTGTAGCTGCCGGCAAAAAAGAAGTTGGGTATTGGGGTCTTTTGCTGTGGGCGATAGGGATCCATTCCCGGCGCTTCTCGATAGAGGGAGTGGGCCAGTTTCACCACGCTGTACCAGGTCATGTTCAGTTGCCGGGATGAGGGAAACAGCTCGTGGACTTGGTGCAACACGTGCTGGGCAATTTGCTCGTTGGGCATGGAAATGAAGGGATCCCCCGGTGTGAGCACGCATTGTAAAAGGGACCCCTGGCCGGGTTTGTAGTAGTCGGCGGGGCTGGTGAGGGCCAGATCGGCAAAACAGGAAAAATCGGCATCGGCGGTGTAGAGGAGATTATCGATGCCAAGAGCTTGCGGGTGTTCGCTGGCTCGTTTGGCCTGGCCTGAGGGGTTCAGCTCCGTCACCCAGCCATCGAAGCGCAATTGCACCGTGGCCACCGGTACGGATTCCAGCTTGTAGAGGTTGGCGAACTGTGGCCACTGCCGCCACACTTCCGGGATCAGCCGCTTGGCCCCTTCCACCGCCGCTGCGCACACGTACACATCTGCCTCTACCCGCTCTCCATTGGCCAAAAGCAGGCCGGTCACCGGGTAGGGAGGAGAGTCGCTCACTTCAATGCGGCTGACCCCTCTGCGGGTGTGGATCTGGCCCCCGCGGGCTTGGATGTAGCGGACGATGGGCTGAGTGAGGTAGGTGTCCGGGGATCCCTTGAGGAGATTGAGCTTGGAAGCCTCTGTTTTGCTGGCAAACATCTGAAAGATCGTCAGCATACAGCGGGCAGAAATCTGCTCCGTATCGATAAAGCCCAAGGCATAGGCAATCGGGTTCCACATCCGCTTCAGGCTGCCCTCGGATCCCCCATGCCGCCGAAACCAATCGGCAAAGCTCATCCGATCCAAGGCGCGAATTTGCCGCATTGCCCCTTCATAGTCCAGCAAGCCGCGAATCAAAGGACTGGTGCCCAGCGCCAGAGCATTGCGCAGCTTGTCTGCCCAAGAGAGCTGCTCGGTGGTGAAAAAAGCTTTGAGGCCGTTGAAAGGCGCCCCCAGGGGAAAGCGAAAATCCAGACTGGCCGTCTGCCCGCCTCGGTTGACAAAGGTGTGGGTGTGCTGCTTAGGCAGCAGGTTCTCGTAGGCTCCCACTTTCTTCATCACAGCAAACAAGTTGCTGTAGTTACAGAAAAAAACGTGCAGCCCCATCTCGATGTGGTTGCCATCGGCATCCTGCCAGGATCCCACCTTGCCGCCGACAAAAGGTCGCGCCTCGTAGAGCTGCACCTCATGCCCTGCCTCGACCAAATCGACCGCCGTCGCCAACCCGGCCAACCCTGCCCCAATAATGGCTACCCGCATAGCGATACCCTCAAACAAGCGCTGCCCGGGATCCCACCCAGACTTTGCGCAACTGCAAAGAAAGATGAACTTCTCTCATTCTGGAACAAAATGGGCCAGGGATCCCTGACTTGACAAACCACCGCAAAACTTGCCATCATAGTTTTCCCGATGCGGATGTAGCTCAGTGGTAGAGCTTCTCGTTGCCAACGAGACGGTCGCGCGTTCGAATCGCGTCATCCGCTTGCTCAGCCTTTTGATCCCATTCAAGGGGGAACGAGATCCTTAGCAAGGAAGAGGGCAGTGCAGTAGTCCTAAAGACCTACCCCTTTCCCCGAAAGAGTTAGCCCTCGCTCTCAGCTCTTCTCCCTCTAGAAGACGGGAGAGGAAGGGTCTCGGTTTGATTGTGCTGATTTGGGAATGGTTTGATTTGGGGAGCGTAGAAGGTTTCCAGGCTGTCACGGTCGCCCACAAAACGCCAGTGCCAGGGTTCGTAGCTTACCCCCTGAGGGTTGTTTCTGGGGAAAGACAGCTCAAAGCCAAAGCGGGCTGCATGGCTCTGCAGCCAACGGAAGGCGGGAGTGGTCTCAAAGGCTTCTTGGGTATCCCACTGGGGAAACTCGGCATCCCCAATGTCGATGGCATAACCGGTGTGGTGCTCGCTGTAGCCAGGGGGAGCGCTGACAGCAGCTCGTTCCTCGGGTCGCAAGGCTCGCGATTGGGCCAATTGAAAAAACAAAAACTCCTGATCTGCAATGGAGCGAAACCCCGAAATGGGGACAAGGCGGATCCCAGCGGCCCGAGCTGCTTCGCTCATGCGAAGGTAACTTGCGGCAGCCGCCTGGCGTAGGCGCACCTCGCGACCGTGGTAGTGGCCTACCACCCGCAAGCTGTCTACAGGAGCTTCGGAATAGGCATAGTGCCCCAGCAAGGAAGCTCGCCCATTCTGCACAGTTGGCTGCGGCAGAGGGGGCTGACCGACTTCTTCCAGAACTTGGGGATCCGCCGCCTGCTGGGATCCCGGTAACTTCTCCATCCCCCAACCCGCCAAGAGCACCAGCCCAACCAATACCAGGCCCAAGCCCAGGCGCAACCCCAAGGCAGCCACCGAACCTTGCGCTTTTTTCACTGGAGTGGACTGGCGACGCGCGACCGGAATGTCGTCGTTCATGCGCAAAGGTCGGGAACCCACCTAAGAGTGCTGAAAAGAGGCAGAGTCTTTACAACCCCAAATCCGCCAAAATATCGCGGGCATGGGTTTCGGTATTGATGTTCTGGTAGACCTTGGCAATTTTGCCCTCACCATCAATGACGTAGGTCACCCGCTTGGCGTAGCCGCCCCCATCCACATCGTAGGCGCGGGTAATCACCCCACTGCTATCCACCAGTAGGGGGAAAGGCAAGTTGTATTTTTCGGTGAACCTTTGGTGAGAGGCTTGGTCGTCCATGCTCACCCCCAGCACCACCACGTCCTTGCTCTGGTAATCGGCGTAGGCGTCGCGGAATCCACAGGCTTCTTTGGTACAGCCGGGGGTGTCGTCTTTGGGATAAAAGTAGAGAACAACAGTTTTCCCGGCAAAATCAGCCAGAGAGACTTGGTTGCCCTGGGTGTCAGTGGTGTTGAAACCAGGAGCGGGGGTGCCAACAGCAAGAACCATAGGTGCGTGACCCAATAAAGTGCGATGAATAGGGCTGCCCTCAGCATTTTCTTCAGCCCTGGTTGTCTCTGTCAAGGCATTGCTGCTCCAGCTTGGCATTGCAATTCAGCCACCAGCTCTTGAAGCTCTGCTGATAGCCTGCCAGGCAGCCGTCGCCCCAGAATCTCTGCCAACGATCGGTAGTACCACAGGGATCCCTCTTTTCCGGCAGAAAACCGCTGCCAGAGTTCATCCCCCACTTGGCGAAAATCCCGCAAGATGCAGCGGGCGTTGTGCAGCTTGTCGGCGGCGGCCACCAACAAAACCGAGGGATCTGCGGTTTCCAAATGCTCCAGGTAGGCAGTTTTGCGCTCTGCCCAATCTTCTTTGTCTGTTCCCAGAGAGCCATCGCTGCGGGTATCGGTACAGCCGAGAATGATCTGCAGCACTCGTTCTCCAAAGTGCTCCCGGATCTGCTGCTCGATCTGGGCGCGGGGCTCGCCCGTGTTGTGGGGGCCGTCCTCTAAGCTGTCGTGGAGCAGAGCGGCAATCGCTTCATCTTCATCCGCCCCATGCTCCAGGGCGATGGCTGCTACGGCCAACAGATGGCTGAGGTAGGGGATCCCGGTTCCCTTGCGGGTTTGAGAAGCGTGCCAGCGGTGAGCATAGTGCATTGCCTCCGCAAACCGCTGTGTGAGTTGCGTTGACATCTGGATTCTCCGATTGGGGTTAAGTTAACTTCTTGGACAAGGTTGATCCAAGTGAAGCTCAGGCGTTGAGATGGCAAGGTTTAGCCGGTGGCTGGAGTCTGTTTTGCAGGTAGCGGCACCAGCGTTCCTGTCCCCTGCCAAGCGCACAAATCGACAAACCGATCGGCTATCCGAATTAGCTCCGGGTTTGTATTCGGCCTGTAGGCGGCTACCTCCAACCGGCAGCCTTGGCGGCGGATATGCTTGAGAGCGGGCACAAAATCTCCCTCCCCGCTCAGCAGCAGCACTGTCTCGTAGCGGGAGCACATCGTCATCATATCCACAATCAGCTCTCCATCCAGGTTGGCTTTGCGGCTGCCGTCGGCGCGAACCATCACCGGCCTGCGGACTACCCGATAGCCCTGCCTTCTCAACTCCCGTAAGAAACGACGTTGAGCTAAGTTGTGGGGATCCACCCCAGTGTAAATATGCACTTCCATTTCGGATCTGCTCTGGGCCAGCCAGTTCAGCAGACTGGGGTAGTCGAGATGGGATCCCCACTGTTGGGCGCTGGCGTGGAGATTGGCCGTGTCGATGAACACCCCCAGGGCCTTGCGGGGGAAAGCGGGGGTCGGCTGGGATGCCACAAGCTGTTGCAGGTGTTGGAGTTGCGCCCGTACAGACTCCAGTTGCTCCAGAGTCACTTGGATCTGGGATGACGGCAGAGCATTTAACCGCAGCTCCACGGCTTTTAACCGCTGCTGGATTTGCTGGATGGCCTGGGTGGTGGGGGCTAGCTGTTGCCGCACGGACAGATGAGACACAGGCCGAGCTTCGAGAGCGTCGATCCGCCCTTGCAATGTTTCCAGTTGGGCCGCCGTCTGCTGCTGCTGTACCCAGGTGGACTCTAAAACCTTTGCTTTCCGCTCAAGCTGTTGAATGGCTGCAGCCAGGGAAGCCAAGGTCTGCTGCATGGGGGACAGTTCAGCCGTGGGCCGAGCTTCCAACGCCTCGAACCGCGCCTGCAGGGTCTCCAGTCGGGTTGCTGTCTGCTGCTGCTGGATCCAAGTTTGCTCCAGAGCTTGGCCAAGCTGTTCTTCGTGGCGGCGGATGGCAGGATAGGCCACGGCCAAAGGTAAAAGCCCCCAGATTGCTTGGCGGGTCACCAGGGCCGTCACTCCCAGGGCCAGGGATCCCGTCCACAGCCAGGTTAAGGGGAAGCTAGAAGCCCTATTCATGCTCATAGTTAGCTCTCCTGGGTTTGGGTTAATCGGTCTGATCGGTTGCCGGGATTTGACCTCACTCAAATGGGCCACCTCAGGGATCCCTCTTGAAGATCGAGATGTGCAGAACTTACGGAGGTATCGAAGAGGAGCCATTCAGCAACTGCAGTATGCCTACTATTGGAAGAGGTATCTTCCAATTGTTGGACAAACCCATTCCCCTTGTTATCAGATGACTCAGTTATCGAAAGCGGGCTCAAACTTTTAGCTAACAGAACAGATCCTGTGGCCTGCTCAGCCTGGATCCCAGCATTTGCTACAGAGGGCGCGAACCTTAGGCGGATCAGGGTCAGTTGGGGATTTCGATTGTCACATTGGCCAACTGCACATCGTCATGATCTACCCAGGCTCCGCCGTGCTGGATGACCGTATCACCTCCCACCGGCACCGAGATGTGCAGGGATCCCCCGAAAAGGGGAATGCTAATCGGCACTTGGGGGCCGCGGGTAACCCTGCTGGGCTGAATCAGGGTTTTGCCGGTGGGCAGGGTAACAGTGTTCAGGCCCAGGCGCAGATGTTGCAGCGGCAGGGGAATTTGTAAGTTATCTCCCCCTAGGTGAATCTGTTCGACCTCCACCCCGTTCAGGATGACTTGCATGGGAGACATGTTGGCACTGGGGATCCGGGATTGGCCGGCCCGATAGGCGGCGGCAGTATCCAACCCAATCAGGGATCCAATCCGCAAAACCGGTGGGCGGGAAGGCAGGCGTTGCAGCGTGAAGGAGCGGGTCATCTCCACCCCTTGGGCAGGGCCCAGAAATTGCCCGGCGGCAGCCGATTCCGGGGAGTACTGGTTATCGCCCAGGCGGATGACATTTGCCTCCAGCACCAAAGTTGTGTTGGGATCCCAGCGCTCCAACTGCAGTTGCCAAGGCCGATCCCCACCGGCTTGACCGCTGCCTGTACTTTGGGAATAAGGCAAATAATTCTCCAGCCGCGCCACCAAAATTTCCTCTGCCGGTAGCGGCCCTGGCAGGCGAAACCGACCCTGGGCATCGGTGCGCACCGAAATACCTGCCCCCGGAATGGCCACCTCCACCCCGGCCAAGGGCTGCCCCGTCAGCCGATCCACCACCTGTCCCGAATAGGCGGAATCCAACTGCACCTGTCCTGTGGACACATCCGTTGCTGCCTGAATGCGCTGCTGCAACAGCCGCCAATCGGCTTCTGTGATCCGTCCATCCTGGTCGACATCGGCAGCTCGGATCTGGTTGTCGGTCAATCCCCGTTCTCCACGCAAATAGGCCCCCAACAGGTTGAGATCCTGCACCGTCAAGCGGCCATCCCCATCCAGATCGCCCGCTTGAAAGGGCTGCGCTTGGGCAAAGGACACACCTATCCAACCCAGGCCAAGGGATCCCAGTAGCAAGAGAGAGTGAACCCAACGGGAGACCCTAGACATTGCAACTCTCCTGGGGAAAGAGCCGGAAGGCGTTGTTCATGTTCTAACGTAATTCACCTCTTCGCAGCAGGGTTGGCCGAGCCGGTGCAGAGTACTCTTGAGCGCAATTCTGCCGGTTCGCCTTTGGCTGTAGGAGCGGAAAACTTGATGGTAGGATAGCCGTGGTGACTTGCTTGTCCTATGGCTCGATACTCTTGCGTTACCCAGCTTGTGGGCTCAGCCGAGCAGCTAAGCGAGTCGATCCGCGCCGTCTTGGAGCGCTGTCAACTCAATGTTCTCCACAACAGCCCTGATTACTGGGTGGCCGGTGAGCCTCCCGGAAAAAATCCCTACACCAAACTGGTCACGGTGGAAGTGTTCGTGGATCGCACCCGTCAGGCTGGCGATGGCTCTGTACAAGTAACCTGCATTGCCAAAAACGAAGAGCTGCCCTTAAGAAGTGTTAACCACTGCCAACAAACCTTTGACCGACTGAAGGCAGAGCTGGCCCAGTTGCAGAGTCAGCTTCAGCTTGCTGCCCAACAAAAAGATGCCTTACGATAGCTAGGCTGAGTTTACTTTGATCCCATGGCACGTCGCTGCCAACTGACCAACAAGAAACGCAACAACGCTTTTGCCATCTCCCACTCCCACCGGCGCACCAAGCGCCTGCAGGAAGTCAATTTGCAGTGGAAGCGCATCTGGTGGGAAGAGGGTAAACGGTTTGTTCGTTTGCGCCTTTCCACCAAAGCCCTGAAGACCCTCAAGACCAAAGGGATAGGAGCCATGGCCCGGGAAGCCGGGATCGACCTCAACCAGTTTTGAGCTTTCTCCTCAGCCTGGTTGTCCTTGCTGGCTCCAGCCTCACAGCAGGCCAAAAAGCTTACGGGACTTGGGCTGCAACCCTGCCAGCAGAGTGTTGAGGGTATCCCGCTGGGTAAGCTCGTTGGTGCCGCTAGCCCGCTCAATCAAGAGCTTGCGCATCTCATCGGAGAGCTTGGCATCGGTAAAATCGGCTCCACTAAAGAGCATGTTTTCAATCTGAGCATCCTGCAGGTTGGCCCCTACCAAAATGGCCTGTTCTAGGTTGGCAAACTGAAGCTGGCAACTCACCAAGGCAGCCTGGGAGAGGTTGCAGCGAGATAGGTTGGCCTGGCGGAAGTCGGCGGCAAAGAAGTTCCCCTCCGTCAGGTTGGCAGCCACCAAGCTGGCTTCACGAAAGATGGAATGGCTGAAACGGCCCCCCTGAAAGCTGCTTTTGTCCAGCTTGGCAGCGGTAAAGTTGCTGTAGTCTCCCAGCGCCTGACTGAAGCTGGATCCCCGTAGATCTGAGGCGGCAAAATTGGCCCGCTCTAGCTCGGCACGGCGAAAGTTGCACAGACGCAGATCCGCTTGCTGCAGGCTGATCGAGCGCAAGTGAGCCCGCGTCAAGTTGGCTTTGGGCATCTGAATGCGGTCGAACAGGCCCCGCGAGAGATAGGCATTCTCCAGGTTGGCACCCAACAGGGAGCGTCCCTCACGCAAGGCTTCCAGCAAATCCCGCGTGGTTTCAATGCGAACCGGCTCTGAGGGTTGAGAAGGGGGAGCACTCACGGATGGAGCATTCCTCACAGTTAGGCCAGAAACCCGGCCAACCCAGCCGTAAACTGGGGGCCAACAGGGAGCCCACCTATCAAGCTAACGTTTGCGCCGCTTGCCGAGGTTAAGAGGATGTTAATAAAGACAACCCTGCATCGAGCTTTCCAGAGGGGGCCTTCTCTTGTAGAAAGGGCCTACCGGGGGAGAGCCATCGGCTCCGATTTGTTGCATACTCGGGGCAGTCTTTCGTTCGTAAACCACACCTTCCATGCAGGTAGCTTTCATTGTCGATCCGTTGCCCCAGTTGCAGGTGGGCCACGATACCAGCGTTGCCCTAATGGAAGCCCTGCAGAAACGGGGGCACCGCATTTTCTGCCTGGGCCTGGCGGATCTCTATTGGGATCAAGGGGAAACTTGGGGAGCCCTTGAGGAAATCCGCTTGGATCTGAAGGCGGATCCCTGGTATGAGGTCAAAGACCGGCAACTGCTGCCCCTGAGCCAAATGCAGGCGGTGTGGATGCGCAAGGATCCGCCGGTGGATACGGCCTATCTATATGCCACATATCTTTTGGATCGTCTCTCCCCCAGCCGCACGCTGGTGCTCAATCATCCTGCCGGGATCCGCTCGGCCAACGAAAAGCTCTATGCCCTGCAATTCCAAGAGTGGATCCCGCGTACCTGTGTCAGCAGCAACAAACGCCTGCTGCGCCAGTTCGTCGAACAGGAAGGACAGGCGGTGCTCAAGCCTTTGGGTGGCAAAGGTGGGGAAGGGATCCTAAGGGTCAATGCTGGGGATCCAAACCTCAACTCGTTGATTGAAATGAGTACCCAATTTGGTCGGCTGCCTGTGATGGTGCAGGAGTATTTGCCACAGGCGGCGGCAGGAGACAAACGCATTTTGCTGCTGGAAGGAGAACCTTTGGGTGCCGTCAATCGGATCCCTGGAGAGGGAGATTTTCGGGGCAATGTTGCTGCCGGCGGTCGAGTGGAAAAAACCAAGATTACCGAAAAAGAACGGGCTCTCTGCGGGGCTTTGGCACCGGTGCTCAGGCAGGAGAAGCTGTACTTTGTCGGGATCGATGTTATTGGGGAGCGATTAACGGAAGTGAACGTGACCAGCCCAACAATGCTGCGAGAACTCTGTCAGTTGGAAGGAGTTGATCTGGCGGATCAAGTGGCTCAGTGGCTGGAAAAGAAGGTGCCCGTCAAGGACTGAATGACTACCCACTGGGATGGTTTTGAGATCTGGCGCATCTTTTGCTTGACAGGGATCCCGCCTATCTAGGGAATCCATAGAGATCCCGTGAAGTCAAATAAGTCTGATTATAGCTTGGAATGCCTACAGCGGGTTGAGTTCAGCTTTTTTTCTGGTCGGCAAGAAAATAAAAAAGCCCCTCAAGGGGGCTCTGTCGCGACCAGTCAGCGACTTATGAAACCCTAGAGCAATGTAAAGAGAAGCTCCATAAATAGGCTGTATTGAACACCGTATTGAGCACAGTTTTTAGAATCTCAGAAAAAAGGCCAAATCCTCGGAGCTGTTATCTTTTTTTTAGATTTTCCGGCCCGAGGCTAATCCCAAGCCCCTTCTGTTTTGCTGGGGTGAGCTTTGAATGGCTGCTCTTGTCCAAGGGGTTAGGAGTCCGCCGGTGGCCTTTCCCGTCCCACCCAGCGCCAGATGGTGGGCAACAGCACTGCCGCCAGTCCGCACTTCACCAAGTCTCCTGGGATAAAAGGGAAGACCCCTTTGTTGAGGACGGCCAAGATCGAGGTGGGCTCAACATTCTGGTTCAGCCACACCCCCAGCCAAGTGGCTCCCAGCAGAAAAATCAGAGCCGAGCAGGATAACATCGCCAGCGCCATCTTCCAGGGGTTGCGATCCACGCCCCAGCGCTCCACCAACCAACCCATCAGCCCTGCAGCCAGGGGAAAAGCCAATAGGTAGCCCCCCGTCGCCCCCGCCAAATGGCTAAGCCCGGATCTGCCACCGCTGAAGAAGGGCAATCCCAGGATCCCTTCCAGCAGGTAGACCAGCAGGGTGAGAAAGCCCAGCCGTGCCCCAAAGCCTGCCCCCACCAGCATTACTCCAAAGGTTTGCCCGGTAATCGGTACCGGCGTGAAGGGCAGAGGGATCCGCACCTGAGCCAGGGCAGCTACGAACAAACTTCCCCCCAGAATCAGCAGGAGATCCCGAACTTGGGAAGGGCGAGGCAGAACGGTTTGTGCCAAGGGTGTGTGAACAAAAGTAGTAGTCATGAGAGGTTTGCACTCCTGTTTACCCAAAGACTGAGCCCAAGACCCCGTCCCATCGCTGCGCGGAAGCAAGCCAGTAGGGCGGGGAGTATGTCAGGGTTTCAGAATATCAGAATAAAAGAATTCGGTTACCGAAAAACTGGGTCTAAAGCCCCGCCCTTCAAAGCGGCTTTGTGCTATGCTGCCTGAGGTAGGGTAGTCAGCCGCTCTCGCCTACGGCGACGCGGAATGCCCTATTCGCGTAAACGGGTCGTAGGCCCTAAACCCAACAGCTTGGCGACTGAATCCGACCTTAATGGGTTTTGCAGTTGTTGTTTGTAACGGTACTTAAGAGCATTGGGGAAGCGCCCTGCGTGGTGACGAGTGTGTAGGGCTGGGGAGCTGTGTGGCAGCAACGTTGAGGTCGAGGATGATCCCACACTGCTCATCTTGCACTCCGTGCATCGGAAAGAGCCATAAAGCCAAGCAGAGGCTAGATGGATTCTTGCGGTACTTCTGGGCCTTTGTCAGGTTGAGGAGCACTGGGCCGGCTCTGGCGAGTTGCTTGTACAATCGCCACCGTAAGCAGATGGGAGAGTAGACCCACAGGCCCGGCAAACAAGCACAAAATCAGAGAATGGGTTGTCCATACTCGCTTATCCCACCCTTCCAAGAAGATCCAGCGGCCCACAAACAAATCCATGACGATGTAGTGTACCCACCCCGTTGCCATAACGGCGGGTTGACTGAATAGGCCAGTTAAGCTGGTTAGAGACAGTTGAGGGTTGGAAAACTCCTTGAGAACATCGGCATTAAACCCGGTGACCAAAAGATACAAATAAACCGCCGCTAAAATAGCAATGGGCAAAAGTGATTCCATCACTTTGCGGGTTACCTGCCAACCTGGCAGCAGAATCATCAAGGCCCAAAAGGGCAAAGCAAACCCGTTGGCCCCGTTAAAGATCATTTCCAGCATGCTTGCAACCCCCAACGCTACCTGTCCATTATCGGCCCAATGCCCCCTGGGGATCCCTGCAGTGGCGGGTGGGAATGGATAGGAGCTATTCCTGACTTGCCCTGAAGTTTTTTCTGAAGCTAAAGGGATCCCGGCCTCTATTCCGGTTGGCGGAGCCTGGCGGCTGCAATGGAGCTGACCGCACGGCCACTGTCGGTGGTGGCGGCAATGCGGGAAATCCGGGATCCGGTGTCGGTCATGGCCCAGAAGCTGCTGATACTTTTGGCCGTAGAGGTGGGTTGAGCCGGGCCGATGGGGGATTCTACTGCCTCAGAGTCTGGGGATTTCTCCTGAGAAGGGATCCACGCCACAGGTTCCTCACTCGGTTGGGCTGCTGCAACTTTTGGGGCGGGATGGTCTGGCGTGGGCTCAGGGGCTTCTTCTTTGGGGGTAGCCTTCGGGACAGGGGCCTTCTGAGGAGAAGGCTGCTGAACCGGTCTCTGGCCAAGGGGGGCTTGTGGGGCCTTGCGTGGCGCGGCAGCGAGGGGTGCAGGGGGGGCTTGGCCGGCGATCTTTCCCCATAAGGCTTTGAGCAGTTGCCACATGGCTGGGTTGACTTCTGAGCGAGAGAGCAGCAAGGAATGGTGTTATCCTGCCATGCCCCGGCCTGAGAATCCATCCCCTCTGCCAGCCTTGATAGAACGAAGTCATAACGAGTATGATTAAGAAGCTTGCCTAGGGAGAAAGTTCAACATGGCGCAGATTCGCGAGATTCCCCTTGCCCAAATTCGTCGCCCTTTGCCACGGCAAACGGATCCGGATAAGGTGCGGGCGCTGATGGCTTCTATCGAAGCCATCGGCCTACAGGAGCCCATTGAGGTTTTGGAAGTGGAAGGGGAGTACTACGGGTTCTCCGGCTGCCACCGCTACGAGGCATTTGTCCGCTTGGGCAAGGAGCGGATCCCCTGTCGGGTGCGAAAAGCACCGCGTGCTGTTTTGAAGCTACACCTGGCCTGAGAGGGATCCCTTCTGGCCCGGCTCCTCTTGGGCGGTGTAGCCCCGTTCGTAGGCAAAACGCACCAGTTGTGAGCGATTTTCCAGAGAGAGCTTGCTGAGAATGTTGGTCAGGTGAGTTTGCACAGTGCGCGGGCTGATGAACAGCTTCTCGCCGATTTGCTTGTTGGTGAAGCCACGAATGACTTCCCGAAAGACCCGCTCTTCGGCAGGGGTCAGGGGCAATTCGGGTGGGGTGGGTCGGGGGGCCGCTTCTGGTTTTGGCTGAGACTGCTGTTGGATCAGCCGCAAAATTTCCGATTGGGTGCGGCGGGAGCGTTCAATCTGGGCCTCGATTTTGGCCACCAATTCCAGAGGTTCAAAGGGCTTGATGATGTAGTCATCCGCCCCCCGCTCGTAGCCCTGAACTCGGTCGTCAATCTCTCCCCGCGAAGAGAGAAAAATAAAGGGGACGAGCTCACCGCCGCGCTGCTGGCGCAGTTGTCGGCAAAACTCAAAGCCGTCCATTTCCGGCATCACCACATCTGAAACCACCACATCCGGTTGCTCTTGGGCAAACAGGCGCAATCCTTCCACGCCCGAAGCGCCTGTACAAACCCGATAGCCATGCCGAGTCAGGTGGCGGCTCAGCACTTTCAGGGAGAGGGGATCGTCATCCACGACCAGTACACGCTTCATGAGGACTCGAGAAGAAGGGTGTCAGGGGAAAGAGTAAAGCGCTATTCACCCGTTATTTTTCGCTACTCATTTTAGAGAGACGGGCAGGATTCGTCATTTGGCTACGGAGGCTGAACCCATGATAGTGGTTTCAGAGGTGGTCTGGTTGAAAGCTGAAGACTACGGTAGCTGTGAAGATGGGGGACTGAACCTGGCCCTCTAAGCTCCCATTCCTGAGTACTGTTGCAAGCCTTTGCGCCACAGCCAGCGATTGACCAGCCAAAACAGGCCCGTCCAGGCCAGGCCCATGCCAAAGCCGCGCAGAGCATCCACTGGGATCCCCACCCAGAGGTTGGCGGGAAAGTACACCAGGTAGGGGAAGGGTGTCCAGGCCAAGAAGTGGCGCACGGGGGGTGGGAACACCTCAAGAGGGGCAATTACCCCTGAGAAAAACAAGTACACCAGAAAATGGAACTGCTCCAAGGCCGTTACTCGCTCCACCCAAAAGGCCAGCAGTGCCAGGGTGTACTGCATGAGAAAGCGCAGGGCAAAGGCCAGGAGAATGGCCAGGGATCCCAGCCCCACCTGTGCCCAAGAGGGGATCCAAAGGGCACGGGGGTAGAGGACGAAGAAAAGAGCGATTAAAACCAGGGTAAAGGGGAGACGGGCCAAGCGCTCCATCAGGTGGCTGGCCACATGGTGCCAAGCGGGATCCAGAGGCTGCAACAGGAGGGGAGATAATCTGCCTTCGACTACCTCTCGCTCAAAGTCCCAGATGACCCAGATGATGGTGAACTGGCGCACCAGGAACACTGCCAGAAAGTAGCGGATGAACTCCAGAGCAGACAGCGAGAAGTCCCCTGAACGGGCTGCCTCGCTCCACACCCCCATCATGATCAGGGGCAGGGATCCGGCCAACACCCACAGGATCAGCTCCGCCCGGTACTCCAGCATGTAGGCGTAGTAGGCAGAAAAGAGAGCACCCAACTTGCGAAAAAAGGCGTTCATGGAGATTCCGGTTGCGTAAGCGTTGCAGAGCAATACGAGACTGGCGGACGCAAGGTGGGCAACAAGCCGGCCAGGCTGACCACTGCTCCCACCACGACAATCGAGGGCGGTGCTACGGGTGAGGGCTGTCCAACCAGAGTCTCCAGACGGAGCAGATGAATCTCTTGCTCAGGGGTGGTGCCCCAGCGGATCAGGGCGACCGGGGTATCGGGAGCTTTTCCTCCGGCCAACAATTCGGCGGCAATGTGGCTGAGGTTGTGCATGCCCATGTAGATCACCAGCGTTTCTACCGCCCCGGCCAGGGCCCGCCAATTGACCTGAGGGCGGTATTTCCCTGCCGCCTCATGTCCGGTTACAAAAGCAACCGACGAGCTGAGGTCGCGATGGGTGAGAGGGATCCCTGCATAGGCGCTGGCGGCAATCCCTGCCGTAATGCCCGGCACCACCTCCACCGGGATCCCGGCCTGCACCAGAGCCAACATCTCCTCTCCCCCCCGTCCAAAGATGAAGGGATCCCCCCCTTTGAGCCGCACCACCACGGCTGCCGACTGGGCTTTCTCTATCAGCAGGGCTGTGATCTGCTCCTGAGGCAAGGTATGGGCACCGCAGTGTTTGCCGGCGTAGATCCGTTCTGCCGTCGGCGGGATCAAATCCAAGATGGGGGATCCCACCAGGGCATCGTAGATGACCACATCTGCGTGGGCGAGCAGCACCTTCCCCTTCACCGTCAGCAGCCCTGGATCCCCAGGCCCTGCCCCCACCAAATACACTTTGCCCATTTCAAGTCCCGGTCGCATTATTGCCTGCTGGAAATATCCATTTTGATGGAACGGGAAAGATTCCGCCACAAAACCGCTATTCCAGTGCCGGGCTAAAAGCCTGGAGTGTCTCGACAATGGCCTGCATCACCTGGGGATCCCGCCAAAGGGGCGGCTCCACCTGGATTTGGAGCAGAGGCCATTCCCGCTGTAGTTGCTGAGCCTGTTCTTGCAAAGCGTGCAGCAGACCGCCTGGAAAGAGAAAAAACGGCAGCACCCGTAGGCGGCATTGGCTGAGGCGCAAGCAATGGATCACAACCGCTTCCAAGGTGGGGGACTGGGCAGCAAAAGCCACATGCAAGGGGATCTCGGGCAAGCGCCGTTGCACAGCTTGGATCCCGGCTTGGAGTTGGGCGGCAAACCTTGGCCGACGGCTGCCATGGCCAAGCACAATCCAGGCATCGGCCCGTTCGCTGGGTCGCCTGAGCGTTGTGGAGCAAGAGGGCTGTGGAGCCAGAATGCGAGCCACTAACAGATCCATGAGGGCTGGGTGCTGGCCAATGGGGGGCGTTAGCCGGATGGGTAGGTGCGGCCAGCGAGCTTGAACCTGCTTCACCGCAGCCGGCAAATCCTCTTCCACGTGGGATCCCCCCCCCATAAACAGCGACAGCAGCACCACCTGATTGGGAGATCGGCCTGCGCCCAGCCAAGCTGCCAGCCGTCCCTGAATCTGCTCGGCCAAGGTGAGAGGCTGACCTTCCAACTGGGCCAGCTCCACCGGTTGAGGGGCCAGCCGCTGCCGCACCTGTGCCAACAAATCTGCCAAAGCCTGCTGATAATCGGGATCCCGGCTGCCGTGACAAACCAAAAAAACCAGTGGATCGGGGGACATGGCAGAGGTCAGGGATCCCAGCGGAACGGCTCCATTTTGCTACTTTAGGGGATCCCGCCAATTTCTCGTGTAGGATCTGCGCGTATGATTTGATAAAGTACACACTCTCTTTCCCAGCTTCGTCAGCCCCTTCCCAGGTTTTCATGTCATTTGAGAATCGTTCCACCGCCCCCGAACTCTTAATCCATGTCTTGCGGGAGGGGTTGACCGAATCTATCCATCATTGCCAAGCGGTTGTGGCCGATAGCCGTGGGCGTTCTCTGGCCATGGCTGGCAACAGCACCACCCCCGTTTTTGCCCGTTCTGCGCTTAAACCTTTCCAAGCGCTGGCCATGCTCTCCACCGGCATCCGCGAGCGCTACCGCCTCAGCGAGAAAGATATTGCCATCATGTGCGGATCCCATCAGGGCACCACAGCCCATGCGCGGCAGGTGTTCAGTATGCTGTGGCGGGCCGATCTGTCTCCCGATTTGCTGGTCTGCCCCACCCCACCCGGCAAGCCCAGCCCCCTTTGCCACAACTGCTCCGGCAAACATGCCGGCATGCTGATGGCCAGCCGCGCCCAAAACTGGACTTTGTCGGACTATGCCCAGCGGCAACATCCAGTGCAAGCGCTGGTGCGGGCCAAGTTGGCGGATTTGCTGCAAATACCCTCAGAGGAGTTTTTGTTTGCGCGGGATGACTGTGGGGTGCCCACCTACCAATTGCAACTGAACCACCTGGCCTCTCTATTCGCCCAACTGACTGCCGGCGAGCGGCCCGACTTGGAATCGGTAGCACGGGCTATGACCCATCACCCAGAGATGGTGGCTGGACAGGGGTGTTTCGATACGGAGTTGATGCGGGCCACTCAAGGAGATCTGGTGAGCAAATCGGGTGCTGAAGGGATCCAATGCATTGGCCGGGTGGGGGAAGGCATGGGCCTGGCCATCAAGGTTCAGGATGGTGCTGCACGGGCCAAATATGCCTTGGCTTTGCACCTGCTGCAGCGCATGGGCTGGATCCAACCTGCCGCCGCCGAGATGTTGGGAGAGCGCTTCCTCAACGTCGGCCCCTACACCCGCCTAGAGGTAGAAGGAGAGCTGCGCATGCCTTGAAGACTCAGCGCTGGAAGGGGTTTTGGTAAGGATTGGGGTTGGGGCTCTGGCCTTTGTTGCGGTACTTGGGGTTGATGGTTAGAGTGCCGGATCCCAGGCCCCGCTGCGCCAAAAACTCCAGGTTGCGGCGGCGCATGGTGGTGTCGTAGTCATTTTTAACGCGATCTTCCAGCATGGCCACCTGTTGCAGCGCGCTCAGCAGGATGGCAGCGGCCTGCTCAGAGCTGTAGCCGTTTTGCGAGGCGTAGCGCACGGCAAATTCATCGGCTGCAACTTGTGCTTTTTGCCCCTTTTCCGCTTTGCGCAACAGAAACACCGCGGAAGCGGCCAAGCCGGCTGCTAGGCCAACGCCGAGGTTGTCTCCCATCTGCAGCTCCACCAAGATGCCCATGCTGCCAGCCCCGATCAAGGCGGGATACAGCAACAAGGCCGACCAGTTATCCCCCAAAGCCAGCTCTGTGGCCATCACCGCTTCTCGCAAGAAGTAGATCTTCTGCTGGTCAGGGCTCAGCTTCTGCCAACGGCTGAGGTCAATGGCAAAGCGAGAGTACTTTTGCCAGGGGAAGCGCCACAACGGCTGCACAATCCGAGACTGGTCAGGGGTGCCGATCTCGATCTGCACTTCAGGGCGGATCTCCACCGGGAGAAACTGGATCAGGCGGTCAAAGTCAGAAATGGTATACATGCTGGCACAGTGCGGTTGTAAGGAGCGGCTGGAGATCATTACCCCCATAGTATAAGGATCCTAGCCTTCCTTGCAGGCTAGCTCCAAGAAAGCCTTCTGCGATAGGGCTAGCAGCAGAGGGACAAGCCTGCCCCTGGGCCATCGTGGTTCGAACTGGAAAGGGGGTATGCTGCCATTAGGGTAGAGCCTGAGGCGGGCAATCCGTTTGCCGGATTGTCCAGGAGACTGATTTATCCCGGTCAAGCCCTTGAAAACCCAGACAGCCATCCTCTTAGTTTGAAGAGGGATCCCTGCTGGGGTATTTGAGATCCGTCAACTCGTTGAGGCGGCGCAGGATCCCCCATCCCTGTAGGGCTTCCAGCAGGGCTTCCCGCACAACGGCTACCGTTTCTTGGTCGAGGGCCAGCCGCAGATAATCCACTGCCAGTCGGGTTTGCTCAGGATCCAGATGGGACATCAAACTCTGCAAGCGGCGAACACCCGCCAGCCGTCTGAAGGGATCGGGAGAGGCAATGTCGCTGAGATCGCGCTCCAATTGAGAACGCTGCCGCTCCTGTCGGCGGCTGAGCCACTCCCCAAACAGCAGCGACAACAAGGCTAGAGTGGCTAATCCCTGTAGAATGGCACCGGTGGCCAGCCAGCGTTGGGTGGATTCTGCCCAGATGGAGACGAGGGTGTAGGTGCTGAAGGTGGCGGCTGCTCCTGAACCAATTGCCAGCAAAAGCGAGCGATCCGCCTGCCGAAACCAAGCTCGCCACTCCTGCCAGCGGCGGTTGAACTCAGGGCTGCGCATCCCCTGTAGCCCCAACATCACTGAGGTACCCACCCCCAAAGAGAGAGCCAGCCGCCCATTCCAGAAGGCCAGCCCCACCAACGCCAAGCCCGACAGGGCCAAAACCCGCCATTGCGGCCCCGATAGGATCCACAGAGCAACTTGGGATCCCGTCTCCACTGCCCCACGTCCCACCCGCTGCAGATACTCTGACCAGGAGCCCTGGCCGGAAGAAGGGTGACCCGATTGATGCTTCACCGATGGCAACTCCCAAAACTCTGTCGCACCTGACCCTTTGCAGGGCGGCTAGATAGGTCAACGCTCTCTAAATTATGCTCCTATGCTTTGCCAATAGAGTCGAGATAGGCTTTCCACCCTTGGGCTTGCAATTGGTCGTTTTTCTCCTGCACTGCCTGTTTTAGGCTTTCCCGATAGGCAATCACCCGCCGGAGCAGGTTGGGATCCCCACTGGCCAGGATCTGCACCGCCAACAGACCTGCGTTGTAGCCATTGCCAATGGCCACTGTGGCCACCGGGATCCCTTTGGGCATTTGCACAATTGAGTACAGGGAATCGATCCCCTGCAGGGATGGGCTAAGCACCGGCACCCCAATCACCGGCAGGGGGGTAAGGGAGGCCACCATCCCCGGTAAGTGGGCTGCTCCCCCTGCCCCGGCAATGATGACGCGGATCCCTTGGGTATGGGCGCAGCGGGCAAACTCCACCATCGCCTCGGGAGTGCGGTGGGCGCTGAGAATCTGCATTTGGTAAGGGATCCCAAAAGCCTCGCACACCTGGGCGGCGGGTGCAAGGGTGGGCAGGTCGGAATCGCTGCCCATTACGATGGCAACGAGAGGGGAAGGTTCCATAGGCTGCTGGCCCGGCGTAGCCGATCCATCATCGCATAGCCCAACCCTGTCGAGAGGGGTGGGGGTTCCGCCAACAGGAGCGTGGCATCCCCTTCATCCAGACGGCGCAAGCTGGCAAAGAGGGTGCGGGCGGCTACTTTGGGCTCTGAACCCAAACACTCCAAACTAAAAGTAATCCCCGGCCAATGGCGGGAGAGGGTGTTCAGCAGAGCCTGGGGATCCGTGGCAAAACTGAGGATGCCCAGATGGGAATGACCGGTTGTCAGGTGCTGCACCTGTTGCCAATCGCCGGGCTGAAGCTGGTCAAAGCCGGTGGGCAAAAGCCAGAGGGGCTTACTGGGGGCATAGTGGCTGCTCAGCCGTCCCGGCGCTTCTAGCGGGCCCATTTCGCCATCCTTAGGGGCCTGTTCTGGAAACAACCGGATGGGTAGTCCTAGGTGGGCTTCTAGGGCTTCCAGCGGGATCCCTCCTGGGCGCAGCAGCGTTGGGATCCCTTCGGGGCTGAGCTTCAAGACGGTGGATTCTAGGCCCACGGCACACTCTCCCCCATCCAAGATGTAAGGGATCCGCCCTCCCAACTCTGCATAAACGGCCTGGGCCGAGGTGGGGCTGATGCGACCAAAGCGATTGGCGCTGGGGGCAGCCAGGGGGGTTTGCACCGCCTGCAACAAAGCTTGAGCCACCGGGTGAGCAGGCACCCGCAGGGCGACAGTGGGCAACCCGCTGCTCACCCGATCCGGCACGGTGGGACACTTGGGCAGCACCAAGGTCAGGGGCCCAGGCCAGAAGGTGTCGATCAGGGATCCCAGCAGAGCGCAGGCGGTGGGAGTAAAAGCTGACACATCCACCAGCCACCCTTGCAATTGCTCCAGGGTCACCCCAGTCGGCAGATGCAGGATCAGGGGATCGCAGCGGGGGCGCTCCTTGGCGGCAAAAATGCTCTCCACTGCCTGCTCATCCAAGCCATGGCCCGCCAGGCCGTAAACCGTCTCCGTGGGAATGGCCACCAACTGGCCCCGCAGCAAGGCTGCAGCCGCTACGGCAATGTGCTCAGGAGTGGGTGAGAGAATTTCCGTCTGCATCCATAACTCGGATTTGGAGTGAGGGCTAGGGATCCCCTTCTTCAATCCATTTTCGCGCCTGGTAGAGGGCGATGTCGATCTGATCCCCAAACAGCAGTGCCAAGGAAGTGAGCCAAACCCAGAGCAACAGAACAATAACCGCCCCCACCGCTCCATAGACTTGGTTGAACTGCCCAAAGTGCTCCACATAAATCCGCAGCCCCCACGACACCCCAACCCACAGTAGGCTGGCCACGATGGCTCCCGGCCAAATCGGCATTTGGGGTCGGCGCAAGCTGGGGCCAAATCGATACAGCACCCAGCAGGAGAAGATGACCAACCCCAACGAAATCGGCCAGGTGAGGATCCCCCACAAGTTCAACCCCAGCTCTCGCCAGGGATCCAACTGAGTCGGCCCGCCAACCTCTTGCGCTCAGGCGACTGCTTTCATGGCCAAGAAGCGCAAAAAGCTGGCACTGAACAAAAAGATCAAGCTGGCCAGTCCGGTCAACCCCAAGGTGGCGAGCATCCAAACCAGTGAGATCAGCTTGCGTCTCCAGAAGGGACGGCGCCTATCTTGAGGGATCTCATGGCTGAGATCCAAAGCGGTCATTACCGCCCCCATGGCTCCAGAAGCAGCCCACAGGGTGCCCAAGAAGCCAAGGGACAACAGCCCCCGATTTTGCCCAAAGCGGAGCTCGCGCACATACCGATCCAAAAGCGCCAGAGCCTCTTGGGGAGCAATTTGGCTCAATTGCTCCATCAAGCGCTCGAAGGCTTGCTCAGAGGAGCCGATAAACAGTCCAATCCCGGTCAGGAGCGTATGAAGGGGAACAGCGCCAACATCGAGCTATAGGCCATTTCAGAGGCTAGGCCAAACAGCCGGTAGCGCATCGCGTTTTCCCAGGCCAACCGCAGGGTCAGCCAGACCAACTCTTGTCGGGAACTCCGTCCTGACGACGCGAACGGGATCCCCAGCGCCCGCAGCGGCTCAACCAGTCGCTCCAACAGCCTCATGGTTCAGCACTTCAGCCCACTGCGGCAGGTACTGGGAAAAATCCTGTTTTTTGACAAACCGAAAAGGCCCGGATAGGGATCCCCAGATTACTTGATCGGTCTGCGGATCCCGACCTTGATCCAAGCTGTGAAAATAGTCAGCTCCGATCTCAAATTCGCTGTACAAATAGGTGGTTCTACCTTTGCGTTCAACAATACAGCCTTTGCCGGGCAGGCTGCGGCCCCGATAGCAAGATCCCGTCCATTCCACCTGGGTGATACAGCCGGGCAAAAGTTCCAACTCCGCTGCTGTCAGACCGGCCAATTTCCCCTTCGCGTAAGCGTTGCTTAGCAACAACTCTCGACCGGCGCACCTGTAGGAGTCAGGAGCTGTCAAAGCATAGTTTTGAATCCGGATCCCATCTGGAGTATCGAAGAGGTGGATCACCCGCTGCCGGTAGGGCTGTTCAGGATAAATGTCGTACAGTTGCTCCACGTAAAACCCCACCCCCTGGAACACCGACCAAGGCAAGGGGCATTGGTACACATGAATGTTGGCAAACCAGACGGGCTCTGCAATCGCCTGTTGTAGGTTGTTGAAGTGCCCTGCCATCCAGATGGCCAGTCGAGCCAGTTGCGGGGAAACAGACATAGGTTCAGATAGGTTCAATAGATTGAGAAGATGCTGATCGAGCACTCCTGATCCTGCAGACTTTGCCCCATGAGTGGGGACTCCGTCCTGATGGCGCGCTTCATGACCCACTTTACACAATTACACTGACAAGGAGATGGGGTCGCGGAGACAGGCTAGAGTAAAGGAGCCAGACTCCTCTGCCTTTTGAGATCTTGTTTGAGATGGATTTATGTCGGCTCTACCCATCCCTCTGCTGGGGCAATCCTTGTCTGCTCTAAAAGACTGGGCAGTTGCCCAAGGACAGCCGGCTTATCGCGGGCAACAATTGCACACTTGGATCTATCAAAAAGGGATCCGCTCCCTGGAACAGGTGACGGTGTTTCCCAAGGCTTGGCGAGAGGCGGTGCAAGGCTACCCGGTGGGGCGCTCGCGCGTTGTGCAACGGACAGAAGCCCGCGATGGCACCGTGAAGTTTCTGCTGGAGCTGGCGGATGGGCAGTTGATCGAAACGGTGGGGATCCCAGCGGCTGAGCGTCTGACGGTCTGTGTCTCTTCTCAGGTGGGCTGCCCTATGGCCTGCGATTTCTGTGCTACCGGCAAGATGGGCTACCGACGCAACCTAGAGCTGCACGAGATTTTGGATCAGGTGTTGACGGTGCAGGAAGATTTTGGCCGTCGCGTCAGCCACGTGGTCTTTATGGGCATGGGGGAACCCCTGCTCAACCGCGATACGGTGGTGCAAGCCATCCGTAGCCTGAATCAAGATATCGGCATCGGCCAACGGCACATCACCCTCTCGACGGTGGGCGTACCCCGGCAAATTGCCTGGCTGGCGCAGCAGGATCTGCAAATTACCCTGGCCGTTAGCCTGCATGCTCCCAATCAAGATCTGCGGCAGCAGTTGATCCCTTCGGCAGCCCACTACCCTCTGGATGCTCTGATCCAGGATTGCCGTGACTACATGCTGCGCACCGGGCGGCGAGTCAGTTTTGAATATACCCTGCTGTCGGGGGTCAACGATCTGCCCATTCATGCCCGCCAACTGGCGCAATTGCTGCAGCAGGCCAGCCGGTCAGGGGTGCAACTGCACGTGAACCTGATCCCTTACAACCCCATCTCTGGAGCCGACTATCAACGCCCCCACCCGGCACGAGTCCAAGCGTTCGTCCGACAGCTTGAACAGTACCAGGTGCGGGCCACTGTGCGCCAAACCCGCGGCTTGGATGGCAATGCCGCCTGTGGTCAACTGCAGGGATCCTTCCTGCGCTCTTTGCCAGGGCGCAACGCTTTTGCGAGTACATCAGCTTAGGCCGCAGGCGTGTTTTAGCCAAGCAGCATCCTGTTCTGGCAAGGTGGCTTCGTGCATGGCGTAAACCTGCCGGTGATACTCGTCTAGCCAAGCCCGCTGCGCCTCGTTTAACAGTTCCCAATCGATTAAGCGCCCATCAAAAGGGATCCAAGTCAAGGAGCGAAAGCCCATCCAGCCTTCAGGCTCGGGAATGGCCATCACCTCGTAGAGATTCTCCAGGCGGATCCCACCCCATCCCGGCTGGTAGTAGCCCGGCTCAATGCTGTTGATCATGCCCACCTTGAGAGGGGTGTTGGCGCGGCGGTGGATCCCGTTGGGTCCCTCGTGGACATTCAAAAAGGCGCCGACACCGTGGCCGGTGCCATGGCCGTAATCCAGCCCGGCCTGCCAAAGGGTGGAGCGGGCGATCCCATCCAACGAGACCCCATAGGTGTCAGGGGGGAAGATCTGGCGGGCGCATTGAATGTGGGCCTTGAGCACCTCGGTATAGCGCCGCTTGCACAAGGGATCCGCCGGCTCCTGGCCAATCCAAACGGTGCGGGTATCGTCGGTGGTGCCCCCTTCGTAGTGGGATCCCGAATCCAAAAGGAACAGTTCTCCCGGTTGCAGGCGCTTCTGGGGATCCGGAGTGCCGTAGTGGATGATGGAGCTGTTGGCCCCCGCCCCGGCAATGGTGTTGAAGCTCAGACCCACCCACTCCCCTTCCTCCCGGTAGTGGGCCTCCATGATCGCGGCTACGTCGGCTTCGCTGACGGGGATCCCCTGTTGAATTTGCCGGTCAATCCAGGCCAGGGTGCGGATCTTAGCCCGGCTGGCTTTGCAGTTGGCGAGGCGCATTTGCTCCAGCTCGGTGGGGTTTTTCACAGCCTTGAGGGCTTCCACCGGGTGCTCCAGCTCGCGGCAGCTCGCATCCTGCAGCAGCTCCTGGGTACCCTGGGTGGTCTGCTTGGGATCCAAGCCCACCGGTGCATAGCTCTTGGCCCATTGGGGCAGTTGTTCGTTGTAGGTCTCATAAGGCCAGAGTTCCACCCCAGCCTCTGCCAGGAGTTGCCGAGAGGGGGGACTGAGCCGCTCCAGATCCGTGAATAGAGCCGCTCTATCTAGGCTGACCAAAGCATAGGCCCAAAACACCGGGTTGTAGGGGATGTCGGATCCCCGCAGGTTAAACAGCCAGGCCACCTGATCCAATTTGGTCAGAGGCAACAGCCCCACCCGTTTGCGGCGCATCTCTTGCCGCACTTGGGCTAGCTTTTCTTCAGGGGTAGCTCCGCTCAGGTGGGTGGGTACCGAGTAAATGGGCTGGTCAAAGGGAGCAGTAGATCCCTGGGCCAGCTTATCCACCAAGTTTTCCATGACCGGGATCAAGAGCACCCCTCCCGCTTGGGCATGGGCCTGCAACTGGCGGTAGGTGGCCACTGCCACCGTAAAGGGATCCACCCCCAGGCGAAAGCCGGATCCCAGCTCCTCCACAATCTCCAGCAGGCTGGGCTGATTCGGCAGACCTCCCTTGATCACTGTAAACAGGTTGGGATCCACCTCCCGCTCTGCCTGTTCGTGGTAGCGGGGATCCACCCAAAGCCAAGCCCTGTCCCGACTGATCAGGGCATCCCCCACCGAGCCGGTAAAGCCTGTGACCCACTGGCGCCGCTTGCGATGTTCTGGCAAGTACTCATTGAGATGCTCATCGGCAGAGGGAACCCAAAAGCCATCTAGGTCTTGTTCTTGCAGAAGCTGGCGCAACTGCTGCAAACGGGCGGCAATATCCAGGCGGGGTAAGGTTTGAAGCATGGCAGGAGTAGGGCAAAGCTGTAGTCATTCTAGACAAGGTTGGAAGTTCTCCCTTGTCCCAAGGGGAGAGGGAAGCTTCTAATGCTGCAATCAGAACGAGAGTGCTCCTGAGTTTAGCGCTCCTCAGGAAAGCCCGCTTCTCGCCAAGCCCGCATGCCCCCATCCATCGAGATCACCCGGCGATAGCCCATTTTCTGGAGGTTATCGGCTGCCAACGCAGAACGAAACCCGCCGCCGCAGTACAGGACGATCTCCGCTTCCTTGTCAGGAATCACCTTCTCAATGTCCCGCTCAATGATCCCTTTGCTCAAGTGGATAGCTCCAGCAGCATGGCCGGCTTGCCACTCCGACTCTTCCCGCACATCCACAAAATAAAAGCGATCCCCTTGCAGTTGCTTTTGCCGAACCTGCTCGACCGTTAGCTCTTGGATGCGGCTTTTGGCATCGTTGACCAAGGCCAAGAAAGCTGGAGAGTGCTGGGGAGCCATAGAGAACTGGGTGAAACAAGCGCTATGGGCCAAAGCCCATCTCTGTGGATCTTAATCTGGCTAGAGAGCATCTGGTGGTCTGGACTTTGGGATCCCAACTGCCCTGAGGCTAGACTGGGATCCAGATTTGCCTACTGGAGGCCCACAGCTTGAGATCCCGATCCAACTACTTTCCACAACGGCTTTGGCCTCTGGCCCTGGCCATGAGCTGGGGTCTCCCCCTTGGGTTGACAGCCGGTTGCGTCGGCGGGACGGAGTCCTGGGCTTGGGCCCAAGCAGCCCCCACACGTCTGGAAAGCGGGATCCAACGGCAAGTTTCCAGCCCACCGCCAGCCGCTCTGGTGGAGTGGCTAAACCAACAGATGGACGCCGCCAACCGGCGGGATTTGCCAGGGGTGATGGCTGGCTACAGCCCCGACTTCCGCCACCGAGATGGGCTGGATCGGGAAGGGGTGGAAAGTGCCATCCGCAAACTGTGGAGCTCTCATCCGGAACTCACCTATTCGGCCCAGATCCTCTCTTGGCGGCAGGTGGGCCCTGAGATCGTTGCCGATATTCTCAGCCAAGTAGAGGGATCCCAATCCTCGGTGCGGGGGGGCTTCCAGGTGAAAGCCTCTGCCCTGGTGCGCAATCGCTATCGCCCAGATCCGGCCAATCCCGGGCAACTGCTGTTGATTGACCAAGAAGTGCTACGGGAAGCCAGCACCCTCACCTCCGGCTCTGCTCCTCCCACCGTCACCCTTAACCTGCCAGAGGTGGTCAAACCGGGATCCACCTATTCGCTGCAGGCGATTGTGGCCGAGCCTCTCACCCACTCTTTGCTGTTGGGCACCGTTGCCGAACAACCCGTTGCCGGGGTGGGCTACCCAGAGGTGACTTCGTTTGCTCTCGAACCCCTACAGGCCGGAGGGATCTTCCTGCAGGCGGATGCTCCCCAAGAACCCGGTGCTGAGTGGATCTCGGTGATGTTGGTTAACCAAACGGGCATCACGCTGGAGAGCCGGCGTCTCACCGTCAGCGATCGCTTGGCTCTCGAGGGATCCCTGGCTATTCCCCCACTTCCTTAAGAAATCTTCACAAGATGAGGGATGCCCTTAAGGTAATCTGAGCAGGCAGTTGAGCTTGCCAGGGTGGGAAACTATGCGCTCTCCAGCTTGTCTGCTCTGCTTTCTGGTGCCAGCTCTGTTTCTGAGCGGCTGCAATGGCGGTGACTCTCTCGGTGCCTCAGTGGTGGATCGCCCTACCCCCGCAGGTAGTTGACCGAATACGCTCAAAAGGTCGTATTGAAGTGCCTTGAACGTACCAAACTCAAACAATCTGGCCATCGATTTCAAGCCTCGCTGCCGTCGAAAGCTCATCCGCAACCATCTCAAAAACTATCCGCTCTCTCCCACCTCCAAGGCGATAACAGGCGGTCAGGGAAAGAGCGGTCTAGCGGGCCTTCAACTGGAACCTGACTGCCGGGAGGAACTCCAAGCGAGCCAGAACGTGAAGACTCTTCAGCAGACTGAAGGATCTAAGTTCAGACCGTTAGAGAACAGCCCCGGCGCACAGCCGGCTGAACCCAACTTGACGACCCTTACAACTACTACTATCTGGCATCCGCAGGAACCTCCCTTACTAAACGACACCCTGAGACTAGCACAAAGCTTTTCTTGTTTTCTCGATCAGCAAGTTCATGCGGTGGTTTGTTGGATCCCTTTGAGAGCTCCAGGCGCTCTGGGTGTCCGTGGGCTTCGGATCCCCTGTCCCACAAGAGGGGTGAGGGATGGACTGCTGAGGATAAGGCGACAGCGTAGGATAGAAAGACGCCCTTTAGGTTGCTCGAGTTGCCGTGGACTACAAAAGTACCCTCAACCTGCCCCAAACTCAGTTCCCCATGCGGGCAGAGGCTGCTAAGAGAGAGCCCGCCATTCAAGCCTTTTGGCAGGAAGAGCAAATCTACCAACGCCTTGCCGACAACAATCCTGGGGATCCCTTTGTGCTACACGATGGGCCGCCCTACGCCAATGGCGATATCCACATGGGCACCACCCTCAACAAGATCCTCAAGGACATTGTTAACAAGTACCACATCTTGCAAGGGCGCAAGGTGCGCTACGTACCCGGCTGGGATTGCCACGGCCTGCCCATCGAACTGAAGGTGTTGCAGAGCCTATCCGCCCAAGAGCGAGACAACCTCACACCTCTGCAACTGCGGCAAAAAGCCAAGGAGTATGCTCTCCACTACATCGACGTTCAGCGGGCCAGTTTTAAGCGCTTGGGGGTATGGGGATCCTGGGATCGGCCCTACATGACGCTGTCGCCGGAGTACGAAGCCGCCCAGATCGAGGTGTTTGGGCAAATGGCCCTCAAGGGCTACATCTACCGCGGCCTCAAGCCCGTCCACTGGAGCCCCAGCTCCCAGACGGCTCTGGCGGAAGCCGAGTTGGAATATCCTGACAACCACATCTCCCGCAGCATCTACGTGGCCTTCCCACTGCACAGCCTCAGTGCGGCGGCGCAGCCGGTTCTAGAGCCCTTCATGCCGGGCCTGCGGGCGGTTATCTGGACTACCACCCCTTGGACGATCCCGGCCAACCTGGCCCTCTGCTTCAACCCCAAGCTTACCTACGCCGTGGTCGATTCTCCCCGCTTCGGCCTCTTGCTCATGGCAGCCGATCTGCGGGAGCGGCTGGAGAAGGTTCTAGAGACCCCTTTGGAGATCAAGGCTACCCTGCCGGGAGCCGCTCTGGAGTACAGTCAAGGACAGCACCCCCTCTTCAACCGCACCAGCCTCTGCGTGTTGGGGGACTACGTCACCACCGAGTCGGGCACCGGCATTGTGCACACGGCTCCGGGGCACGGGGAAGATGACTTCAAAACCGGCCAAAAGTACGGTCTGCCCATTCTCAGCCCTGTGGACGATCAGGGGAGATTTACCGCCGAGGCCGGATCCCAGTTTGCCGGGTTGGATGTGCTCTCGAAAAAGCCGGAGACCAGCGGCAATGCTGCCGTGATCCAGGCTCTACAGGCTGCGGGGGCTTTGCTCAAGGAAGAACCCTACAACCACAAATATCCCTACGACTGGCGCACGAAAGAGCCAACCATTTTCCGGGCTACCGAGCAGTGGTTTGCCTCGGTGTCGGGGTTTCGGGAGCTGGCCCTCCAGGCCATTAAGAACGTGAAGTGGATCCCGGCCATCGGGGAAAACCGCATCACCGCTATGGTGTCGGAGCGTTCGGATTGGTGTATTTCCCGCCAGCGGGCTTGGGGCGTGCCCATCCCCGTCTTCTACGACGAAGAAACCGGCGAGCCCTTGCTCACCGCCGAGACCCTCGACCACATCAAGGCCATCTTCGCCCAAGAGGGATCCGACGCCTGGTGGAAGCGCCCAGTGGAGGAGTTGCTGCCGGAGAAGTACCGCCGCAATGGCCGCACCTACCGCAAAGGTATGGACACCATGGACGTGTGGTTTGACTCCGGCTCTTCCTGGGCGGCAGTGGCCAAGGCACAGGGATTGGGCTACCCGGTGGATCTGTACCTGGAAGGCTCCGACCAACACCGAGGCTGGTTCCAATCCAGTTTGCTGACCTCCGTAGCCGTCAACGGCCATGCCCCCTACAAAGCGGTGCTCACCCATGGGTTTGTGCTGGATGAGAAGGGCCGGAAAATGAGCAAGTCCCTGGGCAATGTCATCGATCCGATGGTGTTAATTAACGGTGGGAAAGATCCCCAGACGGATCCCGCCTATGGGGCGGATGTGCTGCGCCTGTGGGTCTCCAGTGTGGACTACTCCGGGGATGTGCCGCTGGGCAAGACCATTCTTGGGCAAATGGCGGATGTGTATCGCAAAATCCGCAACACAGCTCGCTTTTTGCTGAGCAACCTCTACGATTTCAACCCGGCTCAGGATGCCGTTCCTTTTGCAGCCTTGACGGAATTGGATCGCTACATTCTGCACCGCCTGCACGAGGTGGGATCCGAGATCAGCGAATCTTTTGCCAGCTATCAGTTCTACCGATTTTTCCAGGCGATTCAGAACTTTTGTGTGGTGGATCTCTCCAACTTTTACCTGGATATTGCCAAGGATCGCCTCTACATCAGCCATGCCCAAAGTCTACGGCGGCGTCAATGTCAAACGGTGCTATCCCTATTGCTGGAGAACTTGGCCAAGGGCATTGCCCCCGTTCTCTCCCACATGGCCGAAGAGATTTGGAGCCATCTGCCCTATCCCAAGCCTACCCGTTCGGTGTTTGAGGGGGGGTGGATGAAGCTGCCGGAGCACTGGCGGGATCCCCGGTTGGCGGCCATTTGGGAGCAACTGCGAGAGGTGCGCCAAGAGGTGAACAAGGCTCTAGAACAGGCCCGTACCGATAAGCTCATCGGCGCTTCCACCGAGGCCAAGGTCATTCTGAAGGTGGCGGATCCCGGCCTGTACTCTCCTTTGCAGGAGCGGTCTGCCGAGTTGCGCTACTTGTTCATCACCTCACAGGTGGAACTGGAGAAGGCCTCAGGTCAAGGCTTGCAGATCTCTGTTTTTCCGGCTGACGGCCAAAAGTGCGTGCGCTGCTGGAACTATTCCACCCGTGTGGGGGAATTTGCCGAGCATCCAGAGCTGTGTGAGCGTTGCGTAGCCGCTCTGGCGGGGGAGTTTTGAGTTAAGGATTCCGTCCCACTGAGGCGAGCGGATCTCGGTCTTGATCATTATTTTTTGAATTGGCTCTTTCTCCAAGCGGACTCTGTTCGCGCTAGCGGGACGGAGTCCCTAAACATCCGCCGGACAGGTCTTGTCGGCCTTCTTCAGGATCAAGGGGTGGAGCTGCCGGAGGGGATCTCCTCAGCATGGGTGTGCAGCACTTTGCCGCACAGGGTTTTCTCCAGCCAGGGAGTCGCTTGGGATCGGGAGTGGAGGGTGGCCGCAGAAACCGTCCAGGGGTGGGTGGGATCAAACAGCACCCAGTCGCTGTGGGGGGTGAGGGTGGGCGGATCTAGGTTTAGGCAGCGGGCTGGGTACAGGCTGAGGGCAGACCACAGTTGCAGCGCCGTCAGGGATCCCGTTTCTACCAAATGGTGCCACAGCAGCGGCAGAGCCAGCTCCAGGCCCATCGCCCCCGGCGGAGCATCGGCAAAGGGCAGGGTTTTCTCTTCGTAGGTGTAGGGGTGGTGATCCGTAGCGATCCCCAAGCTGCCGGAACGGATCCCGGCAATCAGAGCCTCCCGGTCGCTGGCCCTGGGAAGAGGGGGCAGGAGACGAAGATGGGGATCGTAGTGGTGCTCAAGGATGGCCTCTTCGGACAAGATCAGGTGCATCCAAGTGGTGCTGGCGGTAACCGGCAGTCCTTCTGCTTGGGCCTGTTGGATCAGCTCCAGGCTGCGGGCTTGGCTCAGGCGCATGATGTGCACGGGTGGGGGGGAAGGAACGCTCCTGATGACCTCCAAGAGACGGGCCAGAGCAGCAGTTTCGGCACTGGTAGGGATCCCTTTCAGCCCCAGGCGCAGTGCCCAGATCCCTTCATAAAGGCTGCCTTGCCCGGCCAAGGTGGGATCCCAGGCCCAGAGCAGTAGGGGCTTGTTCTCCAGCCGCAGATACTCCAGAGCCCGCCGCACCAAAGCCAAGGAGCGCAGTGGCCGAACCTCTGCAAAGCCAACTGCTCCCGCTTGCGCCAGTTCTCCCCAGAAGGTTGGGGTTTCTCCTTGGCCACCCACGCTCAGGGCAGCCCAGGGCAGCCAGCGGGGATCCCCCAGTTGGCGGGGGTAGCGGTTCAGGTGCTCCGGGTGATCCAGCACCGGAAATAAGCCAGTTCCGGGAAGGGGGGTGGGCAGAAGCCCCACCTGGGTAAAGCCTCCCGCCAGAGCTGCTGCAGCCAGTCGCGCCAGCGGGCCAGAGGCCTTAGAGGTTAGGGTCTCCCGGCTGTGGGCCAGATCGTTGCCAACCCTCTCGTCGCTGTAGGCATACAGATCCAGCAAACCCGGCCCCACCACCCAACCCGAGCCATCGATGATGGGAACATCGGCAGGGATCCCTGCTGGTTCAGTGGCCTGCAAGCGACCCTCCTGCAACCACACATCGGTCACTTCATCCCGCTGGCGCAAGGGATCCAACAGGCGCACTCTCTGGAGACACACATTTTGTCCTGCCAGCTCGCGGATCATCTTTACAGAGCTCCGGCGGTGGTGCAGTCCAGGATCTGACCGGACAGATGGGTGGTGAGGTTCAACACCTTCAAAACCGGGGCACCCTCCTTGCCTTCTGGATAGTCAATCACCGTAATGGCGCCATTCCCCTGCTTGAAGATCCAAAAGGCTTGGGGGGAAAGGTTGAATAACTGACAGATGATGGCTTTGTTGATGGCATCGTGGGCAACAACAACCGCTGTGCCCTGTGTTGGAAACTGGGCTGCGGTGGTCGCCAAAACCTCCTGCCAGGCCGAGCGAGTGCGCTCCCACACCTGGTGAAGGTTTTCCCCATTGGGCATCTGCACACTGGCGGGATCCCGTTGCCAGCGCTCCAGCTCGCCGGGGTATTCGGCTTCGACTTCGCTTTGCAGCTTGCCCTCCCAGTCGCCGTGGCAGATCTCTTGCAAGTCGAGCATTGGGCGCAAAATGAGGTTGCTGTGGTTGCTGCAGATGGCATCGGCTGTGGCCCAGGAGCGCTTTAGGGGGCTGGAGAAGGCCAGTTGCAGGGGTTGAGTGGCCAAACATTCTGCCACCTTGGCTGCCTGTTCCTCCCCGGTGGCATTGAGGGGGATATCCCGCTGCCCCTGAAAACGGCGCTCCCGGTTCCATTGGGTTTCCCCATGCCGCACTAGCAAGATGCGCATCCCCTGCTTGCGCTTGGGTAGGGCTTGGCCGAGGTGAGCGGTGATGTTTAGAGATTCCAGTTGTGGGGGCCCCTGCAGGCCCTCGGGAAAATTGAGAACGCTGATGGCGCAGTTATCCTGCCCAAGACAGTGATAGTGGTGTGGCCCCAGTCCGGTCGCGTTAGCGGCGCGGAGCGCTATGGCGGTGCTGACCAGGGCGCGATTGATGCCACTGTGGCCCACGATGAGGATATTGAGGGTCTGTCTCTGGGAGGGATCCGCTCCATGGTTCCAGGGGCCCGAAGCCGATTGCAGATGGAAAGCCAGCATTTCCCAAAACCCCTGCGCCTGCTGCCAGAGATTTCGCACCGGAAAGCGGCCCTCCAGCTCCAGGTCGTCGGGATGGTGCCGCCACAGATGATAATCTTCGGGGTATTTCTCCTTCACCTCGGCAAAGGTCAGCCCTTCCCAAGCCGTCAGGTCGATCTCCCGCAGTTGATCGGTGATGTGCAGAGGGATCCCTTCTCGGTCTTTTAAAATGATGCGAGCTGTATCGAGGGCGCGAGACAGGGGGCTGCAGTAGGCGCAATCCAGCGGGATCCCAGCTAGGGCCTCGGCTACACGCTGCGCCTGCACTTCTCCGGTGGGGGTGAGTCGAGAGAGATCGGAGCGGCCTTGAATACGATTTTCCAGGTTAAAGGTGCTCTCACCATGGCGCACGATCAAGATGCGCAGGGCAGGCTGGTCGCGGTAGCGGGACGGAGTCCTTGCCATTGCTTGCACGGACTTACTCATCGCAGTAGCGGGACGGAGTCCTTAGAACACCTTCTAGAGTACCCCCACTGGGCAGTGCTTGCCCCTGCCAATTCACCGGTTTGGCTGCGGACTGAGGGGGTCGCTGGTGATGAGGGCCTTCCAGAAGAAGGACTACTGTGGCTGCGCTGCGTTTCGCCAGAGGTTTTGGTTGAATGGACGTTGGCCTCTTCCGTCCACCACCGACGCTGGCCTAATGGGGCGGATACAGGCAACAACCTGGCCTGGATGTTGCAGAATAGGCCGGAAGAACGGTTGTGAAGAGATGAGAGATGAGATATGGAACGACGGCAACTCTTGCGCGGGATCCTAATCGGGTTGGGTCTTCTGGCCGCCCTGATGGTGTGGGTTGTTGTATGGCTGCTCACCCGCAGTCCGGTGGCTTTGTTGCTGGCCCACCCGGAGCTGCCACCCATTGTGGGCTTGGCCCCCCGCTCGGCGCAAGCGCTGCTGGTGTTGGCCGTTCCCCTTGACGAGGTGCAAGCGTTTTGGCAGGCGGCAACCCCTGCCCCCCAGCGACGCGCTACCCGTCAGCAATGGCGAAAGTTTTTCTCCCCTGACGGCCCAGGCTGGCTGGGATCCGTGCTGGCCGGGGGATCCCTTGATTTTGAGCGGGAGGTGCGGCCCTGGCTGGGAAAGAGCACCCTCTTAGCCAGTTTGCCGGAGTGGGGCACCTTGGTTGCCCTGGAAACACGGGATGCGGCGCTCTCTCAGTTTGAGCTGAACCTATTGTGGGAACGGCAGAGCTTGGCTGGGAGGCCGGTACAGGTGGACACTTACAAGGGCATTCAGGTGGTGTCCAGCGGCCCGGTCGCGTCAGCGGCGCGGAGCGCTTTTCCGGATCTGCAGGGGTTCTCGGCAGCCGTTTTCGGCGAGCAATACGTGTTGTTGGCGGAGCAGCCTGCCGCCATTCGCGCCGCCATCGATGCTTGGCAATTGCCGCAGTTGTCTCTGGTGGCTCAGCCTCTGTTTCAGCAGGTGATCCAGCCGCTGCGGGAGGCACATGTGGGTTGGGCCTTCTGGCAAAATCCAGAGGCGGTTTCTCCGGACGGGCTGACGTTGCAGGCGGTAGGGCTGGGGTTGGGAGTGAACTTCCAGGGCTTGGTGGCCGAAAGTGCGGCCCTCTGGCATGCGCCTGCCGGGTTCTCCTTGCCGATGGCAGAAGCCTTTCGCCCGCAGATCCTTCAGCATCTGCCGGATGAGACCTTGGCGCTGGTTTCTGGAAACCATCTGGCCTCGGTTTGGCAAAGCCTGGGGCAGATCCAGCCCCTGAATCTGCTGGGATTGCGGGTGGATCCTGGCCAGTGGCGGCAGCGCTTGCAATCTCAGGTGGCGCTGGACTGGCAGCACCTGTTGCCGGAAGGGGGAGAGTTTGCCTTTGCCCTTTTGCCCGGCGACGGGGATCCAGCCTGGCTGTGGGTCGGCAAGATGCCGGATGAGCCGGTCGCGACAGCGGGACGGAGTCCTTTTCGCGTTAGCGTTGCGGAGCAATATTTTGATCTGGATGAGCGGGTACGCGCCCAAGGCTGGCAGGTGGTCTCTCTGGCAACGAAGCGCGGCACCGCCACCGCATGGATCCAACCAACGGCAGGGGAGACGGGATCCTTGCCGTCAGAACCCCAGCCGGTCGCGACAGCGGGACGGAGTCCTTACCGCTCCACCCATCGACCGGAGATCCCTGTGTTGGCGGGTGAGCCACTGGAAGTCAGTGGGAAAGGAGGATCCCCGTCATTGCAGGTGGCAGAGGCTCTTCCCCAGTCGCCGCCGGGGATCCCGTTGCCGGCGCAGGTGTATCACGCCGACCGCAAAGGCTATTCCTACCTGGCTTCTTCTCTGGCGGCTCTGGAGGCGGCCCTTACGGATCCCCCCTTGGGTGCCGACCGCGCCTGGCGCAAGTTGGTGGCTCCCCTGCCCCACCGCAATCTGGGCTATGGATATGGATCCCTGGGGTTCTTGTTGGAAAGGGAGCTGCCCAAACTAAAGGGATCCCGCTGGTCATCCACGCGCTTTGCCTTCGCCACCACAGCCCTCACCGTTTCTGAGGCTCCCTATCCGGATCAGGGCCGTCAGATTACCCAAATGGGCAAGCTGTTCTGGCAGTGGTATTGAGGGTCAGACTATCCAGGGATCCCGACAATTGGCATGGATGTACTTGGCCAGATAGACCTGGTTGCCCGTTTCATTCCACTCCACAAAGTCGAAGATTTGGGTGAGCAGAAGCATTCCCCGGCCTGATTCTTGGGTTTCCGAGATGCTGTGTTGGCAGAGGTGGAGCTGACATTGGGGGCGAAAGCCGGGCCCTTGATCCCGCACCAGCCATTGGTAAAAGGGTTCCGAGCTGGCATACTCGATAATTACTTTCTTGTTAGGATCGAGGCCGTTGCCGTGGCGGACGGCATTGATGATCGCTTCTTGTAAGCCCAAACGTATTTCTGCTCTCCAGGCGGGGGGAACTTTTGAGATCAGAAGATCAAGGACGGGCTGGGTGTAGAGGGTGGAGGGAAAGCTGATAACGCTCCAGGAGCAGTGGGCGGGTTTGAGGGAGAGGGCAATCACAGAGGCAGTCTTCCCCGGGGCACAGCACTCTCGCTCCATTCTAGCAATCCCATCGGGGTCAACTCCAGCAGAGGTGCGGCGGGATCTCGGCAAGGGGACTTTTGCCGTACCATCTTGAGTGGTAAATCTTTTCGCGGTTTTGCCGAATCGGCTATGGCAATCAAAGTTGGCAATAAGGTCAAAGTTCGCTCTGTCCGGGATCGCGGACAAGACAACATCAGCGCTCTGGTGGGTAAAGAGGCTGTGGTGCTGGCACGGCGTGTGGTCGATGGCAGCGGTGTCGGCTACATTCTGGAGTTTCCCGATCGATCTCGACATTGGTTTTTCGAGAGCGAACTGGAGGCGCTCTAGGCCCCTGTCTGTGTTGCTGTTGTCTGGAGGGTCAGTCGGTGGCTTCTCCTCCCCATTTGAATCGCCGTTTGCTGGCCCGCCAGATGGCCGCACAGGTGGATGGCCTGACGGTGGAGATGGCTGCTGCCGCTCTGGAGGCCATGCTGGATAGCATCAGCCAATGCCTGGCCCAGGGGGGATCCGTGCGGCTGGCTCGCTTCGGCACGTTCTCGCTGCGCCATCGTCCCGCTCGGCAAACCTATCACCCGCGCACCAAGGCCCCCATCCACATCCCGGCTGCCGATGTGCCTCATTTTGTTCCCAGCCCTGAGCTGGGGCGTCCAAGCCTGAGTCCGCGGGATCCGTGTAGGGTGGCTGCAGAATGACTGTGCTGCTGTGGTTTCGCACTGACTTGCGCCTGCTGGATCACCAGCCGCTGACGCGGGCCTGTCAACAGGGATCCCCTCTGATCCCCCTGTATTGCTTGGATCCCCGCCAGTTTGGCCAGACTTCCTTTGGGCTCCGCCCCAGAACCGGCCCTTTCCGCGGTCAGTTTTTGCTGGAGAGTTTGGCGGATCTGCGGCAGCAGTTGCGGTCGCGCGGCTCGGATCTGGTGATCTGCCAGGGACAGCCGGAACAGGTGATCCCCACCTTGGCACGGGAGTGGGGGGTCAAGACAGTCTACGCCCATGAAGAGGTGGGCACTGAGGAGAAGGAGGTGGCGGCTGCGGTTGAGCGGGCTTTGCAGCCCCTGGGGATCCGGTTGCAGGTTGATTGGGGCCATACCCTCTACCACCCTGAGGATCTCCCCTTTTGTCTCTCCCAACTGCCGGAGCTGTTCACCCGCTTTCGAAAGCAAGTCGAGGAAAGCATCCCCATCCGGGATCCCTTGCCCATTCCCTCGATCCCCCCCCTGCCGTCGGGTTTGGATCCCGGCCCTCTGCCTACTTTGGCCTCGCTGGGGCTATCTCCACCTGCCAGGGATCCGCGGGCTCGCTTCACCTACGTTGGCGGGAGCACCGCTGCCCATGCCCGCCTGCAAACCTACTTTTGGGATCGGGATCGGCTGCGCCTCTACAAAGAAACCCGCAACGGCATGCTGGATCCCGACGATAGCTCCCGGCTTTCTGCTTGGTTGGCGCTGGGCTGTATCTCGGCCCGCACCGTCTATGCCGAGGTCAAGCGTTATGAGCAGGAGCGGGTGCGCAATGAGTCCACCTACTGGCTGGTGTTTGAGCTGCTTTGGCGGGATTATTTTCGGTTTATCTTGGCCAAGCACGGCGCTAAACTGTTCCGTCCCTCTGGGATCCAAGGGATCCCTATCCCTTGGCAACAGGATTGGCCGCGCTTCCAGGCTTGGTGTCGAGGTGAGACGGGCTACCCCTTGGTGGATGCCAACATGCGGGAGCTGGCGGCTACTGGGTTTATGTCCAACCGGGGACGGCAGAATGTGGCCAGCTTTTTGACCAAAAACCTGGGCATCGACTGGCGCATGGGCGCTGAGTGGTTTGAGTCACTGCTCATCGACTACGACGTGGCCAGCAACTACGGCAATTGGAACTACACCGCTGGCGTAGGGAATGATGCCCGTGGCTTCCGCTACTTCCACATCCCCAAGCAATCTCGCGAGTACGATCCCAACGGAGACTATCTGCGCCACTGGTTGCCGGAATTGGCCGGGATCCCGGGGGATAAAATCCACGAGCCCTATCGCCTCACTACTGCTGAGCAGAAGCAATTTGGAGTTCGATTGGGGGTGGACTACCCTCGCCCACTGGTGGATTTGGAGAAGTCTCTTGCGGCCAACCGACGGGTTTATGAAGCTGCCCTGGCCTGCCGATAAGCATTGCCTGTTTGTGGACTCTCTCCCAAAAGGGGGCTGAGGGGATTTTCTGAGGGGCAGTTCTGACCCAAGAGTGCTATTCTAGTTAAGCGCTGTCCTG
>DVDX01000031.1 GCA_015295985.1 Synechococcus sp. M44_DOE_062 | reverse complement strand
TGGACTTGTTCAGTCCTGCCTTGCGCTTGCCACCTTTGCGGGTCATCCCTTTGACATTCAGCTTCTCAGTTACCCCGACGTCATAACGACGAGCCATCTCTGAGGTAACTTTGTGTTGCCAGTCCCTGCGCTGACGGGCAACTTTTGCCTTTAGCCGAGACTCCAGCTTGTGGATTGTCTTCCATCGTCTGGAAGCTTTGACACCCTTTTTCGGAGCACGCTTGCGCCGTTTCAGTTTTCCAAGGCGTCGCAATTTCTCCTCACTCTTCTGTGTAAAACGAGGATTGGCCATCTCCTGAAACTTAGACCCGTCAAATAGAGTCAGGGCGGTTTCCGTACCCAAGTCATAGGCAACGATGGACTCATAACGCAAATCCGACTGAGAACCCAACTGCGGTTCAGGTACTTCTACTTCCACAGTAAACGACGCATACCACTGGCGCTGGGATGGTTTGTACACAATGGTCAGTGTTGTTGGTGTCCCCCAATCCTTAGCCTGACCCCGCATCTTGAGGGTAATGCCCAAATCGGTAAGCGTTACCGTGCCGTGCTTGCCCGTACTGTTGACTTTCCACCCCGACTGGGCAGGATACGTCCAACTCGAATACCGGCGAATGGACTTGAATTTTGGCTTGCCACTGAGACCTTGAAAGAACCGTTGATAAGCCAAGTCCACCCGTTTCACCGTAGCCTGCAAGGACTGGGAATGCAGTGCCGCAAACTCCACCCACACCTTTTTGAACTCAGGCAATGAGTTTTGCTGTTCCAAGTACGTCACTGTGCGGCGGTGCAATTGATACTCGGTCTTTCTATGGTGGAGGCAAGCATTGTAGAGGTAGCAATGCAGACGACGCGCGTACAACAAAGCCTTTTCCTGCGCTTTGCTTGGGTATAGGCGAAAGGTCTGCCTTCTGGTTACCACTGTGCTTTTATCTATTTCTTGTCCCTCAGTCGCCAAAAGCAGCATAGCCTAGTTTTGCGGTTAGGAGGAGTTGCTGTGACCTAGCTGAGGAGCGGTACCCATGGGGTTTAAGGACTCCGTCCCGCTGACGCGATCAGACTGGCGGTGCTATCCATCTCCACCCTCTATTAGGGTGGGGAATTCCGCACATACACATAATGTTAACAGGAGAACCTGCCTTGGGAACAAGGATTGCCAGCGCCCTATACCCTGCCATAAACCACCATGCCACAGAGCTATGGCAGTCTTCTAGGGCTTTGCCTCCAGATAGAGGGCACGCACATCTGCCGGCAGGTTCTGAAGCAAGATCTGGCGGGCAGAGGCCACGATGGCATCCACATCTTCTGGAGCAAGGTAATATCCATCAGCCTTGAGTTGGTCGGCAATGCGAACCGGTGACCAGCCAAACCGATCCCGCAGCAGCAGAATGAAGCGCAGATCCCCCGGCAGGGTATCCAAACCGGCGGTCAAATAACAGGCCAGTGCCGGTGAAAGAGAGGACTTTGCCCCGCCTCTGGTGGAGTTGAGGCCGTGAGAAGCTTGAGGATGGGTGGGGATCCCGTCAAAGGATTGGATCAGCTCACGGGTTTGCTCCGCCAGCCAGGGTCGCAGCACAGGATCCCCTTCTCCCACAAGGCTATGGACATCCAGGTGCTGCAGGCGCGGGTAAAGCCGCAACCAAACCTGCTCTCGACAGGCAGCCCATTGCTCAGGTGGCAGATGTTCGGCAAGGATCCCGTCCACCCACTTGCAGTAGCGGCAAAACAGGCCGATGAAGTAGCGCGCCACCTCCGGCTGCCGTTGAAAGGCCCGCAGCAACTCCAGATCGCTGTAGTGGGCCACCCCCCGCACGATAGGAGCATCGCATTCCGGCCAAAAGGCGTTAGCTTCGGGCATGAGAATCTCTCCCGCAGGAAAATCCTTAGCTATTCTCCAGGATCTCCCGGCAGGCCGATAACAACTGCTCCTGCTCCGCCAAGGTGCGCAGGCCAATGCGCAGGTAGTGATCCCCCAACTCCGGAAAACTCAGACAATCCCGCACCAGAATCCGGTGCCGTTGCAGCAGCGCCCGCTGAATTTGCGTGGCAGAGCCAGGGCAGCGCACCAACAGAAAATTGGCTTGACCAGGCCAGGGATCCCAGCCGGGCAGCGCTTGCAAACCCCTGAGCAAATGCTCTCGGGCCAGGGGTAACCAGGCCAAGGTGCGCCGGCGAAAGTCTTCATCGGCCAAAGCTGCCGCCACTGCCACTCCCGCCAATCCGTTGACGCTCCAGGGATCCCGCCACTGCCGCCAGCGCTGCCAGTGATCCGGGTGCCCCACCGCAAAGCCAATGCGCAAGCCGGGCAGGGTGAAAAACTTGGTGAGGGAGCGGATAACGATGGTGTTGGGATGAGCCGCCAGGTAAGGGATCAAGGTTTGGCTGCGGGGCCCTGCCGACGAGCTGGAGTTTGAGCTCAGGGTGGGCTCCCCCGGCAAAAAGTCCATGAAAGCCTCATCCACCATTACCCGGTTGAACTGGGGCAGGAGAGGCAGGATATCCTGCCGCGGGATCAGCCAGCCCGTCGGGTTGTGAGGGTTGTTCAGCCAGAGCACCCGGTTTCCCCTACCTGCTGCCGGAAGGGGTTCCTGCAGAAGGGTAAAACCGGCGGATCCTGAGTCAGGGAAAAAAGGCAGCGGCTTGACGGTCACCCCTGCCGCCCGCAGAGCTCGTGCATAGTCCCCAAAAGCTGGCTGGGGCAGCCATACTTCCTGCCCTTGTGCATCTCGGGCTGCCCAGGTGAGCAACTCTGCCGCCCCATTGCCCACAAAAATCCACTCGGGATCGACAGCCCAATGGTTGGCTAAACAGATGCGCAACTCCCGATAGTCGGGATCCGGGTAGCGGCTAATCACGACCGGATCTGCTGCGGACAGCGCCTGGCCCAGAGCTCGCAAGACCGACTCTGGTGGGCCCAGCGGGTTCAAGCTGGCCGAAAAATCCAGGATTTCCTCAGGAGAGCAGCCGGCGATCGCTGCCCCCCAAGCCCGATTGCCACCATGTCGAGGCCGCTCCACGCCTTACCCAGCAGCGGATTCCCAAGCCGGTGAAATTAAGAAGACTTCCCTCCTGCTACTGCATCGCGGAACGATTTGCCCGCCGTAAAAGCCGGAACAATGCTTTCTGGGATCACCATCTTTTGGTTGGTTTTCGGGTTGCGACCTTCCCGCTCTTTGCGCTTGCGAGCCTCAAAGGAGCCGAAGCCCACCAGGGTCACCTTCCCCTTGGGTTCACCGTTTTCATCGCGGGATGCGACCTCTTCGACGATGATCTCCAGTGCTGCCGAAATGACAGCCTCCGCTTCTTTTTTGGTTACATTGGCGCGATGAGCGACGGCATCAACAAGTTCTGCCTTGTTCATCCTGATCTCCTTCTGAGTTAGGCAATTAATTAAATTAAAGTTAGAGCATTCTCCGGATCGCGGATTGGCTCAGGCGTTGCGGAGCAACCACGGCCCAGAGGGTTCTCGGTGTGTGGGAGCGGGGCTTGCCCTGTAATGCACCAAGGCGCCACCGGCGCGAATGGCAAGATTGCGGCAGTTTAGCTCCAAATCACTGACATATTCTACAGCTAAGTTAGGGCAGGAGCCCGCTGGGAAAGGGGTTTTAGGGGAGCTTAACGTAATTTTCTAGGAGACAAGAGTCTGCAAAGATGATTTTATACCCGCTCGGCTCGGATCCAACAGAAAGCCAGGGCTCACGACTCAGGTCGGAAATAGGCCCGCATCACCTCTCGGAAGATAGGAGCTGCCCGCGCCCCACCGCCACCGCCGCTGTTCTCCAGAAAGACCACGACCACCAGCTCAGGCTGGTCATGGAACTCCGTCCCGCTCTCCCGATAGGGGGCATAGCCAACATACCAAGCGTGGGATCGCCGCGGCGGATCCTCGGCGGTGCCGGTTTTGCCCGCCGTTGGGGGAAATCCTGGCCCCAGGTTGGCGTTGCCGCCGGTGCCGTAAACCACGACATCTCGCAACCCCTGCTGCAGGATCTCCAGGGTGGCAGGGGAGAGCCCCACCTTCTGACGCAGCGGCACAGGACTGTCAGGGATCACCTGGTGCGAGAGCAAAGGTCGCACCCGCCAGCCCCCATTGGCCACGGCTGCCGTCACCACCGCCATCTGCAGCGGCGTAGCGGTGATAAATCCCTGGCCGATGGACATGTTCACCGTGTCGCCCACATACCAGGGCTCCCCCCAGTGGCGCTGTTTCCACTCGGCATCGGGCACCAGGCCGGCAGCCTCCCCTTTGAGGCCAATCCCCGTCAGTTGCCCCAGCCCGAAGCGGCGCGACCATTCTTGCAAGGGGGCAGTCTTGGTGCCGAGAGCAATTTGGTAGAAAAAGGTGTCGCTGCTGTAAGCCATCGCCTGCCGGTAGTTCAGCCGTCCGAAGCCAGCGCGGTTCCAGTCCCAGAAGCGCCACCCCCCCACCTGGATGTAGGGGCCGGTCTGCAGCACGGTGTTGGGGGGAAAGGCGCCCGACTCGATCCCGGCAGCGGTGGTGATGATTTTGTAGGTGCTGGCAGGGGGATAGGGCTGCATTCCGCGGTTGAGGAAGGGGAAGTCCTGCCGTTGCAGGCTGTCCCACTGGGCTTGGGTCATGCGGCTGGAAAAGAGGTTGGGATCAAAGGTGGGGTAGCTGGCCATGGCCAGGATCGACCCATCGCGGGGATCCATGGCAATCACCGCTCCTTTGCGTTGGCCCAGCGCTCGCTCTGCCGCCTGCTGCAGGCGCACATCCAAAGTGAGCTGCAGGGTGTTGCCCGGTTGGGGCGCTTGTTCCCCCAGCACCCGCAGCACTTCCCCCATAGCGTCCACCTCCACCTGTCGCCCTCCCCATTGGCCGCGCAGATGGCTCTCGAACAATTCCTCCACTCCCATCAGGCCGACGATATCCCCCAGGCGATAGCTGGGATCCGCCCGCAGTTGCTCCTGCGAGATCTCGCCAGTGTAGCCCAGCAGGTGAGCAGCCAAGTCGCCGTGGGGATAAAACCGCACTGTCTCCGCCTCCACCATCACCCCCGGCAGCTCGCGGCTCATCTCCTCCAGTTGAATGACTACTTGGGGGCTGGCGTTGCGCAGGATGCGTACGGGAAAAGGGGAACGATATCCGGCCTGTTCCAGTTTTTGGGCAATCTCCTCTGGGGCCATGTTCAAGTATTCTGCCAACTTGGGGATCATCTCCTGCCAGCGCTGCCGCGACTGCACCAGAGGCCAGAGGAAGACCGAGTGGGACAATTGGCTGCCCGCCAGCAATACGCCGTTGCGATCCACAATGCGCCCGCGTTCTGGCGGCTGGGGCAACAGGCGAATGCGGTTGGTGTCGGCCAACTGGCGGTAATACCGGGTGCGCGCCAACTGCAGGTAGGCCAGACGGGATCCCAGTCCTCCAAACAGCAGCAGGCTGGCCAGCAAGAGCAAGACAACGGCCCGATAGCCCTGGCCCACCGTTTTGGACGGCAGGGATCCCAGCCAACGAGGGCTACCACCGTCCGGCGGGGGTGGGGGAAGTACCCGGCGGGGGGCAGGCGGTCTGGAATGGGGGGAGAACAAGGCTTTTGGATCCCGCCCAGCCAAGGTGTTGGGGCTTCGCGTGGCGTTGCTGACAGGGTAGAGTTTGGCCATGAGATTGCCAGAAGAATTGCAACCCATACACCCAAAATCAAGGGAGGGTGCCCGCTCTTGGGCAGACCCTCTCAGCATTCATCCAGTATCCCTGGCTCCGGCAAGCCTCGTCCAGGAGTGGCAGCGTGGATAGAGCAGAACAACAGCGGCTACGCCAGGCTGCCTGGCTGATGGTGGGCAATGGCCTGCGCCTGGGGTTGTCTGGGGCCTATTTCGTCCTCTTGGCGCGGCTGTTGGGGCCGGAAGCCTTCGGGGTGTTCTCCGCCATTTTGGCCTGCAGCAACTTGGCCGCCCCGTTTGGCTATTTGGGCCAATCGGAACTGCTGATCCAGCGCCTCAGCCGGCAGGGATCCCCGATTTCCGCCCAGGGGGTTGGCCCCAGCTTGTGGCTGGCGGGATTGGGCTGTGGGGGGATGGCGCTGGTGTTGGGGCCCCTCTTGAGCGTTTGGCTGGCCGAGACGCCGGCAGCGGTGGTGGGGATATTGCTGTTGAGCGATCTGCTGTTCGTCGCGGTGCCAGAGGTGTACAGGGGGATCCTGGTTGGGCGAGAGCAGGTTGCCGGCGTGGCCCTCATCGACACCGGCATGGCGCTGGGGCGATTGGGGGCAGTATTGTTGGCGGTGGCCTTGGGCTGGGGATCCCTGGCGCAATGGGCCATTCTGTACAGCCTAATGGTGGTGGTCGTGCTGCTGCTGATTGTGGGGGGGATGGGACGGTGGAGCGAGCCTTCTCTCCCCTTGGCCCTGAGCTGGAGAGATCTGCGGGAACGGCTGACCGCGGGCTGGGACTTTGCGGTGGGGCTGGCCGCGGTGAAAACCTTCACCGATTTGGACAAGCTGCTCTTGCCCCGTTTGGCCTCAGCAGCAGCGGGGGGTCTCTACAGCGCTGCCTACCGGGTGATCAACTTCTCGCAAACGCCGATGATTGCCCTGCTCACCAGCCATTTTGCCGAGCTGTGCCGCCAAGGGCAAAAAGGACTCCCCCAAGGCTGGCGCTACGCCTGTCACCTTTCCCCTTGGGTGGTGGGCTACGGCAGTTTGGCTGCCTTGGGGCTGGCGCTGGGATCCTATGGGATCCCCTGGGTGCTGGGATCGGCCTATCGGGAAACAGCCCTCATCCTGCGCTGGCTCAGCCCGGTCATTTTGCTGGAAGGGATCCACCTTTTGCTGTCTCACCTGCTTACCGGGGCAGGGTTGCAAAAGCCCCGCAGCCGTCTGCAACTGATGGCTCTGGGGCTGAATGGGCTTTTAAATGCGGTTTGGATCCCAAGGTGGGGTTGGCAAGGGGCGGCCTTGGCGACCTTGCTGTCGGAGATGGCCTTGGTGCTGGCTTTGCTGCTGTTGATTTGGGGGCGATTGCACGCTCTGCAGAGATCTGGCCCTAGGGAGCCTTAACGATTTTGTAGGTGGCTTTGGCATCGGGGCCAAAGGTGATCACATCCCCCGACTTGAGCTGGTGGGTGGTCAATTTCTGGCCGTTGATCAACAAGCCATTGGTGCTGGGCCGACCCTCCAAATCCCCATCCAAAATGCGGTAGCAGTACTCTCCCTCTCGTTCGGCAGGAACCCGCAGCAGCATGGCATGGTAGCGAGAGGCATACTGGGAGTTTAGACAGATGTCGTTCGCCAAGTCCCGACCGATGAAGTATTTGGCGGATCCCAGCACCTGGGTACGGCGGCCATCTCGGTCTTCCACAATCAAGATGTGCTGGTGGGTACCGGAAGGAGAAGGCGCAGACTCAACCATACTTCCGCTGTCAATACCAGTGTTTAACCGTACCTCAAACTATACCCAAGTTTAGCCCTCTTCCTGCTGTCGCTGGGTCGGCACAATCGCTTATTATCAGAAACCTGGGTCTAAAACCCCGCCCTAAAGCCTACGGCTCGCTGACGCG
>DVDX01000017.1 GCA_015295985.1 Synechococcus sp. M44_DOE_062 | reverse complement strand
GATCCCCTCACCAGCTCCTCTCTCGAAGGGAGAAGGGCAAAGATCCGGCACTGTCGCAATTGCCTGGATATAGTTCGGTGGGCCCAAGCCTATGGTCAAAGACAACAAAGGGCCTGCAGACCGGCAGACCCCAGAAGAAGCCTTAAAGAATGACAAGCTAATCCGTCTTAGATCAGGCCCAGCCAAGAAGCAACGCCTTGGCCCGTCACCGCCTCGATGACAATGGCCAGCACAAAACCAATCATAGCAGCCCGACCGTTGAGGCGCTCTGCATACTCGTTAAAGCCAAACTTGGGCTCAGACAAATTGGGGTTAGACATGAGTACCTCCAGGGTAAATGGGAACGACAGTGAGTGGGATCCGTGAAGAACGACCATAGGAACGGCACTTAACCTTCAGTATAGTTTGCATTTCTTCATGATTGCAAGAAAGAGCAGTCACCCCCTGCCGATGGCGGCGATGATCTGCCGCGCCAGGGGAATGGCCGCCTCGTAAGCTTTGCCCTGATGCAGATGCAGCACCAGCGTCCAATGGGGATCCGGCAGGGGCCAAAAGGCCAGCAACCAGGCTTGAAAATCTTCTGCCCAGAGTCCTTGCTGCCCTCTGCGCCGGGGATTGAGGATGGTGCCAGACTTGGCTGCCACCGGGATCCCTTCTGGGGCAATGCCGCGACAGGTGCCTGCTGTTGCCGCCAAGCTCATGCCGGCATGGAGAGCCTCCCAAATCCACTCCGGTAAAGAGAGGGCAGGCAGGGAGACCTCTCCAGAAAGGGGAACACCGCGGCGGGCGATCACGCCCCCATAAACCAACAGCTCCCAGGGATCCACCGACCCAGCCAGACCGGTCGCCAAGAGCGGAGCTGGAGCCGTATTCTGCGCACTCTCTAGGCCAAAGCGCCGCAACCACTCCACCAAGGTATTGGCCCCCAGCTCCCAGCCCAACTGGTAGAAGTACACATTGCAGGACTGGGCCAGGGCTTGGCGCAAGTTCAAGGTTCCATGTCCACGGGGATCCCAGCAGGGTAGCCGGCCCAACCCCAATTGCAGCGGCGGATCCCACCAACCCGGGCAGTGGATCAAGCGCTCGCCGGAGCTGATCCCGGTCTGCAGAGCAGCAGCGGCAACGGCACACTTGACGGTTGAGCCAGGGCTGGCCCTGATTCTGGAAGCCTGCTCCGGCTGCCAAACCCTTGTTAAACGACCGGTGTTTAGGTTGAGGAGAGCGGCAAAATCGCGCGGATGGGTCAGCCCTGCAGATTTCCCTTGCAAACCCCAGGCTAAAGCAGAGCCCAATAGCCAGGCTCCACAGGTGCGGCGGTTCATCTGCTGTCGGCCCCGAAAACCCAGAAAGACAAAGGCGGATCCCTGTTACAAAAATTCGGAAATCGCAGCCTTCCCACGGACTAGAGTAATCTGAGTTCAGGTCAATGGAGATAACCCTCATGGCGATTCAGCGTGGTGCCAAAGTCCGTGTGCTGCGGAAAGAATCCTACTGGTATCGGGATGTGGGAACGGTTGCAGCGGTGGATACCAGCGGCATTCTCTATCCGGTGATCGTTCGTTTCGACAAGATCAACTACTACAACATCAACACCAACAACTTCCGTGAAGATGAGCTGGAAGTGTTGGAAGCTCCCAAGGCCAAGGCCAAAGCTGCCCCGGCCAGCTAAGCCAACCAGGGTTCTGAGGCCGGGAGCTGTGTTGCTTGAGCAAGTTGTTCTGTGCCTGAACTGCCGGAAGTTGAAACGGTTCGGCGAGATTTGCAACGCCTCACCCTGGGGCCACGCATACTTGCGGTGGAGGTGCTCCTAGCCCGCACCATTGCCTACCCTGCAGGGGAAACGTTTGGGCGGGGTTTGATCGGCGCCTGTTTTACCCGGTGGCAGCGGCGGGGAAAGTATTTGCTGGGATCCCTGGATTCGGGAGCTGTTCTGGGTGTGCATTTGCGCATGACCGGGCAGTTGCTCTGGGTACAGGGATCCATGCCTTTGTCGGCTTATACTCGCGTTCGTTTGGCCTTCGAGGAAGGGTGGGATCTGCGCTTTGTGGATCAGCGCACCTTTGGTCAGATGTGGCTGGTGCCCCCCGGAGTTGGGCCAGAGGAGGTCATGACTCCCCTGCGGAGTTTGGGGCCAGAGCCCTTTTCGCCCGCCTTTTCAGAAGCCTATTTCCAAGCTGCTCTGCAGAAGAGCAGGCGCCCCATTAAAACTGCCCTGCTGGATCAATCGTTGGTGGCGGGGATAGGCAACATCTATGCCGACGAAGCCCTGTTTCTGAGCGGCATTCACCCTGTGACGCCGGCATTGCAGCTTTCGGATGCGGCCAAGGTACGCCTGCGAGAGGCGTTGATCGAGGTATTGCGAGCTGGTTTGGAGCAACGGGGCACCACCTTGCGGGATTACCGGGATTTGCGTGGGCTCAACGGCAACTACCAGGGGCAGGCATGGGTGTACGGTCGAGAAGGGGATCCCTGCCGCGTCTGCGATGCTCCCATTCGGCGAATCAAACTGGCAGGGCGATCGGCTCACTTTTGCCCTCGCTGCCAGCCGCAACAGAGCTAATGGCGCCCCCCAAGATATAAGGGATCCCTGAGGAAATGGGCCAGAGCGGCTACCATCAGCAGTAGGAAGGGATCCCGGTGAAAACCATGGGATGGGCACGGCTCCGACCTGTAAAGCCCTTGATGAGGGGAGGTTGCCTTTGGTCGGGAGCGCTGTTGGCGCTGGGGATCCCGGCGGCTGCGGCCTTTGCCCAACTGGAGTTGGATGCCCAACTGGGCCGATCCCAAATTGTCTTTCCCAGCAAAGATTGTCCTGCCTGCAACCTGACGGGGGCAGAGCTGCCGGGAGCTGACCTCAGTGGGGCTAACCTAAAGGAAGCAATCCTCAGACAGGCCAATCTCCAAGCCGCCGACCTCTCTCGAGCGATCCTTAACCTGGCCGATTTGAGAGGGGCCAACCTGAGCGGCTCGGAGCAAGCGGGGGCTTTCTTGTGGGAAGCGGATCTGGCGCAGGCCAACCTGCAGCAGGCGGATCTGACGGGGGCCAATCTCCAGGTGGCCAATTTAAGCGGAGCCGACTTGCGTCGAGCCATCCTTACCCGCGCCGACCTCACAGGAGCCAAGTTACACAACGCCGATCTGCGGGGAGCCGACCTGCGGGGGGCCTTTCTGGAGGGGGCAGATCTGACGGGCGCTCTGTACAACGCCCAAACCCGGCTGGATCCCGCCTTCAACCCTAGGGCATGGGGCATGGTTTTTGTAAGGGATTGAAAGAACTCCGCTTTCTCTTTGGAAGGGGGGCAACATCCCTGGCTCTGCCGATTTATTTTGGGATCCCCCCTTGGGCAGATTAGAACCAGCACCCCCCTCGGCTGGGATCCCCTGCCATGATTTTCCCTGTCCGTGTTCTCATTGCCGACGATCATCCCCTCTTCCGGTTGGGGCTGAAGTTTGCGCTGCAAGCGCAAGGATTTGAGGTGGTGGCGGAGGCGGAGACGGGATCCCAGGCTGTCCACCATTGCCGCAGTTGTGCCATCGACGTGGCCATTTTGGATGTGCGCATGCCGGATGGGGATGGGATCGCCGCTTGCCAGCAAATCACCGAGCTAGGTCTGCCGGTGGTGGTGGTGATGATGACCACCTTTCAGGAACCTGCCCTGATCGAGGCAGCCCGCCGCGCCGGAGCCAAAGGTTACCTCTCCAAAGAAACCGACCCGGCGGAATTGGCCCGCGTCATCCGGCAAATCTTGGCTGCTCCTGAACAAGACTGGCTACCCGCCCAACAGGAGCTGCCCAAGCTTACCCCCCGCGAGCTGTGTGTGCTGCAACTGATGAGCGAGGGCCTGGCCAACAAACAGATCGCCCGCCGCTTGGGCCTCAGCATCGAAACCGTCAAAGAATACGCCAGCACCGCCTACCGCAAGCTGGATGCCAGCGACCGCGTCACCGCCCTGCTCAAGGCACAACAATTAGGGATCTTGTGAATTGGAGAAAGGGCTTGGGGATTCCCCCCAGAGGTGGGGATTTGCGGTGGCCATGATCACGGGCATACTGTTGCTAGCTTGGCATCTTGACAAGGGATCCCTTGCGTGCCGCCTTCCCCTTCACATTGTCCGAGATACGGTATGTCTGCTCCTTCCACGCTGCTGCTCAAGCTCACCCTGCGCTTGCTCGCCTCTTTGAAAGCACGGGTGGATCGGCGCAAGATTCGAGAGCGGGGCTTTGTCCTGCCGGTGGCCATTTTGATCGTGCTGGTCTTGAGCTTGGTGACGGTGGGACTGCTGACCCGCTCTACCCAGCGCAGCATCCAAACCCAGGTGGAACGGGCGGGGCAAACCGTCAGCCGACAATTGAATTCAGCCATCGACCGGGCCAGGGCCAAGATCGAGTATCTGGTACGGGATCGCCGCCTGCCCAACACCGCTCCCACTGATGCGCAACTTGCTGCAGCCCTCATCAACGATGGGGCAGGGGATCTGCTTCCCCCAGATCCCAACAATCCCTACATCCTCCCGGATGAAACTCAGTTCGTGATCACCACCAACATTCAGGTGGAGGATCCGCAAAATCCAGGGCAGACCTTAAACGTTCCGGTTCGAGCCCCCGCTTGGTGGTTCTTGTCGGATACCGACAACAATGGCATCAACGACTCCGTAACGGTCTATACCATTCTGCACACTCGTCGGGCTGCCGGCAGCGACTTTGAGGACAACAGACTCACGGATACCGAGCGGGCGCGACGGCTGCTGATCCGCAGCGGGCCGCTACAAGGCTCAGCCTTGGCGGGGTGTACCGATTCTCCGACCGAACGAACGGTTAACCCCAATGTGGGGGATTGGTTCCAGGTGGGCTCTGCACTGTACAAGCCCTTTCAGGTGTACGCCGTAACTTTGCCCATCGAGGGAGCTGACTCCACCACCCGCGCCATTTCGGCTCTGCAATTCCAGCAGGATCGGCGGCGAGATTTGCTCAACAAATGGGGGGCCTTTAGCCGTGGCGACCTAGAATACTTCTTCACTCCTGGCTACAGCTGGAACGGTGCCATCTATGCAGGGGGCAGTCTCTTTTTCCGGTATGCCAGCAACAACTTGTTCCGGGCTTTCACCATCAGCTCCGAGCAGTCTTGCTTCTACATGCCTGTCGATAACTCCGAAATTACAGCTTTTGGTGAGCTGGTGGCAGGAGCTATCGGTTATGCCGGCCAGCAGGTGAGCGATACGTTAATTTTCGATGCCCACCCTGGCGTGGCGGATGTGCCGCCAAGTGTGCCGCTTCCCCGCTTGAATAACCTCAATTTCGATTCGGTTCAGAACTTGGCAGAGCCTGAAGCAGTAGCCCTAGATCCGCTGGAGCTTCAGCTTTTTGGTCGCATTCGCACTCGGGGAGCCTACGCACGGGATGCAGTGGGATGGGCAGCTTCTCCGATCAACGCCAAGCGAAGCAGTGAGCCTCTGGGACGGGTAACTGCCGGTGGTTTTGAGTCGGGTTCTGCTCAAGTTTGCCCCCCCTACGTGGACGATGTGTATCGGGCTGACAACCGCTTTGGCCCCAAGGCCAGCTACGACCGTCCCCCGGTCAACCCCGACCCGGCAAGGGGCTGCGATGTGGACACCTTTGCCCAAAAGTTTCGTGTCAGTGCCGGTGCCCCGATCCCTGGGGATGCTCAGAACAACCAGAGGGAATCTCTCACCCAAGACAACCCACCCCCAGGAGCCCTTTCCGAGGTGGGTCTGGATGGCTATTGGGAGCGGCGGGCCCGCGTGGAAGGTCTGCGGGTGATCGTGGGCCAGCGGCTGGAACTAACCCGCACCGATTCTTTGCCTTTGCCTTTGGTTCCGGCTGGGGATCCCAACGATCCCACCAAGTTGCAGGCCATTTTCATCAGCAACGAGGCGCGGCAACGCCTGACGCTGCGAGATAACCCGGCAGCAGTGCAGGCCACAGCCGTTTACCACCACAGTCACCGGCAAGGCCGCTTCCCGATAGCTTGCCTGGCTACGGTGGCCCACCCAGGCTCTCCCTGGAGTTTGCAGCGGGCTTCTACCTTCCCCACCGGCGACCAGCGCACCCAACTGGGCATCAACTTCTTCACCGGGGAGGGTACCAACGTTTGGGAATATGACCCAACCCCGATGGCGGATCGGCTGCGTCCTGGCACGCCCCTGTGGACGGCTTTGACAAACCTGGCCAATTTTGCTGGCGATCCCGATGGGGCTTATCCACCCAAGCAAGAGGCAGGCCGCATTCACCCGGATCCGTTTATTACGGCTTTTGGCAACTTCTCGGAGCTGCGGCGGGTGATTGATAACCCGACAAATCTGAGCCTGGCCGACCAAACCACCCTGCAAACGGCAGGCTGCATGGTGGGCATGCTGGCGGACAACATTCTGCGCATTGAGGCGGCTGCCAATGCCGGGGATCCAACGGCTCAAACCCTCTGGAAGGACATTCAAGCAAGCCGAGCTGGGAACCGAGAGGCGGCCAACCGGTTCTATCTGCCGTTGCGCTACATCTTCCCGACCACTACTTTCGACCAGACGGATTCTCTAGAGCGCGAGCGGCGCAACGCTTACTCCTTCCTTTCAGGTGCAGTTAGATATGAGGCTATAGCCAACCTAAAAGAGGTTGCTTTGCAGCCCCGCTCTGGAATTGGCAACTGGGCTTTGCCCCACGCCCAGGCTAATTGCACCGCTGCTGGCCCCAACAGCAACCAGGTTGAGCTAATTCGGATCGGCAACCAGTGCCATCGCGTGCCCTTCAAAGATTCCGTCTTTTACGATGGCCGCGAGGCGATGGCGGTGCGGGCGCTTAACATTGACCTGGCCCTACTGACCAACAATGTCAACGGACAGGCCAACGGGTTCATCAACGGGGATACTTGGCTGCCTGCCGGCATTGGCGAGGGTCGAGAAGGGGGTATTTTCTACGCCTTCCGGGAAGATGCCGTGCGGGAAGATGCCATTGCCCGCCCACCCTTGGGCTCTTTTGCCGGTTACCTGGCCAACTGGCGGGCCGGGAAAGCCCGCGGCAACTTAGGCAGCGCCGGTATTATGAACGCCGGTCAGCCGAATCGAGGCACAGCCAACGGCCAAACGGTCTGGGATCCCCCTGTTTCCGAGCAAGGTCTTAGCCCCAAGCCGGTGGACTACTACGCCGATCCGGATCGGCGGCCCTATGGCTTCCGGCTGCGCAACGGGGCGGTGCTGGCCCGGGGTGGGTTCAACCCTGATGACGCGATCTTTGGCCTCTCCTTTGTTTCCGATAACCCCGTCTATATCCAAGGGGACTTTAACCTGCACCAAACGAAGAACGGGCAGCGGCTGGAGGAGTTCAGAACTCTCCTTAACTTCGGTGCAGATGGCCTCTACAGCAACTTCTACGGGCGGATGCGGGCCGATGAAGACCGGCGCTTTGCCCGGGCGGCGGACGATCTCTGGCGGCCCAGCGACGTGTTGGGCGACTCGGTGAACATCCTCTCTGCCGATTTCTGCGACGGCAGCCTTGACGATGGCTTTGTGCAGGATGGCACCCTCAATGGCGGCGGCACCAGCTATGCACCTGGACAAAACTACGCAGGTGGACGAGCCTCAGCACCTCGCCGCAGCGACTACTACGGCTGCAGTGGAAATAACCTAGGAGCCAACACTTCCTTCCTCAACCAAGCGCTGGTGATCCGGGGCAACAACTGGCCCGCTCCGAATCCCAATAACAGCGGTGCTGGCGTTCTGCGCTTTGACAACACGAACGGTGCCCAGAACCTGGGCGACAACCTCAACCAGCCGGGTTGGCCGGATGTGTTTGCCCGCGACACCATTCTGGCTCGTTTCGACAACGCCGATTCGGATCCCAATAATGACGATAGAACAGCAGGCGGTGGCGCGCCGGCAGTGCGGCCCTTGCGGGCACCCGATGTGGGCTATGCCAACTTTGGCACCCGCATCTCCGCTTTGGGCAACCCGGTGCTGGATACTTCTCGCTGGGTGCTGGTGGCTCCGCCTGGGCCTTGCCCGAATCCCCGCGGCCCTGGGTTCTCTGGGTTGCTGGCCGAGTACTACAATGGCTGGCTGACCAGCCCGCAGAACCAGTACAACCGCAATACAGGGTTTGCCGCCAGCGGAGCCGTAGGTCCCCTGCCTCCAGACGCCCAAAATGCCAACCTGCCCTACCTGCGGGCGGTGCGCTGGCCGGATCCGGTGTTCCCGGCGCAAGGAGTGCCTGACGCCATTGGTCAGTTCGACAACGCCTATACCAGCAGTGCCCCCTCCTGTAATTCAACAGATGGTAGTAGCAAAGACCAACGCTGGGCCTGCGTGCGAGATGCCATCAATAATCCGAGCAACCTAGCCCCCTTTGCCCGCAGCGGCAGTGGTTACCCCTGGTGGGGAGGCTTCCAGTACTTTTTTGGCAACAGCCCAGATATAAACTCCAACTCGCCTTTCAAGCGGCGGCTGTATAACAATCTCCCCGACTGCAACGACTCTTTGTCTGACATCCCGCAGCCATCCTGCCGCCTGTCGGTGCCACCTGGCAGCCCTGATCGGCGGGATCGCGGCGATTGGTTTTGGATGCCCAGTTGTGGGGAGCCCGATGGCAACAATCAGCCGACCGATGCAGATGACCTCAACTTCCCGAGTCACTTCATCAACTTCTGGCGTTCCTGCTGGCGGCGTAGAAGTGGGGGAGGGCCGAATGGCAACAACAACGGCAACGACTTCTTCGTGGTGCGCTGGGTAGGGGAGCTGTATCCCCGTTGGCCGGGCCTGCAGACCTACCGCATTTTCGAGGGCGACGATGGCGTGCGGCTGATCATTCGGCGGCGGGACGGCTCCGATGCCACCTTTAGACTCGATGCCGTTTGGAGGGGCACTAACCTCAGCCTAGGGCCAAACGCGGCAGGGGCCGAAGCCTGGCAGGATAGCGGCAGCAACGAGGTTGCCCTGCGATTGGATCTGGAGTGCGCGGATCCAAACAAGTCCTCGCCCTACTTGATAGAGATCCAAACTTACGAAAATACCGGCAATGCTCGGCTGCGCTTTGCCACCCGCGATGACAGCGAGTGGGAAGACTACGACCTGCGATACCTGAAGCCGCTGATGCCGGTCAACAAGCCTTGCCAGCCGGATCCGACTATACCTCTGGAAGACAACCAGCGGTACTGCAAAGTCACCCTCAACTGCGATCCCATCTGGACAGACTGGAATCCTCCATGTCGGAGCGACATCTGTGTGGCCACCAACATCACTCAAACCAAAACGGCCACCTTGCCTGCCGGTTGCCCTGGCACCCCGCCGCCGCCGCAAACCCGAGAGATTACCTGTTCCCCTCAGTACAGCTACGGGTCTTGGTCGAATTGGTCGCCTTCGTGTACCCAGCAGCAGCAGTGCAGCAGAGCCACCATTACCCAAACCCGCAGCCGCCTGGTAACGCCGCTTTGTACCAGCCAAAGCCCCTTCACCGAAACCCAAACCCAAACCATCACCTGCCAACCTCCGGATGCTACCTGCACCGATACAGGCTGGACTCCTCAGTGCACGGTGGCCAACGGTGGCCAGACGATAACCCAAACCCGCACTGAGACCTGCACCTCGATCTGCGGAACCACCACCAGGCAGCAAACCCAAACGGTTACCTGCCCGCAAACTTGCAACTACAACTGGGGACCTTGGTCGCCGGCCAGTTGCGATGAGGTCATCGACCAGATTGCCTGTGGCACAACCAGAACGTTTACCCAAACCCGGACGGGCACCCGCATTGACAATACCAGCAGCCCCACCTGCCAGGCCACCAAAACGGAGACACGATCTTTAACCTGTCAAGGCAGGCCTTGCGGGCCCAGCACTTTTGCCCCAGAAGCGCCTTCCGAGAGCCCTCTGGGCGAATGGATGGCAGCCAAGCCCAACACAGTGGATCTGCGCCCTGTCTGGGAAATCCAAGCGGATCCGGAGCCGGAGACCCTCAGCGTAAACACAGTGGCTGCCGCTCCTGCCGAAGGCGTAACCATTGCTCTGCAGCCGGAGCTTTCTCCGGTGCTGGAGGTGAAAGCCGGGGTGCCCAAGCCGCCCAAGTGGCCTAGCCCTGCCGAGGCCTTGCAGGCGGCCTTCAATTGGATGTTTGGCGAGCCGGCCTATGCTGCCCGCGCCGGACTGAGGGGCAATCTGCTCTTCAGCGAGATCGCCAACCCCAGCAAAGAGCCGGGCATCCGCCCTGCCGAGAGTGGTGCTTCTCCGATTGCGGGAACTCCCGGCGTAGGCAGCGACGACTGGGCAAAGCAACTGCGGCGGCGATTGCTCAATCCCAATGGAACTGTTCGCTGTGACTCAGAAGAAAAGGTCACTTCCACCGACGGCGGCTTCTGGGTGCCGGGGGTGTTTCGACCCAATTTCAACGACCGCTTTAAGTACACCGCCTACACCGGTGCCAGCCGTCCCAGCACTTTGCGCTTTGAAGACAAAAACGGCAACAGGCAGCCGGATCCGGACGAGATTCTAGATCGGGATCCGCTATTCGGGCTGGATCTGGTTTCTGAGCCTCCCGGCAGCCCCGTTCAGTTAGAAATTCAGCCGCAAATGGCCCTCAACCCCTACGCCCGCGTCAACAAGACTGCTACGGCTCAGGGCTACGCCCCCAACTCCAGATACGCGGACGGCTACTACATCGACAGCAAAATCGACAGCAAAGGGAATGATGATCGTGAAGACATCCGCAACGGCCTGTGCTTCTACGTCAAGCCCAATGGCAACACCATCCAAGTTCAAATCGACCGCAACGGCGGCGACGACGGTGGCTTGGTCTGGGTGGATGTGGAGCCGTACACCCTCAACATCAATCAACCCACCACCGGCTTTGCGGGCAATAACCCCGTGCTGGGGGTGATCCTGGACGAGGTGACCCGTCGGCCCATTCCCATTCCCCGCTTCCAAGAGCTGGCCTCCACTGACCCGAACCAACGCCGTCGCAGCGACGATGGCAGCCAAAACCGGCAGCTCCAGCCGGCCAGGGAAACGCGGGTGAATGCCATTGCCATCAGTGGCACCTTGCCCTCGCGGTTGGGTCAAACTGCCGGCGGCATGCACAACTTCCTGCGCCTCAACGAGCTGTGGAGAAATACCAACCTCTTCTTCAGCGGCTCGATGATCCAGCTCAACTACAGCACCTACGCCACCGGCCCCTTCCTGCAGCAGAGCTTTGAGCCGCCCAACTTGGTGGAAGATCCAACCTTTGTGCGCGGCTACGACTACTACTTCCCGCCCAATCGCCGCTTTGGCTACGATGTGGGTCTGCAAATTGCCCGCCGTCCCAGCTCGGTGTCGGCCCGCTTCCAATTCCCCTCCAATGCCCGCACCGAGTTCTTGCGGGAGCTGGATCCTCAGGATCCGTATGTGCGGCGGTTGCGCTGCGGGTTGCAGGCTCAGTCAGACGTGCCTCTGCAGGCCGCCGCTCGGATTGGAGGCTGTAATGAGTTCAACTGATATTGACTTCCCAAGCCAGGGGTAGATTCTAGGTAGGGCAGATCTGGGTGAGTGCTGGAGGAGATATGAAAAAGTGGCGGCTTTTGCGGCAGCAATTGGAGGCAGAAGGCTTTACTCTCATTGAGGTCTTGGCCTCGGTGGTCATTGTGGCTTTGGCCATGGCCGCTCTTGCCCCTGCCCTCACCCTGATTGCCTATCGGCGGGCCATGACCGAGCGGATAGAAGTGGCCAATCAACTGGCCCGGGCCGAGGTGGATCGCATCCGCACCCTGGTTGACCTGGAACTGGCCGCCAACCCAGGCGCTTTCCAGAACCCAGCTCAGTTGGCCCGTCTGCCCAGGATTGGGGCAAGCCCCTTGCGCAACACCCCGCCCCCTGCCGACATGGACAACCCTGGCCCCAACTACTCCATTCGTTTGGCTGAAGTTCAAGTACCAGGGCGAAACCCCGAAATCTACCTCATCCAAACCTTTCGGGATAGGGGCGGGGAATGCATTGACCGGCGCAACAACACCGTCATCCCAGGGGTTCCCTGCTCTTTCTTTTTGGGGGTGAGGGTGTACCACCGCTTTTCCTTTAACCCAACCACTCGGCAGGCTCTTCCTGGGCTGCGAACCGAGACGGTCTCTGCCAACCAGAACTTGGCCAATGCCGATGTTTGGCTGTTTCCCATGGCCAGCTCGATTGTAGAGATTAACCTAGCCGCCAATTTAGGGGATGTTTGCCGCGCCGTTTTGGCCGATGTTCAAGCCAGGGGTGGAACACCGACCAACAACTGCAATGCCTTCCCGCTGCCCAGCCCAAGCCCTACCTCGACTTGAAGTGATGGGTAAGCTCCTCCTGCAGGCTCACAAAAAGGTGGTGTTTTCCTATGTTCAAGGTTTTTCGCCACAGGGTTTACAAGAATGCGGGGTTTACCCTTATCGAGCTTTTGGTCTCGCTGGTGGTAGCTTCGATCTTTCTGTTGGCCACCGGCATGATCGTCATTGAAACCATGCGGGTGGATCGGGAAGAGACAGGGCGCACCCAGGTGCAGGCAGAGCTGACCCAGGCTATGCAGTATATCCAGCAAGATCTGGCGGAGGCGCTCTACATCTACAACGATGCAGAACAGCCCAACGGAGACGGAACGCCAGATCTCATTCAAAAGCTTTACACACCCGGCTGGATTCACCGCCCCGAGGGTGCCGTTCCGGTTGTCGCCTTTTGGAAGCTGAACCCAATCCCACGCGATTGCTATCAAGGCCCTCCGACGTTGCAACAAGTCCGAGAAGGCCGAGTAACTTTGAAGGAAAGACCTTCAGGCATTTCCCAATCTGATTGGGAAAACATTCGCAGCCGCCGCAACATCTACACCTTGGTTGTGTACTACCTGCGGCGCAACTACAACAACGCCGGTAACCCAGACGGCAGCACCCCCTGGGAGGGCAACGCGCGCATTGCTAGGTTTGAGTTGCAACCTCTTAATGACGCATGCACTGAGCGCAGCCAATTTTTTGTCGAGGATCCGGATCCCTACCGGGAGGGCTTTCTGGTTTGGCCCTCTGAGCAAGCTATGGCTCGCCAAGATCCCATTGCTGAAGCAGGCAATCAAGGTAATCGACTGGTAACTCTGGTCTCCAACATCTTCAGCAGCCGGCAGGGAAGTCCGCAGGTTGCGCCGAATTGCCCGCAAGGCTACGCCTTTGGAGGGGGAAAGCCTAGTGGTGTCACTTTTTCCGGCCTAGGAAACAATGAAAACGACGTGGGCTTCCATGTTTGCGTCCGGCGCAGTGACGCCGCAAGTCTTCCCCAAGATGTGATTGTCACCATCACGGCAACCGCTATGGAGCGCTCCAATCCTGGTTTGTTCCGGCGCTACATCCAAGATGCCACCAGCGTTGATGCGGAGCAGGTGTCGCGGTATTTGACGGCGATGCAAACTCAGGTGTTGGCCCGTGGTGTGTTTAATCGTCAAGCCTAGTCAAGCCCATCTAACTTGCCCGGAGGGGGATTCCTACCTATGTTGGCCTCGGTGAGCGAATTTAGACGGATTGCACCTGCCCAGACGAAGGGCTTTACGCTGATAGAAGTCTTGGCGGTTATCGTCATCATCGGCATCTTGGCTGTGCTGGCCGTTCCCTCTGGGATCAATATCTGGGCCCGGATCCAGCTAGAGGATGCGCAGAACAGGGTGGAGCGAGCCTTGCGCACTGCCCGCACCAATGCCAGAGCCTCTCTCCTGGGCCGAGCTTGGGTGGTGGGGGTGGACAATTCAGACCCGAACGTGCCAACTCTGGTCATTCAGGATGAGCAGGGCCTCTGCGATGAACCCACCCCCTGTCAGCGAGTGCGCCTAAACAATTTTGTAACTGCGGCCAACAACTTCAGTGGTGGGCAGGCAGTTTTTGAATCCGATGGCCGCGCCCGTCAACTGGGTCGCTTTGTGGTCAGCAGCACCTACTCCCAGGGAGAGAACCGCTGCGTGGTGGTGAGCACCTTGATAGGCACTATCCGCAAGGACAACGACCCGGCTTGTGCAGGTGGAACAGATGCAGAAGACTAGCTAGCCTTGCAACCTTCTTGAAAGAGGGTAGGATGGTCAAGCCGATGTTTTTGGGTGGAGCATGGCTTCTCCTTCCCTGATCCCTCAGGAAAAAACTTTCCCTTGGCAGGCTCGTCAGCCTGCTTTGCTGGTGCTGGCGGATGGCGCTTCCTTTGCCGGTTGGTCTTTTGGGGCGCCGGGCACGGCAGTGGGCGAGGTGGTGTTCAACACGGGCATGACCGGCTACCAGGAGGTGATCACCGATCCCAGCTACCGGGGGCAGATGGTCACTTTCACCTGCCCTGAGCTGGGAAATACCGGAGTGAATGAGCTGGATGAAGAATCGGCTCGGCCCCAAGTAGCAGGGGTGATTGCCCGCAATGTGTCTCGCCTGGTCAGCTCTTGGCGGGCCACTTCCACCCTCCCCCACTATCTGCAACAGCATGGGATCCCAGCTATTGCCGGGGTGGATACGCGGGCTTTGGCGCGGCGGCTGCGCTCCCAGGGGGTGATGAACGGGGCCCTTTCCACGGAAATTTTGGATCCCCAGGTTTTGTTGGAGCGGGTGCACCTGGCGCCTTCCATGCAGGGGTTGAGCCTGGTGGCAGAAGTTACCACTCCCGAACCCTACGAGTGGCTGGAACCTACCCCCGCCGACTGGGACTATGGGCGCAGCCAAGGGATCCCAGTGCCGGAGCCGCCCCTACGGGTGGCGGCCTTGGATTTCGGCGTTAAGCGCAACATTCTGCGCCGCCTTACCCGCTATGGCTGTCGGGTGATGGTGTTGCCGGCCAATGCCAGCCCGGAGCAGATTTTGAGTTACAACCCCGATGGGATCTTCCTCTCCAATGGGCCAGGGGATCCGGCGGCAGAGACGACGGCTATCCGCACCACCCAAGCGCTGCTGCAAACCGGGAAGCCTTTGTTTGGGATCTGCCTAGGCCACCAGATTCTTAGCTTGGCCCTGGGGGGATCCACCTACAAGCTGAAGTTTGGCCACCGGGGCCTGAACCATCCCTGCGGTCTGGACAAGCAAGTGGAGATCACCAGCCAAAACCACGGGTTTGCGGTGGATGCCGCTTCGATCCCTGCCGATGGGGTGGTAATCACCTACCTCAACTTGAATGACCGCACCGTGGCCGGGATCCGCCACCGTCACCTGCCCCTGTTTTCCGTGCAGTATCACCCGGAAGCCAGCCCTGGCCCTCATGATGCCGATCACCTTTTCCGAGAGTTTGTGGAGCTAATGCTGCAGCACCGCTCCCAGAGGTAGCTGTCCTCACCCCCGGCCCCTCAGGGGGAGTTGGTTTAGGCGTAGGGCCAGGGCAGCGCGGGCTTCTTCCCGGTCGTCGAAATGCACTTTCTGGGTGCCCAGGATCTGGTAGTCCTCATGGCCTTTGCCAGCAATGACCACCGTATCCCCTGGCCGGGCTTCGAGGATGGCCAGACGAATGGCCTGCCGCCGATCCACCTCCACCGCTCTAGGGGATCCAGGGATCCCGGCCACAATATCCCGCAGGATCTGCTGGGGATCTTCGGTGCGGGGGTTGTCGGAAGTAACAATCACCTGATCTGCCCAGGTGGCGGCAATGCGGCCCATCTGCGGTCGTTTGCCCCGATCCCGATCCCCTCCACAGCCAAAGACACAGATAAGCTGCCCCTGCACCTGGGAGCGTAGGGCCTTAAGCAGGTTTTCCAGTCCGTCGGGGGTGTGGGCATAGTCCACAATGACTGCGATATCCTGCCCCGGCAGGGTCACTCGCTCCACCCGCCCCGGCACCCCTGGAAAGTGGGGCAAAGCGGATTGGATGGTCTCCACCGCTATCCCTGAATGCAGGGCTACCCCTACCGCCGCCAGCAAGTTGGAAAGGTTGAAGGATCCCACCAGAGGGGCCTCCACGGCAAACGTGCCCACAGGGGTGTGCAGAGTTGCGCTCAGGCCAGTGGGGTGCAGTTGAACTGGGTCGGGCCAGAGGCCGGGGATCCCCTGCAGGGGCTGCAGAGAATAAGCCCAGGGCTCCAGAGAGGGTTGGATGGCTTGCAGAAGCCGCTGTCCCCCAGCATCGTCGGCATTGATCACCGCCCGCCCTTGGAGGTATTCCTGTCGGAAGAGGGTGGCCTTGGCCTGCCAGTAGTTCTCCAGGGTGTGGTGAAAGTCCAGGTGATCCTGGGTGAGGTTGGTCCAGACGGCAGCGGCAAAGGAACACCCCCACACCCGATCTTGAGCCAGGGCATGGGAGCTCACCTCCATCACCGCCACCTCCGCCCCGGCTCTCTGGGCTTCCCTGAGGCTGCGCTGCAGTTCCAGGGGAAAAAGGGTGGTGTGGGAGGCCACTTCGCTGTGGCCGGGCCAGCGATTATACAGAGTGCCCAGCAAAGCGGTAGAGCGACCGGCAGCCTGCATCAAATGTTCAATGAGATGGGTGGTGGTGGTTTTGCCGTTGGTGCCCGTTACTCCCACCAAGGTCAGTTGACGGGCGGGAAAACCATAGAAGGCTGCCGCCACTTGGGCCACGGCCTTGGGGAGAGCCTGGCGCGGCACAAGCAGGATAGGCCGCTGCCACAGCAACTCTTGAGCAGACAAGCTCTCCCACGCCTCCTGGGAGACCAGGGCAGCCACTGCTCCTGCCGCCAAGGCTTGGGCTACGAAGCCACCTCCATCTACGCGGGATCCCGGCATCCCCAAGAAGAGATCCCCGGCCTGCACTTGGCGCGAGTCAGCACATAGCCCCCAGACCCGCACCCCCTCCAGGGATCCCTGGGCCAGTTGCGGCTGGATCCCGGCTTGGTGGAGCAATTCCTGCAGAAAGTGCTCCGCGCCGCTAGCGGGAACGATCCCAACCGTCTCCATGTCCACCACTCCTTCCTGCTTTGCAGCTTACGGTAGCCGCTGAACCCCCTTCCCGGCCAGAGGGCAAGCGAGATGCGAGCCAGGGGCAAGGCAACTAGGCCAGCGCTTCCTCCAGCTTCTGCTTAGCCCACAGGGAAGCATAGAGGCCCTTCTCGTCTGCCAGCAATTCGGCATGGGATCCCTTCTGCACAAGGCGGCCCTTGTCCATCACCCAAATCTGATCCGCCTCCACCGCAGCCGTGAGGCGATGGGTGATGAAAATCACTGTTTTCTGGGCCGTGGCCTGGCGCAGATGGCGAAGAATGGCCTGGGCCGTCTGATTGTCCACGCTGGAGAGAGAGTCATCCAGGATCAAGATGGGAGCATCCACCAGCAAAGCCCGAGCCAGGGCCACCCGCTGTCGCTGGCCACCGGAGAGGGTGATGCCCCGCTCCCCCACCAGGGTGTCGTAGCCCTTGGGGAAGCTGAGGATCTCGGCGTGGATGTGGGCAGCTTTGGCAGCCCATTCCACCTCCCAATCTTCGGCATCCGGCTTGCCGTAGCGGATGTTATCCCGAACCGTGGCGCTGAACAGGAAGCTCTCCTGGGGCACATAAGCTATGGCCCGCCGCAGGGATCCCAGTTGCAGACGGGTGATATCCCACCCATCCAAAAACAGTTGCCCCGGCTGGATCTCCAGCAGCCGAGGAAGGGCATTGGCCAGGGTAGACTTGCCCGCCCCAATCGGCCCCACCACCGCTACCATCTGGCCCGGTTCTATGCAAAAGTGCAAATCTTCTAGAGCCGGAGCTGCCGCAGAACCGGCAAAGGCAAACGTGAGCCCCCTGGCCTCGAGGCGGCCCTGCACCTTCTCCAGGGGCAACGGCAGAGCGTCGGGAGCATCCCGAAGGGTGGGCTCTACCCCCAACAGAGCCTCGATCCGCTCCAAGCTGACCTGCCCCCGCTGGTAGGCCGTGATGGTAAAACCCAGCAGAGCGGTGGGAAACACCAACCGTTCCACATAGAGGGTAAGAGCCGAAAAATCCCCGATGGTCAGCGTCCCCGCTGCAATCTGCGGCCCTCCCACTGCCAGCAGCAGCAACAAACTGAGGCTGACCAGCGCCACCAACGAGGGGAAAAGCAAGTTGCGGGTGAGGGCCAAGCGCAAATTGGCCTGCAGCAGCCGCTGGTTCTGGCGGCGAAACTCCCGCTGCTCATGCTGTTCCTGACCGTACACCTTGATCAGGGTAATGCCGTTCAGGTCTTCTTGGATGAGATCGCTGAGATCTGCCAACTCCTGCTGCACTTGGAGCTGCTCCTGCTGCAGGCGGGCACTGCTCAGCTTGACCAAGACCAACATCACCGGAAACACCGATAGGGCCAGCGCGCTGAGGCGGGGCTCAATGCCAAACATGGCAGGTAAGGTGGTGGCATAGGCAAAGATCGTGTTGGCCAAACTGAGCAGGGCAAACCCCAACAGGCGGCGGATGTTTTCCACATCGCTGGTGATGCGGGTGAGAATATCCCCGATGGTCTGCTGGGCAAAGTAGGAAGGCTGTAGGGTGAGCAAATGCTCGAAGATGGCTTGCTTGAGGTGAAACTCCACCTGCCGCCCCACCCCAAACATCCACACCCGCGAGGCAATGCGGATGCCCATCATCAGGCTGGAGACGACCAGCACCGTCAGGGCGTAAAGGGCAATGCGCCGGGCCGACAAAGTGGCCAGGTTCTGGCTTAGGTCATCGATGACCAGCTTGACATACCAGGGCAGGAACACCCCCAGGCCATTGACCAAGAGCAGGGATCCAATGCCCAACCCCACCTGTCGTCGATAGGGGTGCAGATAACGGGCCAATTGTCGGAGATGGGATCCCAATCCGGTCACTCACTTGCTCCCTGCATCCTCTCCCACTCTAGCGCTCAGCCGGATCCCCCCGGTAGGGATCAAACCAGAACCTGAGCCGGAGCTTGCTGGGCCAATTGCACTGTTTCCTGCCGTGCCCAGGCATCGGCCTGCAAAATGTCCTCCAGGCTGGGATCGGTGATGACCTGATGCCGCTCGCAAACCCGCTCCAAGAGACGGGGAATATCCAAAAAACGGATGCGCTCCTGCAAAAACAGGACCACCGCCGCTTCATTGGCTGCATTCAACACTGCTGGCAGCGTTCCCCCCCTCCGCCCGGCGGCATAGGCCAACTCCATGCAAGGATACTTGCGGTGATCCGGGGCCTTAAACGTGAGGGATCCCAGCTTGACCAAATCAAGGGGATCCCAGGGAGTGGCCAGGCGTTCTGGCCAACTGAGGCCGTAGAGGATGGGCAGGTGCATGTCCGGCCAGCCCAACTGGGCCAGAACAGAGGTATCGGCCAGCTCAATCAGGGAGTGGACGATGCTCTGCGGGTGGATGAGGATGTCGATGTGGTCGTAGTCCAGGCCAAACAGCCAGTGAGCCTCGATCACCTCCAGGCCCTTGTTCATCAGGGTGGCCGAGTCGATGGTGATTTTGCGCCCCATCACCCAGTTAGGATGCTTGAGGGCGTCGGCCAAGGTGACCTGATCCAGTTTTTCGGCAGGCCAATCCCGAAAGGCCCCGCCTGAGGCAGTCAACAAGATTCTTCGCAGGGATCCCGCGGGCACCCCCTGCAAACATTGGAAAATGGCCGAATGCTCAGAATCGACGGGGATCAGGTTCACCCCATACTGCCGCACCAAGGGCAGCACCACCGGGCCCCCCGCCACCAAGGTCTCTTTGTTGGCCAGGGCAATGTCCTTGCCGGCGCGGATGGCCGCCAGGGTTGGCAATAAACCAGCGCAGCCGACGATCCCCGTCACCACCCGCTGGGCCGCCGCATGAGCCGCCACTTGACACAGCCCCTCCGTTCCGGCCACCAACTCCGGCAGCGGTCGGATCCCGCTCAGCAGCGACCGCAGCTCCGGCAGCAGCTCCTCCCGGCCAATGGCAACCACCTGGGGCCGAAACCGCCGTACCTGCTCGGCTAAGAGGGCGACGTTGCTGTAGCTGCTCAGGCCAACAACCTGAAAACGCTCCGGATACTGGGCGACCAAGTCCAGAGTTTGGGTGCCAATCGAGCCGGTGGAGCCGAGCAAGGTAATGGCTTGCATAAAGGATCCCTTTGCACCTGAAAGAGCTTGACATCCTCCCAACGCAGACTTCCCCTCCCGCAGCGTGCCCAAAGACTCCGTCCCGCTATCGCGAACGGCCCCACCTTGCGTTCGGGGATCCCTGCCTCGCGCCCCTTCATCTTACTCTCATCTGGTTCTTATCTGGAATCTGTGGGCTCCCTGCGATCCCCGACAGCGGGATCCCTGAGTGGCTGCGGGGTCTGGCAATGCTCTTCTTCCCCGGATTTTCGGTTTCAGACCTTTCCCAACTGCGAGCGCAGCCACTGGTTGAGAAGCGCCTCAATCAGCTCTGAGAGATCTTGATCCGATTCCAACAGGATGCGCTTCACGGCTCGGTGGGTCTCTTTGGGGATGTAGGCTGTCAATTTGACGTACTCAGAGCTGTTGGGCTTGGCGCCTGCTTCCGCTTGCTCGAGGGTCAGCTTGGGTTCTGGAATCTTGTAGGCTTGGGCGCTCAGCTTTTTCGGGGCGGGTCGAGCCGGGATCCCCTCTGGCTGCCGGTCGAGAAGGCGCTCAAACTTGCTCATGACGAGATTTCCTCCCCCACAGCAACGTAGTCTGACCAAGCTTGTCTGGCTCTCGGCTCTGGGATCTCGTGAACACAGACCCCCTCCAGGGCAGCCCGCTGAAAGGCCACCGTGCGGCGAATGGAATGGTGGCAGAGAGGGATCCCAACTTGTTTGAGAAAGCTGCGGGCCTCCGCTCCATCTCGGTTGGGCCAGGGGGGAACCAGCGTCAGCAAGACCTTGTAGTGCTTTGCCCCCAACCGGTCTAGGGCCTTGGCGGTCAGCATCAGGGCATCTAGGGCCAAGGCATCTGGGGAGCAGGGCAAAAGCAGCAGCTCACACCGCTGCGCCAGAGCGTGTAACTGTTCCGAGGTGGGACGGGCAGGGGTGTCGATCACCGTGTGTTGAAAGCCCGTGGGCGTGGGAGTGGTGGGATCCCCGGTCAATACCTTGATAGGAAAGGATGGCCCCCGTTCTGCCCAGCGAGAGGCGGAGCGATTGGGATCGGCGTCGATCAACAGGGCCACCCGGACCCACCCGAATGGGCTGCCCCTTGTTTCTGCTGAAGGTAAAGGGCCAAATGCACCGCTGTAGTGGTTTTGCCCACGCCCCCTTTGAACCCCAAGACCGCGATATTCATCTGCCACACACCCTCCCACCCTGGTTTTACTGCCCAGTTGCGCAGGCGGCAAGAGGCTAAAGTGCGCATCGCCACGTTGGGTCTTGGGGCAAATCGGAAGAGCCGGGCGCGGGGGGAAGCGTTCCCGGTTCCGCAATCTTCAGGCTTTGCCGGTAGGATATCCTTGGCTGGCATAACCGGCTGGCTTTGGAGAATCTGACCATGCCTCATCTCTCGCGATCCCATTCCTCCTTGGGCTTGGCTCGCTCTTGGTCTATTCCGCTGGGGCTGTGTCTGGCCCTGAGCATAAGCGCCTGCGGCGGCGGGGGTTCCAGTCGCCCGCTTCCCCCAGTCTCAGCCCCCCCCACAGGACGAATTGAGGGATCCCATTTCGACGATCTCAACGGCAATGGGCTGCGGGATCCGGGAGAGCCGGGGCTGCCGGGCACCACCACGTTTTTGGACTTAAACGGCAATGGCCGCCTTGACCCGGGGGAGCCCAGCACCGTCAGTGATGGCGGTGGCAACTTTCGCTTCTCCAACTTGCCCCCTGGCACCTACCGCGTCACTGCCCTTTTGCCCCCAGGGCGAGTGTTCACCACGCCGCGCTCCGGCTTGGGGCTGGAGCGGATTGTGGGCGGCAGACCTGCTCCCGAAGGGGCCTTTCCCTGGATGGTGGCCTTGCTGAACGCGGCTGAGCCGGATCCTTTTCAAGCGCAGTTTTGCGGCGGATCCCTGATTGCACCGGAGTGGGTGCTCACTGCTGCCCACTGCTTTTTCGACAATCAAGGCCGGCAGGTGGTAAATCCCCAAGATCTGGATCTGCTGTTGGGTACCAACCGCCTACAAATCGGCGCCGGTCAACGCATTCGTGCCGCGCAAATTGTCCTCAACCCCGGCTATAACCCCCAGGTGGGGCAACTTGGGGGGAGTGACATTGCCCTGGTACGCCTTTCTCGGCCAGTGGCTCTGGCCACCCTGCCACTGGTGCAGCCCAACCAAACCAACCTGACGGCCCCCGGCACTGCCGCCACCATCCTCGGCTGGGGAGCTACCTTCCCCCGTGCCCTGGACGAGGAACCCGGCGGCTTTCCCCGAGATTTGCAGCAGGCCACCGTCCCCATCGTCTCCAATGCGGTGTGCAACGCGCCCCAGTCCTACAATGGCACCATTTTAGATACCATGCTCTGCGCCGGCTTTCCTCAGGGGGGAGTCGATACGTGTCAGGCCGATAGCGGTGGGCCTTTGATTGTGCCCAGCGGCAGAGGTTTTGCCCTGGCCGGGATCACCAGTTTTGGCAAAGGCTGTGCCCAGCCCAATTTCTACGGGGTGTATACGCGGGTGTCCAGCTTCGCCGGCTTTGTGCAATCGGTGATCGGCAGTGCCCCCAGCCCAACTCCAGCACCCTCTCCCCCGCCCCCCACCGGGACAACCGCCTCATTTGTTGTGAATTTGAGGGAAGGTGGGGTGGTTTCGGGGCTCAACTTTGGCAGCCGGGCGCAGTGAATCCGAACTGTGGCAGCAAGCAGTGGTGCAAGGATCGTTTAGGATAGGGATCCCTGTTGTAACCAAACCCATTTGATTGACGGAGGAGATGTCTTTCCTATGACCCAAGTGACGATTGGCGAAAACGAAGGGATCGAATCTGCGCTGCGTCGCTTCAAGCGTCAGGTTTCTAAGGCGGGCATTTTGCGCGACTTGCGCAACCATCGGCACTTTGAAACCAACCTGGAAAAGCGCAAGCGCAAAGCGGTAGCCGTCCGGCGGAACCGCCGTAAGTCCATGGCCTAGGCCATTGCGGACACTCGGAACCAACCTGGAATTGAAATCCGAACTTCTCTGAGAAGGGCTTGTAGCCCTGCCTGAGGATCCGAGCTAGTTTCTCGGATTCTGGGCTGACCCAGCCTGCAAGGATCCGCTCAGCACGTCAATTTCCAGCATCAGTTCTTCGCCAACATAGCTTTCGGGCAGAGGCGGAAAGGGAGCTGAGCGCTGGATGGCACTGAGCACGGCTGCATCCAATAGGGGATCTTCTGAGGGGGTTTGCAGGCGCAGTTCCTGGAGGGATCCCTGTCGATCCAGACGCACCTGCACCACCGTTACGTAGGATCCGGATGCCCGCCGTACCATCCAGTGTTGGCGAACCCTTTCTTGAAATTGAGCCAAGTAGTCTCCCCAATCCGGATCGGCGGTGGCATTTAGGCTGGGTGGGCCTGCCTGAGAGGACTCTATCCCACTGGTGCGACCGAAGTTGGAGCTGTGGGATCCGGTAGGAAAAGTCGGGGGCAAAGTGGGAGAAGGCTCTTCCGACAGGGCTGCGATGGGTTCTGGAGAGGGCAAAATTGGATGCGGATCCGCTGGAGCCGACAGGTAGGGTTGTGGCAAAACCTCAGGAGAACTTGCTGCTCTTTCGGGTTGAGGCTTGAGGGATTGAGCAGGGGAGATCTGAGCCGATTTGGTCTCCACCTTTGCTGCCGAGGAGGTAGGCAGTAGGCTTTGCAGATGCTGACGATAGTCCCGCAGTTGTTGGCGCTGCAGAGAGGAGAGAGGCCAGCGATCCAGCCATTCTTCCGTCAGATGTAGCGCCTCCGCCCAATTGTAATCGGCAACTGCCTGCTCCAGAGCTGCTAAACCCGCTGACAGATTTTCTAACCTGGCCTCTGGCTGCTGCTGAGGAGAGGCAGAGTTCCGGGCGGGCTGGGGCACCTCAAGCTCCCTTGTCGGCGGAGAAAGGATCTCAGGGACAGGACTCCCTGCGGCTGAGGCGACCAAAGGCTGTGCTGCCGCAGAAGTGACTTCCACAACTTCACTTGGGCTGGCCACTTGCGACTGCCGCACAGGTACATGATCCCAGGGCTCAGAGGCACCGGACTCACGGGCAGAAACAGGCGCAATCCACTGCGGCTCTGGGGGCGGCTTGTCTGCCACCTCCACCCACTGAAAGGGGAGAATCTCCTTCTCTTGCGGGATCCCAGGCTGCCAACCCATCCAGCTTATTGCAATGAGATGCAACCCTGCCGAGAGCACATTGGCCAGCCCCAGGCGCCAAGGTAAGGATCGGTGTTCCTGCTGTCGCTTTTCTTGAGAACGGCTGATGCGGGGCTCTGGATCTGTCAGGCAGTTTGGCCGGCTCTCAGCAGCCGGCTTTGCTTTGAGGGAGTCGGGCTCTGCGGCAGGTTGGGCCGGGATTCCTGCGTGACAGAAATCGCGGTTAGGGTTCAGTTCGTTTTGCACCTTTCCTCACAGCCACATGCCAACAGAAGCCCACTGACAACAATCAATAGCCCATCCCCGGGCAGAGGGGTAGCTATCGATGCACAAACACGGCCAAGGCAAAGCTGTGTTGGCTTATACGGACTTCTGCCATTTCAACGCCTATCTTTTTCGGGGAACGGTGCCTTTGAGCCGCCTGGGCTCACGAAGAGCTGGCTTATGACTCTCCGAACAAGATTTGTGGAGGGGGTTCATGCTTGTTACCCAGCAACCTGTCCTAAGGCGGTTTTGGTACCCCGTGATCCCGATGTCGGCCCTGGAAACCGGCCCACAAGCTTTCACGCTGCTGAAGACTCCTCTGGTGCTTTGGCTCAATGAGGCAGGGCAGCCCTGCGCCGTCTTGGATCGTTGCTGCCATCGCTCGGCCCAACTTTCCAAGGGGGTTGTCTGCAACGGCCATATCCGTTGCCCCTATCACGGCTGGGAATTTGACGGCTCTGGCACCTGTGTGAAGGTGCCCCAACTTACAGACAACTTTATCCCCCGCACCTACAAGGTGGAGGGGTTTCGCTGCCAAGAGCGCTATGGCTATGTTTGGGTGGCATTGGGGGATCCCTTGACCGATATTCCCGAGATTTCAGAGGTGGCGGATCCCCGGTTTCGCCAAATTCATCAGTTCTACGAGGTCTGGAAATGCGCTGGCCTACGCCTGATGGAAAACTCCTTTGACAATGCCCATCCCCACTTTGTTCATCACCAGAGCTTTGGGGTGATCTCCGAGCCTGTACCCCCCGATCTGGACAGCCTTGAGGAACTGGAATACGGCCTTCGGGCCACTTCTGTTTTGCCGGTGTTCAATAGCAACCTGCAGAAGCAAAACTTGCGGATGTCGGAGGATCGCACCGTGCGTATCCTAGAGAACACTTGGTTTATGCCCTTCAGTCGCAAGCTCAAGATCACCTACCCCAACGGCCTCATCCACATCATTTTCACAGGGGCTACCCCCATCGATGACCAAACCTCGCAGGTGGTGCAATTCTGTTTGCGCAACGATTCAGAAGCAGAGGTGAGTGCTGAGAGTATCATCGCCTTCGATCGACAGGTAACCCTTGAGGATCAATGGGTTTTGGAAAGCACCGACTACGATGTTCCCCTCGATATCAAGGCGGAGCAGCACATGTTTACGGATAAACCCGGCATTGTCATGCGTCGCAAGCTGGCTGCCCTTTTAAAAGCTCACGGAGAGGTGGAAGTGCGACGCCGCAGTGGACAGGGATCCTGAACTCACGCCAATGGAGATGGGTTAGGCAGACCAAGAAGAGGAGCCGAAGCAGCTCCCCTCTTGGGTTTGAGTGTCTCGATTGGATTTCTCGTCAGACCAGAAAGAAGCGCTTTCCCCGTAACTTGAACTACTTGATCTTGACGGTAGCGCCGGCTTCTTCCAGCTTCTTCTTGATGTCGTTGGCTTCTTCCTTGGGAACCCCCTCCTTGACAGGTTTGGGAGCCGCCTCGACAAGATCTTTGGCATCCTTCAGACCCAAGCCGGTCAACTCGCGCACCACCTTGAGGATGGCGATCTTCTTGTCGGCTGGCACAGCCTCGAGGATGACATCAAAGGCAGTTTGCTCTTCCACCGGCTCAGGAGCTGCCGCCGGAGCTGCCGCCGCCGCTGCCACGGGAGCTGCCATGACCATGCCACCGGCTGGAGCTGCTGCACTGACGCCAAAGGTTTCTTCGATGGCTTTCACCAGCTCGGAAGCTTCCAGCAAGCTCAAGGCTTTCAACTCTTCCAAAATCGTTGCAACGCGCTCTGAAGGCATGATGGTTTCTCCTTAGGGTTAATGGAATGGATGACACAGGTTTGGGCTGATAACTGGAGCCCTTTATGCAGCCTCTTTGTCGGCAATGGCCCGGATGGCCCGCCCCAGAGAGGCTGGGATCTCGTGGATACCGCGCGCCACTTGTGTGGGCACAGCATTGAGCCCGACCGCCAAGCCGGTGGCCACCGACTTGAGACTGCCTGCCACTTGGGCCATGAGCACCTCTTTGGGTGGCAGCTCGGCGATGGCCTTAGCCTGCTCAAGGGTCAGGGATAGCCCCTCAATGCCGGCCCCGCGGAACTCGGTTTTCTTGGTTTGCTTGGCAAAATCCTGATACGCTTTCAGGGCTGCCGAAATGTCGCCCCGAATCAAGATAAAGGCCGTCGGCCCTGCCAAGAAGGGAGCAATCCCTGCCCAAGCCTTTTGGTCGGCGATGGCCCGCCGCATCAGGGTATTCTTAACAACCATGCAAACCGAATCCGATTTGCGCAGCTCTGCCCGCAGTTGGTTCATCTCCGAAACGGTCAGCCCCTTGTAGTCGATCACCAGCACCATTTGGCTGGCCTGCAGCAGGGATCGGACTTCATCGACGATCTCCGCTTTCCTTGCTACAGGTTGCTTGCCCATGCACTCACCTCCTTTGTTGTCAATGGTCACCCAGGGCTGAACAGGTGGTGAATCTGGGTTCTACCAAACAGAATGCGTCCCAGCCATAGCCGAGACGCATTGAGATAAGCGCACCTTCAAAAGCGATCCAAGAAGGGATCCCTTTGAACTTCGCTCAAACCTCGGCAGGAGATTAAGCCTGTGGGCACCTGCTGTCTTCGGCTTGCTATTCGACTGGGGAAAGACGCTCTGTCGGGATCCTCCTCCAAACTCACCCACTTAAACTCTTCCAACCCGCTACAGCGCCGAAGCAAGGCTTAAGTTGCCAACTTCAGCTCCCGCAGGGCATTGATATCAACCTCAATCGAGGGACCCATTGTAGCAGAAACGTGTAGGGTTCGCCAATACTTGCCCTTGGCTCCAGAAGGACGGTTGCGATCGATGGACTCCTGCACCGCTTTTAGGTTCTCCAGCAGAGCTTCGACGGGGAACTTGCACTTGCCGAAGATCAAATGCACAATGCCGGTGCGATCTGCCCGATACTCCAGCTTGCCGGCTTTAAACTCTTTGATCGCCTGGGCCAGATCCATGGTCACCGTTCCCCCCTTGGGAGAAGGCATGAGGCCGCGCGGCCCCAACAGCCGCCCCAGCTTAGCCACTTGGGGCATCACATCGGGGGTGGCGATCAGAAGGTCAAAATCCATCATGCCCTTGCTGATTTCCTCGATCAGGTCTTCATATCCAACCCGATCCGCCCCTGCATTTTGGGCCTCCACCACTTTCTCGCCGCGGGCAACCACCGCCACTCGGATTTCTTGGCCGGTGCCCCTGGGCAAGACCACGGTGGTGCGCAGTTGTTGGTCGGCGTACTTGGGATCGATCCCCAGGCGGATGTGAACCTCTGCCGCCTCCTCAAATTTGGCGGTGGCCGTCTCCTTCATCAGGGCTAAAGCGGCTTCGGGAGCATAGGCAATGGGCTTCACCTTCTCCCGCAAAGCCTGCATACGTTTGGAAAGTTTTCGAGCCATCGTTTCTCCTCGGGGTACTGACGAGAACTTCTCTCCCCCACAGTGGTTTGCTGAAACAACTTCAAGACGGTGAACACCTCGGACAGGGCAAGGGATCCCTCAATCTACCACCGTCACCCCCATGCTGCGGGCAGTTCCGGCGATAATTTTCATGGCCGCCTCCACATCGTGGGCATTCAAATCCGGCAGCTTCTGCTCGGCGATCTGTCGCAGTTGAGCTCGAGTCAGGGATCCCACCTTGGTTTTGTGGGGCTCGCTGGAGCCCGACTCAATGCCCAGAGCCTTCTTGATCAACACCGAAGCCGGTGGCGTCTTGAGGACGAAGGTAAAGCTGCGATCCTCGAAGATGGAGATCTCCACAGGAACCACCATTCCGGCTTGATCTGCCGTCTTGGCGTTGTATTCCTTGCAAAAGGCCATGATGTTGACCCCGTGCTGACCCAGGGCCGGGCCAATGGGGGGAGCGGGGGTGGCCTTGCCCGCCTGAATGGCCAACTTGACCACGGCCACCAACTTCTTAGCCATGAAACGCGGTTACACCTCTTTTCGCACTTGACCAAACTCTAATTCTACCGGGGTGTCGCGCCCGAAAATTGAGATCAGAGCTTTGAGCTTGCCCCGTTCTGGGCTGACTTCCACCACCTCGCCGTAGAAACCTTGGAAGGGGCCGGACAGCACCTCGATGCGATCCCCAGGTGCCATGTCGATCTTGAGGGGCACTTCCTCCACCTCGACGCTGCTGAAGATACGCTGCACTTCGCTTTGGCTGAGGGGACGCGGCGTAACATGCCCCCGACCGCGACCGTAGGCCCGTTTTTCTTCGGTGCCGACAAAGTTGATCACGTTGGGGGTTGTTTTCACCACCATCCAAGTGTCGTCGTTCATGTCCATGCGCACCAGGACATAGCCGGGAAAAATCTTCTCCTCTTGCTCCTGGCGCTTGCCAGTTCGATCCAGCTTGAAGCCCGTCCGCTTCGGGATCACCACCTCGACAATTTGATCCGCCACATCCAAAGCAGCCGCCCGTTGCATCAGGGTGCTCTTCACTTTGTTCTCGCAGCCCGAGGCCACCTGCACAGCGTACCAGCGCAGGTTACGACGCTCTTGACCTTCCCCCTCCTCTAGTTCCGGGATCGTGTCTGCAGGCTCAAAGTGCTCCACACGGCCCCCCCGACGTTTTCGCTGCTGCTCTGGGATCATCACCTCACATCCTCCCTGTAGCCATCCTTAAACATGACTCTCTTGGGCCCCAAGGGAGGGGCCCTCCAGGATAGAACATCACGAGAACAGTTGGGTGGCTATCCAAGCAAACAGTTGATCGACCAGGTAGATGAAGGAAGCAAAAGCCAGCACAATCAGTAAGACCCCTACCGACTCGCCGATCAATTGCCGGCGGCTTGGCCAAACGATCTTGCCCAGTTCTGTGCGGGTCTCCTGGATAAAGCCTGGGATCCCTTTGAGTTCGGTAGAACTGTCTTTGGAGTGGCCCCGGCTGGCAGGATCCAAACGCTGCTCCGTATCGGTTTTGCTGGAAGGGGTGCTCTTAACCACGGCGGTGTTCTCCTAGCCTGATGGATCCCGAAAACAAAGTGCCGCATTTCGGCGGGCACAGGATCGGCTTTGCGATCTTAACAGATTTGTTGGGAACTTGTTGGGAATAGGATCCAACTTAGGGGGTAGGGGTGGGCTCAGGTGTCAAGGAAGCGGGAGAAAGCAGCAAGGAACGGCGGCGGGATTGGTTGAATTGCTCCACAGCAGCATCGACGCTGGCCTTGCCGTCCCAACGGGAGGCGGCACTTTGGCGGGAGAGGAAGTCGGCAGCCCGGAAGAGATCGTTGACGTTAATACTGGTGCCATCGAACAGAGAGGGATTGCTGTCGCGGCGAACGGCATCGTTGACACTTCCACTTTGGGCCAGGGCCACCCCAGAGCCGCTCAGAACCGAGCTCAAAGCCATCCCCACCAGAAGCAGTGCTGGGGGCGAGGGGATCCCACGCCAGGAGACAAGCAATGGATTCAATGGATTCAGGAGACGGTTGAGAAGATTGCCGAGCATGATTTCATTTCTCCACATCGTTCACGCCAGGGTGCTGCTCCGCCAACCCCTCTGCCAACAACTGTTGCTCTTCGGCGGTCAAGGGGCGCTTGGCCAACAGGTCTGGCCGCCTTTGCCAGGTTCGCACCAGCTGCTGCTGCAGACGCCAACGGGCAATAGCTTGATGGTCGCCAGAGAGGAGCACCGGCGGCACCTTGTGCCCCTGAAACTCTGCCGGGCGGGTGTACTGAGGATAGTCCAGCAGCCCCGCCTGGAAGCTTTCGCTCTTTAATGAGTCTACCTTGCCCACGGTGCCCGGCAAGAGCCGCACCACGCCGTTGATCAGGGCCAGCGCCGGAATCTCTCCCCCCGTCAGGACAAAGTCTCCCAGTGACACTTCACGGGTGGCCAGGTATTGGCGGATGCGCTCGTCAAAGCCTTCGTACTGGCCACACAGCAGGATCAGTTGCGCCTTTTGGGCCAGCTCCTGCAGCAGCGCCTGGTTCAGCGGTTGCCCCTGGGGGGTCAGCAGAATGATCTCGCAGGGATCCAACCGGGGCAGGGAGGCGACGGCAGCGAAGAAGGGCTCTGGCTTGAGCACCATGCCCACCCCACCCCCGTAGGGTTCATCGTCAACACGGCGGTGCTTGTCGGTGGCGAAGTCGCGTGGGTTGGTGCAGTGGACTTCGGCGATCCCCTGCTGTAGGGCTTTGCCCACCAGCCCAATGCGCAGCGGCGTTTCAAAAAATTCTGGGAAAAGGGTAAGTATATCAAACCGCACAGGACTCAGGACGAGGCAGAGGGAGGCTCCGTGCGCAACCGCTCCAAATCCAGGCGCAAGGACTCAATCTGATGGATCAGCTCCATCAGCTCGGCCATCTCTTCTCTGGAGATAGCCGGCTTATTGGGCGAGGAAACGGTTGTCGGTGGATTGTTCTCGACAGGCGCTCCCGCATCAGGACTTGCCGAGGGAGCGTTGGCGCCTGGATCCCTCAGACTCTCAACGTAACGAATTGCCTCCTGCTCGATCAACTCTCCTTTTTGCTCCAGCTCCGCCGCCAGTTGGCTCAAGTCCATTGAGAGGCGGTTGAGGTTTTCGGTGCGCTTTTCTGGGTCTTGCAGGATTTCCACCAGAGCAGTGGCCGTGCCGTAAAAAATGTGGCGAGCCCGCGTGAACCAGTCTGAAGAGCGAGAACTCATGGCAGCAGAAAGAGGTGGGTTGTGGATTATTCTAGGCGATCCACCCACTGGGATTGACCCAAGAACACAGACTGAATACCGGGAGTCGGAGGACAGACTGGGATCTAATTCTCCAAAACCTTGGGAAGTATCTCAGTCTCAAGACAGGGTTCAATCGACAGCGCGGATCTCGCCGCTGTTCAGGCGCTCCACAATCGATTCCAGCAGCTCGTGCTCTTCTGGGGAAATTTCCTGATCGGCTATGACGGCATTGAGGATCTGCTGTTGTTCAGCGCGAGTTAAGACTTTGTCCGCCAAGGCCCGGTCAATGAGAGCTCTCAGCTCAGAGGGTTGGGAGGGTTCCACCGTTTTTCTCCTAGCGCTAGAGGGCAAGGGATCCCATAATGGGGTTCTGGATCCAAGAAGCGATGGACAGCGACCCACTACTCAGTATAACGGTACGGCTGTGGAACCCCAGGTATCCCCAGAAACCCAGAGCTCCCAACCGGTGGGAGTGATTGGCGGCGGGCAGTTGGCGCAGATGTTGGCTCTGGCAGCTCATCAGATGGGGATCCCGCTGATCGTGCAGGCTGCTGATCCCACCGATCCGGCGGTGGCGGTGGCCGATGGAGTGGTTTGGGGATCCGTAGCCGACACCCAGGCCACAGCCCAGTTGTTGGAGCGCTGCCCGGTGGTCACCTTTGAAAACGAGTTTATCCCTCTGCCGGAGCTGAAAAAACTGGATCCGGAGGGATCCCACTTTCGTCCCAGCCTCAGCACCCTGGAGCCGCTGCTGGACAAGTTGCACCAACGGCAGTTCCTGGCGCGGTTGGGGTTGCCGGTACCCGCTTTTTTCCCGCTGGAGGCGGTGTTGGATTCGGCAGACCTGACCGGGTTGGGCTTTCCGGTGGTGCTCAAGCGACGGCGACAGGGCTACGATGGGCAGGGCACCCGCATCTTGCACGACCGAGCGGCTTTGCAGCAGGCCCTTGGTCAATCCAAGGGGATCCCGCTATTGCTGGAGGAATGGATCCCGTTTGAGCGGGAGCTGGCGGTGATGGTGGCACGGGGGCTGAAGGGCGAGATCCGGGTTTACCCAGTGGTGGAAACTGTGCAGATCGAGCAAGTCTGCCGCCATGTTCTGGTGCCTGCCCGCATCTCTCCGGCCACCGAGGCTGAGATCCGGCGCTTAGCAGCCGATCTGATGGAAAAATTGGGTGCAGTTGGCGTGTTTGGCATCGAGCTGTTCTGGGTGCCGCCACCCCACCCCAAGGCCGGGATCTGGATTAACGAAATCTCGCCACGGGTACACAATTCCGGCCACTACACCCTGGAAGCCTGCCACACCTCACAGTTCGAGCAGCATCTGCGGGCCATCCTTGGCTTGCCCTTGGGGGATCCCTCCCTCAAGTGTGCGGGGGCGGTGATGGTGAACCTCTTGGGCTATGAGCATTCCACCGGCGATTACGCAGAAAAGCGGCAGCGCTTGGCCGGGATCCCTCAGGCAGCGGTGCATTGGTACCACAAAACCCCTGCTCGCCCGGGGCGGAAACTGGGCCATGTGACCGTCTGTCTGCCGACCGCTTCTTCCCTGCAGCAGGCAGAGGCCATTGTTCGCACTCTCGAATCCCTCTGGTACCCCCAGCCATGAGCCAAGCACGGGATCCCTCTTTCTCTCCGGCCATTCAAGCCCTAATCCAGGCAATGCAACGGCGGGATGTGCCTGCGGTAGCCCAGCAGGTGAACGGCTTGTCCCCTCAAGAGCGCCCTGCCGTGTTGACTCCTGCTCTCCAATACCTGGCCGAGGTGGATCCCGCCAGCGCCCAGTGGTTTGTTCGTCACCTCATGGCCCCTGCCGTTAAAGCGCAACTGCGAGAAGGGATCCTCAAAGCCGCCCAAGACTACCTACGGGAAGCCGGCTTCACCGAAGGGATCGACTACGAACTCAAGCCCGTTCGCGAAAGCGGTGCGGAGCACCATCCCCAGTCGGGAGGCCAGATCCTGAGCATCAGCCGCAGAGCCTTGCCCTATGCCGCTCCCGATGACGATCCCTTGGGGCAGTTGTTGTTGGCGGAATTCTGCGAATTGCGGGACTAGGCCACTATGAGCAGTACGAGTTATCGGCTGCAGGTGCTGGACATCACTGCCCTACCCCAACTGCTGGAGCTGGATCGGCGGTGCTATGGGGGATACTGGGGGGAACAAGGGTATCGAGTAGAGCTGGAACGACCCACAAGCACGGTGATTGGAGTAGTGGCGGAACCCGCTGCCGCTGGCACTTCCTGGGGCTTGGGCCGAATGAAGGTTTCCATTCCCCCTCGAGACCCCACTTCGCCGACGCAGACGATAAAAGAGCTGGTGGGCTTCGGCATTCTCTGGCGTATTGAAGAAGAAGCGCATATCATCTCTCTGGCGGTGGATCCCGAACACCGGCGACAGGGTTTGGGCCGGCGGATTCTGGAAGAACTGCTGCACCAAGCGAGAGCAGCAGGTTGCCGCTGGGCTACTCTGGAGGTAAAGGCTTCCAATCAAGCGGCAATCCGCCTGTATGAATCGGCAGGGTTTCAACGACTGGGACGTCGCAAGGGGTATTACAACGGAGAAGATGCGCTGGTGTATTGGAAGAAACCGATTTAGAAGCCCATCAATACATGACTTGAAGGACAGCAAACGTTTTTCGGGATACACCTTGGGCCAGACAACAAGCAAGCCAATCGGTTAAGAATATCAAGGCTGCAGGGGATACAACCCATTAACTGGGTACCGATTGCCCATTGGACTCTTTTATAGATCATCAAAATGCTCTCATTTTGTAGATGCAAACTGCCCGAACCAGCTCCTTCCGGCAACATTAACTGCAGCCGATGCAGACGTATCTCCTGTGCAACGGAGATATCAACTTAATCTAGAGAGCTCCTGACCAGTGGGGAAAAGCTATAATCTGCGGTATCAACACCTTGAGTTCGATTCTTGGCGTTTGATAACCGATTGGAGCTTCGACTCACGACTGAAGTTCTTGGATTAATAGGATGTAAAGTTTTATTTCGAGATCCAACATTTCTGCTTCAATATCTATTTTTCATATCGCACCTCCCCTTTGGCCAGCTTGCCTGAAAAAACACTTCAGGCTAACCTACACTTGTTATCTTGTCCATCCTGAGCATTTTCAAGCTGTGAGGATTACTATGGACACCTCTGGAAACACCATTCGAGATGAGGCCATCTCTTTCGTTGTCAGTCTTTGGTCTAGGCTTATCGACTTTATGCCCAATCTGCTTGCGGCGATTGCCATCTTAATTCTGGGTTGGATAGTGGCCACGGCAGTAGCCTTCGGCGTCAGAGGACTTCTCAAGAGGACACAACTGGACAATCGCTTGGCTGCTTGGGTTTTGGGCCAAAGGCCCGGCGAGAAGCCGCCACAAACAGAGCGCTGGGTGGCCGCCGCCGTCTACTGGATCATCCTTGCCTTCGTGTTGGTGGCAGTACTGAATGCTCTGCAGCTTCAGGCTGTTTCCGATCCGCTCAACAGATTTTTGGGGGAAATCTTCGTTTATCTGCCACGGGTGGGTGGGGCGCTGGTGCTGCTGACTGTGGGCTGGGTGGTGGCTACAGTTGCTCGGCTGGCAGTCATCCAGGGGCTGCGGCGTTTTAACCTCGATGAGCAGTTAGCCCGGCCTCTGCAACAGGAAGGCGCTGCCGGTGAGTCAGTCGCAGAAGGAACCTCGACCAGCCAAGAGGAAGGCACGGGGGCTCCCCCTTTTCTGCTGAATGAAACTTTGGGGGATGCCCTTTACTGGTTGGTTCTGCTGTTCTTTTTGCCGATCATCCTGGATACGCTGAACCTGCAGGGGCCTTTGCAGCCAGTGCAAAACCTGGTGGATCAGTTGCTGTCGATGGTGCCGCGCATCCTGGGGGCGCTGATCATCGGTGTGGTGGGCTGGTTTCTGGCCCGCATCGTGCGTGGGATCCTCTCCAATCTGCTGGTGGCAGCGGGGGCAAACCGGTTGGGGGCACGCTTTGGCGTTCCCCAGTTGGCCCAGATCGTCGGGACGGTGGTGTATGTTTTGGTGTTGATCCCGGCGGTCATTGCGGCTCTAAACGCTCTGGAAATTCGGGCCATCTCCGATCCGGCAGTGGCGATGCTGGAGCAGGTGTTGCGGGCCATTCCCTTGATCGCGGGATCCGCTTTGATCCTGGCCGTCTTTTACTTGCTGGGGCAATTTTTGGCCAGCTTGGTTGCCCAGTTGCTGCAGGCGGTGGGTTTTGACCGTCTGGTGACGGGGCTGGGGTTGCCCCTACCTGCTGCTCCTGAGCCTGAAGGAGATCCCACTGCCAAGCGTCGCACTCCCTCTGAGATCGCCGGCTTGGTGGTCTGGGTTGGTGTGGTCTTGTTTGGAGCAGTGCCGGCAGTGGAGTTGCTGCAGTTTGCAGCCCTGACTGACATTGTGCAGGGGCTGTTGCTGATTTCCGGTCGGGTGCTCATCGGCGCAGTGGTGTTCGGGATCGGCCTTTATTTAGCCAATCTGGTCCACTCTATGATCAAAAGCTTGGGTAGCCCTTCCTCAGGGGTGCTGGCACAGGCAGCGCGGGCGGCTATCTTGGTTTTTGTTGGGGCAATGGCCTTGCAACAGATGGGCGTGGCCCCTGACATCGTGGTGTTGGCTTTTGGTCTCATTCTAGGGGCGATTGCCGTGGCGGTGGCTTTGGCCTTTGGGTTGGGAGGTCGCGATGTGGCTGCCGAGCAGATCCGGCAATGGCTCAAGAGAGAGTGAGAGCCGATCTCTATAGGCATTCGATTGCGCCTAAAAAATTGCCCCGCCTGGCATACCGGGCGGGGTCGTTCTTCGGTCTTGGGCCAGCTTAAACTGCCTCTGGAACTTTGGCCTCTTCAGCTACCTCTTGCACCACGATTTTGCCCCGGAACACAACATAGTTGTAGATGTTGTAGGACAAGATAACTGGGATTAGAAAGCCGATAAAGGTGAGCATGAACACCAGCGAGCTGGGGGAAGCCGCCGCTTCGTAGATGGTAACGCTGGGGGGAATAATGTTGGGGAAAACCATGAACCCCAAGCCGATAAAAGAAAGCGCAAAAATGAGAAAGGTGTAAACCAAAACGCTATTTTCTTCGCGCCGGCGCAGACTGCGCAGCAACAAGGCCACAAACAAAAGCCCCAGCGCCGGAATGGCGGCAAAGATGTAGAAAAGAGGGGGCGAGAAGAGCTGAGTGCGTGCCTGCTCGGACATGATGGGAGTGCTGATGGTGATAAACAGCGCCCCAATCAGGGTGGTCCATGTGGCGATGGTTGCTGTCCTGTAATAGGTTTTCTGGAGTTCTCCAGTGGTTTTCACAATCAAGTAGGCCGAGCCGATCAAGACATACCCCTGGATGAGGGTAAGAGCTACCAGCAGGGAGCGCCAGGTCAGCCAATCCCAGGGGCTGCCGGCAAAGTGGCCGGCCTCGTCCACTCGGATCCCTTCAAAGACACTGCCCAAGGCAAACCCTTGACCCAAGGCCGCCAAAAAGCTGCCTGCCCCGAAGGCGATGTTCCATACCAGCTTGTTGTCGGCGTTCTCCCGAAACTCGAAGGAAACGGCCCGCAAGATCAGGCCCACCACCATGATCACCAAGGGTATGTAGAGGGCATTGAGAATGGTGGCATAGGCGAGGGGGAAGGATCCAAATAGGGATCCCCCCATCAACACCAGCCACGTCTCGTTGGCATCCCAAACATTGCCCAGGCTGGTCATGAGGATGCTGCGCCGGGTCTCGCTGGAGGCCGTCAGGGACAAGATGCCGACTCCCAGGTCAAACCCGTCCAGCAGAACGTAGAGAAAGAGGAATAGGCCCAGGATAAAAAACCAGACTTGCGGCAAAAACCGTTGCAAAGGCTCAAAAGATTCCATCATTGTTCTCTCCGCCATTGGCTGTTTCAAACCACTTGAGGGCGGTTCCCGATTGCCCAACCCAAACCCACCGAGCTGCTGACATGACCACCCTCGCCCCTGTCCTCTTTCCCAGGGGAAAAGAGGAGTTGGGAACCAACGCAACGACCGGTTTCACGGCTACCGGGAATGAACCTGTTACGTCGCCTGGGTTTTGTTACGACTGGGAATGGCTGGTTGAGATAGCCAGCCGCACCATTGCTATCGAGCTTCTGCAGGACGGCGATCCGGCTCGTGGCGGGCAGGCTCAATTACAATCACCGGCACCGGCTGCGTTGCTGTGGCAGGGGCGGGCAACTCCAGGTTTGGCCCTTTGCGGATGATGCGGCTGCCAAAGTAAAGGGCGGCCACGAAAAACACGGTGTACAACGCGGTTAGGCCAAGCAGAGAAAACAGCACTTCTCCTGCCGGCAGCGGTGAAACCGAGTCCACCGTGCGCAGTTGTCCATACACAATCCAGGGCTGCCGACCCACACAACGAACAATCCAACCGGTCTCGACGGCGATGTATCCCAAGGGCCCTGCGAAGACCCATGCTCTCATCAGCCATTTCTGCTGGGAAAGGGCTTCCGCCGACAGCTTGCCCCTCAGCCATTGGACAAGGGTGACTCCCATAAGCCCGGCCAGAAAGAGACCAATGGCCACCATTGTTCTAAAGGAGTAGTAGATCAAGCCGACCATATGGGGACGATTCTGGGGATCCCAGCTTTTGAGCCCTTGAATGGGTTGATCCAGCTTGGGCTTAAACTCCAGCAGATAGCCCAGCGCGCCGGGGATCTTCACCTCCCACTCGTTGCGCTCTTCATGGTCGTTGGGCAAGGCCAAAAGGCTCCAGTCCGCCCGCTCACCGGCGGGGATCGTCTCCCACTGGGCCTCCATAGCTGCCAGTTTGGCCGGCTGATGGCGATACACTTGCTCCGCGCTCAAATGGCCGATATACACCTGCAGGGGGGCAACCACTAGGGCCATCGCCAAGACCACTTTGAGGGAGCGGGAGAAAAACTCGCTGTGCCGCCAATTGAGGATGTACCAGGCGCTGATGCCACCAATGACAAACAAAGAGGTTTCCAGGGTGGCAAAAAACATGTGCAGAAAGCTATTGACCATGAAAGGGTTGACGATTGCTTGCAGGTAGTCCCGCACCACAAATTTCCCATCCACGAACACACCACCTGCCGGTGTCTGCAGCCAAGAGTTGGCCGTCAGGATCCAAAAAGTGGATAGATTGGCACCGAAAGCCACCAGGATCGTCGAGATCCAGTGAATCACCGGCGGCACGCGATCCCAGCCGAACAGCATGATCCCCAGAAAGCTGGCCTCCAGCATAAAGGCCATCGTGCCTTCAAACCCCAGGATGGTGCCAAAAAAATCTCCCACTGCTTCGGAGAAGGGCGCCCAGTTCATGCCAAACTGAAAGGCCATCGGCAAGCCTGAGGCCACGCCAATACCAAAGTTCAACACATAGAGTTTTGACCAAAAACGGGCGTGACGGTAGTAATCTAGGTTGCGGGTTTTTAGCCAAAGTCCCTCAATAACAACAAGGTAAATGGCCATCCCCGTTGTTAAAACCGGCCACAACATGTGAAAAATGGCCGTGAGGGCAAACTGTAGACGAGAAAGGGCAACGGTATCCAGAAACATGTTTGCACCAAGCTCAGTTGAATTGACCCCTACAGCCTTTTCCGACAACATCTGCTGCAGTTGATACAGCTACATCTCTATATGAAAAACATCTTGCTCACTAGCAGACATTAGATGAGGTCGGGAAAGCCCTGCTTTTTGTTTCTTCTAACATCGAATCTTGGCTAAGACAATCGACAGACCGTCTGACTCTAAAGGTTAATTTTAGGATTCTGGAAGCATAACTCTTTTTTTGTGATTTAGACTACAAGGGAAAAAGCCCACTATGAACCCAGTGGCCAAAGCCTGGCAGGCTGTCAAGTAGGGTTGTGGTTTTCCTCGTCTTTAAACAACAAAACTGTTGCCCTAGTAGGCCGAGGATCAATTCCCAGCAAAGGAGGACTTCCGGCTTACAGGGCTGGCAGACGGCTGCTGATTGTCCCCGGAGCCTGCCAGAATTGGGATCCCTGCTTGTTGGGGATCCCAGTTTGCAGTGTGGGGTGGAAGATGTCGTTTATCCCGCTGGTGCGCTTTCTAACCCAATCCAGCTTGATTCAAGAGTTGGCCGCCCGGTTGAGATCACAGCGACGGGCCGATCTGGAAGGGGCAGGGCGGATCCCGAAGGGGTTGATCGCCTCGGCTTTGGCCCAGCAGGAAGGCCGCTCTCTGTTGGTGGTCACGGCTACCTTGGAGGAGGCGGGCCGTTGGACGGCGCAGTTGGAGGGCATGGGTTGGGAGAGCGTACAGCTTTACCCCACTTCAGAGGCTTCCCCCTACGAACCTTTTGACCTGGAACCGGAGCTGGTGTGGGGCCAGTTTCAGGTGCTGGCCGATTGCCTTCAGGGCAAAACCGGGCTTGCCATCGTAGCCACGGAGCGGGCCCTACAACCCCACCTTCCCCCCCCGGAGGTGTTCCGGGCCTTTTGTCTCAAGCTGGAACCCGGCCTGGAGATGTCTCCCCAGCAGTTGGGGCAGCAGTTGACCCGTCTGGGCTACCAGCGGGTGAATTTGGTGGAAAGTGAGGGGCAGTGGAGCCGACGGGGCGATATTCTCGACGTTTTCCCGGTGGCCTGCGAATGGCCCGTGCGGCTGGAGTGGTTTGGCAACGAGCTGGAGAGGCTGCGGGAGTTTGACCCGGTGAGCCAGCGCTCCCAAGATGGGATCCCCTACGTCTGGCTTACCCCCACCGGCTATGAACCTATCTTGAGGCCAGCTTTGCAGGAAAAAGCCGATCAGCTCTCCCAAAGCCTGCGGCAGCAGTTGGAGCAGTCGTCCACTCCCTCGGAGGGCTTGCGCCGTTTTCTCGGCCTGCTCTACACGCCTCCCGCCAATTTGCTCAGCTATCTGGATCCCACCACCCTCATCCTGATCGACGAGCCAGAGCAGTGCCAGGCCCACAGCCAGCAGTGGTTCTATCACGCCCAAGAGCAGTGGCAACTGGCCCAGGTTGCGGAACCGGCTTTGCAGCCCTTTCACCGCCCTTTCGATCTCCATGCCTCCGACTGGGATCCCTTCCCCCGCCTGTTGGCCCGCGCCATAGCGATCCGCGCCGCCGAGGCGAACGCTGCTCCCACTCCGGGAGAATCCGCCGCCATCGACCTGAAAAGCCGGGCCGTTCCCGCCATCCCCCACCAGTTTGGATCCCTGGCCAAAACCCTGCGCGAGTACCGCAAGCAACAGTTGCAGGTGTGGATCCTCTCTGCCCAACCCTCCCGCACCGTGGCTCTGCTGCAAGAACACGACTGCCCCGCCCAGTATGTGCCCAACCCCAAAGACTTCCCGGCTCTGGAGCGGCAGCTACAGTCTTACACCCCGGTGGCCCTGAAGTACTCCGGCTTGGCCGATCTGGAGGGGTTTCTCCTGCCCACCTTGGGGTGGGTGGTGCTCACCGACCGCGAGTTTTTCGGCCAACACAGCCTGGCCACCCCCACCTATGTGCGCAAGCGCCGCCAAGCCAGCTCCCGCCAGGTGGATCCCAACCTGCTCAAGCCGGGGGATTTTGTCGTTCACAAGGCCCACGGCATCGGCCAGTTTCTGCGGCTGGAAAGCCTTACCATCGGCGGCGAAACCCGCGAGTATCTGGTCATTCAATACAGCGATGGCCTGTTGCGGGTGGCTGCCGACCAAGTCAACTCCCTCTCCCGCTACCGGGCCAGCGGGGATGGGCCTCCTGCCCTGCACAAAATGTCCGGCAGCACTTGGGAAAAGGCCAAGCAAAAAGTCAAAAAGAGCCTGCAAAAAGTAGCCTTTGACCTGCTGCAACTCTATGCCAAGCGCGCCGAACAGAGGGGCTATGCCTTCCCGCCTGATTCTCCTTGGCAACAGGAGCTGGAGGATTCTTTTCCCTATCCCCTGACGCCAGATCAACTCCGCGCCGTCCAGGAGATCAAGCGGGATATGGAATCTCCACGACCTATGGATCGGTTGCTGTGTGGGGACGTGGGTTTTGGCAAAACGGAAGTGGCCATCCGCGCCATTTTCAAGGCCGTAACCGCCGGCAAGCAAGTGGCTCTTTTGGCGCCGACCACCATTCTCACCCAGCAGCATTATCACACCTTAAAAGAGCGCTTTGCTCCCTATCCCATTCAAGTGGGGCTGCTCAACCGCTTCCGCACCTCGGAGGAGAAAAAAGAAATCTTATCTCGTCTCAAAAGCGGCGAACTGGATGTTGTGGTGGGCACCCACCAGCTTTTGGGCAAAGATGTGCAATTCCGCGATTTGGGCCTTTTGGTGATTGACGAAGAGCAGCGATTTGGCGTCAACCAAAAAGAGAAGATTAAGCTGCTGAAAACCCAGGTGGATGTGCTGACACTCACCGCCACCCCCATCCCCCGCACCCTGTATATGGCCTTGTCGGGTCTGCGGGAAATGAGCCTGATCCAAACTCCCCCGCCTTCCCGTCGGCCCATTAAAACTCACCTTTCCCCCTACAATCCTGAGGTTGTCCGCACAGCCATCCGCCAGGAGTTGGATCGCGGTGGGCAAGTGTTTTATGTGGTCAACCGCATCGAGGGGATCGAAGAAGCCAGCGCCAAATTGCGGGAATGGGTGCCCGGCGCCCGCATTGCCATTGCTCACGGGCAAATGCCGGAAGGAGAGCTGGAATCCACCATGCTGGCCTTTAACAATGGCGAAACCGATATTTTGGTCTGCACCACCATCATCGAATCAGGTTTGGATATCCCCAGAGTGAACACCATCTTGATTGAAAATGCCCAGGAGTTTGGATTGGCTCAGTTGTACCAACTGCGGGGCCGGGTGGGCCGGGCCGGGATCCAAGCGCATGCCTGGTTGTTTTATCGAGAAGATGGGATCCTCAGCGAGGACGCCCGCAAACGTCTCCAGGCCATTCAGGAATTTACCCAACTGGGATCCGGCTATCAGTTGGCGATGCGGGATATGGAAATTCGCGGCATTGGCAACCTGTTGGGCACCCAGCAATCGGGGCAAGTCAATGCGGTGGGCTTCGATCTTTACCTGGAGATGCTGCAAGAGGCTATTCGAGAGATCCGCGGCCAGGAGATCCCGCAGGTGGAGGACACGCAAATCGACCTCAATGTTACCGCTATGATCCCGCAAAGCTATATCCCCGACGAAGATCAGAAGATGCAGGCTTATCGACAACTGGCCGCTGCCGGCTCTCGGGTCGAGCTGTTGCAAATTGCCCAGGAATGGCAAGACCGCTTTGGCCCCCTGCCCAAGCCTACCCAGGAGCTGCTGCGGGTGATGGAGCTGAAGGTGCTGGCCCGAACCTTGGGCTTTTCCCGCATCAAACCGGTCAAGGAGCATGTGCTTTTGGAAACCCCCATGGAGGAGCCTGCTTGGAATCGCCTGAAAGAGGCCCTGCCCACTCACCTGCAGCCTCGCTTTGTTTACCAACCGGGCAAGGTGACGGTGCGGGGTCTGGGGATGGTACCGGCAGCGCAGCAACTGGAGAGCCTTTTGCAGTGGTTGGACAAGATGAGCTTGGCCTTAAGCCGAACGGAGGCCGGGATCCCAGCAACCTCCTAGACCCTGCCGGATCCCTTTCGGGACAGGCCCATGCTCCGCTGTGAGAAACTGGGATGGCCGACCTTCCTCTGTTTAAACTTTTGCATTCCTTTTTGCATCGTGCTTGCGTCATGAAAGTTCTAGAAGCCCACCACCTGCAGAAGACTTACCGGCAGGGGAGCAAGGAGGTGCGGGCGGTGGTGGATGTGTCCCTGACGATTGCGGCGGGGGAGATCCTGGCTTTTCTGGGGCCCAACGGGGCCGGCAAGACCACCACCATAGCGCTCCGCGCCGCCAGAGGCGAACAAGCTCATTGCCGGGCTGATCTAACCCGATGCAGGCACGGTGCGCGTTCTCGGACGGGATCCCCATACCGTTCGCGCAGCGGGCGTAGCCTTTCCGGGGGCCCTGGCCCAGGTGGGGGCAGTGCTGGAAGGCAATCGCAACCTCTACTGGCGGATGACCCCCCTACAGAACCTGGAGTACTTCGGTGTGCTGCGGGGGCTATCCCCCAGAACCGCTCGGCAACGGGGGTTAGAGCTGCTGGAGACCTTTGGCCTGCGGGAGAAACGGGATGTGGCCGTGCAAACCCTTTCGCGGGGCATGCAGCAGAAGGTGGCCATTGCCGTCGCCCTCCTGCATCAACCGGCCCTGTTGCTGCTGGATGAGCCCACCCTGGGGTTGGATGTGGAATCGGCGCAAGCGGTGAAATCCCTGATCCGCCAAATTGTCGCTTCGGGTCGAGCCATCTTGCTCACCACCCATCAACTGGATATTGCGGAAGCGCTCTCGGATCCGGTAGCCGTTATTCGACAAGGGGTGATCATCGCCCAAGCCCCCACGGGAGAGTTGATCCGGCACTTTGCCGGCGCCGTCGGTACTTACCGGATCGAGCTGGAACAGGGGCTGGATCCCTGGAGGTTTGAACAACTGGCCCGCCAAGGGGTGGAGATTCTCGGATCCCATCAGGTGCGTTTCAGCGGCCCGCCAGAGACGCTCTATCAGGTGCTGGAGATCTTGAAGCCTTTGCCCTTGCTTAGCCTCAAGCGGGAGGAAGCCGATCTCACCCATATTTTCCTCAAATTATTGTATTGAAAAGGGGGGAGGGGCAAGGATGATGCCGGTGATGCACCTGTTTTGGGCAGAGCTGAAGCGGGCCTGGATCCAGTACATCCGCTATCCGGCGGAGGCCCTGGGCGGGATCCTGATCACCACGTTCTTCTTCTATGCCCTCTTTGCCGGCGCCCAATATGTGGCAGGGCCTGCCTCCCAATTTGGCGAACGGTTGGATGCGGTGGTGATCGGCTATGTGCTCTGGACGCTGGTCATTTTTGTGGTGAACGACATCGCTCTCAACCTGCAGGTGGAAGCCCAGACAGGCACCTTGGAGCAGGTGTTGCTCTCGCCATTTTCGGCAGCCACTCTCTTCTTGGCACGGGCTTGTGCCAGCTTGGTGTTGCGCCTTTCTATTGTTGTCGTTATTCTGGGCGTTATTTTGCTGCTGACGGGCAGCCGGTTGCGGTTTCCCCCTGCTCTGGTGTTGCCTTTGGTGAGCGTGGTGCTGGGGGCCTACGGTTTTTCCTTTCTGCTGGGATCCGCCGCTCTGATTTGGAAGCGAATTCAGCAGCTTTTAATTATCAGCCAATTCGGCTTGCTTTTTCTGTTGGCTGCTCCCACGGAAGAATGGCCGGGATCCCTGAGGTGGCTAGGGCAAAGTCTGTCCATGACAGCAGGAGCTGGGCTGCTGCGAGATGTGATGGTGCGGGAGGCGGGCTTGGATCCCGTGCGGCTGCTCATCGCTCTGACCAGCGGCGTTTTCTACTTCGGCCTGGGCTTACTGACCTTTCGCCGGGCAGTTCGGGCAGCCAAGGATCGAGGGATCCTGGGATCCCAGTAGAGGTTTGGCCGGGAGGGCATTCAGATCGAACGTTGATCCGGGGAGCGGCGCAGCAGGTGAGCGAAGTGGTACTCCACCGCTCCGGTAACCAAGTTGTTCTCGGGGACAGCCAGGCCACGGCGGCTCAGCTCTTGCAATGCCTTTTCAATCTCATCAAAATCGGCAGGCAAGTCGATAGCGATTTCCGAAAGGGTGAGGATCCCTTGCCGTTGTTGGGCCAGCCGCAGAATCTCCCGCATCAGAGCTTGACCTTTCAAGGGCTGAGAAGGCGCTGAAACCGCTTTGGCGGGCGGTGGGGAGGGCTGGGATCCCTGCAGGACGGCCAGTTTGAAGTTGTGATTTTCCACCATGCCTGGGATCAAAAACAGGTCGATCAACTGCCCGATGCCCAACAGGCCAAAGGTGAACAGCCAGAGAACGCCTGTGCCAGTCTTGCCCAGGTAAAGGCGATGAACCCCACAGATCCCGAATATGCCCAGCGCCCAGAGGATGTAGGCGGTACCGACGGATTTGGGTTCGGCGGGGGGCAGCAGGTAGCGAGAACTCATGGGAAGTTGACAAGATAACTTTGAGCGGGTACTCCCAGTTTGTCATCTTCTAGCCTGGACGGGCACAAAACCAATCCCTTTGACCCCTGAAAGCGAGCTGGGATCCTTTCTAGGATATTGCCTAAGGGAGGGCAGCCTCAACGGGAAAAGAGCCGGAATAATGAGATCCGAGTCCCCAAGCTCAAAGGACTCCGTCCCGCCATCGCCGACGGTGGGCACGCCCATAGGAGGCAAAGGAAAGTCAATGCTCGAGCCAATTTTAATCGGGTTGAGCGCTGTGCTCTGGGGCGGCCTCTGGGGCTACGCTACGCTGCTGGTCGTGCTGGTGAACTTTAAGGAGCAGGGGTCGGTTTATGCCTATCCGATGCAAGCGGTGTTGGATCGCTTCGTGGAATCCTTGGGGTTAGACTGGCTCAAAGCTCTCCATGCCATGCAACTGAGGCCGCTGCGCCAGATCAGCTATGCTCTGTTCGGCGCCGTCACTTTGGGGGTGGCTTTCATGCTCTGGGTGTTGGGCTGAGGCGATGCCCAGATCAACAGGCGCATTCGCGCAGCAACTGCAAATACATTAAATACATTAACTCAACCCGAGTTCTCGACAGGCCCCTCATGAACGCTGCCCAACTGGTCGCCATTCTCTCCACTGCCATTGCCACCGCCACACCGTTGGTCTTTGCCTGCATAGGGGAAACCATTACCGAGCGGGCGGGGGTGATCAACCTCTCCGCAGAGGGGACGATCATGCTGGCCGCTATGGTTGGGTTCGCCGTAGCCAAGCTGACGGGAAGCCTAGTGTTGGGCTTTTTGGCTGCCGCCGCTGTGGGAGCGCTGTTTGCTGGGATCGTGGCCTTCGGCTCGCTGACCCTGAAGGGATCCCAAATTATTGCCATTGGTTTTGTCTTGGCCCTGTTGGGGGCGGATTTGTCTTCCTTTTTGGGCAATCCGTTCGTGCGGATCCCAGGGCCAACGGTGCCCAGCCTGCCGATCCCCTTCTTGAGAGAGGTGCCGCTGCTGGGGCCACTCCTGTTTCGAGGGGATTTGTTGCTGTACGCCAGCTATGCACTCATCGGGGGAACTTGGTTCTTTTTTTATTGCACTCGGCCCGGCCTGATGTTGCGGGCTATGGGAGAACAGCCGGCGGCAGCCTTTGCCCGCGGCACCGATGTCATTTTCTGGCGCTATGTCTACACCCTGGTGGGGGGATCCCTATTGGGCTTGGCGGGAGCTGCCTTTTCTTTGGATTTCAAGGCTGGCTGGAGCCACCGACATACAGCAGGGTATGGCTGGATTGCTTTGGCCATCGTCATCTTCGGCGGCTGGAACCCCTTGCGGGTAGCCCTGGGGGCCTACCTGTTCGGTATTTTGCAGTCCTTTGCCGGGGTTGCCCAGACTACCATCCGCGCTGTACCCACCCAAGTTTTTACGGTGGCTCCTTTCGTGCTGATGATTTTGGTGTTGGTGCTCACTTCTGGGGAATGGTGGGAGTACGGCTTGCGCGGGATCCCACCTCGGCTGCGGCGCTGGATTCAGCAGGCGGTGAAGGCCACTGCCGGCAGCTCTGGGGCAGCCGTTTGAACCGGGCTAGAGGTTGCTTCCGGCACTGCGGCTTGGGGGTCGCTGATCAGCCGGATCGGAGAGGGGAATCTGAAAGCGCTAGAAAATAGCCTGCAGTTTTTTAAGGCAAGCCTGGATCTGCGCCATTTCCGAGGGATCCAGCTTTTGGAAGCGCTCTTTCAAGTAGGCGATGTGGGCCGGGAAAATTTCCTCAAACAGTTTTTCCCCCGTCTCTGTCAGCACGACCTTAAAGCAGCGCCGGTTTTCCGGAGGCACTTCCCGGCGCACCAGCCCTTTTTGTTCTAGGCGATCCACAATGCCGGTTAGTGTCCCTTTGGTCACCAGCGTTTTTTGGGCCAGGACATTCATGGTCATCCCAGGGGTATTGCCGAGGGTTACCAACACATCGAATTGGGGGGCGGTCAGCCCCATTTGCCGAATGTGAACCCCGGCGTAATTTTCAAAAGCTTGGTAGGCCCGCGCCAGATCTCGCAACAGCCCCAAAAAAGGCTCACGGGCCGCCAACACCGTCCGTGTCAGCGGAGCGGAGTCCTCAGGCTTGGGAACCTCGTCGCTTTGAAGAGGGGGAGAGTCAGCAGAAGTAGGCATGGTTGAAGATTGCTGTTCGCGTTGGTGGAACAGAGTTCTGAGAGTTCTGGGGGAACTCAACCCCAAAGGACAGTCTCGGCTCCATGATAGCCCACTGTAGTACAGTTCTAACACAAATTATAGTTATCTCGATAGGAGAGCCAGGGATCCCTAGGGCAGTTGCAGCACCTGAACGGGCGAACCGGCAGGGATCTGGGTTGTTCCCACCGGCAGCACAGCCAGGGCGTTACAGCCGGCTAGACTGATGAGATTGCCGGAATTGAGGTTGGCGGCGGGCTGAAATTGGATCCCTGCGGGCTCGATCTGCAGCCGTCCCCAGAGATAGTGCTCCCGCTGACCGTCGGCATGCAGATCCACGGCGCTGAAGGCGGAGAGGATCTGCCAGTAGGGGGGCGGGGATCCGCCCATTTTTCGCAGGGCCGGGTGCAAAAAGCGCCAGAAGGTCACCAGGGCAGAGGCAGGGTTGCCCGGCAGGCCAAAGTAGAGCTTGGGGGGGCCGTGGGGATTGGGAAAACGGGCCACCGTCAGGGGCTTGCCCGGCTTGATGGCCACGCTGCGGATGAAAATCTCGCCTCCCAACTCCTCCAGCACCTTTTCCACCAGGTCAAAATCCCCCACCGATACCCCCCCAGAAGAGATCACCCCATCGGCAGAGGCCAGGGCCTGCTGGATAACCTGCTGCAACACCTGGGGCCGATCCGGCACGATGCCTAACTGGATCGGGATCCCACCCGCTGCCTTGACCAGAGCCGCCAAGCCGTACTGGTTGGAATCCACAACCTGCCCCGGCCCCGGCACCTGCTGGATGGGTACCAACTCATCCCCTGTGGAGAAAAGGGCCACTCGGGGTTGACGAAACACCGGCACCATCGCCTGTCGGATGGCAGCCAAAACGGCCAGCTCCGCTCCACCCAAAGCTTGCCCTGCCAACAGAACGGGATCCCCCTGGCGGGCAAAGTCTCCTTGGGGCCGAACAAATTGGCCCCGCTGCGGACGCTGCAAGAGGCGGACGGTTCCCGGCGAAGGTTGCTGCGTGTCTTCCTGCATCACCACGGTGTCCGCACCGCCGGGCAAGATAGAGCCGGTGTAGAGACGCACCGCTTGTCCGGGCTGGAGATCTCGGGTGGGTGCCTTCCCGGCGGGGAGAGTCTCGACCACCTGCAACTCACAAGGGATCCCCGCTTGCACATCTTCATAGCGCACGGCATAGCCATCCATGCTGGAGGTGGGCCGGGCCGGAAAATCTTGGGGGCTATACAAAGTTTGGCTGAGAACGCGGCCTTGGGCGGATCCCAGCTCCACCCACTCTGTGCCCAGCGGCTGAACCGCCTGCAAAATCAGGGCTTCTGCTTCGGCCACCGGCAGCATCACGGCTTTTACAACCCTCTTCTCCAACACCTTATCTTCAGCATCCAGAAGTCGGTTCCGCCAAGGCCATTAAAAACAACTTAAACTGCGGACAGCAGCCATAACTTCCGACCTTGGCATGAGAAGTGTATGACCAGGATCCCACCAAGTCCTAGAGCTGGCAAGAAGTCGGGTCAAGTTGCCCATCTGGAGCTGCAGCTCTTTCTACTTCGGGATCCCGGCCTTGTTGGGGAGAGGGGGATCCCGGCAGCGTCGCAACCGGCCATAGGGTATCTGGCTGCTGTGACTGCGGAAGCTGGATACTGGTCGCGTAGCGGGCGTAGCCTTAGGACGACTGAGCCACCGGATAGCTTAAGTGCAGCAAGCTGAGGTGTCTATGTTAAATGCCGCCGTCATCCTCACAATCTTCCTTGGCTTTTGGGGAGTCGTGGTTAAGCGCAACCTCATTATGAAGATCCTGTCTATGGATGTCATGAGCACCGGGGTCATTGCCTTCTTCGTGATCTGGGCAGCCCGGAGCGGTGTGTTCACCCCCATCTACAAACCCTAGCGCGAGCTGGACTATGCCGACCCGGTGCCTCAGGGGATCATCCTCACGGCCATCGTCATCGGCCTGTCGGTACAAGCCTTGATGTTGGTGGGGGTGATGAAGCTCTCCCGCAATCATCCCACCCTCGAAGTCGAGAGCATCGAACAGGCGCTCGCGTCAGGGGCGCGGAGCACTTTTACCGATGACTGAGCTGACGCTGGTATGGGTGGCGCTGCCCTTTCTGCTGGCCTTCACAACCTACTTGATGCCGGCCCTAACCCGTCCCAGCTTATTGGGGATGGCTGCGCTGACGGTGGTCTATGCGGTGCAGCAGGGGGGCTTGCCCGGCACAACCGCCGCACCCCTGGAGCTACAGCTTTTGGATCACTTCGGGGTGACGCTGCGGATCGATGCCAATGGAACAGCGATGCTCTTGGCCCACGGCCTAGTCAGGCTGGGGGTGGCGCTGTATTTGGATAGACGCTTTGCGGGCAGCCGCTTTCTGGCCATGCAGTTACTGATCGTCCACGGTAGCGCCAATGCCGTCATCATCAGTGCCGACCTGATCAGCGTCTACGTTTCTCTTGAGGTGCTCAGCATTGGTGTGTTTTTGCTGCTGACCTACGGGCGGCGGGCTGAGGGCCAATCCACAGTGGAGAAGCGCGAACGCCAGCTCTGGGTGGGCCTACGCTACCTCTTCATGAGCAATGTGGCCATGCTCTTCTACCTGATGGGCGCAATCCTGGTCTACGTACGCACGGGATCCCTGGCGATGAGCAGTTTGGCTATGGCCGATCCCACGGCCTTGGCGTTGATTGCTGTGGGTCTTTTGGCCAAGGGGGCAATCTTCGTTGCCGGCCTGTGGCTGCCCCTCACCATTATGTTACTGCGGATCCGATTATCGCGGCGGTGCTCAGCGGTTTTACGACCAAAGCAGGAGCCATGGCCTTGGTGCGCTGCAGTGAGGCTTCGCCAGTCTTGGCCCAGGGGTTGCCCTACTTGAGCGCCGGTTCAGCCGTTTTCGGGATCCTACTGGCCTTGATGGCGAGTACGCCCCAGCATCTTCTTGCCTGGAGCTCGGTATCCCAGATGGGATTTGTGATTGCTGCCCCTCAGTGGGCAGGTTTGTACGGTCTTGCCCATGGGTTGGCAAAGCCTTTGTTGTTCGTTGGAACCAGCGTGACCCATCCCTGGCGCTGGCCGATGCTGCTCTTGGGGACGGCTTCCCTGGCGGGAGTGCCCGGCAGTTTGGGGTATGTGGCCAAGGCCCTCAGCTTGTCTGCTCTGGATCCCTGGCACGAGTGGCTGCTGGTGGGGGTTACCGTCGGCACTACTTGTTTAGGGGTGCGAGTGCTGCGGGCACCTGTTTCTCCGATGAAGGGGGAAACCACCTCTGCAACTGCTTGGCAAGATAAAGTGGCACTAGTGCTTTGGGGCGGGGGCTTGCTCTGGGGCTGGCTACCAGCGACCTTTCCCGCAGCGGGCGTAGCCTTTGGCGCTGACAATCTTCTCAAAGCCCTGCTGAGCTTGGGGGTTGGGATCCCGCTGGGCTGGTTTTGGGAGCGGATCCCTTTGAAGGGAGGGTTGGTGAACGAGGGGCTGGAGGCCGTGGTGGGTGGCTTGAGCGTGGTGTTGGTGCTGGTTTGGGCTCTGTTAGCTGTGGGGAACTATGGGACGCTACCCTGAGTTGGGTCTATTGGAAATCGGCCTGCGGCTTTTGATTTGGTTCTTGCTGACGGGCAATCTGAGCTGGGACAATGTGGCCATTGGGGTAGCGGCAACACTGCTGCTGCCTCGGCAGGCTTCTGCACCGGTGCAATGGCGGGATTGGGGGCGGGTGCTCCAGGAAATTCTTTTGGCCATCCCAAGAGCCTACTGGGAAGCCTTTGAGATGATCCTCAAACCCCACACAGTTGAGGAAGTTGTGTATAAACACACCCTGCCCAACCGTTCGGCAGGGCTGGTGTTTCTGGATATCTTTTTAATTACCTTCACGCCCAAAACCATTGTGCTCAATTGCAATGCCCAAGGTACTTATGAAGTGCATGTGCTCAAGCCACGGGAGGACGCGTGAACTTACTGCTGTTTCTGCTGACCTTAACGCTGTGCTTGCCCTTATATGCCGCTTGGCTAAAGGAAGATATCTGGCAAACGATGCTCGCCTTTGCCAGCTTGGCCACAAAGACGGCCATTCTAATTTTGGTGGTGTCGGTGGTGCGAGATGACTGGATGATCGGGATTGTGGGGGTTTTGATTTTGTCCGTGGGCAATGCAGCGTTGATGCTCCTGGCTCATGTACTGAAACGGCTGGAAATGCTTTAGAAAGACCCTGGGGGTAGGTATGGAAGTCTGGGTGGAAGGTCTGAGCTATCTGTTGTTTGGGATTGGTGTGCTGTTTTGGCTGTGGGGAACAGCACCGCTCCTTGGGGATCGCTCGATTTTGTTTAAGCTGCACGGCCTTTCCGTGTCGGACACCCTGGGATCGATGAGCATCATGCTGGGGCTGTTGTTGCGGATCCCACGGGAATGGCCCCTGTTGGTGTTGGCGCTGATTTCCCTGGCTATTTGGAACACCATTCTGGGCTATGTGCTGGCGTTTTGCTCGCAGCGCAAGTCTCTGTAGGAGGGCAGGATGGAAGAGACCTTGTTGCTGGTGATGGCGTTGCTCCTGCCCCTGACGGCGAGCCTGGTGGTGACTCAGACCAATCCCTATCACGCCCTGGTGATGCGAGGGATCCTGGGGACAATTGCCGCCTTGATCTACGCGCTGTTTGGGGCGGCGGATGTGGCTCTGACGGAGGCCCTGGTGGGCACTATGCTTTCCATTACCCTCTATGCCATTGCGGTGCGCTCTTCGCTAAGTATGCGCCTGGGCGTTCTCGAAGGCAGCCCTGTGCTGGAGGCCAGTACCTCGGCAGCACGGCAGTTGTTACAGCAGATGCGCCAAGGGCTACAGCGGTATCACATGCGCTTGGAGGTGGCCGCCTATGGAAGTTCGGAGGCGTTGGTGAATGCTCTTCGCAGCCGAGAGGTACACACCATTGCCCTTGAGCCCGGTGGAGAAGCAGCAGAGTATCGCTTGGTCACGCGCGTACCCCGCCTGCAGGCCATTTTGGCGCAGCAAGCTCTGGTTACTGAGGTGATGGCGACATGAAGTGGGTGTACGGGATAGCGGTGCTGCTGGCAGCCCTACAGCTCATTGTGGGCGAGGCGGGATCCGTTTCCCCCGTTCGCACAGCAGGCGTAGCCCTAGTTGAGGCGGTGGAGATTCTGGCCAGCGAAAGCGGTGTGCCCAACGCGGTAACGGGTCTCATTCTGCGCAACCGCCTCTACGATACGGTCTTTGAAGTGGTGGTGTTTTCCACGGCAATTTTGGGCGCCCAATATCTGCTGGCGGATGAGCAGCCAACGGCCAATGTAGCTCAATTTACCGATATTCCCTCAATTGTGTTGGCACGAGTGGGAGCCACCATTTCGGCTTTGATTGCGGTGGAGCTGGCCATTCGAGGGCACTTGACGCCGGGCGGAGGTTTTGCTGCTGGGGTGGCGGGAGGGACGGCCATTGGCTTGGTGGCGATCACTGCCTCTTCTACCTGGATGGAGGCCATCTACAAACGGTGGCGGGCCGCGATGTGGGAGAAGCTGTCGGTGGTGACATTTATCGGGGTGGCTGTGATGGCTCTGGCCGGCTGGGAATTGCCCAGAGGGGAATTGGGGGCTTTGTTTAGCGGCGGCTGGATCCCGATTCTCAATATTTTGGTGGCGATCAAAGTGGCGCTGGGATCCTGGGCGGCAGTTTTAATCTTTATTCGCTACCGCGGCTTGTTATGAGGGTCTAAATGGGTCAATGAGAGGCACCCCTGTCCCGGCAAAATCGCGGACATTGCGGGTAACCAGGGTAAGTCCATAAACCAAGGCTGTAGCAGCCAGTTGTTTGTCAATCGCATTTTGAGAGTGAGGTACGCACAGGCTTCCCCATACCTGGGCTTCGGTAATTGTGAAATCAAGAATGTGATCGGCATAGTCATCGACAACCGTTTGCAGCCACCTCTCCAGGAGGTTGGCTTGCAGATGATCGCCGCGATGGCGAATAAGTTCAACGCCTCGGCGGAGTTCGCCCAGCGTGATCACGCTGATGTAGAGGCGGGCCTCTTGCTCAATGGCAGTTTGAAGAAATTCTTGAACCCCGGAGTTGGCTTGACTGTGTTTGCGCAGCTCACTGATGACGTCAGTGTCAAGCAAATACATCATGGGCAGTGTTATCTTGCACCCGCTCAAAGTCTGAATCGTTGCCAACGTTAGGTATCGATCTGAGCACTTCGGCAAAGGACTGTTTCGCAGGCTGGAGTAAGACTTGCTCTAAGATTTTGCGGTGTTCGGCCTCTGCACTAACGCCGTGACGACTAGCCCTTTGTTTAAGAGCTTTGACAATGGCTTCGTCAACATTGCGAACAATTAACGTGGCCATAGAGCGTCTCCTCGATCGGCAGATCCCTGGGCGGCTTTACTGCGGCGATAGCACTGATATCATCTAAAGTTCAAGTTTTTCCGTCTATTGATACTGATGAAGAAGCCACCCTTTTGCCGGTGTCCTCAGAGAAATCCTGCCTGCCAGGGATCCCAGCTCTACCTGCTGTGCATGGCCTTTGCAAGCGCAACACTCAAAAAAGAGGGATCTCGATGAGCAACCTGGCCTGCGGGTGACCTCCTACAATAGAAGGCTGACTCTGCCACCTCGGGGATCCCCATGCCGCGCCGCACCGACATTCACAAGATCTTGCTCATCGGAGCCGGGCCGATTGTCATTGGCCAAGCCTGCGAGTTCGACTACTCGGGCACCCAAGCCTGCAAAGCCCTGCGGGAAGAGGGCTATGAGGTCGTCTTGGTCAACTCCAACCCCGCCACCATCATGACGGATCCCAGCATGGCGGAGCGCACCTACATCGAGCCGGTGACGGCGGACTTTGTGGCCAAAATCATCGAGCGGGAACGCCCCGACGCTCTGCTACCCACCATGGGCGGCCAGACAGCCCTCAACGTGGCGGTGCAACTGGCCCAGCAAGGGATCCTGGATCAGTACGGGGTGGAGTTGATTGGGGCCAAGCGGGAGGCCATTGAAAAAGCCGAGGATCGGGATCTCTTCAAGCAAGCCATGCAGCGGATTGGCTTGGCCGTGCCCCGCTCTGGCCTGGCCCACACCCTGGAAGAAGCCAAGCAGATTGCCCAGGAGATTGGCTATCCCCTCATCATCCGCCCAGCCTATACCTTGGGGGGCACCGGTGGTGGGGTGGCCTACAACCAGGAGGAGTTTGAAGAGATCTGCGCTGCCGGCCTGGAAGCCAGCCCCGTTTCCCAGATCTTGGTGGAGGAATCGGTCATCGGCTGGAAAGAGTTTGAGCTGGAGGTGATGCGGGATCTGGCGGATAACGTGGTGATCATCTGCTCCATAGAAAACATCGACCCAATGGGGGTGCACACCGGCGACTCCATCACCGTGGCCCCAGCCCAAACCCTCACCGACAAAGAATACCAGCGGCTGCGGGACTATGCCATCGCCATCATGCGCGAAATCGGCGTAGAGACCGGGGGATCCAACGTGCAATTTGCCGTCAATCCTGCCAACGGTGAGGTGCGGGTGATCGAGATGAACCCGCGGGTCTCCCGCTCTTCTGCTTTGGCCAGCAAGGCCACCGGCTTTCCCATCGCCAAAATTGCTGCCAAGCTGGCAGTAGGCTACACGCTGCCGGAGATTCCCAACGACATCACCCGCAAAACCCCGGCCAGCTTCGAGCCCACCATCGACTATGTGGTCACCAAGATCCCCCGCTTTGCTTTTGAAAAGTTCCCCGGCGCAGAACCCGTCCTCACCACTCAGATGAAATCAGTGGGGGAGGCAATGGCCATTGGCCGCACTTTTCAAGAATCCATCCAGAAGGCCCTGCGCTCTCTGGAAATCGACCGTCCCGGCTTTGGCAGCGATAAGCCGGAGGTTTTCCCCAAGCCAGAGGAAGTGCGGGCCAACCTGCGCACCCCCAACCCCTTCCGCCTGCTCACCATCCGCACCGCTTTGCTCATGGGCTTTTCTGCCCAGGAAATTGCCCAGCTCACCCACATCGATCCCTGGTTTATCGACAAGCTGCAGGAGTTGGTGGAGGTGGAGCAGGCCCTCAAGGGGCGGGAGCTGGGATCCCTGAGCGCCGACGACTTGAGACACCTCAAGCAAATGGGCTTCAGCGACCGACAAATTGCCCACCTAACCGGATCCACAGAACATCAGGTGCGGGCCCGCCGCAAAAGCCTAGGGGTGATCCCCACCTACAAAACTGTGGATACCTGTGCTGCCGAATTTGAGGCTGCTACCCCCTACCAGTACTCCACCTACGAGAGCGAATCGGAGATTTTCCCAGCTCGCAAAGAGAAGGTGATGATCTTAGGAGGTGGCCCCAACCGCATCGGCCAGGGGATCGAGTTCGACTACTGCTGCTGCCATGCCGCCTTTGCCCTCAGCCGCCTGGGTTACGAGGCAATCATGGTCAATTCCAACCCAGAAACCGTTTCCACCGACTACGACACCGCCGATCGCCTCTATTTTGAGCCGCTCACCCATGAAGAGGTGATGAACTTGGTGGATGCCGAGCAGCCGGTGGGCCTGATCGTGCAATTTGGGGGCCAAACTCCGCTCAAGCTGGCGCAGGGGCTGGCAGCAGCTCAGGCTCCCATCTGGGGAACTTCCCCGGACTCCATCGACATTGCCGAAGATCGAGGGCGCTTTGAGCGCATCTTGCGGGAGCTGGATATCCGCCAACCGGCCAATGGCATTGCCCGCAGCGTGGAAGAAAGCTTGGAAATTGCCCGCCGCATCGGCTATCCGGTGGTGGTGCGGCCCAGCTACGTCTTGGGGGGACGGGCCATGGAGATTGTCTATTCCGACCAAGACCTACAGCGCTACATGCAACTGGCGGTAGCGGTGGATCCGGATCGTCCGGTGCTGGTGGATCAATTTCTGGAAGAGGCGGTGGAGGTGGATGTGGATGCCATTGCCGACCGCACTGGGGCCGTAACCATCGGCGGCATTCTGGAGCACATCGAGCAGGCCGGGATCCACTCCGGTGATTCGGCCTGTGTGCTGCCCAGTCGCACCCTCAGCCCCGAAGTGCTGCAGGTCATTCGCGAGTGGACGGTGAAGTTGGCCCAAGCTCTGAAGGTGGTGGGGTTGATCAACGTGCAATACGCTGTCCAAAAAGGCCAGGTTTATATCCTGGAGGCCAACCCGCGCGCCTCTCGCACCGTACCCTTCGTCAGCAAGGCTATCGGCCATCCACTGGCGGACTACGCCGCTCAGGTGATGAGCGGCAAAACTCTGGAAGAGCTGGGCTTTACCCAGGAGGTGATCCCCTCTCACATTGCCGTCAAGGAAGCGGTTTTGCCCTTCCACAAGTTTCCCGGCACCGACACGCTGCTGGGGCCAGAGATGCGCTCCACCGGCGAGGTGATGGGCATTGACACAGACTTTGGCCGTGCTTACGCCAAAGCGCAACTGGCGGCGGGGCAGAATCTACCTCTGCAGGGGACGGTGTTCATCAGCGTCAGCGACCGGGATAAACAGGCGGTCATCCCGGTAGCCCGCGAGTTTGTGGAGCTGGGCTTTCGCCTATTGGCCACCGAAGGAACCCAAAAGGTTTTAGCCGAGCACGGGATCCCGGTGGATAAAGTCCTCAAGCTGCACGAGGGGCGGCCCCACGTCATCGACGCCATCAAAAACCACCAGATCCAGCTCATTATCAACACCCCTTCCGGTGTCGAGGCGCAGCAAGATGGCCAAAAAATCCGCCGCACTGCCCTGGCTTACAAGATCCCTCTGGTAACCACCTTGGCAGGGGCCAAAGCCACCGCGGCTGCCATTCGCGCTTTGCAGTCGGGATCCCTGCAGGTAAAGTGCTTGCAGGATTTTTTCTCCACCTAGGAATGCCGCAAGCGAACTTCTGGAAACCCCATGAAGAGCCCATAGGGTCTTGCCGGCAGGAGAAAAAGCAATCCCAGACAACATCACTTTCCTAAACCCATTCTTAAGAAACCTCTGCTCAAGCTTGGCTGCCTTTAGGGTTATTCCGATTCCAACTAAGACACTGTGCCCCCACCCAAAACGTTGGTCGCGTCTTCGCATCTTCGCGTCAGCGTTGCGGTTCCCGTCAGGGTGCCGTAGGCATAGCAATAGCGTTGCGGAGCAATAATGCAGGGGGTCAGAAGGCTTTTCAAGGACTCCGTCCCGCTGGCGCGACCAGTAGTCGGGGCGTCTCACCCTAGCCTGAAGCGACCATAACGGTGGGTGACCAGCCTGCACCGGGAAGCTCTCAAAGATATCCCAATTGCAACACGTGGGTGCCGATTTGTATCGACAAATCCATTTTTTTCACATTCCCGTTGCGGAAGTTAGGGATCCCTGTCGGCATCCCTAAAACTGTCTAGCCTGAAAGGAGAGAACGCTTTTAGCGGTCGGTGCCAGAGGATTGTTACCCCGTTCGGGGAAGCCGACAAAGAATGTTTTTGTCTTTCTAGGAGTTGGCCTATGAGTACGGTAATTCGCCGCTCCTCGGCTGCACGGCAGCTCTGGAGTTGGAGTGGCTTTTGTCAATGGATAACCAGCACCGAAAACCGGCTGTACATCGGCTGGTTTGGCGTGTTGATGATCCCGACGTTGCTGGCGGCTGTCTTTTGTTTTGTGATTGCTTTCCTTGCTGCTCCGCCGGTGGATGTAGACGGGATCCGCGAGCCGGTGATCGGCTCCTTGATAGGGGGGAATAATCTCATCTCGGCAGCAGTGGTGCCCACGTCAGCGGCCATTGGCCTGCACTTTTATCCCATTTGGGAAGCCGCTTCCTTGGATGAATGGCTCTACAATGGCGGCCCCTACCAACTGATCGTGCTCCATTTTCTGATCGGGGTGTGGTGCTACCTGGGCCGGCAATGGGAGCTGAGCTATCGCTTGGGCATGCGCCCCTGGATTGCGGTGGCCTTTTCTGCTCCGGCGGCGGCGGCTACGGCAGTGCTCTTGGTCTACCCCATCGGCCAAGGCAGTTTCTCGGAAGGCTTGCCCCTGGGGATCGCCGGCACTTTCTACTTCATGCTGGCTTTCCAGGCGGAACACAATATCCTCATGCACCCTGCTAGCTGGCTGGGGGTAGCTGGCGTCTTTGGCGGCGCTCTGCTGGCAGCCCTGCACGGTTCCCTGGTGGTCTCCAGCCTGATCCGGGAAACTTCCGAAGACGAGACCCCAAATGCCGGCTATCGCCTTGGGCAAGAGGAAGTGACCTACAACTTCCTGGCCGGGCACTATGCCTTTTTGGGTCGGCTGGGGTTCCCGGGCCTGGGCTTGAGAAACAGCCGTTCTGTCCACTTCTGGATGGCGGCCCTGCCCACGGTGGGGATCTGGGCGGCGGCGATTGGCATCGGCCTGATGGCCTTTAACTTGAACGGCTTTAACTTCAACCAGTCCATCCTGGATAGCCAGGGCCGGTTCATCCCCACCTACGCCGATCTCCTCAACCGCGCCAATCTGGGGATCCAGGTGATGCACGCCCCCAACGCCCATCATTTTCCCTTGCTGCTGGCGGCTAAACCCTAAGGCAGGCTAGGGGCAGTCCAGCCGGAAAGCGCGGTGAATGGCTTGCAAGGCCGGGATCCCTCGATCCCGGCGCACTACACAGCTCACCTTGATCTCCGAAGTGGCGATCATCTCGATGTTGATTCCGGCCTCGGCCAGGGCTGTAAACAGACGGGCAGCTACGCCGGGGTAGGTTTCCATGTCGGCGCCGACAATGCTGACCTTGGCAATGTCGTGATCCGCGTCAACGCCTGCCGCCTGGAGCTCTTCGGCCACCTGTCGACAGATGGCCTCAGCAGCCATCGCCTGATCCTGAGGCACGGTAAAGGCAATGTCAGTGCTGGGGATCCCGTTGTGGTAGCCCCGCTGGCTTTGGATGATGGTGTCCACAATGATCCCGGCAGCCGCCAAGCGCCCAAACAAATGGGCGGCAGTTCCCGGACGATCCGGCACTTTGCGAATGCCCAGCCGCGACTGCTTTAAATCCAGGGCAACACCGCGTACCGGGTGGCTGTCTTGAGGGGCAGTCAGCATCTTCGCCCGATGCAAATGGGGGATCACCTGGAACGATTCTCCCAGAGCCAAGGCGGCATCACCGGCCCGCTCTGCAGCCACCACACAGCTCACCCTAATCTCCGACATGGAGATCATCTGCAAATTGATCCCGGCCTCGGCCAGCACCTGGAACATGTGCGCCGCAATTCCGGGTCGGCCCATCATCCCCACCCCGGCGATGCTGACTTTGGCCACCGCTTCGTCCACAATTACCGCTGCACACTTCAGCTCTTGGCCAATCTGCCGGGCAACGGCTGCAGCCTCGGCCACCTGCGACCGGCTGACCGTGAAGGCAATGTCATTGGTGGGCTGGGGCAAGGACTCCGTCCCGCCGGCAGGAGCGGCTGTGAACTGGAGGGACTGCAAAATCAAATCCACATTCACCCCTGCCGCCGCGATCCCCTGAAAGAGTTGGGCAGCAATACCAGGCCGGTCGGGCACCCCCACCAACACCAACTTGGCCTGATCCCGATCCAGCTCCACCGTATCCACCGCTAGGCCCAGCTCAATGCTGCTGTCGGCAACACGAGGACGGGGAGGAGGAGAAAGAATGAGAGTGCCCTCGGATCCCGCCTGCAACGGCTCCAAGCTGGAGCGCACCCGCAGCTTTACACCGTAGTTGCGGGCAATCTCCACCGAGCGGGGATGCAGTACCTGCGCCCCCAAACTGGCCAGCTCCAGCATTTCATCGCTGGTGATCTCCGGCAACAGCCTGGCCTCAGGCACCTTACGCGGATCCGTGGTGAAGATCCCCGGCACATCGGTGTAGATCTCACACAGCTCTGCTCCCAAAGCCACTGCCAAGGCCACCGCCGTGGTGTCGGATCCCCCCCGACCTAAAGTGGTGATCTCTAGCTCCGCCAGGCTGGTAATCCCCTGGAACCCAGCCACCACCACCACCTCTCCCCGCTCCAGGTGCTGCCACAGGCGGTCGGTGTGGATGTGCAAAATGCGGGCCCGGCTGTGATCCCGAGTGGTAACAATGCCCACCTGGGCTGCTGTCATGGAAAGGGCAGGACAGCCCAAGCGTTGCAGCGCCAAAGCCACCAGGGCAATGCTCACCTGCTCACCGGTGGAAAGGAGCATATCCCATTCCCGCAACTGAGCCGGCGTGGTCGGGGATCCCTGCAATATCTGCTCCCCCAAATCCACAAGGCGATCGGTTTCATCCCCCATCGCCGAGACCACCACCACCACCCGATGCCCCCGCTCCACCGTGTGGGCCACCCGTTGAGCCACGGCTTGGATGCGCTCGACAGAGCCAACAGAGGTACCGCCGTACTTTTGAACGATTAAGCTGCGTTCCATGAGGGAAGAACGAGGTCAGGGGCGGTTTGGATCCTACCCCGGATCTAGGCCAAGCCCAGCCCATTTTGCAAAAACGGCGGCACCGGCAGCAGGATCAGCACCAGCAGGGTGAGCATTCCCAGCCCCAGCAAATCTCGGGCCTCGTCCAGTTCCGTCACATCGTTGAGGGCTGGCTCATCAGCACTGGAAATCACAAACAGCAGCAGCGCCCAGAGCAACAACCAGGGCTGCACCGTCAAGGCCAGCAGCAAGACCAACCAGCGGGCTACCCGGCCCACATTCGCTCCCATCTGCTGTCCATACACCGCGTGGACAATGTGCCCCCCATCCAGTTGGCCCACCGGCATCAGGTTAAACGCAATCACCACCAGCCCCAGCCAACCGGCAAAAGCGAGGGGGTGCAGATCGATCACCTGCCCCGGCTGCAACTGATCCCCCAGCACCATACGGGCCAGAATTGCCAGCAGCACCGATAGGCGCGGGTCAATGCGATGAAAACTAATCGGGGTCGGCTGTCCCTCCGGCACTGCGGGAGGATCTGCAGGCGCTGAAAACAACAGCCCCAGCAGCAACATGCCCAAAGCAACAAGGCTCCCTGCCAGCGGCCCGGCGACGGCGATGTCAAACAACACCTTGCGGTTGGGCACCGGCTCTTTCAACTGGATAAACGCCCCAAAGGTTCCCAGAACAAAAGGCACCGGGATGAAATAGGGCAGCGAGGTTTGGATGTGGTGGCGGCGGGCCACCCAATAGCGAGTCCACTCATGGGATCCCAAAATGGCAAGGATCCCTAGAGCATAGGGCAACCCTTTCATCAGAGAGGGCCAATGCAGCAGCCGGTCAGGGCTGACCCCAGCCGCTTGGGCCCCAGCGCTGAGGGTGGTCCAGAAGGTGAACAGCAATAACCCCAGAGCCAGCAGCGGGAATTCTCGACTGTCCGCCGGGGAGCGCCGCGCCGCCGGGTTGGGCACCAAGGCAAAAAAGGGCTTGCCGGCAAACCCCTCCTGCAGCACCACCAAAAAGCGCTTGCCGAAGGTGGTTTCCACATTCTGCTGCACCCGCTCATAGGCTTCACTGGGATCCGCCCGCAAGTTGCCCCGGCAGATGATCGCCTGGGGACGGTACTCCACATTTTGCAAATAAAAGACGCTCCAGGGGAAGCAATGGCTCAGCTTTTCCCGCGGCACTTCGGAGATGGGGGTGTGGGCAAGAGCCACCGAGACCGGATCTGCAGCGCTGTCTTCCTCCTCTTCCTCCGGCTCAGGTTCTGCAGCCGGCGAGGGATCCGCTTCTGTAGAGGCGTTTTCCACCTCAGGCCGAGAGCCTACGGTTGGGGGTCGAATGCCCCCTCGTCTCACCAAGGTCATACTGGTAAAGTAAGAGGTGAGAAACAGCAGCAACATCAGCAAGGGGGGCACCTCGTACTGGAACACCTGACGCCCCAGCACCCAAACCAAAGGGGGCAGCATCATCACCAGCCACAGGATCCGCCACGGCACCTTTGAGAGGCGGGCCACACTTTTTTGCAGCAGCAGGTAGGTTGCAGAACCCACCAGCGCCAACAGGATCCAATCTGCCATGAGTTGCAAAAATGAACGAGGGAACGGAGGAGAACACCTCTACCAAGCTAGCGGCAAATTCAATCCCCTTGCTACGACTTGCAGCCGGGATCTCTCAAGAGCCCAAGTGTTGCGTGGCCTGCCCAGAGACCGCCACCATCTGCTGGATCCCTAATTCTCGGGCAAGCTTTTCACTTTTCTTGCGGGCGGCGGGGCGAAAAAAAGGGATCTCCTTGAAGCGTGCCTCTGCTTCCGGCGTCCACTGTACGGCTAACCTAACATCCATCCTGGCAACAAGGTATTCCCTGTCATGCCTCGCAGGGTGAAATAAACAAACAGCAGCAACAGCAGGGATCCCAGCGTCACCATGGCCGCCGCCGTCGGACTTTTGCGATACAAGCTAACAAAAGGCTGGAGGCCAGCCCAGATTCCCCCCAGCAGAACGGTAATGAAGTAGGTGGGGTAACGGGAGACATTCTCCACAAATTGGTCTTCCAGTCTTTTGGGAGGCTGTGGTTGAGGCATGAATGGCTAGGGCTGCACTTTTTTTCTCAGTTTGCCACAGGTAAGGAGAAAAGTCGTCATTTTGGAGTATCAGAAAGAACATCCCTTTGACAAAGAGGGGTTGGAGCGAAGGGGAGACTGCGTAGATTCAGAAAACCGAGAACCTGATATGGTAGGCGTTATCCTGCCTGCTTTGCCCTTTCGCTCAGCGCGGCCACCTTCTTCTGGACTGATGCGAGAATTGCCCTCCGATGCTTCCAATCGTGCTGGCGTACCGTTTGGGGATCAGACCCTGGCACTGATGCGCGTCCAGGAGGCCCTCGATCAACTGGAGGCAGCCATTCTCAGCAGCCCTCGTCTGTTCTGGTCTCGCACCCTTATTGAAGAGGAGAAGATTCTGGAGCAGTTGGACTTTATCCGCCTGAACCTGCCAATAGCTCTAGAGGAAGCGGAGGAATTGCTGCGCCAGCGGGATCAGATCTTGGCGGAGGCCAACCGCTACGCCCAGGAAATTGTGGCCGCGGCCCAACGTAGGGCCGAGCAGCTCCTCAACGAATCGACCATTCTGCGACAGGCCCAAGCTCAGGCGGAGCAGTTACTGCAACAAACCTATCAACAGAGTGAGGAAGTGCGGCGACAGACGCTTCAGGAATCGGAGCGCCTGCAGCGGGAAGCCCACCGTTACGTGGATCAAGTTTTGCAAGACCTGGAGTTGCGGTTGGTGGAATCCTTGCGGGTGATTCGCAACGGGCGGCAAAATCTGCAGACCTAAATTCTCAGCCAGGGACTGTCCACCTGTCCATTTTTAAGTCAATATAGGGGTAACATCCGAGCTTGCTTACCCTGCGGATTCGTGGTAGCCAAACTGGCCTCCGACAGGAAAGACGAGAATAGGTCTCGGATGGGTTGCCAGGAGCTCGGCCCGCTGCGGACTGCTGTGGCACTAAAGGGATCCCAGCCTTTCGTGCCGGCTTGGCGCAGTTCTTCTTCGCTTACCCAAGAGCACGTGTCACTCTTCTCAGCGATAGCTCCAGAACTGTACCCATTGAGCCACTTTCACAGCGGGCTCAGCTTTTGGTATGCGAGTTCCCGCCTTAGCCCCCGTGGGGGAGCCATTCTGTCGTTTAGGAGATTCTATGCCTAGTGAACCCAAAACCCGTAAAAGCCGTGAAAGTACCAACCCACGCCCGCGCGACCGTCGTCGTGAATCGGCCAAAGGGAGCAAAGGGGCAGTTCCAGCCACTGACCTCTCCTTGCCGAAGTTAATTCAAGAGAATGCCGTGCTCCAATCTCGCAGCCAGTTGTTGTTGATGTACAGTGACTTCCAAACCGAAATGCCCAACGATGGCAAAACCGGTGTGGGCACCTGGCTACAGTCTCGACTCAAGGAGTACGGCATGCCCAGCCTGCTGCGTTTTGGTCCCCGCTCCCGCCCCCAGGTTTTCCGCCGCGATGAATTTTCCGAGTGGATTACGCTGGCTCTGGCCTCTGTTAACCCCAATAGCGACACTGCCCCCTAGGAGCACCCGAGCTAGGCCGGAAGAGGAAGTCGAGCAGTAGCAGCAGAGGTTGTTGGCCCAGGGATCCCGCCACGCCCGTTGAGGGAAGAGGGTGAACTGGGCTCTTCTGCATCCGGCAACAGCAGGTCGCGGATGAGGCGGGCTACCGAGCGTTGCAACCAGCGGGAGGCCAATTGACGGCTCAGTTGTTGAGCTTCCGGTTTGGCAGCCACCTTGGCAACAATAGGCAAAAGCTGCAGCGGCTGAAAGCTCGGGTTGCTGCTGAGGAGTTCCCACAGACGTTGCAAATGAGCCAAGCCATCTGAGCCACCCTGGGATCCCGAGCTGGAGAAGAGCACATCCACCAAGCGCTCCCGCAGGAAAGTACCCCGCTCAGAAAAGATAAAATCAGCGGCTTTTTCCAGGGATCCCTGCAGGTCAAAATCCTCGCTGTTGACGGCGTTGCGCAGCAGGTTCTCCAGGCGATTCCAGCGAAATTGCCCCTGGTTAAACAGCAGCTCCCGCAAGGATACGCGCAGCTCCGGGGCTGGGTCGGTGAGCAGCCGCTGAGCCACGTAGGGATAGGCCACGCTCAACACCTTAAAGTTGGGATCCAGGCCAATGGCAATCCCTTCTAGGGTGAGCAAAGAGCGGATGATCAGGGCGTAGTAGGCAGGGACTCGGAAGGGAAAATCGTACATCACCCCCGAGAGTCGATCGGTGATGCTCTTGAAATTGAGTTCGGAGACGGATTTGCCCATCGCTTCGGCAAAGACAGCTTCCAGAGCAGGGATGATGGGAGTCAGGTCGGTATCTGGATCCAGGAACTCCAAGTCCACGTAGTCTTGGGCCAGCCCGGCGAAGTCTCGGTTCACCAAATGCACAATCGCCTTGATCAGGCCGTAGCGCTGCTGGGGGGCGATGGTGCTCATCATGCCGAAATCGATATAGGCCAGCCGTCCATCTGGCATCGCCAAGAGGTTCCCTGGGTGGGGGTCGGCGTGGAAAAAGCCATTTTCCAGGAGCTGCTTAAGGGAGCAATTGACACCAATCTCGATCAGGTGCCGCCCATCCAGCCCTGCAGCAGTGATTTTGTCGACCTGAGTCAGCTTGATGCCATCAATCCACTCCATCGTCAGCACCTTGGTGCGGGTGTACTCCCAGTAGATTTTCGGGGCATAGATGGAGGGGTGACGGTACAGCGCCAGGAACCGCTCGGCATTGCGGCCTTCTTGGGTGTAGTCCATCTCTTCGTAAAGGCGCCCGGCGAACTCATCGACGATGCCCACCAGGTCGCTGCGGATGCGGCGGAAGGTTTTTTTGGCCCACAGCGCCAAGCTGCGGACAATGTACATGTCGAGAGAGATGCGCCCAATCAAATCGGGCCGCTGCACCTTGACGGCGACTTTCTCCCCGGTATGCAAGTAGGCTTGGTACACTTGCCCCAAGCTGGCAGCAGCAATCGGCTCAGGGCTGATTTCTCGAAAGATTTTGTCTATGGGTTTGCCGATCTCCGACTCGATGAGGGCAAAAGCAATGGCATTCTCGAAGGGGGGCAGTTCATCCTGCAGTTTGGCCAGTTCCTCTAAAAATAGGGGCGAAACCAGATCAGGACGGGTGGAGAGGGCTTGGCCGATTTTGATGGCTGTTGGCCCCAATTCCGTGAGGATCTCCCGCAGCCGGGCTGCGTGTTTGGGGCGATTCTTCAGTTCTACTCCCCGCCAGCGATCCCAAAACACCCAGGCCAACAAGCCCAAAAAGGGGGTGATCAACTGAAACAGGCGCCGCACCACCAGATCCCAGCGCCCTCGATATTGCTTGGCCAACTGCTCTGGGTCGTAACGCAGGCTTGGCTCAGGAACCGCCCTCAGCTCTGCCGGAGGGATGGACACAGCCACAGAACCCAAGCTATGCTGCGTTGCCACTGTTATCACTGCCGGTGTTGACGGTGTTGCGCCCATAGATGCCCTAATGGATTCCGTAACACATCTTAACTTGCTGGCTTAACTTGACGACCTTTGGAGACGGCCACCGGCCTGCTCATTGGGTTTGAAAAGGCCGGACGAACCTTTAAAGTAAGGATCTTCGCCTTCTCCCAGCGGCGGTGACAGCAGCCCACCTAGGGGGATCCCTGCCAAACCTAAAATGGAAAAACCGCGATCTCTGCCTTTGTGTCTGGATCTCCCCCTCTACGGCCTGCCGAGCCGAGTGCGACTGGATTTGGAGCCCTTAAGGCGCGCCACCTGCTGTTGGCCTTCTTGTTGATCAACCTGGGTGTGGGTTTGGGAGCCGCCGTCTTGGCCCAGCTGTTGCATCTCCCATGGGATGATTCACTGCTGGACTACCTGGTCTACTGCTCCACCTTTGTCCTCACCTGTATCTGGAGCTGGCGACGGGGGCAGCAGGCCCATCTGCAGATGAGACGGCTGTGGGGCAACTGGCGGGCTGCTATTCCCTGGGGATCCCTGCTGCGGGTGGTGCCGGCTTTGCTGGTGCTCTCTCTGGGCACCACTCTGTTGATGCTCTACCTGGTATCCCTGCCTGCACCGGAGCTGGCGGAGTCGATGCTGCACTCACTGGGGGAAGAGGATGGGGAAATGGCCTGGCCGCAGGTGTATCAGGGGTTGCGCTGGCTCTCGATTGGGGTGGTGGCCCCCGTAACGGAGGAGTGGCTGTTTCGCGGCATCTTGCTACACCGCTGGGGCCTCAAGTGGGGCCTCTCCAGAGGACTACTGGCTTCTTCTGCAGTATTCGGCCTGCTGCACCCCAACCCAGTCGGACTGACGGTGTTTGGCTTGGTGATGGGCCTGTTCTACCTGCAGACCCGCTCCCTGACCCTGCCCGTCTTGGCTCATGCTTTGAACAATCTCCTGGCTTTAGCACTGGGATCCCTGGGCGGAGGAAGCGTGGAACCAGCCAATCCAATTGGGGTTTTCCACCTCTACTTCGGCCTGTTCTGTCTGGCGATGGCTGGGTTCGTTTTGGTTCCCTTCGTCCGCTTCCACTGGCCGGAGCGTGGGGCTTGCTTGCCCTATTTCCTGAACCGCTGAGTACTGACTTCACTACGCTTCTACTTCCACTTTCCCCCTTGTTCTGACAGACGAGCGCTGCTTTGGGATCCCTCATGGGAAGTAACGGAGGTTTGATTGATAAGGAATGCAAAGAAAACGCCAAAAACTGTCACCCGATCTCGCGAAAAAGCTGCGTGGATGGGGATATCCTGAAATAGGCAGCAACAGATTCCAGTACAAACCAGTACAAAGTTTAGCTGTGGCTCGCTGGCCGATGGGGTAGTTGTTGGGCTGGCGGGTCAACCCAGAGGGTCAACATGGAAAGGCGGTCTTTTCTGCAAAAACTGATCCTGGTTGCTGCCGGTCTTGGCCTGTCCCCTGGCTGGTTGAGGGGTCGCGCTGAGCGATATGGGCAAGCGTTGGCGGCTGGCTCTCGCAAGCTGGCTGTTTTGATCGGCATTAACCGCTACCTGGGCGAGGGATCCGCACTACAAGGGTGTTTGACAGATGTGGAGCTGCAGCGGGAGCTGCTCCTGTACCGCTTTGGCTTTGACCCGGCAGATATTCTCACCCTCACCGATGGGGCAGCCACATCAAGTGGGATCCAATCGGCCTTTGCAGAGCACTTGGGGGGTCAAGGGCACACGGCTGAAACGGTGGTGGTACACTTCAGCGGCTATGGCCAGTGGCGGCTGGGATCCGCGCCCAACTGCTGGCAGCCGGTGCTGCTGTTGTCTGGCTCTGAGGGGATGGCGGCGATGGAGCTGGACAGTTTTTTCCGGCTTGTAGAAGGCTTGGGCACTGCCCAGGTCACCACCCTTCTGGACTGTGGCTTTACCCATGTCTCACCGTCGGTGCGAGGCAACTTGCAACTGCGTTCCCGCCCCCCAGCCGCGATCCCAGACTCCTCGGAACTGCAGCGGGTTTGGCCGTCTCCACCCAAGGGCTTGTTGATTTCGGCCACCACTCCCCAAGACTTGGCAGCGGAAGCCGCTTGGCCGGGATTCTATGCCGGGGTACTCACCTATCTGCTGACGCAGTACCTATGGGAAACTACGCCTGCCACCCGTCTGCTGGTGGCCTTTAACCAAGTGGCCAGCCAGCGAGAGCTGGGCCTATTTGCCTGCCAACGCCCTACCTTGGAAGGCAAAGACACTGCCCGACACATTCACCCCTATTTTCTTGCGCCTGCGCAGGCAGGAGTCAGTGGGGTGGTCCAAGAAGTGAAGGGGAATCGGGCTCAAGTGTGGTTGGGTGGGATCCCGTCGGCGGCGCTGTGTGGTTTGCAGCCGGGCACCCTCTTGGTTCCCATTCCCGCCAATCCTTCCGCCTCTTCACCGACGCCGCTGCTGATGCGCTCTCGAAGTGGGCTGTTGGCTCAGGCTCAGTTGGCCAGCCCGGAAGGACAGTTTCCCCCTGTGGGCACACCCTTGCGGGAGCAGTTGCGCAGCCTCTCCAGCACGCTCAAGCTTTCGGTTGGCCTAGAAGAGAACCTGGGCCGCATCGAAAAGGTGGATCTCACCAATGCCATTGCCGGCTATAGCTGGATGGAAACGGCCAACCCCCGCGAGCGACAGGTGGACTGTTTGTTGGGCCGCATCACCCCGGAAATGGCTGCTGCTTTTCGCTCGGATACCCTGCTCAAACCCCTGGAAGTGAACAGCTACAGCCTGTTCTGGCCAGGGCGAGAATTGCTTCTGAATTCCTGTGGCCCGGCAGGAGAAGCGGCAGCGATGGCTGTCCAGCGGTTAGCTCCCCGTCTTGCTCATCTGCTGGCTGCCAAACGTTTGCGCACCACTCTCAATGGGTTTTCTTCTTCCTTGGCAGTGGTGGCGGAGTTGGCCGTCAAAGGTAAAGCTGCCAAAGCTCCCCCGTTGGCGGCACGCCTTGTCCAGCCTGTAGCCTCTGCTCCTACTGAGGTGGGTATGCAACGGTTTATGCGGGGGGATCCCTTGCATCTCACCCTTCGCAACAACAGCGAGCAGGATCTGTTCGGCTACCTGTTGCTGATCGACCCGACCGGGCAACTGCACCTGCTTGCCCCTATGCCTCAGGACAACTTGGCCACACCCCTTCGCCTGGAAGCCAAGGGCAGTTTAACTTTGCCACCCTTGCCGGAAGTCGATGGGGAGCTGCGCTCTGCTGTGAGCTCTGACTTGCTCACCTGTCATGCCCAAGGACTGACGGAGCTGTTGTTTGTGGCCAGCACCCGCCCCCTGTCGGCCAGCTTGGCAGCCCTCAAGGCTATGGCCCGCAGGCTGGGGGTAGCCCGTTCGCCGATGTTACTCAATGGGCCGCTGGAATGGACGCAAACGCTCCTGGAGGAGTTGACGCAGCGTGCCCCTGAGGGGGATCCCGACCTGCGTTGGCTGGATCCCAGCCAGTCCCTCACACTTTCCCTCACCTATCTCCTGGTTTAGCTCAGCAGTAGGGCAAACAGGCCGCAGAGGGCAATGCCATCGAAAACCCCAGCCCCACCAATGCTGAGAATGCCGGAGCAATTGCGCCGCAGGACTTCCGGTAGGTGCAGGAGATCTGCCCCGATCACCGTGCCCAAAACCCCGCCGGCAAAGGCCACTGCCGGTGCCTGATCCCCCGCCCAAAATAGAGCAGCTAAGGCTGCTGTAGCCGGGGCAACTAGGGGGTTCATTTGAATGCCGATCCCCGGCACCACGTGGGAAGCATAGTAGCTGACCAAGGTTACCAACGCCGTTACCGCCAGGATCAGCAGGCTGTCGGCCCGCCCAAATTGGTACAGGGCCAAGAGCACCGGGATCAGCCCCCCGCCCACGTTCAAGGCAATCACCGTCTCCTGAGGGATTTTCGCCAAAGGGATCCCCCAGAGTTGCCGCATCCACAGGCTGGCTAAGTCCTCTACCAGCGTCACCTCACATTTCACTCGATAGAGGGGAATGTTGACCGAGCTGCCCACAAGCACTGCCAAGAGCAACAACAACGCCCCATCTCGGGAAAAGCCCAACTTCCCCACTGCCAGCGCTACCACATCCACCGCCAACCCCAACCAAATCAGGGGCAGCAGCAGCAACAGCACCAAGAACAGCAGCAGCGAGACCGGCAAGTAGAACATGGCAGGGATCCCTTCTAGGTCGTGTTGATCTTATGTAAGATAGAGAAGATGCTTTATGGAGGAGAGAGGA
>DVDX01000048.1 GCA_015295985.1 Synechococcus sp. M44_DOE_062 | reverse complement strand
GGATCCCCCTACCACCCCCTCCACCGCCACCGGCAGGCCAGTCACGTCATTCGCGTTAGCGGTGCGGAGCACTGTCGCGTTAGCGGTGCGGAGCACTAACGTCTCTTGGATCTGCGGAAGACTGGCCGGCACCAGTTCCGCCTGCAAACCAAACCCCTGCCCCTGGCTCCAGTCCACAGGGCCTTTCAGGTCGGTAAAGGAAAGTTGGCCAAAACGACCGCTCACTCCCTCCAGTTCCAGCCCCTGCAAGGTGAAGCGAAGGGAGCCGTTCACCTCTTCAAAAGGATGCGGCAGCATCTCCAGCCCCAGCCGAGCCTGTTGCACCTGGGCCCGTCCCGTCAATGCCAGCGGTTGATCCCGTCGCCAAAGTACTTGCAACTCCAAGCTGGTCTCTCCCTGGACCTCTTCAAAGGGCGATGCCGGCACGACGCTGGGCAAGAGATCCAAAGGCAAGCGAGCTGCAGAAAGCGTCACCGAACCGGAAGCCTGGGCAAAATCCGCCACCCCCCTAAGCTGCAGCGGGTATCCCCTCCTCCCCTCCAGTCGCGTCAGCGGTGCAGAGTCCTTAGGGCGCAACCGGGCTGCCGCCTGGAAACTGGCCCGCCCCCCGAAAAGATCCTCCTCTCCTGGCGGGGCATTGCCGGGCAGCCACACCTGCACCTGGGCCTGCAACTGGTCAAACTGCCGCCGCTCCCCCACCAAAGGAATGGCCGTCAGGGATCCCTGGCGCAAACGGATGTTGAGCCCATGCAAGGGTAGGGATCCCTCCCCTTCCCCTTCCGGCAGTTGAAACTGAACATCCGCCCATCCCCGATCCAGCGTTTCCATCAGCAGCAGTTGTGGCTGATTTAAGGTAACATTGAGCACCCGTTCTCCCGTCCGCAGCCAAGTCCAGAAATCGGGGCTGAGGTCGATGGAGCCGATGGTGGCCAAATGCTCAATGCGGCTTTCTCCCAAACTCACCTGCCAGGGGGACAGAAACCTCACCTCCCCCAACTCCACCCGCCGCCGCATCGCCTGAGATAGAACCTCCTCCACCTGGGGCAGCACCTGAGCCTGAAGGTAGGCACTAGCCCCCCAAGCTGCCCCAAAAGCTGCAGCCGTCAAGCCCAAACCCAGCCCTGCCCCCACCCAAGCCAAAGCGCTGGGGGAAAGGTTGAATTGTCGCTGCTGCATCTCTGGATCTTGGTGATCTTCTCCCAACCGCCCACCCCTTAAAAACCTGTCAGGCTCGCAAAAGCCATTGGTGCATTGCAGGCCGACCCCGCCGGCAAAGTTGCCCCCATCCTACCCAAGGACTCCCGGCTTGCCACGAGGGAACAGAAAGAAGAAATCCCTGCTCCCAGGCGTAATTCCCCCAAAGACCCGGCGGAAAAATACCGTCTCCCAAAGAGAACGGGGATGCTAAGCTATCTCCACACCCGAGATTGAACCCACCTTGGGGCCTCTCTCAGGTGTTCCCTTCTGTCGAGATGGTTGAAAGGAGAAGAGCCATTCCGGAACCCCTATCTCTGACGGTCAGCTTGCGCGGCAGCCACGAAGCGCTGGAAAACTGCCAGGTCTTTCACCTAACCGGCCTTCTGGACGCCTTTTCCGAGCCGGTCTTTGTGAAGGTGGTCACCAAATACCTGGAAGAGGGATCCCCTAACCTTATCTTGGATTTGACGGGGATCGACTTCATCGATAGCTCTGGCGTCGGCGCCCTGGTGCAACTGGCCAAGCTGGTGCAGAGCCGTGCAGGTGTCTTTCAGGTGGTGAGCAATCCCCGCATCACCCAAACGGTGAAACTGGTGCGCCTGGAGAAGTTCCTATCTTTGCGCAACTCCTTGCAGGAAGCTTTGGATCGCCTGAAGGAAGGAAGTACAGGCAGTACAGAGACCGCCTGATACGCAGTATGGGTCTGGGAACCTTTTGGGGGATCAGTGCTGGAGCAGGGGATCCCGACTGGATCACGGTCAAAGCAGCCCGCATCCTCAGCACGGTCAACTGGGTGGCCTGTCCCCAAAATGCTGCTGGCCAGCCGGGCTTGGCCTATCAAATTGTGCGCCCTTGGCTGCGACCGGAACAAACCCTGCTGCCTCTTCATCTGCCCTTTGTCACCCAGCCGGAAGTCCTGCAAGCTGCCTGGCAGGCGGCTGCCCAGCAACTGGCCCCACTCCTGGAAAGGGGAGAAGATGTCGCCTTCATCTGTGAGGGAGATGTGGGCCTCTACAGCACCTTTGCCTACGTGGCCCAAGCCCTGCGGGAGCGGATCGCCAACTTGCCCATTCAGGCCGTACCGGGCGTGTGCTCCCCCTTGGCTGCCGCTGCTGCCTTGGGATCCCCCTTGGTGCTCGGCTCTGAGAAACTGGCCATTTTACCGGCTCTGTTTGCCCTCTCGGAACTGGAACAGGCTTGCGCCTGGGCTGAGGTGGTCGTCTTGATGAAAGTGGCCTCTGTCTATCCTCAGGTTTGGCAGTGGCTGGCCGAAAGAGGTTGGCTGCAACAGGCCAGCTTGGTGGTCTGGGCTGGCTGGCCTCGGCAAGCCCTCTTCCCCACCCTGGAAGGATTGGCCGACTACCGGCCCCCCTACTTTTCCCTCTTGATTCTGCGTTCTCGGCCCCGGAATAAAGATTCTCTTAACCCGGAAAACGGGCTGCGGCTGGAATGAGTTTTCTAGGATAGGGGATGAGTTTTTTCCGGCGATTCAGCCCGAAGCAGGGGTTGATCGGCGTTTTTTGCGTGTATTTCCATTTGGCTTAGGGCCCGCACCGAGCCGGCTTATTTCCCCAGAAAAGCAGGTATCTTGTGCTGGAAAGAGGCTCAGGAAACCCAATCCAGCATCCTGGGGATCCCTCATTGACCTACATCAAAAAGAGATGAAAAGACCAAGTTAAAGGAATGATCCAGCCTATTAAGAATGGTTGCTGACCTTGGTGCAGGGATGGGCTATAGGTTAGATTATGAATGTAGTGATTCAGGCGAGGAGGGTAATATCTCATCCCCATCTCAAACGCGAGGCACCGCTTCTCGACTGACTGAAATCCAAAATTCTCTCCAAAGTTCTCTGTCGGTCAACGCTTTGATCCAAACTTCCGATCCGTTGCTTCGGCAGATTCTCTTGGGAAGTGGTTGTCTCGCCCAGCAGGGCACCTGGTACCTACGACAGGTTTTCCTCGAAGCAGAACAGGGGAGTTAAGCAGATAGCAGTTGGGCTTGCTGCACAAGCCGCTGGGGGAGCGAGAGAGTACTCTAGCTGTTCCTCTAGTAACAAGTGGTTTTGCCAGATCAACAAGCTCAGCCGGCTATTTTGAGTCTCCATTCATGAGCGAGTCAGGGTGGGAAAATCGGTGATCGGGTTCAGGTGCCCTCAACCTGCAAGCTCTGGCAAGTGGGAACCAGTGTCAGGGGGACAAGGGCTGCGGGCTTTAGCAATTTGAGGTTCTCTCCTCTCGGTTCATAGTTTCACTCTCGCTTTTAGGAGGTTGCTATGTTTGCCTTTCTCTCGAAGATTGCTAGAGCAGTTGTCCGCATATTCGCTCCTGCCAAGTCCGATCTGGTGGAAGTGGGTTACCAGCCCATCACGGATGATATCTATCGCATCAACGGCTCAGCCTGCCACGTTAGCGATCTGGAGATCTCATCGTAAACCTCAGATTCAGATTTTGGTGTCAGAGCGACCACTGGCGCTGGCCCATTGAGTTCGTTAGGGTGTTGTTTGCTGACCAAGTTATTAAGCCCAGTAGTGGGAGCGGTTGAATCAGCTACAGGTTAAGACAACTGAATAAGCTTTTGAATAAGCTTTGGTGAATCTTGGGTGCGGTTAGTCCGCAGCGGCGTGGGTGGTTTTCCTCCCTGTGGCCAAGTCCTACCGGTTCAGTGGCGGCTCCGTTTAGGGGTTGCCACTTATTGTTTTGTTGTTGGCAAGTTGTTTGGGAAAATAAAGGGGATGCCTGCGGCTGCCCCCTCTCAACCTGTGTTGCCTGCCCCTGTGGTTTACCCGGCTACATCGGAGGATCTGGATCCCTTGGCCGAAGTTCTGGCGCAGGTTTTTTATCCGCCCTCAGGTCTGCAACGCTGGATCTACCCGATTTGCAAGCTGGGTATTCGCGAAGATTTGCGCCTCAGGCTAGCCACAAGGGATCCCTACTATTGCTGTCTGGCGGCTGCAGTGGGATCCGAGGTGGTGGGCACTGCCGAGATCTCTTTGCGGGTCATGGCCCATGGGAAGTATCCCTACCTTTCCAACTTGGCGGTACTGCCCGGCTGGCGGCGGAGAGGAATTGCTCGTCTGCTTTTGCTCAGTGCCGAAGGGGTGGTGCAGGGGTGGGGCTACCGCCGCTTGCATCTGCACGTGTTGGAAGACAATCTCCCTGCGCGGCGACTGTACGCCCAACTGCGCTATACCCCCATCGAACGCACCGCTCAACTCTGGCGATGGCTGGGGATCCCTCCGCAGCTTCTGCTCTGCAAGTGGCTACCTTGAATCGGCCCATCGGCAACATTGCGCTGGCAGGTTCCCACCCCGCTGGCTTGCTTCATGGCGGTGAGGTGAAGCCCTGGACTCAGCTTCTTATGAAGTTATGTAAACTAGAAGTTGGGCTTTAGAGAGGTCTTGGAGGAGCAGTGAGGGGAATGGGCAGAGTTTGGCGCTGGTTGAACCTCATGGGATTGATTGTGGGCCTGCTTGTGGGCCTTGGGATGGCTCAGCCTGCCTGGGCTCAGTGGGGGACTACCCCTCTCCCGCCGATAGGTTCTCCTGCGCCGGAGTTCGCGCTGCCAGATCAAACCGGGCAAATACGGCGACTGGCAGATTTTCGTGGGGAGTGGGTGGTGTTGTATTTCTACCCCCGCGACTTCACTTCCGGCTGTACGATTGAGGCTCGCCGCTTTCAGCAAGATTTGCCCAAGTTCCGGGCAATAGGGGCACAGGTTGTGGGCGTGAGCGCCGACTCGGTGGACTCTCACAAGCGCTTTTGCTCAGCGGAGGGTCTGCAGTTTCCTTTGCTGTCGGATCCCGATGGCACGGTCAGTCGTGCTTACGGCTCCTGGATGGGCGATGTTGCCCTGCGCAATACGTTCTTGATTGATCCAGAGGGGATTCTGCGGGAAATCGACCCAATTGTAAACCCCAGCCGCCACAGTGCTGAGGTTCTGGCCCAGTTGCAACAGCTTATCGGTAGCTAGCCCTCTAGCTTTCCGGGCCAAAAGTCTGCTCGAACTCGTAGAGCAACTCGTCGATCTCCTCCAGCGCTTGGTTGACATCCACGCGCAAGCTACCCAAGTCTGGCTTTTCCAACAGCTTGGCTACTGCTGGCCGGCGTTCGCGGATCAGCTTAATGCGCTCTTTCAAGGCGGCAATTTCGGCGGCGTCCATGACTTCAGAGACCCAATCCACTCTCTTAGCTTATCGCTTCCTCCCAGTTGCCGGGATCCCTTCCTACGTCACCGAGGGCCAGTCATTATGGAGCTGCGCAGCCTAGCGCCCAACCCCGCTTCAAAGGTACCGAGCATGATCCCCTGCACCCAGATCGTCGCCCACCGTGGGGATCACACCCACGCCGAAGAAAATACCCTGGCCGCTTTTGCTGCCGCTGTTGAAATTGGGGCCGACCAAATTGAGCTGGATGTGCGCCGTAGCCAAGACGGGATCCCACTCGTTGTTCACGATGCCGATTTGGATGGACAGCCTTTGGCTGCGCTAACCTGGGCTGAGATTCGGGCCCGCAAGCCCACCATCCCCACCCTTGAAGAGGCTCTGTTGTACCTTAAGGGCAAGATTGCTCTCGACATTGAGCTGAAAGAAGCAGGCTATGAAGAGCAGGTTCTTGCCCTCGTTGGCAATATTTTGACCCCGGAAGAATGGGTGATCACCTCCTTTTGGCCTGAGGTGGTGCAGCGGGTTAAAACGCTTTTGTCCTGGCAACTCCCAACCTTGGATTCTGGCCCCAAGGTGGGCTTGTTGATTGAGGAAAAGTCTGAGGAGTTGCCGCAAGCCCAGGGATCCCTATTTGCCCGTTGCCGGGAGTTGGGAGGGGATTTTCTGGCCCCCCACTACAGTTGGGTGAACTCCCAGTTCTTGGCCGAAGCTGAACAGGCTGGGATCCCCCTCTACGTCTGGACGGTGAACGATCCTGAAGTGATGAAGTTGTGTTTGCAGCCCTCTACCGCCTCAGCAGGACAAAATCCTGTTGTCCAAGGGTTGATCACCGACCGCCCGCAATTGGCTTTGCAAATTCGCGCCCACCTTTTGGCAGCAGCAGAGGGGGCAAAACCCTAGACCATGGGCACAAACTGCACCGGAAAAGCCCCTTTTTGAACCCATCCTTGCGCTGTTTTGCAGAGGATGAGCAGAGACTGGGATCCCTGGGCGCCCGTTTCTCCCACCGGCACCACCAAGGTGCCCCCCACCGCCAGTTGCTCCAGCAGCACTGTCGGCACAGTTGGGGGCGCTGCCGTCACCAGAATGGCATCGTAGGGAGCATGCTCCGGCCAACCTTGGTAACCATCCCCCTGACGCACTTCCACATTGCCATAGCCCAGGGCAGCGAGGGTTTGTTGAGCTTGAGCAGCCAATGGGGGCAGACGCTCTAGGCTATACACTTGCCGGGCCAGCTCTGCCAAAACAGCCGCCTGATAGCCGGAGCCGGTGCCAATTTCCAACACCACCGATTCGGGCGTAAGATGGGCAGCTTCTGTCATAAAAGCAACGATGTAGGGCTGAGAAATGGTCTGGCCATAGCCGATGGGCAGAGGGCAATCCCTGTAGGCCCGATCCCGCAGGTCAGGGGGAACAAAAAGGTGGCGCGGCACTTTTCCCATGGCTTCCAGTACCCGTGGATCTCGGATCCCTCGTTTGATGAGCTGTTTCTTGACCATCTGCTCCCGTTGGGAAGCAAAGGGATCCGCAGCGTCGGGGGACTCTGGGATCCCGGCTGGAGAGCGAGAAAGATATCTCCACCGAAAGGATGAGAATCGGTTGATCACCGGCATACAACCTCCAGGAACGATGAGCCGCTCAGATCTGGACTCTGCTACAACTGCTGCGCTGTGGAATTATTGCTCGATAGCACCAAAACTGTTTGCTCTATGGGCTTATGGATCCCTGCCTGCCTTTTCCCTTTGTCGGCGGGGCAGAAAACAGTTGCTATATACTGCGAGGATGGCTTAACCCTACCTCTTTCATTGAAATTGAAAGAGAGCTAAGGGTGAGGGAAAAGATGCCTGTGGAGCCCTACCCCAATCCTGGCTCACTTTTGGCAAAACTTCACCACTTGATGAAGAGATTGTTGCCGAATGGGAAGATGGAAAAAGCGAAACAAAACCCCCAAGAGCCTTTGTTCTGATCCTGCGTGGCCTTCTGGAACTTCAGATGCAGCTCACAGCCGGGATCCCCCACGGGAAGACAAGGGATCCGGTTTGGCCGAAATTGTAAAGTTTTGTGCGCGATCTGTCGGGGCGAGCCATCACCAGCCTGATTCCGCCGGCGCAAGATTTTAAGGGAAACTTTAGATCTTTTGCCCCGATTAGCCCAAAAACATGACATAATGGCTGTAGCAAGCTCAATTTCCCCGCTTGCGCTTGGCTGCGAGTAATATCTGTGTCGAGCGATCTCCGTACTCCCTCGCGAACGTACCTTGAAAACCGCATAGATTCGGGCTTTTCCGGGGGTAGGGTTGATCCCTACCTTTTCCCCGCAAGGGGACGGAAAC
>DVDX01000027.1 GCA_015295985.1 Synechococcus sp. M44_DOE_062 | reverse complement strand
ATGGAATAGTTGGTAATCAAGATGTCAGGGGGATATTCTTGCATGTCCCAGCGCGATCGCATTTCTCCCCCATCCAGGCGAGGGAAATAAAACGCTAAATCCGGATTCTCGATCTGAGAAGTAACTTTTTCCTGCTGTGCCTGCAGATCCCGCAATTGCTGGGCTAATTCTTTCATCTTGTCGCGGGTGCGATAGCCAGGGAGAGGCGTTTGTCCTGTGTAGCGACCAAAGGTGATGCGATTGCCGCCGCGCTCGCGATCAAGCCATTCATGGGTTTCCGGGCTATCTAACACTTTGCGCAAGCGGCGCAATTGATCCTCCACCAAAGCATTTAGGGGATAGAGAATCAGCGCCCGTATCGCCGCCGGTCTCTTTTGGCCTTGGCGCTGCGGCACCCACTTGGGATCGTCTTCCTGCTGCCACCAGAACGTACCCCCGCTCTCAGACATTGGCTCCCAGGTGCGGGATTCTCGGGCAAGGTAAGCCAGCATTGGCAGCAAAAAACATTCGGTTTTGCCCGAACCGGTGCCTGTTGTTACTACAATATCTTTTTGGTCAACGATGGCTGCTTTCAAACTCTGCCATTGGTGCTCGTAGAGCGGGAAATTCGGGAATAGGGAATGGCCAAGGTGTGCCAAATCTTCATAACCAGCGGGCAAATCTTTTGCGGCAGCCTCAAGAGTTTTACCAGAGGAAGGATAGACCGGTGTTGGCTCCAGCAAGGGAGGAACGCTCAGCAGGGGATGATTGGGATCGTACTGCAACAGGCATCACGCTCGGCACTGAGAGCAGGGTACCGCAGGGGAAAAGCACTCTTGATGTAAAGCTGATAAACCCGATCTAATCGCTGATAAGTACCCACGAGATCGTGCATAGTTTTTCCTTAGCACTCCGTATGACTTTGAGCTACAGACTTCCTATTCCTCTAAGCTGAATAGCGGCAGTCGCTTGTTAATCGCTTGCTGCACAGTCGGCCCGATACTTTGATAGATCAGTTCCTGAGTGTTGGGATTGTAGCAAGGTAGACAACCTGATTGCATAACCAAATAGCGTTCGTACGCCAGTGGCCAGCGTTGGCTGATGGAAATCGACAGCTCTTGATGATTTCGAGCGTACCTAACTGACAAGTTTTTGGGAGACAGATGGGTCAAAGCCAAAAAACGCAAGCCGTACCATTCGCCGCTGTACCAAGTGTTCTGCTCGCGGTCGTAAAACAAGGCATGTTGCCGCTGGGATCCCTCCTCGTGCAGCTCGTAGAAACCCGTTTCCTCAGCGGTTCGCACGTCTGCGAAGGCGCTCCCATCATAGCGCTTCAGCCGATAGCGGTGGAGCGGCACCCAATCGATAGTGTCCAGCGTAGCTACCCAATCCTCCCACCGCGGAGGGGGCTCGACCGGACGGATGGCCAGGGCAGGGTAGCTGGTTCGCAACTTGGCGATTGCGGTGGCAACATCAGCTTGCGGCTTGAACTGCCAGCAGGGTGGTGCATCCCTTCCAGGTTGGGGGATCTCTGCAAGACGACCGAACTGCTGCAAAGACTCTCGCAGGCTGGCGTTCCGCTGACCGTACAGCACATAGCGATTTTCGCTCACCAGCTGTAAGGAAGGTGGCTGCATCTGCCAGCGTTTGCCATCGGCACAGACCGTGAGGTGCCCCAACAATTGCAGCCGACGTAACAGCCGACGCGGTTGGGGTATCTCTAGGCGATTGCATACGGCTTGAAAGGTTTCCCAAGAACCGGAGCCGGCTGCCGATAGCCACCACAACAATTGTTCACACACCTGGGAGCGATCGCTTTCTGGCGACTCAGCTATAGGTGTTTCCAAACTAAGTGGGTTGACTGCAGGTGGACGTATGACTGGGAAATACTTCATGGGTTGAGTATCTTGCTCTAAATCGTAGGCAATACCCACCATATATCGAATTTGTTCCCAGCAAAAGTCTTTCTTTTCTTTTTTGATACCGATTATTGTTGAAAGGAATTTCTTAAGTTCGGATTCCCAACTAAGGCGCGCGGCTGTATTAATGCTTAACTAAAAGTAGTACTCGCCCTTTTCCCTAATGCCCTTCTCAATTCGGACATGAGATACGACATCTGCCAAATTTGCTCGAGCGACTCCTTTTTGTAGATACTCTAGCAACTTTTGCGGCTTATATCTAGAGGTGCGAAAGCCCCAGTAAATTTGCTTTGCTGGAGAGGACACGCGCTCATTTACGGTCAACATAGAATTATGCCTCTACTAGGGAAGCCAGTGACAGATCATTCCAATTCAGAATTCTTAAGAAACATTCCTCGTAAGCGGTTCCGCTCCGAACTTGAATTTGATAAGTACCGGGGAGTAAGGTTGCGGGCAAGTCCCAAGGCTGGTTGGCAGAGCGATGGTCTTCTTGAAGGTATGTACTGCCAGTGCGCACTTCAGTCAGGGTCACCGCTACCGTGGGCCGGAACCCGTACACAGTCACGCGTGGCAAGTGACCCACCAGCCAACCTCGTCCTTGCGGTACCCGCAGCCCCCCACTCAGGGTAATACGCAGACGATTACACGGTTGCAAGGCTTCTTTCAATTCGGGATGTTCCAAAAACAAGGCGTCCCATACCGGTGCCAGAACCTGACACTCTCGGATTTCCCACCAGTCGGAGGTCTCTTCAAAGGCGGGCTGGCGACTGCCCGACCATTGCAGTAGGTTTTCTTCCTGCAGCCGCTGCAAATCTGACCATAGCGCTTCCCGAAACAATACAGTGAAGTGACTGCCAAGTTTGGGCGCTCCCCAACTGGCGAGTGCACTAGACTCTGGATGGTCAGGGTCGGGTACCAACACCCAAAAGTCTCGAGAGGGCAATCGAAGTTGCTGCAAGTGGGCATGACCCTGAATAAGCCACGATCTCCCCGCTGTTATGTCGCTAGCAGAGAGCGGTGCGCCAACGGGGTAAAACCAGCCTGCTCGCTCGGAACGCAGGCTACCTAAGTTTTCTACCGTCACCTCGCTGATTGCCCAATGACGCGGCATTTTGGGGTAGATGTAGTATTCTGGGGTTCCCCACCGATCTTCGGTACGGTACAATCCTGCACTCAATTGAGTAGGAGGCCGGCATACTCTGTTGAATCGTTGCGGTTCTGGGCACCCCGAATCTAACCACTCTTGATGGACAGCTAGAATTTCAGCACCCAGCACTTTATGGCGCTGGCGATCGTCCAGCAGCCTTTCCAAATGTTGGTTTAGGTTCCGTTCGCTCGCCAAATCCACCAGCAACCGAGTTTCACTGCGGGCCGCAGTCCACCCTCTTTCACAAAATATCTGACCCAGTTTCTGGATATCCGCTTTCCGCAGCAACGTCTGAGAGATAGGGTAGTCTATAAGCCTGTGGGAGCCTTTCCCTGGTCTGGCAGTAGCAACCCATCCCTTCCGTTCTAACCACTGATTCCACTCCTGCCACAGGCTTTCTTCCTCAGCTTTCATCCCTAGAGGACGGGAATCACCAGGCACTCCTAGCCGCCGGCAAAAGTGGGTGAAAAAATCTTTGACATCCAGCTCGTCACCCCTCATCATGTCGTTGGCGGCTAGCACCATCAATGCCAAGAATGCCACCCCCGCGGGTTCGGAAAGGTCTTGGCTTTGCAGGGTTGATAGCTTGACTCGACTGTCAACCACTACTTGAGATCGCACTGCCTGGCAGAAGTCTTCGACTGTGCCTAGGCCCAGGCTTGATATGACTTCCTCATCCACGCTGAGGTAAACTGGTGTGTCGTAGGGTATTCCTTGAATTGTCCATTCCAGAATCGCTCGGTTCCAGCGGGCGTAGGCATCCTGGAGGGCTACCATAGCGTTGCTTTGGTCTGCTTGCCTTTCGCCGATCCTATCTTCCTATCTTAAGCAGACATAGAAGTGGGGTCTTCCGCTGTTCTCTCCCAGGGCTTCGCTAAGAAACCTCAGCTATCTTGTTAGCTCAGAGAGATAAGCCTGGGTCAGCGCCAAACAGCCTCATTCCCTCGAACTTTGGGTTGAAATCGGTAGGAAAGCGGGTACTGGTGCTGTAGATTGCTCCTTCCAGAAGAGCACCCTTCAGGCTAGCCAGCGATAGATTGGCTCCCCGCAAATCTGCTTCTATCAGATCCGCCCCGCTCAACTCAGCGCCACGCAAGTTGGCCCCACTCAGGTTGGCCCTCCTCAGCACGGATCCTGTCAGATCCGCCTCGCGGATATCGGCAAAGGTGAGGTTGCAACTGCTAAGGTTAGCATTCCAGAGGTTAGCACCACTCAGGCTGGCCCCGCGTAGGTTAGCATTGGCGAGCCGGCAGGCTCGTAGTTTCGCACCCCACAGCTTGGCATCTTGCAGGTTGGATCCCTCTAGCCGTGCCTGCTCCATTATCGCACCACTGAGGCGACCCCCCTCTAAGTTGGCCTTTGTCAAATCCGCTCGAATCAAAACTGCCTCCCAGAGATTGGCCTCCCGCAAACTCACCTCGACGAGTTCTGCTTCCATCAGATCTGCCCCGCGCAACTTGGCCCTACTCAAGTCAGCCATAGAGAGTTTGGCCCAAATCAGGTTTGCCCCGCTCAGATTGGCCTCTTGCAGATTCGCCCCCCTCAAGTTGGCCCCGCTCAAGTTAGCCCCGCTCAGGTTGGATCCCCGCATGAATGCCCCGCTGAGATTGGCGCCGCGCAGATCGGCTTTGCTGAAGTTGCCAGCGTAGAGATTAACCTCGCTCAGATTGGCTCCACTCAAGTTGGCAGAGCTGAAATAGGCAGCCAAAAGGTCGGCCCGGCTGAAGTCAGCGTCCCTAAGGTTGCAGCGGCTACAGTTGGCTCCGCTCAGGCAAGCTTGGCTGAGATCAATACCGACGAGGCTAGCCCCTGCCAAGTTAACTCCGGAGAGGTTGAGGCCACGGAAATCTCGCTCTCCGGCTGTGTACCGACTAAGCAGCTCAGTTGCTTCCATAGATAGATTCCCTAAAGCTGTTTGGTAGCATAGCGAACAGCCCTGCACAATGGCTGATGAGAACACTTCTAAGAAAATGTCGGCAACCAATAGCAATGCCAAGCGCCTCAGTCTATCACGCCCATCATAGAAAAAGCTGGGTGGAAGCCTCTGCCAGCGCCAGCAATCGTTTCGCCACCGCTTCGGCAACCGGCATGACCGACAGTCGCGTGCCCCGTCGCACCACTTCCAGCTCCTCTGGGGTGAAGGTGTTTCGCAATTCGGCCAAAGGAATCAATCGTCCAAAGGCCGCAACAAACCGCACTCGCACCGTATGCCAGCGGGGATCCTCGCGGGTGGATTTGGGATCATAGTAGGGGCTGGCAGGGTCGAATTGGCTGGGATCCACCACGTGGGTTTCCAAGATCTCCATCAAACCGGCAATTCCGGGTGGCTCGGCATTGGAATGGTAGAAAAAGGCGCGATCCCCAGGCTGCATTGTCTTCAGATAGTTGCGGGCTTGGTAGTTGCGCACGCCATCCCAAAGGGTTTGGCCCTCCCGCTGCAAATCCCAGATGCTGTAGACGCTGGGCTCAGATTTCATCAGCCAGTAGTTCATGGGGCACTAAGCTCTGGGAGCAGACAAGGGGGAGCAACGGGCAACAAACTCGACAAAGTTGCGCAGCATCTTCAAGCCATAGGGGCCGGACTTTTCGGGGTGAAACTGGGTGGCAAACAAAGCACTGCGGGCAATGGCGGCTACACAGGTTTGGCTCCCGTGTTGGGTCGTAGCAGCCACCCAGCTTGGATCCCTGGGCACACCGTGGTAGGAATGGACGAAATAGGCCCAGGTTTGATCGGGGATCCCTGCCCAGAGGGGAGAGTGGGCTTGGGTGAGTTGCAGTTGATTCCAGCCCATGTGAGGGATGCGCAGGCCCGCCTCTGGCCGAAAGCGCTGCACCCGTCCGGGTACGATGCCCAGCCCCGGCTCCACCCCCTCTTCGCTGCTCTCAAACAAAAGCTGCAGACCAATGCAAATGCCCAAGAAGGGCTGTTGCCGCTGCACTGCTTCCCGGATGGGATCCACAAAGCCCCGCCCTCGCAACTGCTGCATAGCCGGATCAAAAGCTCCGTCTCCGGGCAGGATGATCCCGTCGAAACGCTCCAGCCCAACCGGCTCTGTTACCAGATGCACCTCCGCCCCGGCACGCTCCAGGCCTTTGCAAGCCGAATGCAAGTTTCCGGCATCATAGTCAATCACCGCCAGCCGCACAGCTCCCATGGGCTCCCTCCTCGTGAGGAGTTTCGGAGTCTATCAGTATAGTGGTTCTATCCCGTTTGAGCTGACCCATGGCTGTGGCAACGGCTTTGCACAATCCCACTCCGACCGATACTGCTCCGCAACGCTGCCGCGACCAGGTTGATTGGCCTGAAGCGGCTTACCTGCACATCCCTTTTTGTCGGCAGCGCTGCCACTACTGTGATTTTGCCACGGGCTTAGGCACCCGAGAGTTGATAGAAACTTACGTGCAAATGCTCTGCCGGGAGATCGGCAGCTCCTACCGCTATCGCCATCTGGCCGGGGATCCCAGACCGTTGACCAGCATTTTTTTCGGGGGTGGCACACCTTCTCTGCTGACGGTGGAGCAACTGGGGCGGATTTTGAACAAGCTGAAAGCGAGGATCCCGTTTCATCCTGACTGTGAGATTTCTCTAGAGGCCAATCCCGGCACCCTGACTCGAGATCAGTTGGCGGGCTATCAGGCATTGGGGGTTAACCGCATCAGCTTAGGGGTACAAGCGTTTCAAGCGGAGCTGCTGGCCGCTTGTGGCCGCTTACATGGAGTAGAAGAAGTCTACGAAGCCGTATCGGATCTCAAAGCGGTGGGCCTCGATAATTTCAATCTGGATTTGATCTTTGGGCTGCCCTACCAGACCTTGGAGCATTGGCACAACTCTTTGCAAGCTCTTCTTGAAATTAACCCTCCTCATGTCTCCATCTATGATCTGACGATTGAGCCAGGAACCCGATTTGGCCGGATGTACCGACCGGGAGATGCGCCTTTGCCCACCGAGGAAACCACGGTTGAAATGTACGTGATGGCGCGCAAGTTGCTCACCCAAGCCGGCTACATTCACTATGAGATTTCCAATTTTGCCCAGGCTGGGTATGCCTGCCGCCACAACCGGGTTTATTGGGAAAATCGCCCTTACTTCGGCTTTGGTATGGGATCCGTCGGCTACGAGGGGGGACGGCGCATTCAGCAGCCCAAAACCCTTTACCACTACTTTGAGCAGGTGAAAGCTGGAGTCCATCCCCTCCCTCCCAAAGCATCTCCAGAGGAAGTTTGGATGGATACTTTGATGTTGGGGTTGCGTTTACAGGAAGGTCTGGATTTGGGCCATTTGCAAGAGCGTTTTGGCCACGCAAAGGTCGAGCAAGCTTTGGAGAGGCTGGATCCCTATTTCGAGAAGGGCTGGGCCAGTTGTGAGGCGGGTCGGCTGCGGCTGATCCCACCCAATGGCTGGCTATTTTCCAATGAGATTCTCAAGGACTTACTGGCTTGATTTTGCCGGGATCCCTCACCAAAGTGGCCTATCTCAATTGGCCGGAAACTCAGGCTTTGGGGATCGCAGGCTGCGGCCATTTCCGGCAGCAATTATGGTCATTTCGATTCAAACTAGAACGCTGTACCCCCACCTAAAACGTTGGTCGCGTCTTCGTGTCGTCGCGTCCTCGCGTCAGCGTTGCGGTTCCCGTCAGGGTGCCGTAGGCATAG
>DVDX01000088.1 GCA_015295985.1 Synechococcus sp. M44_DOE_062 | reverse complement strand
TCAAGGAATCTTAACAAGAAACACAGCAGAAGAAGGGCCTCTCAGAATACCTGCTCCACCTCCAAAATGTCGGGAATGCTCTCCCGCAACTTGCGCTCAATGCCCATCTTCAGAGTCATGGTTGAGCTGGGGCAGGCTCCACAGGCCCCCTGTAGGCGCAGCTTGACCACTGGGCCGTCGATTTCCACCAATTCCACATTGCCCCCATCGGCCATCAGGTAGGGACGCAGCTCGTCCAGGACTTTCTCAACGTTCTCGGTGTTGAGTTCCAGTGCTTGTGCCATGGTTGCTTTCAGCCTCGTTGAGGTTTTTGGATTGTAGCGATTTCCCCACAGATTCCTCAAGCCAGCAGGGGATCGCTATGATTTCAGCATAGTCTAAACCTTCCTGGGAGAGGGCTGGTTGGGTTGTCCGGATGCCTCCAACTCCAGACGACTAGAATAGGAAGCAGATTTGCCTATTCCCAGCAGCATCACCCACTCAGCAGGGCCTTCTTTTTCTTTGTTTTCTTATGCTAGACGCTTTACTGGTCATGATCTTCATGTTGGCGGGAGCTGGCCTCGGGTTTTACGGCCTGGATCTGCTCCCTCCTGCCGCCATTCAGGGGGCGAATGTGGAAGGAGCCCGTGTCGTCACCAGCGGCTTTGGCGTGCTGGCAGGGTTGGCGCTGGGATCCCTGGTGCGCTGGAGCTACCGTCGCTTTGAGGCCAATGTGCGCTCCTTGCCGCCGGACGTGTTGATCAGCCGCTCGGTGGGGTTGGTGATCGGCTTGGTGATCGCCAATCTGGCTATGGCTCCTGTGTACTTGCTGCCCTTGCCCCCCCAACTCAATAGATTTCTCGAGCCGCTGGCCTCGGTCTTTTTCAGCTTGGCCTTTGCTTACCTGGGGGTCAGCCTGGCCGATACCCACGGCCCCTCGCTGCTGCGGCTGTTTAATCCCAATTACGCCCTACAGGCAGCACTCTGGGCGGAGGGCAATGTGGTGGCTGCCAGTGCCAAGGTTTTGGATACCAGCTCCATCATCGATGGACGAGTGGCTCAGTTGATCGAGACCGGCTTTTTGGAAGGAACCCTGGTGGTTCCTCGCTTTGTGCTGACGGAATTGCAAACCATCGCCGACAAGGCCGATGCCCAAAAACGAGAGCGGGGCCGCAAAGGTTTGGATACGCTGCAGGCTCTACGAGAAGCCTACCCCGATCGTTTCGTCATTCACGAAGCCAACTATCCGGATCTGAGCACTGTGGACGAAAAGCTGGTGCGACTCACCCAAACCGTGGGGGGAACGCTGCTCACCACCGATTACAACCTGAAGAAGGTGGCGGCTCTGCAGGGGGTCAAGGTGCTGAATGTGAATGAGTTGGCCGAGGCGCTGCGGCCTCTCTATGTTGCCGGTGATAGCTTCGATATCAAGATTACCCGCGAAGGCAAAGAGCCAGGCCAAGGGGTAGGCTACTTGGAGGACGGCACCATGGTGGTGGTGGAAGAAGGGCAGCGCTCTGTGGGCAAAACCCGCTCTGTGGTCGTGACCAGCGCCATTCAAACCTCAGCAGGCCGCATGATCTTCGCCCGGCTCAACAAGGACTCTGCTCCACTAACCCGCCCGGCTTCTGATCCCGCCAGCCCGGCTCCCTCCAGAAAAACCTGAGTTTTGACCTCTGTTGGCGAATGGTGGCTTTATCCTCCATGGGTGTGCTCCGACCCACTCCAATGTTCTACACACAGGATCGCCAGAGGCGCTTCTGGAGTTTTTACTGGGAAGATGCCGAGAAATATGGCATCCACCCTCAGCACATCGTGAGTGGACAGCAAATCTGGGAAGTAGCCAACGCTGGGGAGTACGAAGCCAAGCTCAACCAGGTGTTTGCAAGCGGGGATCCCCTCTCCTACGAATGTCAGGTGCTCTCGCCCCGCTACAAGCTGCATTTGCATCTTGCTCTCAACCCTGTACGAGACATGGACGGGGAGGTGGTAGCAGTTGCAGCAGTGGGCAAGTTGCTAGGGGCTACGCCTTTTGCCTTGGCTGGAGGAGCCAGCAGCCCCAACAGCCAGCCCCATTCTGTCCTGGCCGATCCGGTACAGGGGATCACGACGCAGTTGGTGCGTAACATCCGGCATTCCCTGGATATCCGGCAACTGTGCCAGCAGACCGTGGAGCAGTTGGGGCAACTGTTTGGGGTGGATCGCTGCCTGATGGCTCTCTACGAGGTGGGGCAGGACTCCCTCACGGTTAATGCTGAATACTGCCGCCACCCTGGGGATCCCTCCCTCCTCAACCAGACCCTGCGGCTGGCCGATTACCCCCATTTGCTACAGGCCCTCAGACAGGAAGAGCCGGTGGAGGCAGGGCGACATCTGGCCATTGCCATGTCTTACCAGGGCTACGCCAACAGCCTGCTCTGGCTGGAAGTACTGGATCCGAACAGGGTTCCTGTTTGGCAGCCAAGCCATATTCAGGTGCTCCAGAGCATTGCCACCTACCTGGGCGCAGCCATTGCCCACGCCATTTTGCTGGATCAAAGTCGCCAACTGGCAACCCGCTTGCAGTTAGCCAACCAGACGCTGCGCCAGAAAAATAAGGAACTGGAGCAGGCCCGTGCCCAAGCAGAATCGGCCAACCAGCTCAAAAGCCAATTCTTGGCCAACACCTCCCACGAGCTGCGCACCCCTCTCAACGGGATCATCGGCTTTATCAAGCTGGTGCTGGATGGGATGGCCGAAAACCGCGAAGAGGAGCTGGACTTCTTGCAGGAGGCCTATCGCTCTGCCCTGCACCTGTTGGCCCTGATCAACGATGTGCTGGATATTGCCAAGATCGAGGCGGGCAAAATGCAGTTGGAGTTCCAGCCCTGCGACCTGCGAGCTTTGTTCAAGGATGTGGAGGCCAAGACCAGCTTGCAGGCCAGCCAGAAGGGCCTACAACTGAGCTTTCACTTGCCCAACACTGCAGATCAGATTTTGCTCTTGGGAGATTATCAACGTCTGTTACAGGTGATGCTCAATTTGGTGGGGAATGCCATCAAGTTTACCCCCAAAGGCTCGGTAACCGTGCGAGCGGATATCCTGCCCGGCAACCCGGGTTTGGCCCGCATCCGCGTCATCGACACAGGGATCGGGGTATCGCTGGAAAAGCAGCAGAAGCTGTTTCAGGCGTTTACGCAGGTGGACGGCTCCACCACCCGCCAATATGGGGGGACCGGCCTGGGCCTGGCCATTAGCCAACGCCTGGTGGAGGCGATGGGAGGGGAAATCAATTTCTACAGCTTGGGGGAAGGGCTGGGATCCACCGTCACCTTTACGGTGCCCCTCTACCGCAAGCCGCTCCTGAGCGGGGATCCGAACCCAGAGGCAATCCCTGCTAAACCGGAGAAACCTGAGGATGCGGATCCCACCTTGATTTCTGCTGCCAACCCCGCCCGGCGATGACCCACCCGGCCATTTCTCCTTCAACTGCTCTGGGTACCTCTCGGTTGCTGCGCAAACATTCGCCCATGCCCTACCCTCGTAAACGGTTTGGTCAGCATTGGCTCAAGGATCCCGCTGTTCACGAGGCGATTGTGCGGGCTGCCCAGTTGAATAATCTTGAGAAAGATGCAGATCCCACTTGGGTGCTAGAGATCGGCCCCGGCACCGGCCAACTGACGCGGCGATTGTTGGCCCAGGGTGTCCAGGTGGTGGCGGTGGAGATCGACCGGGATCTGTGTCGGCTGTTGCAAAAACGGTTTGCTGACCAGCCCCATTTTCACCTGCTAGAGGGCGATTTTCTCCGCCTGCCGCTGCCTCCTCAACCCCGCCTGCTGGTGGCCAATATCCCCTACAACCTGACTGGCCCCATCTTGGAAAAGATCCTGGGATCCCCAGCCCAGCCGGTTCTGCAGTTCAAGCGCATTGTCCTTCTGGTGCAAAAAGAGCTGGCAGAGCGCCTTCAGGCAGGCCCCGGCAGCAAAGCCTATGGTGCCCTCAGCCTGCGGACGCGCTACTTGGCCGATTGCGAGCTGATCTGCAGGGTGCCCCCCACCGCTTTCAAGCCCGCCCCCAAGGTGGAATCTGCCGTGATTCGCCTCACCCCCCGCCCCGCCCCCACCCCCGCTCGGGATCCCCGCTGGTTTCACCAACTCCTCCGCCAGGGGTTCTCCACCCGCCGCAAGAAGCTCGTCAATGCTCTGGGAAGCTTAGTGGAGCGAGAAGCGGTTGCAGCAGCTTTGGCTCAGCTCCGCCTTAGCCCCAATGCCCGTGCCGAAGAGCTGGATCTGCCCCACTGGCTAGCCTTGAGCGATCTGCTGCTGGAGAAAGCGCCCAAAGGGGCTGTTGTTTCTCAAGAGGAGCAGGAACCAGGGTAGGGTGAAAGAGGGAAGCTCAGTTGGATGGATCTCAAAATCCTCTGAGTTTTTTTGCACTCCCCTCCCAATTTTGTTCTAGGTCCCTTTCGCCAATGCAGGTGCATCCATGCAAAGCAATCAAGGCAAGCAAATCCTCTTGACCGGCGGCACAGGCGGGCTGGGTTTGGGGGTGGTTCCCGTGGTGCTGGCCAGCGGCGCAGAGCTGACCTTGACCTATCGCCAAGAGAAAGATCTTGCCATTTTGCGGGAGCGCCTGCCGGCCAATGCTCTGGATCGGGTTCGCTTTGTGCAAGTGGATTTAACAGATGAGGCAGCCGTTGCTCGTGTCATTGCCGATCTCCCCCGCGTGGATGGGCTGATCCACCTGGTGGGGGGCTTTGCCATGGGCCCCACCCACGAGTACAGCTTGGCGGACTGGTATCGCGATTTCGACCTTAACCTCACCACCACGTTCCTGGCCTGCAAGCACAGCCTGCGCAGAATGTGGCAACAGGGCTATGGGCGGATTGTAACGGTGGGATCCCGCGGAGCGGTGGAGCCGGGCCCGCAATTGGCTGCCTACTGTGCTTCCAAAGCAGGGGTGGTGGCCCTGACCCGCACCATTGCCGCCGAAACCCAAGGCACAGACATCACAGCCAACGTCATCCTGCCCAGCATTATCGACACGCCGGCCAACCGTGCTGCCATGGGATCCGAGCAAGCCAAGCTGTGGGTAAAGCCAGAGTCCATTGGGCAGGTGATTGCCTTTTTGGTCTCAGAAGCGGCACGGGATCTGCGGGGGGCGGTGATCCCGGTGTACGGCAACACCTAGGCAACTGGTTGACCAAGCCATGAGCCGCCATTCATGATACAGAATACGCACTTATCCCTATCCAGTTCTTTTCCATGCTGAAGCGATTATTCTTGGGTGGTTTGCGCCGGCAAATCGGTCGCATTGAGGTGGCAGGAGCCATTGATGGCAAAACTCGCGAGCGGGTTCTCAAGGCTCTGAAAGAGGTGGAAGAAAACCAGATCCCTGCTGTGGTGCTGCGCATCGATAGTCCAGGCGGGACGGTGGCCGACTCCCAAGAAATCTACAATGCCCTCTTGCGTTTGCGGGAGAAAAAGGGCACCCGTATTGTTGCCAGCTTTGGCAACATTGCTGCCTCTGGGGGGGTTTATATTGCCATGGGAGCCGAAAAAATTGTCGCCAACCCAGGAACGATCACCGGCAGTATTGGTGTGATCATTCGAGGCAACAATATCGAACGCCTCCTGGATAAGGTGGGGATTTCATTTAAGGTGATTAAGTCTGGCCCCTACAAAGATATTCTCTCGTTTGATCGCGAGCTGACCCCAGAAGAGAGAAACATCCTGCAAGAGCTGATTGACATCACCTACGGCCAGTTTGTGCAGACGGTTGCTACTGCCCGCAAGTTAAGTTTGAATGTGGTCAAAACTTTTGCCGATGGTCGCATTTTCAGTGGAGAGCAAGCCCTCCACTTGGGCGTGGTGGATCGCTTGGGCACAGAAGAGGATGCCCGCCTTTGGGCGGCAGAGCTGGCGGGTTTGCCGACGGATGCGAAGTTCTATGACCTGCTCCCACGGCGCAGAGGTTGGTCTCGGTTTCTGCCAGCAGCAGAAGCGCTAGCCCGTCTGCAGTTTGAAGTGAGCACTTCGGGCTTACCCCTATGGCTCTACATAGGCTCCTGAGGCAGTTGGCGAACAGCTATCCCAGCCAGTTTGAGGCAATCCTCTGGTGCTCACCTCCAACTTTCTCCCACAAGGAGAGGAGAGTCATAGCTGTTACCCCCATGCTTTCCTGATAGAGTGGCGTCCTCTGCTCAGTCGGTGCCAGAAAGATGGGGATGCCTGCTTGAGGTGAGATGTCCCAACTGTCTGGCCCTACCCCCAAAATTGAGTGGAGCCATCTTGCCACTGGATTTGGATCCCTGCTCGACAACTGTTTCAAAACGGTGAAGGTGGGGGGTGCCAGAGCTAGCCTAGACAGAGACTCGGCCATCCTAAACAACGGGGATCCTGTGATGCTATCGACTCCGGAGTTGTTCATTTCAGGTCAAAAACTAACTCCCGAACAGTTTCTGGCCTTGCCGGAGGGAGATATCACCTACGAGCTGGTCGATGGACAGGCCGTTCCCAAAGATGCGCCCATGTCGCCCCAAAGGTTTCATGCCTCCCTGCAGAAACGATTGCTTTGGATCCTGGAGGCGTGGTGTCAGGGCAAGGGGGATGTGTACACAGAGCTAGTGGTTGTTTTGCAACGGCAAGGGAAAGAATGGCTTCCTGTTCCTGACTTAGTCTATGTTTCCTTTGAACGCTGGCCAGAACAGCTCACCCAAGACGAACCTTGTCCAGTAGCTCCTGAATGGGTGATTGAGATCCTTTCTCCTGGCCAGAGTTTTGGAGCCATAGCTCAGAAGGCAACCGATTATCTAGAAGCTGGGATCCCCAGGGTTTGGGTGGTGGATCCCCAAGCCAAGAGCATCACGGTCTTCTATCCCGATGCCCCGCCGCGCACCTTTACGGGATCCCAGGCCATTCAAGATGATTTCTTGCCGGGTCTGAAGGTGATTCCTCAAGAGGCATTCGCTCAAGCCCGGATCCCTTAGGGGGTACCTGGCGAGCTCATGATTCAGAGTTCTGGAAAGAGAGCATCTGGTGGAGGTGGCCACCCGCTCGGGTCTGGAGCTGATTGGCTCAGGAATGCCGAAGGGATCCCGCAGCGATATTCCCTGCTATGGGCTAATGGTGAGGCGGAAAAGCTTCTCATCGGCCAGTTGAAGCACTTCCTGCCCTGCAGCCGCCAGTTGTTCTGGGGGCAAGTTCTGGTATTTGGCAATAAACTCGGGCAAAACTTGAAACTCCACCCGCTTGCCGGTCTCTCGATGGATGACCACACTGCGCATTTTTTCAAGAGAGCCAACTTCCACCAGCTTCAGGTTCAACTTGCCCAAACTGGCTCCTGTTGCAGCATGCAGCCCATCCACAATACACACGAACGGGATCTCTGCCGGCGACTCGTGAATGACCTCCACCAGAAAACGGTTTCTAGAAGTGTGGGGAGTTGGACTCATCAAGCCCAGCTCCTCCAGAGCGCGCATCCCCATGCGATAGCCAACCACGGCCCAAGGCCCAGCTCCGCCATGAATTTCCGTCACTCGCTGAATGGCCGCCGCTGTCGAGTCCGTTGCAGAACTGGTGACCGGATGAGCTGTCGCCGGCGCTCCCAGAGCTATCTGAAGGGCAATCAGCAGAAGAGGAAGTTGCTGTGGCTTGGCAATGGATGACAAGTTCATAGGCAGTGCAGTGGAGAGAGCTGAAAAGAGGAGATGGGTTAAGCCATCCTAAGCTCTACCTTTTGAGCTTGCCTATGCGGGGGTAGGGGATCCAGCCGTCTTCCGGGAACTCTTCCGAAAATCAACTTCCGGGTAAAGAGGGCTGAGACCAATGGTATTGTCAGAGGTAGGCCC
>DVDX01000073.1 GCA_015295985.1 Synechococcus sp. M44_DOE_062 | reverse complement strand
GAGTGCTGACCAGGCCCAAAACCACTGATAAACCGACTCCCAGCCAACACTCCCTTTTGGATCTAGCCGGCCTATTTTCAGGGATCCGCTGAACAAGCCTACGGTATCGTTGCATCCCAACACCACCGGAACCACATCAGGCCAAACCCTCTTCCCACCCTCTCACCCAGCAGCATCCCACACGGCTTGAAAGCGCCGCAAGGCGGCCACAGGATCAGGAGAAGCGGTGATGGGGCGGCCCACCACCAAGTAATCGGCTCCTGCCCGCAGAGCTTCGTCGGGCGTGCAGATGCGCTGTTGATCCTCCTCCTCATCCCCTGTCTTGGCCTGGCTCAGACGGATCCCGGGAGTAACCAGCAAAACCTCCGGCCCCAAAGCTTGGCGTAGCCGCGAGACCTCCTGAGGAGAGCAAACCAGTCCAGTAAAACCTTGGGCTTGAGCCAGCCGGGCCAAATGCAACACATAGTCGGCGGGATCCATCTCGATGCCCAACTCCTGTCGCACCTGCTGGAGACTGATGCTGGTTAAGAGGGTAACCGCCAACAGCCGACAAGGACTGCCCTGGGCAGCTGCCACGGCTGCCCGCAACATGGCACTGCCACCGGCGGCATGGACGGTGAGCAGATCTACCCCATAGCCGACGGCCACCGCCGTGGCCCTCCCCACCGTGTGGGGAATATCGTGCAGCTTCAAATCCAGAAAAATGCGCTTGTCCCTTTCCTTGAGAGCCTGCAGGATGGAAGAACCCGCAGCAGTGAACAGCTCCAGACCCACCTTCCACCACAGCACCTGCGGCAAGGAGTCTACCCACTCCAAAGCCTGCTCTTGAGAAGGAGTATCCAGAGCAACAATCAGTCGGTCACCCTTCATCGGGGCTCATTCCGGGGCTCATAGTGGGGACAGCCATCACAGGGGCCGTAGGGATTGACGGCACAGCGCAGCTCTGGAGAATGGGCGTTGTAGCGGCAGGTGGGATCCCCGATGTATTCCGGCGGCGAAGCCACGTAAGTGTAAACAACCACGCCCCCAAATCCTATCGGGCTGACGAAGAAACGGCTGGTGGTGAACGATCCGCCCACAGAAGAGTTGAAGGTTTCCTCAAAAGGCTCTGGCTCCGGCTCCACTTCCTCTTCCAGATTCCAAAGGGCTTCCCACTGCCTGAGGGTTTCCTGTAAAGGCGCAGCCAAATGTTCTGCCAGCTCCATCAAGGCAGTCTCCAAAGAGGCCAAACTTTCTTCGGCCACTTGAGTGAAGGCTGCAGCCCATTCCTCCAAAAGTTTCTCAAAATCCATGCAGCAGCGACCTAGAGGCTCCTTTTTCACCTTACCGCCAGCCTGGGCAGTCTTTAGCTTCCTCCCCGGCAAACAGCATCCACCAGAGCTTGATTCACCAATGGAAACAGCTCGGCCAACTCTTCTGTGGAGAGGTTCCCGGTACAGACATTGGCGCGAATATGCCACTCAGCCCACATCAGTGCCGAGGGAGCAGCGGGATCCCGCCCCTCCTCAGAACCCGAACTGCCCACAGGTACCCGAGGGAGGCTGCGTCCCGACCCAAGGTTCAGTTGCAGTACGCTGTCACGGTTGATGCCGGTTAGAGAGGTTTGAGCATTGGCCCCTTCAGGCAAAGCAAGTGCAAGGGACAAAGCCATCCAAGACAATCCACAAAAGGTGACGCTGCGAAACATGGGATCCCCGCTGGTTAGGCTTAATGAAGCCCTGTCTTGAGCGCAATTATAGCCACCCTCTTCCCGTGGGCAGAGCCAGGTCAAGTCTTCCTACCACCGCAGGCCAATTCCCGACCACTGCACACAATGGCGGCCCTGCTCATCCTTCAGGGATCCATCGCGGCGATAGGAAAAGAAATCTTGGGGTTGGCTGAGGGTGCAATGGGGGCTGATGGCAATGTGTTCAGGGGGGATCCCTTGGGCTTGGGCTTGGGCACCGTTGACCCAGCGCAGATCCAGGCGAACCTTACCGGGCAGAGGATCGGGCAAGAGAGCAGCGCGGGCATCTAGCCCTGGAGGCAGGCTTTGCAGCACCTGCTCCGCCACCTCCTCTGACACCTGATAGACCGACCCCGAAATAGAAGGCCCAATGGCAACACGGATCCCAGCAGCAGGGATCCCTGCCTGGAGAAACTCCTGCAGCACCTTGGCCAGAATCCCCGCAGCAGTGCCTCTCCACCCGGCGTGAATGGCTGCCACCCACTCTCGACTGGCCACCAAAATCGGCACACAGTCAGCGGTGCAGACCCAGGCAGAATCTCCTTGGCGGCGGGCAATGACCGCATCCGCTTGAGAACGGGTAGGAGTCCCTTGACCGGCAGAGCAGTCCTGCTCTCCTTTCCGTCCAAGGATTTCGGTGATCCCATCTGCCCAAACCCAGTTGCAGCCATGCACCTGATGGCCCCAAGCAGCCCGCTCAGGAGGCAGTTGCAGCCGGGCGGCCAACTGAGACGGGGGATGGGGATGATCTTGGCGAGAGCCAAAAGCATGAGGCCACCCCGCCAAAAGCTGACACTCTAGCCAGCGCCATCTCCCTACCTGCTGCCAAACCCACAAGGCAGAGCCACTCATCGGCGGGAGCTACCCGGACCAGCGGTGGGTGGGGATCCTTGAGACCGATGTTGGGCGTGGAGATGGCCCACCCGCTCTTCCAAACACATCTTCAGCTCGGCAGGGTTAAACAGCATCGGCAAAAAATGAATGCTTTTGGTTTCTCGGAAAAAGAACAACACCGGCAGCGGCGGCCAGAAAATTTGCCAATCCTGCCACTCGCTGTAAGGGAACTCGCGGATGCGCTTGGAGCCGCTGTAGACCTGCAGTGCCGTTCTGGTAAAGGCCAGCCCGATCAGAGAGGTCTGCACCATCAAAAACAGGCCGAACAGGCTCACCCCCAGCCCCACCCAAAACGAAATCCAGAACAGCGGCACCGCCAAAGCCAACACCGACAGGCTGAGGCGAAAATCCGGAGTCAACAGATGGGCAGAATTGGGCCTGATCATGCCCCACTCCTCCTCTGAGGGATCCCAGACCCATTCTAGGCCGCCTCGGCGACTCTTCAGAAGTTAGGAGATTGGGAAAAAAGGAGATAGTAAATGATAAACTCCGGAGTTCCGCAGGTTTACAGATCAGAACCGGCAAGACAACCCTCATTCACCCAGATGCGCCCTTGGGAAAACCGGCATAATACGGATATAGCGAGTGCTCACTGCTAACCTGTACAACCCATTGGGTCTCTCCATGCCCCTCGACCCTCTCTCTCTGATGCCAGAGGAGCCAACCACTCAGATTCCCTCAGAAGTCTACGAGCGCGGATCCCAGGCCGAGCCAACTGCGGCCTTTCTAACGGTGCTCAGCGGTGCCAATGTGGGCATGACGTTTCCCTTGGAAAGGGATAAGGTTTTGGGGCGCAGCCACCGCGCGGATATCCAGCTCTTGGATCACGCCGTCTCCCGGCAGCACTGTCGGCTGGAGAGAGAAGATGAAGGCTATGTCCTCACCGACCTGGGGAGCCTCAACGGCACATATGTTAACGGCGAGCGCGTCAGCCGCGTTTTCCTGAAGGATGGAGATCACATTCAAGTGGGGGCCAGCACCCTCAAGTTTGCCTACTACAATGCGGCAGAAGAAGCCTTCTTTTTGCAAATGGCTACTGCCGCCCTCTATGACCCGCTAACCGGTCTGTATAACCGACGTTTTTTCCTGAAGCAACTGGAGCTGGAGATCCCCTTTGCCCTTCGCCATCAAATTCCTCTCCACGTGCTCTACCTGGATTTGGATGGGTTTAAGCAAATCAACGACCGCTGGGGGCACTGGGTTGGGGATCAAGCCTTGATCCAGGTGGCGCGGCGACTGCAAGCTCACGTTCGCCAAGATGATCTGGTGGCCCGCTTGGGGGGCGATGAGTTTGCCCTACTGGTGCGCGGGATCCCGAACCCGCAAATCTCAGGGCTGACAGAACGCTTGCGGCAGGCCGTCCAGTCCCTGTCGGTGCAGTTGGAAGCGGAGATCATCTCCCTGAGCTGCAGCGTGGGCATCGCCTCTCTGCTGGAGCTGGGAGAAGGAACCGACCCACAAACTCTGCTGGCTGCCGCCGACAAGGCTCTCTACCGGGCCAAAGCTGAGGGTGGTAACCGAGAGACTTTCCTGTAGCTCGAGGCTACCTGTTGGGGTTTAGGATCCCTCTACCAAGCTGGCATAGGCTTCGGCACTCATGGTGTCTTCCAGGTCTTCGGGGTTGGCAATGCGCACCTTAATCAGCCAGCCATCGCCATAGGGATCGTCAGCAAGGCTTTCGGGGCTCTCCACCACCGCTGTATTCACGGCCACCACCTCTCCAGAAAGAGGGGCATAGAGATCTTCGACCGCTTTGACCGATTCTACCGAGCCGAAGCTTTCCCCTTTTTCAATCTCTGTCCCTTCTTCGGGCAAGCCCACAAAAACGATATCCCCCAATTGATCAACGGCATAGGCTGTGATCCCAATCACCGCAATATCATCCTCGACATGAATGTACTCGTGGGTGTCCACGTAGCGCAGATGGGATGGATACTCCAGGGCCATGCCGGTTCTCCCATAAACTCAGTGGATTATTCTAGGGTGAACTCTCGGAGATGGTAAAGGGCGGATCCCAAGCCCGGCCCACTAGAGAAACTCCATCAGCAGCCGATTTACAGTTTGCGGCGCTTCCTGCTGCGCCCAGTGGCCACATTCAGGGATGTACTCCTTGCGCAGGCCGTTGGGGAAAAAGGGATCCATCCCCTCGGTTAGCTCACGGCTAAGGGCAAAGTCTTCTTCTCCCCAAATCAGCAGGGTAGGGGCGAGGATTTGCCGCATGGGCTGCAAAAACAGGTTCTGCAAAGTGGGCAGGTTAAAAAGCTGGCGGTAGTAGTTGAGGGCAGAGGTGAGAACCTTGGGTTTGGAGAGGGCCTCTTGGTAGAGCTTGAGGTCGTGGCGGGTGAAGGCGCTTTTGCGCACCGAAGTTTCTTGGAAAATGCGGCGCACCCAATCTCCCAAGTCCCATTGCAGCACCCACTCTGGCAGCCAAGGCAACTGAAAAAAGAACAGGTACCAACTGCGGCGCAGTTGATCCAAGTTGCTCAAGAACTCCCGTCGGAAGCAGGCCGGATGGGGAGAATTGAGGACGGCCAGCTTGCGAATCTCCTCAGGAAAAAATTGCGCCCAATGCCAGGCAATGGCTCCCCCCCAATCGTGGGCTACGACCACCGCCCTCTCAGCCCCAAAGTGGCTCAGCAAGCCGCGGATATCCTCGGTAAGGGTATCTAGGTCATAGCCGTGATCCGGTTTGTCGGAATCGTTGTAGCCGCGCATATCGGGTGCCACCACGCGAAACCGCTGCGCCAACACCGGAATCTGATGCCGCCAGGAGTACCAAAACTCCGGGAAACCGTGCAACAAGATCGCCAGCTCCCCTTCCCCTTGGGTGACATAGTGCAGTTGAATGCCATTGGTAAGGGCATAGCCGTGCTGCCAGGTTCCCATCTTGGCGGCTACCTCAGGAGGAAGGCGGGGGATCCCTGCTTCTGCCATGTCGTCTGCTCTCGAGCTAACCCATGATTTGGTATCCACCCATAGTGACATACTCCCGCACTCATGCTGACGCAAAGCGCTATGCCTACGGCACCCTGACGGGAACCGCGCCGCCAAAGCGAAAGAGTGCAGGGCTTCTTGGCGGTCTAGCTAACCTCCGGCCTTCCCTTCGCCGGTGCAGGTTTTTTAAGAGGGATCTCACGAGGAAAGCTTAAAAGAAGTCTGCGGGTGGAAAGGTCGGATGAACACTAACGCAGAAGGCCACAGCCCAACATCTCCTCAAAGTGTTGCTATTTTGGGAGCCGGGGCTTGGGGAAGTACCCTGGCAATGCTGGCTCAGGGGCAAGGGCACCGGGTGCGGGTTTGGGACCGCCGCAAGGGCCTGGATTTGGCAGAGGTGCTCCAGGGATCCCAAATCCTCATCTCAGCCGTCTCTATGGCGGGGGTACGCCCTGTGGTGGAAGCGGTGCGCCAGGTGGGGATCCCACCGCAGGCCATTTTGGTCTCGGCCACCAAAGGGTTGGATCCGCTGCAGCTTCTGACCCCTACCCAAATCTGGGGGGCCACCTTCCCGGAACAGCCTCTGGTGGTGCTTTCGGGGCCTAACCTTTCAGCGGAGATCCGTCAAGGCTTGCCGGCAGCAGCAGTGGTGGCCAGCCGGGATCCCTGGGCCGCTGTGCAGGTGCAGTATGCCCTTTCTTCGGAGCGGTTCCGCCTCTACACCAGCAATGACCCGTTGGGGGTGGAGCTGGGCGGCACCCTGAAAAATGTCATCGCCATCGCTGTTGGTGTGTGTGATGGCTTGCAACTGGGGGCCAATGCTCGTGCGGCTCTGGTTACCCGCGGCCTGGCAGAGATGATTCGGGTGGGATCCAAGCTGGGAGCACGGGCAGAAACCTTCAACGGCCTGTCGGGGTTGGGGGATCTGCTGGCCACCTGTCACAGTTCCCTCAGTCGCAACTACCGGGTGGGCTACGGGCTGGGCCAGGGAAAGCCTTTGTCGCAGATTTTGGTCGAAATGGAGGGTACTGCCGAGGGCGTTTACACGGCTCCGGTCGTTGTAAAAATTGCCGCCCAACACGGGATCCCCGTGCCCATTACTCAAGAGGTTCACCGATTGCTGCAAGGGCAGACCACCCCCACCGCTGCCCTCACCCGTCTGATGGAGCGACAACTGACCTCAGAATAGGCTGCCCTCACCCCGGCTCCTTTCCTAGAGGGATCAAACCCTCACCCCCGGCTCCTCTCCCAAAGGAAGAGGGGAGTTTAGGCTACCTGGTATAACCGCAAATCTGCGGATGAGGAAAGTTGTTCCGCCCTCTATCAGGATTTTTGCAGAGCCGTGGGATCCCAGAATGAGCGATTTGGCGGAGTTTTTTTCCCCCGGGGTTTCTCTATGCTGCCTTTATAACTTCTCTGTTTGTTCCCGCATCAACTCGGATCTCGGTTGTTTCGGGAAGCCGATAGCCAGCCCAACAGGTTAGGAGAGGTGTTTGCCTGCTTTTTTACAAAGTTATGTCCAAACGCATCTTGGTGATTGAAGACGAACCCTCCATCCGCACCTATCTCCAGAAGGTGTTGCAGAGAGCGGGGTACGACACGGTGGCGGCCACCGATGGAGAGGAGGGCTTGCGGATGGTGCGCACGCTGATGCCGGACTTGGTGTTGTGCGATGTGGTGATGCCCAAGCTGAACGGCTATGGGGTGCTGGATGCTCTGAGATGGGATCAGTCCACGGCTCACATCCCTTTTGTCTTTCTCTCCTCGAAAATCTCTCCGGAAGAGATTGAACAGGGGCTATGCTTTGGCTCTGATGCCTATTTGACGAAGCCCGTTGACCAAAAATGCTTGCTGAAAGCCGTTGCTGCCCAATTGTCTTGAGTTGACCGCCTTTCACGTACCCAAATGGTCGGTTGAAAGCCGAGAGGCAATCCTACTGATTGAGCTGGAGACATTCCCCCAGTGCCCCCCTGGATCCCTGGAGTGTTGACAAGGTGTTAGCAGACCGGCGCCTGTTGCCGTTGTCGCTGTTGGCGTTCTAGAGCTTCAAACAGGGCTTGAAAATTGGCTTCGCCGAAGCCTGTGGCTCCACCCAATCGTTGGATGACCTCGAAAAAAAACGTGGGCCGACCAAACAGAGGCTGAGTGAAGGTTTGCAACAACAGGGGGGGGTGTGGGGAATCAGAGGCAGGCAAGGTGGCATCCAAAAGGAGCTGCTGCTCCACAAGGTCGTGCCAGGAGATGGCGAGCAGTCCACCAGAAGGGAGTATCGTTCCCGAAGCCAGCTCCCTTGCCAGGTTTGCGTAGTACTCCGGCGGTACGTGCAGAAAGTTTACGCCCCCCTGCCGCAGCCGGTGCACACTGGCAACGATATCCCGGCTGTGCAACGCCGCATGTTGCAGGCCAGGGCCACGATGGGCATCCAAAAACTCTTGAATCTGGGAAGCGGCACAGGTGGGCTCGTTAATGGCCAATTGGATCCCTGCTTCAGGATCTCCCACCACCACACTTTCTAGGCCGGAGTTGTCGGTGCGGATGCTGTAGCGGTACAGAGGCCGCCAACCCAGCACCTGCCCATACCAATCTGCCGCTGCCTGCAGGGATCCCTGCTCCACATTCAACACCACATGATCCCAGTGGGAAAACAAGTTCTCCTCGGCGGGGGCTGAATCGGGGATCCCTGAGCTAGGGAGCAAAGAATGCCGAAGTCCATAGGGCGTACGCAGGCACAGAGTGGGGCAACCTTCCTCTCCTGCCGGGATCCACTCCACTTGGGCTCCTCGCCTCTGCAGAAGCTCTGCCAAGCCCGACAGCTCTTGCTCACCCACCGCTAAGGCCACATCCACCACGCCAGGGGAATGTTGCTGTAAATAGCGATCTACCTCATCCCCAGGGCGAGCAGGCTGAGACAGGCGCAAGCGCAGGGATCCCTGACGCAGACAGAGGATGCTGCCGAGCTGTCCTTCCACCCGGAAGCCCCAAACCTGACAAAAGTGTTCCTGCCAACGGGGCAGATCCCAAAGATAGAAGTGCAGGTGGTGGATCCCTTGGACGATTCGAGTGGACTGGTTCATAGAGCAAGGCACTGCTAACGCGAACGTCGAGTGTCCTGACGTTCTCACGGCATCAGGCGACCTGGGCCGCCCTACCTCAGCATAGGCCCGCCATTTGCCGACAGAAAAGCGTAAAACAACATTAAGAAGGCATTAAGACAGTGTTAAAAAATAGGATAAAAATAAGATTAAAAAACCACGTGACCGAAAATATTCTCAGAGCGCAAGGAACTAAAATTGGATTAGACGAGGTGTATTTAGAACGCCCAAAAAAGAAACAGAAGAGTTGCTAAAAGCCCTTCGTAGGATCCCTGGAAGCCTTGCAGAGATTGGGTAGTTCTTCAGCTCTTTTTTAAGCCTGCGTGGGGCAACTGCCGAGGTGTCACCTCGCCTTGTCGATAGATTATCAGGCGTAACAGCCGGGAGGATGGTTATGGTTGCCAGTGTGCAGCGTTCTGTAGTATCACCTACAGAATTGAAGGCGCAACCAAGGACGGGATCCAACGCAGGCGGTCAAAGAATTTTGAGCGATTTTGCGCCGGGATCCTGGCAGCGCTGCATCGATGTCAGAGACTTTATTCAACGGAATTACACCCCCTACACCGGCGATGAAACCTTTTTAGCTGCAGCCACCGAGCGCACCCAGCGGCTGTGGGCCAAGGTCAAGGATTGGATGGCTCTGGAGCGAGAGCGAGGGATCCTGGACGCCGATACCGCCGTTCCCTCTACCATTACCAGCCACGCCCCCGGCTACATCGACCCAGAGTTGGAACAGATTGTGGGGCTGCAGACGGACAAACCCCTGAAGCGGGCCATTCTGCCCTTTGGCGGCATCCGCGTGGTGGAGTCTTCCCTCAAAGCCTATGGCTACGAGCTGGATCCGCGCACCAAGGAAATCTTCACCCAGTACCGCAAAACCCACAACGACGGCGTTTTCGATGCCTATACCGAAGAGATGCGCCGCTGCCGCCGCTCCGGGATCATCACCGGCCTGCCGGATGCCTACGGTCGGGGTCGCATCATCGGGGACTATCGACGGGTGGCCCTCTACGGGGTGGATCGGCTCATCGAAGACAAGCAGGCCCAAAAAGCCAGCCTAGACCTGGACACGATGGACGAAGAGACCATCCGCCTGCGGGAGGAGCTCTCCGAGCAGATCAAAGCCCTGCAAGAGCTGAAAGAGATGGGATCCCGCTATGGGTTTGACCTGGGCCGTCCGGCAGCCAACGCCCGCGAAGCCATCCAATGGCTGTACCTGGCCTACTTGGCAGCAGTCAAGGAGCAAAACGGGGCGGCCATGTCCTTGGGGCGGGTGTCCACCTTCTTGGACATCTACATCGAGCGAGATCTGCAAGCCGGGATCCTCACTGAAGAAGAAGCGCAGGAGCTCATTGACCACTTCGTCATGAAGCTGCGCATGGTGCGGTTTTTGCGCACTCCTGAATACAACGAGCTGTTTAGCGGGGATCCCACCTGGGTTACCGAGTGCATCGGCGGCATGGGCCTAGATGGGCGGCCTTTGGTCACCAAAACCAGCTTCCGCATGTTGCACACCCTTTACAACCTGGGGCCGGCGCCGGAGCCCAACTTGACCGTGCTTTGGTCAGAGCGGCTGCCAGAAGCCTTCAAGCGCTACTGCGCCAAGGTCTCCATCCAAACCAGCTCCATCCAGTACGAAAACGACGACCTGATGCGCCCCTACTGGGGAGATGACTACGGCATTGCCTGTTGCGTGTCGGCCATGCGCATCGGCAAGCAAATGCAGTTCTTTGGGGCGCGGGTAAACTTGGCCAAGTGCCTGCTCTATGCCATCAACGGCGGTCGGGACGAGATCTCCGGCGAGCAAGTAGCTCCTGCCTTTGCCCCCATCACCGCTGACGTGCTGGAGTACGACGAGGTGTGGCCGCGCCTGGTGCAGATGATGGCCTGGCTAGCCAAGACCTACGTCAACACCATGAACATCATCCACTACATGCACGACAAGTACTGCTACGAGCGCCTGGAGATGGCCCTGCACGACCGGGACATTCTGCGCACGATGGCCTTTGGGCTGGCCGGCCTGTCGGTAACCGCCGACTCCCTGTCTGCCATCAAATACGCGCGGGTGCGGGTTATCCGGGATGAACGGGGCTTGGCCGTGGACTACGTGGTGGATGGGGACTTCCCCAAATACGGCAACAACGACGACCGGGTTGACTCCATTGCCGTGCAACTGGTGCAGACCTTCATGGCGGAGCTGCGCAAGCACAAAACCTATCGCAATGCGGTGCCCACCCAGTCCATCCTCACCATCACTTCCAACGTGGTCTACGGCAAGAAAACCGGCAATACCCCCGATGGGCGGCGAGCAGGCGAACCCTTTGCCCCAGGGGCCAACCCCATGCATGGCCGGGATAGCAAAGGGGCCTTGGCGTCGTTGGCCTCGGTGGCCAAGCTGCCCTATGCCGACGCTCTGGATGGGATCTCCAATACCTTCTCTATTGTGCCCACTGCTCTAGGCCGCACCCAAGAGGAGCGGATCAGCAACTTGGTGGGGCTGCTGGATGGCTACGTGCGGGATGGGGGCTTTCACTTAAATGTGAATGTCTTTAACCGCGAAACACTGCTGGATGCCATGGAGCATCCCGAGCTCTATCCCCAGCTCACCATCCGGGTTTTCGGCTATGCGGTGAACTTCATCAAGCTCACCCGCGAGCAGCAACTGGATGTCATTAACCGCACGTTCCATCAACACTGCTAAAAACCAGCCCGGGGATCCCTGAAGTCCGCCCACACCAGGGTCGAGGGAAGGGATCCCCCATCGATAACCGAGGAGGCCCGATGACGATGACTGTTTGTAGCGCTGCAGATCTGGTCAGCCAGTATGTCTCGGGACGGCGCGATTTTCGGGAGATCGATTTGCAAGGAGCTGACCTGCAGGGGATCCAGTTGGCCGGTGCCGATCTCAGCTATGGTGACTTCAGCGGAGCCAACTTGGCGGGGGCCAATTTGCGGGGGTGCGATCTCAGTTTTGCCGACTTCAGCGGAGCCAACCTATCGGGAGCCGATCTGCGGGGATGTCTCCTCTTTGGCAGCGATTTTCGAGAGGCCCTCTTAGAAAGCGCCCTGTTGGATCACGCAGATGTCGATGCCTATACCCAGTTCCCGAAGGATTTTGATTTCAAGGCCCATCGCCTACACGGCATCGCGGTGGATACTTCTGTGCAGGGCCCACGTAACCCATCGGCTTGAGCTACGCGGGATCTAAAAAATCTAGCCCCGACCTCATCTAAAGAGAAATGGAAACTGTGTTCTATTTAACCCAAGGTAGCAATTTGGAAGAAAACCTCAAGATTGGTTGATATTTTGCAAAAGTCATCCAGGATAAAAGCATGAATACTGTTATGAGCACCCCGACGCCAATTGCCGGGCGCATTCACTCGGTGGAAACCTGCGGCACTGTCGATGGCCCAGGGATCCGCTTTGTGATTTTCACGCAGGGTTGTCCACTTCGCTGTCTGTATTGCCACAACCCCGACTGTCGGGATCCGGAGGCGGGACAACTTGTTACGGTTGAATCTTTGATTGCCGAGATCCAACGCTACTGGAATTACTTGCGAGCGGGGGGAGTTACGGTTACCGGGGGAGAGCCTTTGCTGCAACCCGACTTTGTGGCCGAGATCTTCCGTCGCTGTCATGAGTTGGGCTTGCACACGGCTTTGGATACTTCTGGCTATGTGCAACTGGAAGCGGCAAAGCCTGTGCTGGAGCACACAGATTTGGTGTTGCTCGATATTAAGTCTTATCTGCCGGAGCTGTATCGAAAGATCACCGGTGTTTCGCTAGAACCCACTCTTAATCTGGCCCGCTATTTAGACCAGATCCACAAGCCCACCTGGATTCGTTTTGTACTCGTTCCGGGACTGACGGATCCCGAAGAAAACATCAAGGGCTTGGCTCAGTTTGTAGCGACGCTTTCTAACGTTGAGCGGGTAGAAGTTTTGCCCTTTCACAAGATGGGGGAATACAAATGGCAGCAATTGGGATTGCCTTACACTCTTGCCGATGTCGATCCACCCACACCCGAGCAGGTGAATCACGCCTTGCAGATGTTTCGGGATCAAGGGCTGGTAGCTGTCTGACAGTTCTGCAGTTTCAGCTTGGGTCAGCATAGCCAGGTCATGTTCCGATCCGAAGGGATCCCCAGTGGATCTCTAAAATCTCTGAACCGTCTCCAGATCGGCCCTGAGCTGACTGGAATCCAAGTTATCCCCAGGTTAGCTTTGCCGACTCCCAATCAACTGAAGAATACCCCAAGAGGAGGGATCCCCAATGGAAGTTTGCGTCACCTATCGCGATGGTGTTCAGTTCCAAGCGGAAAGCCAAGGGCACCGCATTCTCAGCGATCAGCCTTTGGACAACCACGGTCGAGATCAGGGAATGACACCACCAGAATGGTTTTTGGCTTCTCTGGGCGCCTGTGTTGGTTTTTATGCCGTCAAATATCTGGAAGCACGGCAATTGGATCCGAGGGGGTTGGCTGTGGTGGTCAAGGCGGAGAAAGTTGAGCATCCGGCTCGCCTAGACAACATTCGCATTCAAGTGAAAACTGGGATCCCGCTGGACGAAAGGCATCAAAAGGGTCTGGAAAAAACAGTTGATGCCTGCATCATTCACAATACGCTCACCCATCCCCCCACCCTGACCACTGAAATCCAAGTTCCTGCTCCTGTTGGCATCTAGCTTGCTATGAGGACTCCGTCCTGATGACGCAATCGGGTTATGCAGCGATTTCAGCCAAATATCTGATTGTCAATTATTCCCATTGTCTAAGTCTTGCTGAGGTTTTGGAGGGATCCACCGATGCCAGTGACCAATCTAGCCGAGCTGGAAACCTTGATCCAACAGGTGAAGGCTGCCCAAGCTGAATATGCAACTTTCACCCAAGAACAGGTAGACCGGATTTTTCACAAGGCCGCTTTGGCTGCCAATAGTGAACGGATCCCGTTGGCCAAGCTGGCTGTACAGGAAACCGGCATGAGCATTGTGGAAGACAAGGTGATCAAAAATCACTTTGCCTCAGAATACATTACAAACACGAGAAGACCTGCGGGGTCATCGAGCGGGATGAGAGTTTTGGCTACGAGAGAATTGCTGAGCCGGTGGGGCTCTTGGCAGGTATTGTGCCGGTGACCAACCCCACGTCAACGACCATTTTTAAGGCTCTGATCACCCTAAAAACCCGCAACGGCATTATCTTTTCTCCCCACCCGCGGGTCAAACAATGCACCATTGCCGCAGCCAAAGTGGTTAGAGAAGCTGCCGAGGCAGCGGGCGCTCCCGTGGGGTTGATCGGCTGGATCGATGAACCCACCATCGAGCTTTCTCAGGCTTTGATGCAGCATCCTGAGGTGAAGCTGATCTTGGCTACCGGCGGGCCTGGCATGGTCAAAGCAGCCTACTCTTCGGGCCACCCGTCTTTGGGGGTGGGAGCGGGCAACACCCCGGCAGTGATCGATAGCAGCGCCGACATCCCCACAGCCGTCAGCTCGATTCTCTTGAGCAAGACCTTTGACAACGGCATGATCTGTGCCTCAGAACAGGCAGTGGTGGTGGTGGATGCCATCTACGAGCAGGTCAAGGCCGAGTTTCGCCATCGGGGGGCCTACCTTTTGGATCTGGAACAAACCGAAGCAGTGCGCCGCATCCTTCTCAAAGACGGTCGCCTAAATCCGGCCATTGTGGGCCAATCGGTGCAAACCATCGCTGCCCTGGCTGGGATCCAGGTTCCCGAAGGCGCCAAGCTGTTGATCGGGGAAGTGGAGAAGGTGGGGCCTGAGGAGCCCTTCTCCTACGAAAAATTAGCCCCTATTTTAGCCCTCTACCGAGCCAAGGATTTTCACGCTGCTGTGGAAGTGGCCGTTCAACTGGTCAATTTCGGGGGCAGGGGGCACACCTCTGTTTTGTACACAGATCCCGCCAATCGGGATGGTATTGCCTACTTTGAGAATGCCCTACAAACGGCGCGAGTGTTGATCAATACTCCCTCTTCCCAGGGGGCAATCGGGGATCTCTACAACTTCAAGCTGGATCCCTCTCTGACCTTGGGCTGTGGCACTTGGGGGGGCAACTCTGTCTCTGACAATGTGGGGCCGCATCACCTGCTCAACCTCAAAACCGTGACCCAACGTCGGGAAAACATGCTCTGGTTTCGGATCCCGCCCAAGATTTACTTCAAGCCCGGATGTCTACCCGTTGCCCTGCGGGAATTGGCTGGCAAAAAACGTGCCTTTTTGGTGACCGATAAGCCGCTCTTTGAGCTGGGCATGTTGCATCCCATCACCCAGGTTTTGGATGAGATTCGCGTGAGCTGGGATGTGTACCACGATGTAGAGCCGGATCCCACCCTCAGCAACGTCAATCGCGGTCTGGAGCAGTTGCGCCAGTTTCAACCGGATGTGATCCTTGCAGTCGGCGGGGGATCCCCAATGGATGCGGCCAAGGTGATGTGGCTGATGTACGAGCAGCCCCAGGTGGAGTTTGATGGCTTGGCGATGCGCTTTATGGACATCCGCAAGCGAGTTTACGAGCTGCCCCCACTGGGACAAAAAGCTCAGCTCATCTGCATCCCCACCACTTCCGGCACGGGATCCGAGGTGACGCCTTTTGCCGTGGTGACCGATGACCGGGTGGGGATCAAGTACCCCCTGGCGGACTACGCCCTCACCCCCACCATGGCCATCGTGGATCCGGATCTCACCCTTAAGATGCCCAAGAAGCTAACGGCTTACGGGGGTATCGATGCCCTCACCCACGCTCTGGAAGCCTATGTGTCGGTAATGGCCAGCGACTTTACCGATGGGCTGGCCCTGCAGGCCATCAAGCTATTGATGACTTACCTGCCGCGGGCCTACGAAAAGGGCGCCGCAGATCCAGAGGCCCGAGAAAAAGTTCACTACGCCGCCACCATTGCCGGCATGGCCTTTGCCAATGCCTTTTTGGGGGTTTGCCACTCCCTGGCCCACAAGCTGGGATCCACCTTCCATCTGCCCCATGGCCTGGCCAATGCCCTGATGATTTCCCACGTTATCCGCTACAATGCCACCGACGCCCCCTTTAAGCAGGCCATCTTTCCCCAATACCGCTATCCCAACGCCAAACACCGCTACGCGGAAATTGCCGATTACCTGCAGTTGGGTGGGGCCGTTCGCGTTAGCGGGACGGAGTCCTCTGACGAGGAAAAGGTCATGCGCCTGATTGAGGCCATTGAAGAGCTCAAGCGGAAACTGGAGATCCCGGCCACCATTCGCGAGGCCCTGGGCGAGAAGGAGCGGGAGTTCTACGACCGTCTGGAGACTATGGCGGAGCAAGCCTTCGACGACCAGTGCACCGGCGCCAACCCCCGCTATCCCCTCATTCAGGATATGAAGGAGCTGTATGTCCTCGCCTATCAGGGCTGCCGGGTGGATTCTGCTCTCTACCACCAGCCAGATCCAGCGTTGACCTGAGCGCAAGGAGGAGGGTATGTGGCAGTGGCCAGACCCCAGTGTGGATATCTGGAAGGCTCGATCTCATCCTTTGGATCCCATTGGATCCCATTTTTCTGCCCCGTTCGGTGGCGGTGGTGGGGGCCACGGAGCGAGAGGGCAGTGTGGGGCGGACGGTGTTGTGGAACCTCATCAGCTACCCCTTTGGCGGCACGGTCTACCCCGTCAATCCCAAGCGGCAGCAGGTGTTGGGGATCCGGGCCTATGAGCGGCTTTCCGCTTTGCCGGAAGCAGTGGATCTGGCTATTATTGCCATTCCGGCAGCGGGGGTGCCCGAGGTGGTGCAAGAGTGTGTGGAAGTGGGGGTCAAGGGCGCAATTGTTCTTTCAGCGGGTTTCAAGGAAACGGGCCCTGCTGGCTGGGAGCTGGAGAAGCAAATTCAACAGACTATCCGGTCGCGTCAGCGGGACGGAGTCCCTGGGAAGCTGCGCTTGATTGGCCCCAACTGCCTAGGGATCCAAAACCCCCATACCGGCTTAAATGCCACCTTTGCCAGCCAAATGGCCCGCGCCGGCAATGTGGGCTTCATCAGCCAGAGTGGAGCCCTATGCACCTCGATTTTGGACTGGAGCCTGCAGGAAAATGTGGGCTTCAGTGCCTTTATCTCTCTGGGATCCATGCTGGATGTGGGCTGGGGAGATCTGATTGACTACTTGGGCCAGGATCCCCACACCCACAGCATCGTCCTGTACATGGAATCCATCGGGGATGCCCGCTCTTTTTTGTCGGCGGCCCGCGAGGTGGCCTTGAGCAAGCCCATTATTGCCATCAAGGCTGGACGCACCCAAGCGGCGGCCCAAGCAGCGGCTTCCCACACGGGATCCCTTACCGGCAGCGATGCCGTTTTGGACGCGGCCTTTCGCCGTTGCGGTGTGCTGCGGGTAGACCACATCGAAGATCTGTTCGACATGGCGGAGGTACTGGCCAAGCAGCCCCGCCCCCAGGGGCCCCACCTCACCATCCTCACCAATGCTGGCGGGCCAGGGGTGCTGGCCACCGATGCCCTCATTCGCGCCGGGGGATCCCTGGCCGAGCTCTCCCCCCAAACCCTGGAGCAGCTCGACCGGATCTTGCCCCCCCACTGGAGCCACGGCAATCCCATTGATATTTTGGGGGATGCCGATCCGGAGCGCTTTGCCCAAGTTTTGGAAGTGGTGTTGCAAGATCCCGGCAGCCAGGGCTGTCTGGTCATCCTCACCCCCCAAGCCATGACGGATCCCACCCGCACGGCTGAGAAAGTGGTGGAAACCTGGCGGCGCAGCGGATCCCGGCAGCCCATTCTGGCCAGTTGGATGGGGGGAGCTGGCGTGGATGCCGGCGAGCAGATCCTCAACCAGGCCGGGATCCCTACCTACCGCTACCCAGACCAAGCAGCGCGGGTATTTAGCTATTTGTGGCGATTTAGCTACAACCTCAAGGCCCTCTACGAAACCCCCACCCTGCCCCCTTCACCAGCAGTAGAGCGCGACAGGGTGCAGCAAACCCAAGGACTCCGTCCCGCTATCGCGAATAGCCAAGCCCGGCGGGAAGGCCAAACGCTTCTAACCGAGGCAGAGTCCAAGGAGATCCTGGCCGCCTACGGGATCCCGGTGGTGCCAACGCGGGTGGCAGAGAGTCCCGAGGCGGCGGTGGAGGCGGCCAAGGCCATCGGCTACCCCGTGGTGGTGAAGCTCTACTCCCACACCCTTACCCACAAGACCGAGGTGGGCGGCGTGCAGCTCAACCTGCCCGATGCAGAAGCCGTGCGGCGGGCTTTTGGGCAAATTTACCGCAACGTTACCGAAAAAGCGGGGCCTGAGCACTTCCAGGGGGTCACGGTGCAGCCCTTTGTGGCAGCGGGGCAAAGTCCTTTGGTGGGCACGGATGGCTACGAGCTGATCTTGGGCAGCAGTCAGGATCCCCAGTTTGGGCCGGTGTTGCTGTTTGGCAGCGGCGGACAACTGGTGGAGGTGTTTCAAGATCACTCCATCGGCCTTCCCCCCCTCAACACCACCTTGGCGCGGCGCTTGATGGAAAACACTCTCATCTACAAAGCCCTCAAGGGGGTACGGGGACGCCCAGCCGTCGATCTGGAGGCTTTGGAACAGCTCTTGGTGCGTTTTAGCCAACTGGTGGCCGAACAACCAGACATCCGGGAAATTGACATCAACCCGCTACTGGCTTCTGCCAAGGGGTTGGTGGCCCTCGATGCCCGCATCATTTTGCGAACGGAGCAGGATCCCCAGGTGCCCTTGGCCATTCGCCCCTACCCCACCCAGTACATCTGGAGCTTCCGGGACGGCATCACCATTCGCCCCATCCGCCCCGAAGATGAGCCTCTGGTGATCGATTTTCACCGCCACGTCTCCGATTACAGCGTCTACCTGCGCTACTTCCACCCGATCAAATACAGCGCCCGTATCGCCCATGAGCGCCTCACCCGCATTTGCTTTAACGACTACGACCGCGAGATTGCCCTGGTGGCCGAAAAACAGGGGCCAGAAGCCAATTGCGTCAGCGGGACGGAGTCCTCAATTCTCGGCATCAGCCGCCTCTCCAGGAAACACGGCCTTCCCGAAGAAGCGGAGTTTGCCATGCTGGTGGCGGATCCCTATCAACGGCAAGGGATCGGCACGGAGCTGTTGACCCGCCTCATCCAGGTGGCCCGCTGCGAAGGGATCCAGCGCCTCACCGGCGAGGTTCTCGGCGAAAACGAGGCGATGCGCCGCCTGTGTCAGCGCCTGGGGTTCCAGCTGCGCCCCTCTCCAGAGGATCCCGGGATCCTCAAGGCTGATCTGGTTTTAACCCCTGATCCGGCAATTCTCGCCGCCTGCTCCCCCTAGGGATCCCCTGCCGTTCGCGTCAGCGGGACGGAGTCCTTTCCCCAGAGCGCTAAAAACCAGTTTACCGACTGGTTTACCGTAGAATAAGACGGGAAGGGTTTAGGCATTCCCCCTTGCCGCGCAGCGGATCTCAATCTCCTTTTGGGAGAGGGGCCGGGGGTGAGGGGGATAGGCCAAATGTTTGGGGAATAACCATGGGAGGCAGAAGAACAGGTGGGATCCGGTCGGGGATCCCCTGGCAGGTGGAAATGATCCTGTCGTCTCGGCTCATGGCCGGGATCCAGAGGCTGCTGGCGAGCGGGGGACGGTGGCTGGGGATGGGATCCCTAATTTTTGGCCTTCTTCTTGGCCTTGGTGGCTGTGCCGGCGACATGGGCTCAGGGGGATCCAAAGGGGAAGTGGCCATTCTCCTCGCCTCCTTTGCGGTGACTCGGGATGCTTACCGGCAGATCATCCCTGCTTTTGAGGCCGATTGGCTGGCGAAAACGGGGCAACGGGTGCGGGTGGAAAGCAGCTATGGCGGCTCGGCGACGCAATCGCGGGCAGTTATTGACGGGCTGGATGCCGATGTGGTGGCCTTGGCTCTGGCCCTGGATGTGGAGCGCATCGTGGCTGCTGGCCTTATTCAGCCGGGGTGGGAAGTCCGCACCCCCAACCAAGGGATCGTCACCCGTTCGGTGGCGGTGATCGTAACGCGGGAGGGCAACCCCCAGGGGATCCGCTCTTGGTCGGATCTGGCTCGGCCCGGCTTGCAGGTGGTTACCGCCAACCCCAAAACCTCAGGGGGCGCCCGCTGGAACTTTTTAGCCCTCTGGAGCGCTGTCCCTGAACCCCAGGCTCTGGCCTTCACCACCCAGGTCTACAAAAATGTCCGCATTTTGCCGCGGGACTCGCGAGAGGCCACCGATGTTTTTTTCCAGAAAGGGCAAGGAGATGCCCTGATCACCTACGAACATGAGGTCATCCTGGCGGGCTTGCGCGGCCAATCCCTGTCCTATGTGGTGCCCAGCCCCAACATTTCCATTGACAACCCCGTAGCCGTGGTGGATGCCAATGTGGATCGCAAAGGTACCCGTGCCGTGGCCGAAGCCTTTGTGGACTACCTGTTCACCCCAGAAGCGCAGCGGGCCTTTGCCGAGGTGGGCTTTCGCCCGGTGGAGCCGACGGTGGCCCAAGAGTTTGCCTGGCGGTACCCTCCTGTTGAGAAGCTGGTTACCGTTGCTGACCTGGGAGGCTGGGAGGTTGTCCAAAACCGCTTTTTTGCCGATCGCGTCAGCGGGACGGAGTCCTTTGGGGCCTTGTTTGACCGCATCCAAGCCCAGTTGTAGGGAGTCTCCCTTGTTTTGCATCCCCGTTCAGGTTATCCTGGGAGCTGTATCAACGGTTTGTTGACAGGTTTACCGTAGATTAGCTGTGGGCTTAACTTCCCTCACCCTCTCAAGAAGACTCAGCCGGCAACCGATCCAGCAACTTCTCAGGCAAACCACTAGCTAGGCAGAACCTATGGGTATCACCATCGAAGGGGTATCGAAGCGTTTTGGCGAGTTTCAAGCCCTTCACCCCACCGATCTCACCATTCCTACGGGATCCCTGGTGGCCTTGTTGGGGCCGTCGGGTTCTGGCAAATCCACCCTGCTGCGTCTCATTGCCGGCCTAGAAAAGCCGGATACGGGGCGGATTTTCCTCACCGGGCGGGATGCTACCCATGCCAGCGTTCAAGAGCGCAACATTGGTTTTGTCTTTCAGCACTATGCTCTGTTCAAGCACATGACGGTGCGGCAGAACATCGCCTTTGGCTTGGAGATCCGCAAGGCTTCGCGGGCCGAGATCCAGGCGCGGGTGGATGAGCTGCTGGAGCTGGTGCAGCTATCGGGGTTCGGGGATCGCTACCCCTCTCAACTCTCGGGGGGGCAGCGGCAGCGGGTGGCCCTGGCCCGCGCTTTGGCGGTGGAGCCGCAGGTGTTGCTGTTGGATGAGCCCTTTGGGGCCTTGGATGCCAAAGTCCGCAAAGAGCTGCGCAAGTGGCTGCGGCGCTTGCACGACGAGGTGCACGTGACAACGGTCTTTGTAACCCACGACCAAGAGGAAGCCATGGAGGTGGCGGATCAGATCGTGGTGATGAACCAGGGGCGGATCGAACAGGTGGGATCCCCGGCGGAAATCTATGACCATCCGGCCACCCCTTTTGTGATGAGCTTTATTGGCCCGGTCAACGAGCTTTCTCCCCGTTCCCAACTCTCCTGCCAGCTTCCTGAGGTGCAGACTGGCCCGCATCAGCTTTTCTTGCGCCCCCACGATGTGCAGATCGAGGTGAACCCCGGCAGCAGTGGTGTTTCTGCCCGTGTTAAGGAGATCATCCACCTGGGGCGGGAGATCCAAGCGGAGCTGGTTCTGAGCGATGGCGGATCCCTATGGGCCCATCTCAGCCGCGAGCAATATGCCAACCAACCCCTGCAGGTAGGGCAGCAGGTCTATGTGCGCCCCAAGGTGGTGAAAGCCTTTCCCGTCAAAAAAAACGACAAAAAAACCGAAATGACCCGAGTGCCAGTGGGAGCTTGAGGAACGTTGCTGCAAGCTTTGTCTCAACTGTCTTGGCCGTGGCGGCTGACCTTGGGCTATCTCTTGTTGATGTTGGTTCTGCCGCTGGCTGCCTTGATCGCCAAGTCCAGCACTGTGGGCTGGGCAGAGTTTTGGCGGATTGCCACGGATCCCGTAGCCCTCTCCGCCTATGAAGTTACTTTTGTAACCGCGTTGCTGGCAGCCCTGGTTAACGGCGTGATGGGCACCCTGACCGCTTGGGTGTTGGTGCGCTACGCCTTCCCCGGCAAAAAGCTCCTAGAGGGGTTGATCGATCTGCCCTTTGCTCTGCCGACTGCAGTAGCCGGCCTCACCCTGGCGACGGTTTACAGCAGCAATGGCTGGGTGGGATCCCTTTTGGCCCCCTTTGGGATCCGCATCTCCTTTACTCGCTTGGGGGTGGGGGTGGCGATGCTGTTTATTTCTTTTCCCTTTGTGGTGCGGACGGTGCAGCCGGTGTTGCAGGAGCTGGAGAAAGACGTGGAAGAGGCAGCCTGGAGTTTGGGGGCTTCCCGCTTTCAGACCTTCCGGCGGGTGGTGCTGCCTCAGATCCTGCCGGCAGTGCTCACCGGGGTGGCCCTGGGGTTTTCCCGCGCCGTTGGGGAATACGGCTCTGTGGTGATCATTGCTTCCAGCATTCCCTTTCGGGATTTGATCGCGGCGGTGTTGGTGATTCAGCGGCTGGAGCAACACGACTATGCCGGGGCAACGGTGATCGGAACGGTGATGCTGGGGATCTCTTTCCTGTCGCTGGTGGTCATTAACCTTCTGCAAGCCTGGGGAAGTCGCCATGAAACCTGACGGAGTATCGGGTGTCAAACCGGAGCCATTGACAAACCCTTGGCTGTCGGGCCTATTGATCGGGATTGTCGGGCTCTACATCGCGCTGCTGCTGGGGATCCCGGTGGTGAACATCTTCTATCAGGCGTTTCGAGAAGGGATCCCAGCCTTTCTCCATCGCCTGACGGAGCGGGAGTTGCTCAGTGCCCTGCGATTGACGGTGCTGACGGCGCTGGTCGTTGTGCCCCTCAATACCTTTTTCGGCCTCTGTGCCGCCTTGGCCATTGCCCACCGGCGGTTTCCGGGGCGGGCGCTGCTGCTGAGCCTGATCGATCTGCCCTTTTCCATTTCCCCGGTGGTGGCCGGCCTAATGCTGGTGCTCATCTTCGGGCGTCAGGGTTGGCTGGGATCCTGGAACCTGCGGGTTATCTTTGCGTTTCCGGGTATTGTGTTGGCAACGGCTTTCATCACCCTTCCTTTTGTGGCACGGGAAGTGTTGCCGGTGTTGGAGGAAGCAGGCACCGACCAGGAAGAGGCCGCCAAAACGCTGGGGGCAACCCCCTGGCAGATCTTTTGGAGAATTACCTTGCCCAACATCCGCTGGGGCCTTTTGTACGGCGTCATCTTGACCAATGCCCGCGCCATGGGGGAGTTCGGCGCTGTGGCCGTGGTCTCCGGTAACATCATTGGGCGCACCCAAACCCTGCCCCTGTTCGTGGAAGATGCCTACCGCAGTTACGCCACTGCTTCAGCCTACGCGGCTGCGGTGGTGCTCTCTTTGCTGGCGGTGGTGACCTTGGTGGCCAAAGAGGTGATGGAGCGGGGATCCCATTCCCGCCGAGTCTTTTGACGGTTGGGTTGGGGCTAGGCAGGCTCGGTGAGGATCTCCGGCAGACAAACCCTGGTGCCCCCCAGGCCACAGTAGCCGCGCGGATTCTTGGCCAGGTATTGCTGGTGGTAGTCTTCGGCGTAGTAGAACTCAGGCGCATCCAGGATCTCGGTGGTGATCTGGCCATAGCCGTGGGCAGTTAGGGCCTGCTGATAGAGATCGCGGGTTTTTTCCGCCAGCTCCCGCTGCGCCGGAGAATACACATAGATGCCGGAGCGGTATTGGGTGCCCACGTCATTGCCCTGGCGCATCCCCTGGGTAGGGTCGTGATTTTCCCAAAACACCTTCAGCAGTTGGGCATAGCTGACTTGAGCCGGGTCGTAAACCACCCGCACCACCTCGTTGTGGCCGGTCAGGCCGGTGCAGACCTCTTCATAGGTGGGGTTGGGGGTAAACCCGCCGGCATAGCCCACCGCCGTGCTGAACACCCCTGGCACCTGCCAAAACCTGCGCTCTGCCCCCCAGAAGCAGCCCATGCCAAACAAGGCCAGCTCCATGCCCTCAGGAAAAGGCGGCTGCAGCGGGTTGCCGTTGACAAAATGCCGATTCACGATCACCATCGGCTCGGCCCGGCCCGGCAACGCTTCTTCCGGTTTGGGCAGGGACAGTTTCTTGCCAAGTTTGCCAAAGCCAAAGAGCACCATAGGGACAGCCCGATACATTCGTTAACACTTATCAGCCTAGCTCAGTTGATCCCTCATGTCCCGGAAAAATCCTCACATTAGACTAGCTCACCGACTCAAAAGCCCCCAGCCGCTTGGCCACCAGCAGATAAACGATCATGATCCCCATCGGCACAACCGTGAAGGCTGCCGCCAAGGGAATGTTGCCAGAGGTGCCCTGAAAGGCGAGAACTGCCTGCCCAATGAAATAGCTGGAATTGCCCAGGGAATAGGGCACCACAAAATCTCCCAACGTTAAGGAAAAGGTAAAGACCGACCCGGCCAGGATCCCTGGCAACGCGAGGGGAAAAATGACATAGCGGAATGTTTGCCAACCCTGAGCCCCTAGATCTGCAGAAGCCTCAATTAAGCTATCGGGCACTCGCTCCAAAGCCGCCTGAATCGGCAGAATCATGTAGGGCAGCCAAACATAGAGAAACACCAAGAAAATACCCAAGTTAGATACAGCCAGTGATGGCCCACCGATTCCGGGCAACTGCAAAATCTTTTCCATCCAGCCCTGCAGGCCCACATGGGCAAGTAGGTAGGTGAGGATCCCTTCTTTGGCCAGGATCAACTTCCAGGCGTAAACCCGAATCAAATAACTAGACCAGAGCGGTAGGAGCACCGACAAATACAAAAAGCCCTTCCAGCGAGGAGAGGCCAGTCTGACCATGGTATAAGCCAGAGGAAAAGCCAACACAATGTCAGCCAAAGTGACTGCCAAAGCCATGGTCAAGCTGCGGACAAAGATATCCACATTGGCCGGAGTGAGCAGCTCTCGATAGGTGGCCAAAGTCAATTTTCTCAGGATCAGGCCGGTAAAGGGATCCAGATGATAAAAACTTTGCAGCAGCAGCGCCAGCAGCGGCCCCAAGTAAAAGATCAGCAACCAAATGAGAGGTGGCCCCAACAGAATGGCAAGGGTAAGCGTCGGGTGACGATAGAGGAATCCAAACAGATCGGTTTGATCCGATATTTGAGTTGTTTTGATCATGGCCAGGCAGCTATGAAGATCAGCTTTTCATTCCCTCTTTTTGGTGTTATTGGAATTGTAGATCGATGATCCGATAGAATCCAACAGAATTGGGATTGAGAAAGTGCGAACAGGCAAGAGGGATTGGCTTGTCTACACCTGCCGGCGGGTACCTTTCGAGGGAAAACGGCAATCAGAAGATGCCGGTATCTTGGCGGGAAGTGGAGGGCCATCGTAGACAGGGATCCTTTGAACCTTTCGGGGACATTGAGAGTCAGACAAGGCAAGGTCGAGAACAAGGGAGCCCAGTCTCGTGCAGGCGGCAAAGGATACATCGGATTGGGAGCTGATCCAGCGCTGCCTCAACGGCAACAGCCAGAGCTTTCGCCAACTCTACCGCAAATACCAGCAGTCGGTACGGAATATCCTTTATCCCTTGTGTGGAGCCGATCTTTTGGATGACCTGGTACAGGAAGTGTTTATTCGCGCCTGGAAAGGGTTGCCTCGGTTTCGCGGCTCGGCCCAGTTTTCCACTTGGCTGTACCGCATCTGTTGGAATGTGGCCTCAGATCAGCGGCGACGCTGCGCCCGGCAACGCTCCCAAACCCAAAACCTGGCTCTTAGATCGGATGTCGCTCACCCTGGCCCCGACCTGATGCACTTGCACTACCAACAGGCTCTACAGCGAGGCATGGCCCAGCTCAGCCCCGAACACAGAATGGTTCTGATTCTGCACGACTTAGAAGACCTGCCCCAGAAAGAGATTGCCGAGATTTTAAGGATCCCGGTGGGAACGGTGAAGTCCCGGCTGTCTCACGCCCGTGCCACCATCCGTCAACACCTACTTCAGGAGGGCATTACCCCATGAGCAAGCACCTCAATCCCCTTGAAGAAGAGCGGCTGCGCCACTTTTTGCGTCAATATCGCCCCCTCTCTCCCCCTGCGGACTCTGGGCTGGAGGAGCAGATCCTTCAGGCTGTGGCGACTCATCCACTTCATGGCCGAACCAAGCGCTCCTGGCGTTGGGTTGGCATCTCCCTCTTGGCGGGCGCTTTGCTCGGCTGGGTTGGCTATCAGCGTTGGCAGGTACAGGTGGTGGCCCAGGAGACCGAAGCCCTAGAAAGTTTTTTGGTGAGCACCTGGGGAAGCCTGCTGAGCCCAGAGGGAACAGAAACCGAAACTTGGTGGATAGAACGCGATCCAGCGGGATCCTAAATCCATCAACCTCACAAACCCGAATAGGCCCCTGTCAATTGACCCTTGCACCGTTGAGACTTCTGAGACCTTGGCCGGATTCCTAGAAAAAGCCTGACAAGAACCATGAGAAACGCTTGGATCTGGATCCCCATCTTGCCCCTGTACCTGGGATCCCTGGGTGAACCGGTAATGGGCCAGCCGCGCCCCCTGCGGATGATGGATTTGCGCCGCCCCTTTGCTCGCAATTTGCGGGAGCTGAACCTCTCCGACGAGCAGTTGCGGCAATTGCAGCAGATCCGCCACCGCAAACAGGAAGAGTTGTTGGATCGCATTTTGGAGTGGAGGGCAGCCCGCCGTCAATTGCGGGAGTTGCTGGTCAGCGATGCCCCTGAGTCAGAAGTGGCAGCTCAATTTCAGCGAGTACAACAGCTAACCCAAGAAGTGAATGCCAAACGTTTTGAGGCAGTTCTGGAAATGCGGCAAGTCCTTAGCCCAGAACAGCGGCAACACCTGCTGAAAATTCTCGAAGAGGCCACTTCATTTTGAGGGTTGTTTGATTAATCCTATTTGATTAATTCTATGTGGCGATCGTTTTGCTCCTGACGGATGGGAGTTGAGGGATTGCTGCTGTTGCCATAAACCGTGGGAGGAGAAAGCCTCTTAGCTGACTTAGACCGCAAGCTCGACAACGACAGGGGCATGATCGCTGGGTTTTTCCGCCCGCCGTGGCTCAACATCGATCCAACAAGCGGTGGCTTTCTCCTGTAGCTCACGAGATAGATAATGGTGATCAATGCGCCAGCCGCGATTCCTTGGAAACCCGCCTGAGCGATAGTCCCACCAGCTAAAATGGCCGGGATCGGGGGTGAACTTGCGAAACGCATCCTCAAATCCTAAAGCCAAGATCTCCCGCAAGGCTTGTCGCTCCGGTTCGGAAGCCATAATTTCTCCTGCTTTTTGGGGATCGTAAATATCCCGATCTTCCAAGGCAATGTTAAAGTCCCCGCAGAGCAAGATGGGATCCCCTTGGCTCAGGGCAACGGTCAGGTAATCCTTCAGCGTGGCCAGCCAGCGCAATTTATAGGCATATTTTTCCGATCCCACCTCAGCACCGTTGGGCACATAAAGGTTGAGGATACGGATCCCGCGGTAGATAGCACTCATCAGCCGCTTTTGCTCATCCAAATCTGCCGCCGCAGGCAACAGCGCACCAAACCCCCGTTCCACTTTTTCCGGGGGATCCCGGCTGATCAGAGCCACACCGTTGTAGGACTTTTGCCCGTAGACCTCCACATGAAAGCCCCGCTCCTGAAAGGCCGCTCGGGGAAAGTCCTCATCCACCACCTTGGTCTCCTGCAGGCAGAGCACATCCAGGGATCCCTGGCTGTCCAGCCAAGCCAAAACCTGAGGCAGCCGGCTGCGAATGGAGTTGACATTCCAGGTGGCCACTTGCATGAGGGATCCCGCTCACTCCACCAAGGCCCTTCCTCGGATTTGGGCCAGCCGCTCTGCATCCAGTACCTCACCCTCGGTGTAATAACCGGCAGCTTTTTTGGCCTCAATCTCCACACGGGCATCCGCCGGGATCAGCTCTTCCGGGATGGGCACCCGCTGTACGACCTCAATGCCGGCGTTGGTGATGGCTCGATACTTAAGGTCACTCATGGAAATCAGGCGATCGATTCGGGTTATGCCCAGCCAATGGAGCACATCCGGCATCAGCTCCTGGAAGCGGATGTCTTGCACCCCTGCCACACACTCGGTACGGGTGAAGTAAGCATCAGCTCGATCCCCCCCTTCCTGACGCTTGCGGGCGTTGTAGACCAAAAATTTGGTCACCTCTCCCAAGGCACGGCCTTCTTTGCGCAGGTACACAATCACCCCAGCTCCACCGGCTTGGGCTGTCCTAACACATTCTTCAATACCGTGCACCAGATAGGGGCGGCAGGTGCAAATATCCGAGCCAAACACATCGGAACCATTGCATTCGTCGTGAACCCGCACCGCCAGGGGTAAAGCCGGGTCAGTGATGGCGGCCACTTGCCCGATGATGTACACCGTCTGGCCACCGATGGGCGGCAAAAACACCGATAGGTCTGGGCGGGTTACCAATTCTGGAAACATGCCTCCCGTCTGCTCGAAAAGGGTGCGGCGCAGCAGGCTTTCGCTGACCTGCAATCGCTTGGCGATCCCCGGCAGGTACCAGACCGGCTCGATTGCGGCTTTGGTGACCACCAGGCTGCCGTTGTCTTTGAGGATCCGGCCATCCACCCGTAACCGCCCTCTGTTGACCGCCTCCTGCAGTTCGGGCATGTGGATGTGGGCCTGGGTAATGGCAATGGTGGGGCGAATATCGTAGCCCTGGGCATAGAGGGGGGCAAAGACTTCTCCCACAACCGCTCCCCAGGGATCCAAAGACACAATCCGGTCTGGATCTCCCCAGCTTGGGTGAGGGCCAATCGACACCACCGGGGCAGTATTGGTTAAATCGGCGCGGTGATCCGCCTGCAAAGAGCCCCTGGCCACAGCCAATGCCCGGTAAACAGCGTAGGCTCCCGCATGGGTGCCGATGACATTGCGATGGGCAAGATTGGTCAGGCTACCCACCACCGGCCCCCGCTGCAGTGGATCCAAGGATCCCCAGCGAATCGGCTGGGCTTGCGTCCCATAGGGGGAGGGATGGGAGGTGAGAACAATGTGATGAGGACGGGAGGAAGATTCGCTCATGGTCCTCAAGTGCTTGGAAAACTAAGAATCTGGAGAAAACAGAATTATAGGCGATCCCCAGCCGTTTCCAGAGAGCTTGCCCCTTCTTTTGGGGTACCTAGACAACGATTTTGGCCAAACCCAAGGGTCGGATCCCTGTCGGCGAAACCTCGACCCGATAGGGCAACATCTCCACTCCGGCTTGCAGGGCCTCACGAAACAGACGGGCATAGCGGGGATCCCGTTCTTCGCCGGGGGCAAACTCGGTGCAATCGGCGCGATTGATCCAGTACATCAGCAGGGCACGCTGACCCTGTTGGCGCACCGCGATCAAATCTTCCAGGTGTTTTTGGCCACGAGTGGTCACCGTATCGGGAAACAGCGCACGGGATCCCTTGGCCCAGGTGGTGTTCTTCACCTCCAGATAGGCGGAGCCGGCATCTCCTGTCAGCAGAAAGTCGATTTTGCTCTTGCCGCAGGTCACCTCCCGCTGCCAGCGAGAAAACCCTGCCAACTGGGGAAGCCACCCTCGCTCCAGCCCCCATTCCACCAGGCGATTGGGCAAGCTGGTGTTGATCCCCACCCATACCCCATCCACCTGGATCATCTCCCAGGTGTAGGCCAGTTTCCGTGTCGGCTCTGGGTGATGGGAGAGGTACACAGGCGCTCCGGCCTGACAGACCCCGCTCATCGGCCCTGTGTTGGGGCAATGGGCGATGATCTGTTGCCCATTTTCCAGTTCCACATCGGCCAAAAACCGCTTGTAGCGGCTGCGCAGTACCCCTCTGTGCAAGGGGCGCGAAAAGCGGTAAGGCACCGGCCCATCCCTGCACTCCATCCGCAAAGCCTCTCCTTATCGTAAGTATTTTTTCTTTAGGATTTTGGAAATCTTCTCTGTGGACCGTCTCTCCTGCGCTAGGGTAAATCATGTGTCCCAGGGCTTGGGGCACCCTCTCACGGCTTTTTCCGACTTCATGGGAATTCTGCAGATCACTCCGGGAAGCAGTAAGATCCCTATCGCCCAAAAGAGGCGTCTGCATTAGCTGTAGTCAGTGCTGCCGGAAAAAGCTGTATTGGCGATTAAACCCATTTAACACCTCCTTTTTTCTGCCCTTTTGTCAAAACTTGGAGAAGAAAACCCGAATGCTGCGTCTTGATCCTGATCCCGGCTTTCAGCCTGCGGATCCCTTGCAGGACAACCGTGGGCGTGTGGCCATATTCATCGATGGATCCAATCTGTTCTATGCCGCTCTGCAACTGGGCATTGAGATCGACTACACCCGTCTGCTGAAGACGCTGAGTGGCCGGTCACCTCTTTTGCGCTCTTTTTTCTACACCGGCGTCGATCGCAACAACGAAAAGCAGCAAGGGTTTTTGCTCTGGATGCGCCGCAATGGCTACCGCGTGGTTACCAAAGAGCTAACCCAGTTGCCCGATGGATCCAAGAGAGCCAACCTGGATGTGGAAATTGCCGTGGATATGCTGTCGCTGGTGCGCTGGTATGAGACGGCTGTGCTGGTGAGCGGCGATGGGGACTTGGCCTACGCGGTCAATGCCGTCAGCTACCAAGGGGCGCGAGTGGAGGTGGTCAGCTTGCGTTCCATGACCAGCGATCAACTGATCAACTTGGCGGATCGCTACATCGACCTGGAGTCCATCAAAGACCAAATCAAGAAGACCAACCGTCCCCCCTCCTACGTGTACCGACCAGGATTCACCACTGATGAGGAGGACGAGGGCTAGCTTTTCCCTACTCCCCAAGAGAGGGGAGTCAGGAAGCAGGTTGACATACCCCCCTGCCTAAAGGCAGGGGATTCTAGTTCCTGGTTCTGCGACAGCACTTACTCTGTCCGGTTGCCCTTCCAAAGCAGCGGTGCTCATCTCCCCAGGCGTTCCCCCAAGCGCTACGCGCCGCTGGCGCAAGCACGGAGCGGTTCCCTAATGCCCTTAGGTACCGTTGCGAACAACAACTCCAAAACCTGCCAAGGCTGCATCCAGTCGTGAGACTGTTGGGTTTCTAGAGCGGTTGACTACCCTGCCGCTGCGAGCGGCATAGCACAAAGCCGCCCTAGAAGGGCAGGGCTTTAGACCCAGTTTTTTAGTAACGAGGAAGTTCACTGCGATTCCGAGTTTGAAGGGATCCCCTGCAGCAAGTAAACCGGGTTCAGGGGGGCAAAGCGGGTGCCCTCGGCCAGGGGGGCGGAGCGGGAGATCTGAACGTGATCCACTCGGACTTGCCAGCCGCGCGAACGCAGCCATTGCAGGGCTTCGCTGCAGGTTTCCAGGGTAGCGAAGTTGGCCACTAAGATCCCCTCAGGCCGTAGGCGGGCTGCCACCACCGGCAGCAGATCGCAGATCCCTTTGCCGCCGCCACCCAGCACCACCCGATCCGGATCCGGCAGGTCGGCCAACACTTGGGGGGCTGTTCCTGGGATGACTTGCAGGTTCTCCAGGCCAAAGCGTTGCCGGTTGCGCCGAATCAGACAGATGCCGGTGGCATTCCGCTCAACAGCGTACACCTGCAGTTGGGAGGAAAGACGGGCTATTTCGACGGCCACCGAGCCGGTGCCGGCACCAATATCCCACACCACGCCCTCCTGGGGAAGCTGCAGGGATCCCAAGGTGAGCAGGCGGGTGGGCTGCTTGGTCATCAAGCCGGGCTGATCGGGAAAGGTGTAGAACTGGTCGTCCGGGATCCCTACCAAAGGCCAGCGATGGGGATCTGGCTCCGGCTCCACCCGTCGCAGCACCACCAGGTTGGGGTTGGGGAAGGATGGATTCTGACCTTCCAGGAGAGGCACGATCTGTTCTTGAGGGGATCCCAGTTGGCTACAGACCCAGGCTTGGTAGCGCACCGGCAGCCGCAGGTCGGAGATAAAGCGGGCCAAGGCCATCGGCGTATGCTCCGGATCGGTCAGAACCACGATGAGGGGGGATCCTTGTTTGAGAGCGTCCTGCAGCCGCTCCACCCCTCGGCCATGCAGGCTGACAACGGTTGCCTCCTGCCAGGGAATCTGCAAGCGGTTCAGGGCCAACTGCACTGAGCTGACTTGGGGGTAAAAAGCCAGTTGCTCCGCCGGGAAATATTCCGTCAGCAGGCGCCCAATCCCGAAAAAAAGCGGATCCCCGCTGGCCAACAAGACTAGGGATCCCTGAGCCATCTCCTGCTGCAAAAGTGGGATCCAGCTTTCCACCGGCCCGGTGAGGGGGATCTTGCGGGCTGGATGATCGGCAAAGTGCCGGAGCAGATGAGGGGCTCCTGCCAAGACCTTGGCTTGGGAAAGGGGGGGGATCCCCCAGGAAGCCACAGAGCCATCCCCCGCTACCCCTACAACTGCCAGCTGAGGTGACCAGCCGGGCGCTGCCGTAGCCATTTAACGTTCGACAGGCGGGTGGTATTGGCGCATGGGATTGAGAAAATCCAGTCGCAGCTCTGCCACTTCCCGTTGCATTTCTCGCATCTCGCGAATAAAGCTGAGTTGAGCCTCGATTGGGCGGCCATCCCGCTCCCGAAATTGCTCCATCATCATGGCTTGCGCTTCCCTCAGTTCTGCAAACCCGGCCTGCATATCCCGGCGGCACTCCTGTATGGCCACCTCCAGCTCATCTCCCCGCTCTTCGTTCTGTCGAATTCGCTCCTGGTTGTGTTGAATTAACGCCCTGATTTCTTGGATCTCGATTTGAAATTGAGCCTCTGCGGCTTGGCGTTCAGCCCTCATCTCGGCCATTTGCACCTCAAAGCGCTCAGCAGACCGCTGCTGCTCGGCCCGTATCTCAGCTATCTGAGCTGCGAATCCCTCTCGTATCTCGGAGATTTGGGCTGCAAATCCCTGCCGCATCTCGGCCATTTGCGCCTCAAAGCGCTCGGCAGACCGCTGCTGTGCGGCCCGCATTTCTTGGATTTGCTCTTGTTGTTGCTGAAGGTTGCGGATCAGCCACTCCTCTTGTTCTGGGGTCATGGGAAAGTCTGAAGATACCCTTCCAATCCAATTCTAGTCAGTCGGGGATGGGATCCCGCTGAGCTGCTAGGAGAAGGGCATTGACAACGGCAGCGGCAACTGGGGATCCGCCTTTGCGGCCCTCTACGCGAATCTGGGGAACATCCGTTTGTGCCAACGCCTGCTTGGCCTCTTCCACCGCCACAAATCCCACCGGTACTCCAATCACCAAGGTCGGCTTGGCCCGCTGCGCCCGAATCTCCTCCACCAAAGCCAGCAGTGCAGTGGGGGCATTGCCGACGACAAACAGGGCTTCCGGATGGCGGCGTGCTAAGTTCACCATCCCATTGGCGGCACGGGTTTGACCGGGCCAACGGGGCTCCTCCACCCAGTCCAAAGCGCAATAGAGGGGGATCCCTTGTACTTTTAGACCTGACTGGATCCCGGCTGCCACCATCCTGACATCGACAATGACAGGCTGCTTTTGCCGCAGGGCTGCCAGGGCTTGCTCAACGGCGTTGGGGCTGAAGAAAAAGCGATCCCGCAGCTCAAAGTCGGCAGTGGCATGAATGGCGCGGCGCACCACCTCATAAGGGATCCCTTGCCAGGGGTGGGGGCCGATCTCTTGATCGATCTGGCGAAAGCTGGCGGCGGTAATCGGGTCTATCCCGAAGGCTTTATCCATCGGGTCTGGAGTCGGGGACACAGTCATGCTGGCATGTCTTAGAAGAGTAGAAGAACCGGTGGCAAAGTCCGTCTTAGACGATCTGAGGAAACCACTAAGATGGGTCTAGCCTACATTGGAGATGAGCCCATTGTTTTCACCTACTCCTCCCTTGCACGGACTCAACTCCCATCCTTCCCCTTCTGCTCGCGTTGGCGATCCCGGTTTTTCCTCCGTTGATGCGCCCTCCCCTCCCCCAACGGGCAGCGACAGGGATCCCTTGTCAGCTTTGCCTCGCTACGGCTACTCCCAAACCTGGCATTGGCGGGGCTGGCCCATCCATTTCACCTACACCCCCAGTCGCGCCCAAACCCTTGCCGGTGTAGTCAACTTAACGGCAGCTCCGGCCCTTTTGATCCATGGATTTGGGGCCTCGGTGGGCCATTGGCGTCACAACATTGTCCCTCTGGGATCCCAGCGCTCCGTCTATGCCCTTGACTTGCTGGGATTTGGCAAGAGTGCCAAGCCGGAGATCGCCTACAGCGTTGATCTGTGGGTAGAGCAGGTGTACGAGTTTTGGCAAACTCACATCCAGCAGCCCAGCATCCTGGTGGGTCACTCCATTGGAGGCTTGGTGGGGGTAATTGCCGCCGCCCGCTATCCCCAAATGGTGAAAGGCTTGTGCTTGATCAGTTGTGCCGATGGGCCTCACCCCGAAGAATTACCCCCTCCCTGGGATGTCTTGGTGCAGGCCCTTTGCGATGGGATCCTGGCTGTGTTGGGTTGCCCACTCACCTATCCCCACCTGTTCAACTGGCTGCGGCAAACCGAGGTGCTGCGGGCTTGGATTAAAAATGTCTACAAACGGGATGAGCAGGTGGATGACGAGCTGGTGCAGATCTTCCAGAGGCCAGCCTTTGAGCCGGGGGCAGCCCACGTGTTTTTGGATAGCCTGAGGGCCATTCTCTGCCGCCGCTTCGACAGCCCCAAGCGCCTACTGCCTACCCTAAAAATGCCCATCTTGCTGCTCTGGGGCCAAGAAGATCCGGCTGTGCCCAGTTTTTTGGCAGACCAATTTAAGCGCTGGCAACCTGCCCTCACCTTGGTGAAGTTGCCAGGAGTAGGCCACTGTGCCCACGACGAGCTGCCCCACTGGGTCAACACCCTCATCGGGGAATGGGCGGCCAGTTTGGAGACCTGCCCTGACCTGCCCACCCACCTTCAGCGGGATCCCCTGGCCAGATAGTTCAGCAAGTTATTTGAGCTATTCCCGGCAAGATGTAGCAACGTCCCTCCCAACAGCAGCGAAACTGTTGATTGCACTGCCTGATTGACCCAGAACCAACTCCCCTCTTCCTTGGGAGAGGGGCTGGGGGTGAGGGGCATCAACATGGGGCACTCCCTAGGTTGGAATACCCCCAAGTCAAATCCAAGCTTCCTGCCGGGAAAAGGGATCCCACTTTAAAGTTCAGAGGGCAGCTTGAGGATCTGATGCTGGCGCATTCCCTGCCAGCGGCGAATGAGATCGCCATCAATACCGAACTGATCCAACGCCTTCACCACCACAAAATCTACCAAGTCCAAGATGGTGCGCGGCTGGTGGTACCAAGCCGGAATGGCCGGAACAATGCGCGCCCCTGCTTCTGCCAGGGTGGTCAAGTTGCGCAGGTGAATCAGGCTAAAGGGGGTTTCCCGCGGCACCACCACCAAGCGTCGTCCCTCCTTGAGCTGCACATCGGCAGCCCGCTCCAGCAGATCCGAACTCAAGCCGGCAGCCAACTTGGCAACTGTACCCATGCTGCACGGGATCACCAACATCCCTTGGGTGCGGTAGGAGCCACTGGCAATGGTTGCCCCCACATCCTGCCAGCGATGACAAACCAGGGATCCACCGCTGCTTTCGGCTTGTTGTCGCCAAAAGTGGGCCTGCTCGCGGGGGTCTGTCGGCAGCAGCACCCCTTGTTCTCCCTGCCACACCTGATAGGCCGCTTTAGAGACCACCACTTCGACGTGGTAGCCCAGGTTGAGCAGAACATGCAGAGCACGCACAGCATAGAGCATCCCTGAAGCGCCTGATACGCCAAGGATGATGGGCAGAGAGGATGTCAAGGGCTGTTGGGGAACGTCTTCTGCTCAAGTCTAGCGAGGGGAGCTGTCCCTCGCCTGCTCAGGGGATCCTGGGCCTCACCCTTTGGGTTGGGCAATGTCGAACTCAGCGTCGTAGTCGAAGTCCTCGTCTTCCTCAGCCCAGCCTTCCTCCAGCCTATCGTCCCCCGCCAGCTCCTCTTCCTCCAAGCGGCGCTTTTCTTCGTATTCTTCATCCTCTAGGCCCAAAGCAGCCCGTTCGGCCCGCCGTCGGAAGCGCTCCAGTGCTGCTGGAGTGATGAAGGGATAAGGCAATCCTTGCGCTTGGGCCTCCTCCAGCGCTGCGCGGTAGCTCTCCACTTCCTTGATGTCGATTTTCCAACCGGTGAGGCGGGCTGCCAGGCGCACATTTTGCCCCTCTTTGCCGATGGCCAAACTGAGCTGGTCGCTGTTGACCAACACATGGGCCTGCTGGATTTCCGGATCCACCAGCCGCACCTCCACCACCTTGGCCGGGCTGAGGGCATTGGCAATGTAAGTGGCTGGGTCTGGTGACCAGCGGATGACATCGATTTTCTCATTGCGCAGCTCTGCTACCACCGCCTGAATCCGGGATCCCCTCGCGCCAATACAAGCCCCCACCGGATCCACATCCCGCTCCACCGTATCGACCGCGATCTTGGTACGTGGCCCCACATTTCGAGAAGGGGGGTTGGCCTCCCGCGCCACCGCCACAATCCGCACGATATCCTCTTCAATCTCCGGCACCTCGTTGGCGAACAGGTTCACCACCAAGCCGGCATCGGCCCGGGAAACCAAAAGCTGTGGCCCCCGCCGGGATCCCCCATGAACTTCCTTGAGATAAACCTTCATCACCGTGTTGGGGGTGTAGCGATCGCTGGCCAACTGCTCCTTCTTGGGCAGTTCTGCCTCCACCTCAGGCTGTCCGAAACCGCTGGATACCGACATAATCACCGTCTGCCGCTCCGTGCGCAGCACCCGTGCCTGCAGTACGGTTTTTTCCAGATCGCGGAACTCTTCCTGAATCAGACGGCGCTGCTGATCCCGTAACTTTTGCGCCAGCACCTGCTTGGTTTGGATGGCCGCCATGCGGCCAAATTCCGCCTGTTGTGGGGTGACATCATCCGTGACTTCCCAGCCCACTTCGGCTTCTGGGTAATCCTGCTGCACATCGTATAGAGAGATCTCGTGATCCGGATCCTGTACCTGCTCAACGATGGCTTTGGTGGCCAAAACGCGAAAGCCTCCTGCCTCCACATTCAACTCCACATCAAAGTTTCGGAAGTGGTCTTCTGCAAAGACCACATCTCGCTGGATGGTTTTGCGGTAGCGTTCGTAGCCCTTGAGCAGGGCCTCTCGCAGGGCGTCGGTGACCACATGGCGGGGCAAGTTGCGCTCCCGCGAGATCATCTCCACCATTTCCGCCAAACCCGGCAGAGGCACCATTGCCATAGCCACTGTCCTCCTGCATAAACCTCATGAAACTTACTGCTGCTATTGCTCCCCAGCGCGAACTGCATCGCTGCGCAAGCCGCATCTTGGATGCAAAGAGAGGGCCGCACAATTGGCGGTCAAACGCTCTCTATACCTCCTGTCTCCTAGTCGGTTTCCGAGGAGAGGGCAACCCGCTGCACCGCAGCGCGGGGCAACTGGACTCGCCGCCCCTTGAGGGATAAGGCAACCCTCTCTTCATCCCGACCCAGCAGGTGTCCTGACCAAACGGCTTTGCCCTTGTAGGGCGGATCCAAGGTCACCTCCACCGCAAACCCTTTGAAAACCACAAAGTCACGATCGCTGGTGAGAAGGTTGCTGATGCCAGGGCTGGACACCTCTAACACGTACTGGCCTGGGATCAGATCCACCCGATCCAGCTCGACTTCCAAGGCTTGGCTCATGGCTTCGCAATCGGCATGGCTGGTTTCTCGGTCGGGATCCAGTGGGCGAATATCCACCCGCAGAACTGGCGGATGCTGGTTGGTGTGGAAAACCATCTGCACCAACTGATATCCCAGTTGAGCAGCCAAGGGACGGGCCAAGCTCTCCAACTGTGGAATAAGAGGGTGAACCATAACCCACCTGTCACTAACCTGGTGTTGCAGCCAGATCCAAACCCCTTTGAGGCGGAGCCGATAACAGAGATAGTAAGCCCCCCTCAAAAAGCAAAGAAGTGGGCTTTACCCACTCCCCGTTGCCATCGCGGAGATTGTCTGGGAATTGCCTTGAGTCAGTACAGACCCTCAGCACTTCATTCCCTGAATACTACTCTAAAAGATTTCCCCCGGTTTTGTCATGGGGATCCCCAAAAGGCAACATCTATAATGTGGACAACTGCGGATTTGCCCAGACATCCAGCCGCGTTTTGTGGGGTTCCCTATGACCGTTGCCTTCTCCTACCCGATCTTCGGCCCCAGCATTCAGTGCCCCCACTGTCGGCAAACGATTGCAGCCCTCACCCTAACCGACACCTACCTCTGCCCCCGCCACGGTGCATTTGAGGCGGATGCCGAACAAGAAGAGCTGGTACACCTACAATCCGGACGGCGCTGGCGTTTTTGGGAAGGTCGCTGGTTCCGTCAGCACACCCACGCCGATGGGATCCGTTTTGAGATTCATGAAGAATTGGATCGGCTGCGCATGCAAGGGATGCGAGCCACTCAGGTGATCGTGGCTGAACGCTACCGCCAGTTGCTCACCCCCTATCTGGAGCAGGGATCCCACCGTCGCCCCGGCCCACCTCGCCTCTATGGTTTGCCCGTCAGCTTCAGCTCCCAAATCCCAGAGGGTGTGGATGGATCCCCTCAGCGCTGGCGAGTGATCAACTTTGAGCTGACCTACGAGATTGACCCGGCCATGCGGCAACCGCAATCCCGCCTGCAACTGTGTGATTAGAAAGGCGAACAGGTAGAGAGCCATTGAAGAATCGGTGGCTGCTCAAGCCCCCTGGGATCCGCAGCTTCCTTCCGGGTCAGGGAGTGCTATGCCTTGATAGGTGTAGCCGATAAACTTGGGCTGGTCGGCCATATAAAACCGCTCCAGTTGCTCAAACCGAAACCCCGCTTCTCGGATCAACCGGGCCATATCTCGGTTGAGGTTGCAGCCATCTGCAATCACTTTTTGGAGGGGGTTGAGACGATTTTGCCATCTTTGCACCTGGGGATCCTTGCTGAGGCCGTGTTCGAGAAAAAACAGCTTTCCCCCTGCTCGCAACACCCGCCGGATCTCTCTCAAAGCCTTGGCCACATTGGGAATGCTGCACAATGTCCAGGTGCTAACCACACTATCAAAACTCTGGTTTGGAAAAGGCAGTTTCTGGGCATCCGCCACCTGCCAATCAACGGCGATGGGAGAAGATGCAATGCGCCGACGAGCCAGGGATCCCATGCCGGGATTGGGATCTACCCCTGTGATCTTTCGAATGTGCTCTGGGTAGCAGGATAGGTTGAGGCCGGTGCCAAAACCAATCTCCAGAACGGATCCCTGCACATGAGCCAGAAGCTGCCGCCGATAGCGCTCCATCCCTTCCCCCGAGAGGGCCAAATCCAACAGCCGCGGGAAGATTACTCGGCGATAGAGGTTCATTCGACCATCCCCAATGTCAGGTTTGAGCAGCTTAAACAGTCTGGGCAGGTTGCGGTTGAGCAGTCACCTTCAGGGAGTGAAGGGCATAGCAGGCCAGCAACCAATTGAGCAGGCGGGCCACCACACGAGCGGTTTGCCGCGTTGCGGATCCCACCGCCACCCCTCCCAGTGAAAGGCCAACCACAGGACGAGCGGCAAAGATGGCCTCACAGGTCTGCAACAGTTGTGGCCAACTCACCCCCCCTGGCTCTGGGTGATGCACCGCGGGCGCTAGGGAAGGATCCAACACACTGCAGTCCACCACCAAAAACACCGGTTGATCCGGCAAAGAGGCCACCACCTGCTGGGGATCCCAGCCATCTTGGGCCCAAAATATTGGGCTGTGGTGGGCTTTCAGCCATGCGTAGGCGCGCGCACTGCCACTGCGCAACCCCACATGGATCACCGGCAGCTTGTGCTGGTAGAGCAACTCCACCCAGGCAGCACTGCCGTAGCTTGTGTCTTGATCCGGCTGGGTCATCTCTGGGGGTGGCATCAGATTGGCATGGGCGCTGCAATGCACCACACTCAGGTTTGGGTGGTGTTTCCAAAGGGCACGAATGGCCCCCCAACTGGCAGCCAAGACCGAAGGCAACAGCACCGGCCATTGTTGTCGTCTCCAGGCTTGAGTCACCGCCGCCTCACACATGCTGTAGGGAGGTTCATCCACCAGCCCCGGCAACTGCGCCACCGCCAGCTTATCCACATCGATCCCCAACCTCGGCTCGAAGGCACACAGCTCCGAACCGGCGTTGAGAATGACCATTGGAGCCTGAGTATCGTGGCCAAAGGCAGTGGGGATGAGAATGACCCTGGCACTGGATTGCGAGCTGGGATGGAGTGACCACTGGGCCATGGGCGCTGTTCCTTTTCCAGAGAGCCGTAAGTCTCCGGCTTGTCTCTATGGTGGCTTACAGCGTGCCCAGGGATCCGTCCGAGGGCCAGCCGGTCTGCTACGAAAGATTACAGTTCCCAAGTGGAGCTGGGGTCAAAAATCGGGTCGATGGTAGATTCAAAGTGCTCCGCGCCGCAAACGCGGTTTAGACAACGCAAACAACTGCAAACCACAACGAGTTAAAAAAGGTAGGCTATGGCTGTGATGGAAGGCGATCCTCGTCAGGGAGCAAAGCTACCTCTATTTGGGGGATCCACCGGAGGGCTGTTGAGCGCAGCCGAAACCGAAGAAAAGTACGTCATTACCTGGACGGGCAAACCGGGGCAGGTGTTTGAAATGCCCACCGGCGGCGCTGCTGAGATGGTGGAAGGCAAAAACTTTCTCACCTTTGCCCGCAAAGAGCAATGTTTGGCGCTGGGTGCCCAGTTGAGATCCGACTACAAGATCAACGACTACCAGATCTTCCGCATTCCGGCGGGTGGAGAGCCTGTGTTGGTGCATCCCAAAGATGGCGTTTTTCCTGAGAAGGTCAACGAAGGCCGTGAGCCTGTCGGCAAGGTGGATCGCAACATCGGCAAAAACAAAGAGCCGATTACCTACAAGTTCACCGGCGGCAAACCCTGGGATTGAACTCCCCACAGCTTCGCTCCCTTCTCGGTTTTAGGATCCCCTAGCCAGGTTAGGGGATCTCTTGCTTGCCTGTTTTCGACAAAAAAGCTCCAGCCCACCTTGAGCTGAAGCTACGCCCGGAAGCCCTGAGGATCTCTTCTGTAGCCAGGGATCCCAGGGGCAAGCCTACTTGGCAATCGCCGCGAAGAACTCCTTGGATTTCACCGGGTCGGGGTTCATGGTTTTCTGGCCGGGCTGCCAGTTGGCCGGGCAGACTTCGTCGGGGTGAGATTGCACGTATTGAATGGCTTGCAGGGTGCGCAAGGTTTCATCCACACTGCGACCAAAGGCCAGGTTGTTAATGGTGGCGTGCTGGATGATCCCCTCTTTGTCGATGATGAACAGGCCGCGCAGCGCCACACCCGCTTCCGGATCCAGGACGTTGTAGGCAGCGCTGATCTCCTTCTTCAGGTCGGAGACCAGAGGATACCTCAGCTCGCCCACCCCACCGGCTTTGCGGTCGGTTTGGATCCAGGCCAGGTGAGAGTATTCGCTATCCACTGAGACGCCCAGGATCTCGGTATCCAGCTTGGCAAAGTCGTCATAGCGGTCGCTGAAGGCCGTGATCTCCGTTGGGCAGACGAAGGTGAAGTCCAAGGGGTAGAAAAACAGCACCACATACTTCTTACCCCTGTAGTCGGAGAGCTTCACCGTCTTGAATTCCATGTCATAGACGGCAGTGGCCGAAAAATCGGGAGCAGCTTGGCCAACCCGCAGACATCCTTCCTGAGACATAAATCAACGCTCCTTGCAGTAGAGTACAAATGTAAACCAAACCTAACATACCATACTCATAATGAGTTTGTCTTAACCCGAGGACTAAGGAGGGATCCCAACGGCTGGGATCCGGATAATCCCCATTTTTCCATGCTGATCGGTTCGGCTCTGCAAGGGATCCTGTTGTCATGAGGGTGGCGCTAGAGTTTCTCTACCACTTTTGTTGTGATCGCTGTCGGCGGTGGTGGAGCCAGGCTGATGTGGAGCTGCAGCCTGGGGATCGCCTGTATTGCCCGTATTGCGGCCATCAAAATCGTGTGGAGCGCATCGATACCTTTCGCGACGCTGCGCGGGGCAGTTGCCTAACCCGTCCCCCCGATACCCCCTCTTTAGAACCGCGTCCGCCCTCTGAGAAACTCGGGGATCGGCCTCAGGAGAAACGATCCCCAATCTAGTTATCCTGGGCAAGCCAAGTCCTCTTGCTGAGGCACCTTCTACCGCCGCGTGCAAGCAAGCTGGTAGAGCCTGTCAAGCATTCAACGCATCCGCCAGGGGTTCCTGTTGCGAAGATGACCATAGATAGAGGTCAACCTCAGGCGAGGAAGAATCCACCAGGTAGCGACAGGGGCGGCGCTCTTCCAGGATGGCGGTGGAGCAGCAGCAACTGTAGACTTCCAGATAGTCATCCGGCTCCGCCTCAAAAATCGCCTGCTGGCCGGGGAAGAGGGTGCGCTCCCAGTGGCCGGGGATCGTTCGGATCACCTGAACCTGTCCGGAACGGTTGACGAAAGCGTATCTTTTCATTGCGTTTTTTTAATGGTGTTAAGAAAAACTTATTGCCTTTAAAATAGGCTACCATCCCTGATCCCCAAGCGACAATAGCAAGCCAGGAGGACGGGGATCGCTCTTTCTGACTAGCTTTGGGGAATTTGTTCTCTCAGCTTATTGGGGCTGAGAGAATCGGCTCCCGAGGAGAAGCCTGCCCTGGTAAACTGAGAGGAAGAGTCTGAAGATATCCTTAAGTTGGCCTTCACCATTCCGAGATCAGTAAGGGGGCACACCGTGGACAACAAGTTGGGGCTAGAAATCATTGAAGTCGTGGAGCAGGCTGCCATTGCTGCTGCCCGCTGGATGGGCAAAGGGGACAACAAGACTGCCGACCAGGTGGCTGTAGAGGCCATGCGGGAAAAACTAAACCAGATCCCCATGCGGGGTCGGATTGTGATTGGGGAAGGAACCCGCGATGAGGCCCCCATGCTCTACATCGGCGAAGAAGTGGGCATCTGTACCCGCCCGGATGCTGAGCAGTTCTGCCGCGTGGAAGAGCTGGTGGAGATCGACATTGCTGTGGATCCCTGCGAGGGCACCAACCTGGTGGCCAAAGGCCAAAATGGTTCTATGGCTGTGCTGGCCATCTCCGAAAAAGGTGGCCTTCTCCATGCCCCAGACATCTACATGCAGAAGCTGGCAGCTCCGCCCCAGGCCAAGGGCAAGGTGCACATTGACTATCCCCCTGAGAAAAACCTGAAGATTATCGCCGAAAGCCTGGATCGGGAGATCTCCGATCTGACGGTGGTGGTCATGGATCGCAAGCGCCACGCCGATCTGATTCGCCAAATTCGAGAGGCGGGGGCACGGGTGAAGCTGATCACCGATGGCGACATCTCGGCGGCTCTCTCGGCGGGCTTCAACGGCACCGGCATTCATGCTCTGATGGGGATCGGAGCTGCTCCTGAGGGGGTGATCTCGGCAGCCGCTCTGCGGTGCTTGGGCGCCCACTTCCAGGGTCGGCTGATCTACGATCCCGAGGTGGTTCAGGCAGGCACCTACTTGCCACCGGTGGAGGAAACGCGACGGGAACTCAAAGAAAAGGGCATCGAGGATCCCGACAAGGTGTGGGAGTGTGAGGAGCTGGCCAGTGGCCAGGAAGTGCTCTTTGCCGCCACCGGGATCACCGATGGTGACCTGATGCGTGGGGTGCGCTTCTTCGGGGGTGGGGCCCGCACCGAGACCTTGGTGATCTCCAGCCAATCCCGCACGGTGCGCTTTGTGGACACCATCCACATGAAAGACGGCCAGCAGCCCCGCGGACTGCAACTGCGCTAAGGGATCCCCTACCCAACATCTTCAGAGATCGGGGCGGCTTTCCCCTGGTGAAGGTCGCCCTTGCCTTTTTGGGAAAGTTACGAAATCTATCAAGCGTCAACCCGTAAAAACGTAATAACTCTTCAGCAAAATCCTGCAAAAGCGGTTCGATACTGGTTTTAGGGTTTAGGTAGGCTGAGAAAAGTTACCTAAGCTTGCTGGAGCCGAGTCAAGGGATCCCCCCGTATCGGTCACAGCTTTTCCTTTCTCTCTGAAACAATATTTGCTTCTGTTCAGAGTTTTTGTTTTTAATAACTTTTGCTGTTGCTGTACAGACGACGGAGAGGCATGTTTATCGCGGTTGTCGGTCTTAGCCATCGCACAGCTCCTGTGGAGATTCGGGAGCGCCTCAGCATCGCGGAGGCGGAGGTGGGAGAGACGATCCAGCAGCTTCGCGCTCATCCCCACATTGAGGAGGCTGCAATCCTCAGCACCTGTAACCGGCTGGAGGTCTACATCGTCACCTCAGAAATGGAGAGTGGTGTACGGCAGACGATGCAGTTCTTGGCTGAGCTGAAGGGGATCCCCTTGCCCCAACTGCGTCCGCACCTGTTTACCCTTCTCTACCAAGATGCCGTAACCCACCTGATGCGGGTGGCTGCCGGTCTGGATAGCTTGGTGCTGGGAGAAGGGCAGATCCTCTCGCAGGTGAAGAAAGCCCAGCAACTGGGCCAAGCCTGCAACGGCATGGATCGCATCCTCAATCGCCTCTTCAAGGCGGCCATCACCGCCGGCAAGCGCGTCCGCACTGAGACGGAGATCGGCACTGGCGCCATGTCCATTAGCTCGGCAGCGGTGGAGTTGGCTCTGCAGGAGCAGGGATCCCTCTCCCAGGGCAAGGTTACCGTGGTGGGGGCGGGGAGAATGGCCCGTCTGTTGGTGCAGCACCTGTTGGCCAAGGGGGCAGTTGATATCACGGTGGTGAACCGCTCCCTAGAGCGAGCCGAAGCCCTGGCCAAGCAATTTGAGCAGCCCATCCAGGTGTTGCCTTGGGAGTCTCTGCTGAGTAGTGTGGCCGAGTCTAACTTGGTCTTCACCAGCACCGGTGCCACCCAGCCAATCCTGAACTACCAGCAACTGGCAGGGGTGCTGCAGCCGGATCAGCCGCTGTTGTTGGTGGATATCTCCGTACCCCGCAACATCGATCCCGATGTGGAAAAGCTGAAGGGGGTGCAAGTATTCAATGTGGATCACCTCTCCCGTGTCGTGGAAGAAAACCGCGCCCAACGGCAGAAGCTGGCTCTGGCTGCTGAAGCCCTGGTGGAAGAAGAGGTGGATCAATTTATGGAGTGGTGGCGTTCTCTGGAGACGGTGCCCACCATTTCCAGCCTGCGCCACAAGGTGGAGTCTATCCGCGAACAGGAAATGGAAAAAGCCCTCTCCCGCCTGGGCAAAGACTTCGCCGAAAAGCATCTGGAGGTGATCGACGCCCTCACTCGCGGCATCGTCAACAAGATCCTGCACGACCCGATGGTGCAACTGCGGGCCAAACGGGATATCGAGGCGCGGCGGGCAGCCATGCGGATCTTGCAGGAGCTGTTCAACCTGGATCCGGTGGTGTTTCACGCCCAGCAGGAGCGCTAGGGATCCCTTGTCAAAGAGAGCAGGACTTGAAGAATTGTAACAGCTCTCCCATCTGGGGTGGAGGGCAGCCTTTAGGATACAGAGCGTAAGCCACAGGACTCGAGGTTATGTTCGGACAATACGAAGTTTTTGTGCAGTTGGCTCTGCTGGCCTTGATCGTCTTGGCAGGCCCGGCGGTCATCCTAGTGCTTTACCTGCGCGGCGCCGATATGTAGGGGATCCCTTTGGATATCGAGACAGCCGGGATAGCCCTTTGGGAGTGCTGGGGCTAAGCCCAGAGCCAAGGGCGCTCAACTGTTTAGCGATGTAACGCTTCTTTGCGCTAGAGTTGTGAAAGAGATCCCTAGGGCTCTCCTGCCTGTAGGGCAACTTTCTCCTGGCTGATGATCTATGTCACTCCCCATCCGCAACGTCGCCATCATTGCCCATGTTGACCACGGCAAAACCACCCTTGTGGATGCCCTGTTGCGCCAGGCGGGCATCTTTCGGGAAGGGGAAGACATTCCCACCTGTGTCATGGACTGCAACACGCTAGAGCGGGAGCGGGGCATCACCATCCTGGCCAAAAACACAGCCGTCCGCTACGGCGAAACCTTGATCAACATCGTCGATACCCCTGGCCACGCCGACTTTGGGGGCGAGGTGGAGCGGGTGCTGGGGATGGTGGAGGGCTGCCTGTTGATCGTGGATGCCAACGAAGGCCCGATGCCGCAAACCCGCTTTGTGCTGCGCAAAGCTTTGGAGAAGGGCCTGCGCCCCATTGTAGTGGTCAACAAGATCGATCGGCCTCGCGCCGAACCCTACAAAGCCATTGACAAGGTGCTGGATTTGTTCTTGGAGCTGGGGGCAGACGAAGACCAGTGTGACTTCCCCTACCTATTTGCCTCCGGATTGCGTGGCTTTGCCCTGGAAGAAGCCGATCTCAAAGCCTTTCTGGAAGGGAAGTACAGCGGATCCCTGGATATGAGACCTCTTTTCGAGGCTATCCTCAAGCACGTCCCACCCCCCATCGGGGATCCCGGTAAGCCCCTGCAACTGCAGGTCACCACGCTGGAGTATTCGGAATACCTGGGCCGGATTGTGATCGGCAAGATCCACAACGGCACCATCCGCCTGGGGGATCCATTGGCGGTGGTGAAAGAGGATGGATCCATCGCCAAGGGCAAAGTAACCAAGCTGTTCGGCTTTCAGGGCCTACAGCGCATTGAGCTGACAGAAGCCACTGCCGGCCACATTGTCGCTGTGGCGGGGTTTGCCGAGGCCAGCATTGGCCACACCCTCACCTCTCCTGAGAATCCCCAGGCTTTGCCCCTCATCAAAGTGGACGAGCCCACATTGCAGGTGATGATCTGCGTCAACGACTCCCCCTTTGCTGGGCAAGAGGGCACGTTTGTAACTTCGCGGCAACTGCGGGAGCGCCTGATGCGGGAGCTGGAAACCAACGTGGCGCTGCGGGTGGAAGAAACCGACTCGCCGGATCGCTTTTTGGTGTCGGGGCGGGGCGAGCTGCACCTGGGCATTTTGCTGGAAACCATGCGGCGGGAAGGCTATGAGTTTCAGGTGGGGCAGCCGAAGGTGATTTTCCGGGAGGTCAACGGCCAGCCCTATGAGCCCTACGAGTGTTTGGTGCTGGATGTGCCGGAAGCAACGGTGGGGGCCTGCATCGAGCGGCTGGGGCAACGGCGGGGAGAAATGCAGAACATGATGGTGGGAGCGGATGGTCGTGCCCAGTTGGAGTTCGTCATCCCGGCGCGGGGGTTGATTGGCTTTCGCGGCGAGTTTATCCGCATCACCCGTGGCGAGGGGATCATGAGCCACAGCTTTTTGGAATACCGTCCCCTGACCTCTGAGATGGAAATGCGCCGCAACGGGGTGCTGATCGCTTTTGAAGAAGGGGTGGCCACCACCTACGCCCTGAAAAACGCCGAGGATCGAGGTGTGTTTTTCATTACCCCAGGTACCCGTGTTTACAAGGGGATGATCGTGGGCGAGCACAACCGTCCCCAGGACTTGGAGTTGAACGTCTGCAAAACCAAGCAACTGACCAACCACCGGGCCGCAGGCGGGGAAGAGCTGGTGCATTTGCAAGCGCCGGTGGAGATGAACCTGGAGCGGGCTTTGGAATACATCGGCGAGGATGAGCTGGTGGAGATCACCCCCCAGTCGGTGCGCTTGCGCAAGGCGCAGTTGACGCCCTCTCGCCGCTAGCTTGCCTAGCCGAGCTGGAAGAGAGCTCGGCTTACCACCGCCGCAGGTAAGAGGCCAAGTTGGGGAAATGGAATGCCCCCCAGATCCCCAGCAGGACAACTCCCAAGCCAAACAAAACCAACCAAAGGCGCGGTCGGCTGTGTAGCCGGTCGGATCTCACCTGGACGTAGGCCAGATCCACCCAAGCGGTATTGCCACGGCGGAACCAGCCCACCACTTTGACCCGCCGGCCCACCAGGGCGCGGATCTGCTTCAGGCCGGAAAAGACATTGCCCACCGGGCCCAGAGGGGAGGTGAAGCGCACCGGGATCAGCCCTGTGGCATCTTGCAGCTTCAGCTCTGCCCCCAGTTGATAGCCGGAGCGGCCCAGTCCCACCAATTCCCCCTCCAGCTCCACCCATCGTCCGCGGCAGGGATCCGCGTCGGGATCCGCCAGCAAATTGAGCACATCCGTCGGCTGGGCCGGCAGGGATCCCCCGTACATCAACCCCGCTTTGGCCCACAGGCCCATCCCATAGCCCACCACTGCGGCTGCCCAAATCACCTTGGGATCGAGGCGATCTTGCAACACCAGGTAGAGGATCAGCCCCACCAGCCAGCCAATGAGGATCCCGACCACTTCGGCAGCATAGATGGCCAGATCCAGCCAAAACCGGCTTTGCAGACGGGCCACATCCAACTTGGATCCGGATCCCAGATTCAACTCCGGCACGAGGCGCAGCCGCTCCCCATATCCCGCCAAGACCTTGAAGCGGTGCCCCGGCAACGGATGGCTGGAATTGACCTGCATCCAGCGGGCCCAGGGGTTGAACTGATCCCAGAGAAAGACTTGGCCGGCTTGGGAGGGATCCCTGAGGCGGCTGGCGGCGCTTGTGGCTGCGGTGGTTTTGAAGTCCAAAAGGCTGAACAGGCGGGTGCAGTGCAACAGCGAGGAAGGTCGGCGGTCATTTTTGTGGGCCTCTTGCAAGCCGGCAGCCGATTTGAGCAGAGCAGCGATCAGCCCGTTTGGGTTGCCGGTTGCCTCTACGGCAAAATGGTCAGCATGGTAGGTGCCCAGGCGCGAGAGGAAAAACAGGGGATAGGAAAGCACCGTGTAGATTAGGTAAAGCAGAGGTGCCACATGTCCAATCAGATCCCGCCGCCGGCTTTGGCCGCGCCCCTCCCCCAGCTTGCTCACCTGCTCCAAGGCCAGGTAAACCAGTTGAATGGGGGATCCCAGCAGGGTCATGACCAGGATATCTCCATTGACAATTCGCCCCAGGGCCTGGGCGTAGACTGCGGCAATTTCATCCTCAGCAAGCTGCTCCAACAGGGCTTTGGTGACCACAATGCGGCAGCCATCAGAGAAAGTGCCGTAAACAAAAGCTAGCGGCCCGGCATCTGGGATCACCCCCAGTCGGGGCTGCTTCAGTTGGTTCTGGGCACAGATGCGCTGCAGCAGGCGGGCCGTTTCGGGGCTGTGGCGTTCAATTTCGCTAAGGCTGGCCCAACGCACCTTGTGCAACCGTTGGTGGAGCTGATCCATCAGCCAGGGGGCAAAAAACAAGAGGCCCACCCCGACATTGATTGCCAAGCTGCCGGCCACCAACCACCGCAAGCCATTGCGTAGCCAGGGCAGCAGCCCCTGCAAAAACCAAAGCTGCCGGGGAACATTCAAACGGCCAAAGTCCAACTGCCCGCCCACCAGCACAAAGCACAGCCACCAGAGCAGAGCGATCGCCACCACTAGGGATCCCCATTTGGCCCAGCGCAGAGAACCGGCCCGCTCCGGCAAGGGGATCTTCATACCCAGTTGGGCGGCCCGCTGACGGGTGGACAGGGATCCCGCCCCAGGAGCCGGATCTGGGGGAGCAGAACGCGGTTCGACAGATTTGGCGGACGGAGCCGCCGGAGACTCTGCTGCGGGGGGCAGGCGAAGCAGGATTTTCTTGGCCCAGCCTTGCGCCTGGGGGTTGGGGTGGTGCAGCAGTTCTAGGCAGAGGGCCCGCGCTTTTTGCATCAGGCCCGACTGGTGGTAGGCCCGCACCAGGTTCATCTGGGCTTCCAGGGTTTCGCTGTCGGACGAGTCTGCCGGGATCCCCAATGCTGGGCTCTGCTGATGGGATCGGGCCAAGTAGCCTTCGAAAAGTTGGATGGCCTCTTGCAGGCGGCCCTGCCGCAGGGCTTCCTTGCCTGCCTGGACGGCATCGGGGATCATCGGCTTGCTCCTTGCCTGCTAGGGATCTGCTTCTGGAGATCGGTGGGATCTGCCTGCTCCCCCAGCTTACTCAGGGATCCGACCCCAAAAGGACCGGATCCCCCCTGAAGGGGGTGGTGGAGCAAGCGCCGCCGCAAGCGATCCAGAGCTGTTTGGGCGCTCCACCAACGCACTCCCTCTCTGCCGCGCAGGCTGCCAAACCGGTACTCGTGAACCTCCGTTTTCCCCTCCGGATCCGCCAAACCCAGATACACAAGGCCAACTGGCTTGGTGGGTGTCCCTCCGTCTGGCCCGGCAATGCCGGTGATGCTTAAAGCCCAGTCAGAGCCAAGGACTTGCTTGGCCCCAAGAGCCATTTGGGCGGCCACCGGCTCGCTGACAGCCCCCTGCTGCTGGAGGGTTTCCGGCTTCACCCCCAAAAGCTGTTCCTTGATGCGGTTGTCGTAGGCCACGATCCCCCCCACAAAGTAGCGGGAGCTGCCCGGGATCCCGGTCAACAACTGCCCCAGCAGCCCGCCGGTGCAGGACTCCGCCACCGCCAGGGTTTGCCCCCGCTGCAGCAGCAGCTCCCCCACCACACCGGCCAAGGTCGCCTCATCGCTGCCGAAGTAGTCTTCTCCAGAAATCTGTAAAATCTGCTCCACCACCGGGGCGATTAGGGCTTGAGCCTCTTCACGGGTAGGAGCGCGTCCGGTGACCCGCAGGCGCACTTCCCCTTGGCTGGCGTAGGGGGCCACCGTAGGGTTTTCCCCCGCTAACAGGGATCCCAGCCGTTCCGCCAATGTCGATTCGGGAATGCCCCAATAGCGCAATACCCGGCTGTAGAACACCTCCTTTCCCCAGCCGATGGAGCGCAGATAGGGCACGGCGGTCTCCCGCCACATGTGTTGCATCTCTCGCGGCACCCCGGGAAAAGTGAGGATCGTCAGGTGGGGCCTGGGCTGCCAAATGAGGCCACAGGCGCTGCCGAGTGGGTTGGGCAACACCGTCGCTCCTCGGGGCAGAAAAGCCTGCTTGCGGTTGCTCGGCGAAGGCACAATGCCCCGCTGCCCATACTTTTGCAGGATCTCTTCCCACACTTGGGGGTGCTCCACCATCTCCGCCCCAAAAAAGGAAGCCAGCGCCTCATGGGTAAGATCGTCCGGTGTCGGCCCCAAGCCCCCGGTGATCACTATCAAGCTAGAACGACCACAGGCCACCTCCAGCGCGTGGTGAATGCGGGTCTCGTTGTCCCCCACCACCGTTTGGTAATAGTGCGGGATCCCCAGTTGCGCCAGCTCGGCTGCCAAGTACTGGGCGTTGGTATTGGTGATCTCTCCCAAGAGCAATTCCGTGCCAATGCAGAGGATCTCAGCTCCCTGGGGAATAGCGGTTTGCGGTGGGATCATGCTTGGCCTCGAGCTCAGCTCAGCCGCAAGAAAAGTATACAAGAGGTCTCGGCCCCCAGATTTCCGGCTGGTCGTCGGCCATTCCCAATTGCGGTGAGACAGCCGGCGGGTTTTCACTTCCCTCTCCCGCTCTGAGAAAATTTCCGCGCCGACTACCCCACAGAAGGCACACTCAAGCTCGACAGGGATCCTCAGCCAGCCGAGCCAAAGCTTCCAAATCGGCACCCACCACACGGTTGAGGATCCATTCGGGGTGTTGCTTGGCACCCATGCGTCGATAGAACTCGATCGCCGGCTGGTTCCAATCCAAAACCATCCACTCCAGCCGCCCGTATCCTTTGGCCACCGCCTCCTGAGCCACCCGCGCCAAGAGTGCTTTGCCAATGCCTCTGCCTCGAAACTCCGGCAGCACAAACAGATCCTCAAGGTAAATCCCCGGTCGGGTCAGGAACGTAGAAAAATTGCGGAAGTAAAGGGCAAACCCCACCGCTTGCCCCTCCACCTCTGCCAACAACGCCGAGGCCAAGGCTTCTGGGCCGAACAAGTAGTGGTGCAACAGATCGGCGGATCCCGTTACCAAGTGGCTCAGCTTCTCATATTCAGCCAAAGCGCAAATGAGATCAAACAAAACAGGCACATCCAAGGCGGTGGCAGGGCGAATTTCCATAACTTGCCCGACAAGTTCAAGCAAGCTCAAGTTTAAGCCGGTTTATTCCAGCAGAGCTAGCGTGGCAGCCAGTTCTGCAACCGTCCTGCTCAGTCGGCGAGAACCCAGCAGAAAAACCGATTAGAGTGAAATATGGACTATTAGAGTGAAATATGGACTGACCCACTGGGCCTTTGGATCCCATGACAACCTCCACCCTTGATGCTGCTGCCGTCCTTGAGGCGTTGCGCCCTGTTCAAGATCCGGAGCTGCGCCGCAGCCTGGTGGACCTGAACATGATCCGAGATATTCGCGTCGAGCCTGGGCGAGTGGCTTTTACCCTGGTGCTGACCACGCCAGCCTGCCCTTTGCGGGAATTCATTGTGGAGGAATGCAAAGCTGCCATCCGCCAGTTGGCCCCTATTGAAGCCATTGAGGTCACGGTAACGGCGGAAACCCCCCGTTCCCCTTCCCTGCCGGATCGCCAGTCCATCCCCGGTGTGCGCAACATCATCGCCATTTCCAGCGGCAAGGGGGGCGTGGGCAAAACCTCGGTGTCGGTGAATGTGGCGGTGGCGCTGGCCCAAAGCGGGGCCCGGGTGGGGCTGCTGGATGCTGATATTTACGGCCCCAATGTGCCGCTGATGTTGGGCCTGCAGGATCGGTCTCTGGTTGTGCAAAAACGGGAGGACGGCGGCGAGGATATCTTCCCCCTGGAAAGTTACGGCGTCAAGATGGTGTCGATGGGCCTTTTGGTGGGACGGGATCAGCCGATAATCTGGCGGGGGCCGATGTTGAACGGCGTGATCCGGCAATTCCTCTATCAGGTGCAGTGGGGAGAGTTGGACTACTTAATTGTGGATATGCCTCCCGGCACCGGCGATGCTCAATTGACCCTGGTTCAGGCGGTACCGCTGGCAGGAGCTGTGATCGTCACCACGCCCCAATCGGTGGCCCTGCTGGACAGTCGCAAGGGCTTGAACATGTTTCGGCAGTTGGGGGTGCCCATCCTGGGCATTGTGGAAAACATGAGCTACTTCATCCCGCCCGACCTGCCGGATCGCCAGTACGATATTTTCGGCTCAGAAGGGGGAGAGACCACGGCCCGCGAGTTAGGGATCCCTTTGCTGGGGCGGATCCCATTGGAAATTGCTCTGCGCCAAGGGGGAGATGTGGGCAAGCCTATTGTCATCAGCCAACCTGAGTCGGCTTCGGCCCAGGCTTTGAGGCAGATTGCCAAAACCTTGGCGGGCCGCGTTTCCATGTTGGCTTTGGGGGCAGGCTAGAAGCGCTCTGCTTCCACCAACGAGACCCCAAAGCTGCGTCCCCCCACCACAATTCCCTCTTGAGCTTTGCCGCGCACGGTTACCGTGCTGTTCATGGCCGGCAGTCCCTTGTCGGTGATGACCCAAAGGGAGCCGCTGTTGTCTTGGAGCTCATACACACCCTGGCCGAACACCCCTATCTGGTTCACCACGCGACCACGGACATACACATCGGTGTAGCGGGAGGGATTTTGCTGGATCGTGGCGATGGGGGTTGTGCCGATGCCCAGACGCGCCAGTGGCCCACACCCGGCTAGGGCCAGGCTCAGACACAGCAAGAACACCAGGGATCCCTTGCGGAGTCGCTGTTTCATGGGTTGCTTCCATTACGAGCACCTGCTCCCAAGATAGCAAGCCAGCAGGGAAATCCACGGCTAAGTTAGAACTTCTCGCCAATGCCGAAATGCAGTTGACCTTGGCCGGCTCCACCTTGCCCAACCGCGTAGTCGATGCGCAACGGCCCCAAGGGAGATTGGATGCGAATGCCGACCCCCAGCCCCAAACCACTGCCCGGCTTGTTGCGCACCAGAGCAGGATTGCCGGCCACCGCAGCTCCACTGCCCAAATCGGTGCCGTAGTCGGCAAAGACCACTGCCCCCACCGGGTCGAAAATGGGAAAGCGCAATTCGGCGGTTGCGGTGGCAAAGCTGCGACCGGAACCGATACCCCCCTCGAAAAAGCCCCGCACCGAGCTGCCGCCACCAATGGCAAAAGCATCGTAGGGAGCCAAGTCGCCGATGGTTGTGCCCGCCCGCACATCAAAGGCCAATACCTGCGGTCGCTCGCTGCGGGTTTCAAACAGGTTGACGGGAATGAACTGGCTGTAGCCGGCCTCGAGGCGGTTGGCATTCAAGCCATTTTGAAACAGACGTACCGACTGTTCGGTCGAGATGCGAAAGACCGAGCCCTGGCTAGGGCTGTTGGGGTTGTCACGGGTGTCGTTGATGAGGCCGAGGCGCAGGGTGGTGTAGCTGTCTTGGCCACTCTCGCTGAAGGTAATCGGGTTGCCCAGCACATCGAAGCGCTGCTGCTCCCCGTTGCTATCGCGAGCTTCTACAAATTGGATGCGGGTGCCCAAGCTGGCCCGCCAGTTGCCCCCAATCGGGCGAGAGAAAGTCACCCCGCCACCAAGACGGTTGATGCGCACGGGATCCCCGTTGGGCAAGGTGAATCCCTCGTTAAAGACAAAGCTAGAGCTCTGCTGGTTAGAGATATTGACGTTGTAGGAGGTGGGAATGTCCAGCGTGGCAATCCGCGGGTCGGTGAAGTTCAAGTCGAAGAGGGTTTCGTTGGTACCCACCTGCACGTTGAAGCTGGCACTCTGGTTGTTGCCGCCCAAGTTTTGCTCGGAGACGTTGAGGCCGGCGAAGACCCCTGTGGCGGAGCTAACACCGATGGTGCCGCCCAAGGTACCGGTGCGACGTTCTTCCACGTTCACCACCACCACCACCTTGTTGGGATCCTGGCCGGGGTTGAGCCCCACATTCACATCCTGAAACAGGTTGAGGTTGAAAACCGCCTGCAGGTCTTCCTGGATTTGGTTGCGGTTAAACACATCCCCTGGCTTGGACTTCAACTCGCGGGTGATGATGAAGTCACGGGTTTTGGTGTTGCCCTGAACGCGAATATCCTCAATCACCCCCTCGGCAATTTCCAGGATGATGGTGCCGTCTTCGGAGGAGCGCACATCCGTCACTTTGGCCAGCACATAGCCATTGTCGGCGTACCACTGCTCGATCTCGGCCACAGCCAGTTGCAGCTCGCCGAAGTTGAGCACCCGCCCTTCCTGGTCGGCAAAGGCGGCCCGCAGCACTTCGGGATCCAAAACCTTCGCCCCTTCCGTGCGCACGGCTTTCAGGATTGGGTTGGGCTTGACCTCAAAGGTGACCCGCACTCCCAAAGGCGTATCGGAAGGCACCGCCCGCACATCGGCAAACAAGCCGGTGGCAAACACGGCATTGATGTCTTCCCGCAACTGAGAGCGGGTGGAAACCTCGCCGGCGCGGGTACGGATGACGCTGTAGACCCGGTTGACCAGCTCCGGATCTTCGGTACCCTCAACCACTACCTCCGCTACCAACACTTCTGGCTCGCCGGCAGTGGGGGGTGGGGTGGGGGAGGGCTGGGCGGGGGTGTCGCCACCGGTGCGTAGGTCAAGGGTGCCGGGCTGAGGAACGGATTGCGCCCAAGCCGGGGATCCCATCAGCAGATCGCTGCGCAACGCTTCAGCAAACGCAAAAGCGGTGCAGAGCACCATCCGGCAGGTGAGAGCTGAAGCTAGCCAAGGGCAAAGTTGCCTGGAACGATTCATGGGGATCCCTCGCACACCAAAAAGCAAGATTGTAGAGCTGGGCCAAGCCTGCGTTAAAACCCTCTGCCGCCCAGCAGTGGACAATTGCCCTGGATTATATCAATCCCCACTGATCCGGATCCGAGCATGGCCGTGAACCGGATTGCGGACTTGGGCAGTCTGAAGTGCAGAAAGTAGCCTCTCCCTCTCAAGGCAGGCGCAGGGATCCCCTACAGCGCTGTCCGCAAGACCTCAGCTCAACTTCCTCGGCGGCTAAGTTGACTTGAGAGTTGAGGATGATGACGGTGATGGGGGTAGGGGTGGGGGACAAGGAGCGGCTGCTCCTCCAGCCCCAACTGCCGGCGTACTGTTGTGTGGGAGCGTTGGGCAGGATCAGGACGGTGTTTTGCAGGACGTTGCTTTGCAGGTTCAGGAGCGCCGTCTGCTGGGTATGGGAAGTCTGGGCCAGGGCGGCTGGAGCCAGTCCTAGACCGAGCAGAGCTGCCACTCCGGGGAGGAGGAGTTGGGTGGGTAACATCGAGGATTCTCCACAAGACGCCAGGATGCCGACACTCTAGCCTGCTTTGCCCTCCGCTGAGTTGCCGCAAAAAAAGCTACGGGATGGGGAAGGATCCCTGCTGGGGATGTCCAGCCCCGCGGCCCAGGCCCACAAAAAAGCCTGCAGAGAGTACTCTGTGCAGGCCCGTCTTACTTGCTTTGATTATCTTGCATTGAGCTCGGAAGGAGAAACCGGCCCCCGCCAGGGAGCCGCAGGGGCAAACTAGCTCTCCGGCTCAAACACCTTCAGATCCACCACCTTCCCCCCTTGGAAAGTCCAGTGGGCAAAGGTGCCGGCCACCTCCCCATTCTCATCGAAGTTGATGGATCCAGAGGCGCCAGTGTAGAAGATGTCTTCCCCTTTGCCGATCAGCTCCACCGCCTTAGCCCACTCTCCAGGCAGGATCTCGGTGCCAGGGGGATTGGCCACTTCCCGCAAAGCATCCCGAACAGCAGTGCCATCGGTGCTGCCGGCTTTCTGAATGGCCAGAGCCAAGACAAAGGCGGCATCGTAGGCGGTGTCGATGTAGGGAGTAGGGGGCAGCTCCCCGTAAGCGGCTTTGTAGGCTTCGGCAAAGATTTGGTAAGCCTTGCTATCGGTGAGGGCCTGGGGCGAAACGCCGATGGATCCCTCTAGCTTTTCGGCTCCCACCTGGGCTGCCACGTCGGGCGAGCGCATGCCATCGGTGAAGACAAAGCGGTCAAACAGCCCCTCTTCCAAAGCCTGCCGCAAAATGACCACACCGTTTTCGGGGTAGCCAATCAGCACCAACGCCTGGGGATCCCCTTCCTTCAGTTGGGTCAGCTCACTGCGGTAGGAAGCCTTGCCAGGCTCGTAGGGAACCGACTTGGTGATGGTGCCGCCCCGCTTTTCAAAAGCCGTCTTAAAGCTGTCGGCCAGGCCCTGGCCGTAGTCGTTGTTGATGTAGATAATAGCCAGGCGCTCCAGCTTCTCTTCACGGGTGATCTGGGCCAAGGCTACCCCTTGGTAGGCATCGGAAGGAACTGTGCGAAACAGAAAATCGTTGTCTTCCAGAGTGGTAATGGTGGGGGCAGTGGAAGCCGGGGAAATTTGCGGGATCCGATTGGGAACCGTGACCGTCGTAGCCACCGGGATGGTGATGCCGCTGCCCAGGGCGCCGATGATGCCGGCCACCTTCTCCACGTTGACCAGCCGCTGAGCTGCGTCAATGGCTGCCTGAGCTGCCGTTTGATCATCCGCTTCGACCACTTGGGCAGGGGATCCCAAAATGCCACCGGCGGCGTTGATTTGGTCAATTGCCAGCTTGATCCCTTTGAGGCAGTTTTCCCCGAAAGCCTGCAGATCCCCGGTGAGAGACATCAAAGCCCCAATTTTGACCGGCGTTTGAGCTGCCTGCTGAGCCGTGCTGGGTAGCAGAGTGGTGGCAAGAGCAGCCGCCGTCAGGGCAGCCGCCGCTGCAAAGGCCCGTCGGGTGAGTTTGTTCATGGGAGACATAACCAACAACCTCCTGTGAGGGAAGAGAAAGTAGAACTCAGATCCCAAAAGTTAAGTGTTGAACCGTAGCAGTCAGACGTTGGCTCACCTCAAAGCGTTCCCCACTCCCTCAAGAAAAGATGGCCCCGGGAAACAGGCGGGCCGGGCTCAGGATCTCGCCCGTTCCTTAGCTGCTGTAGGGCTGGCTGCGACCTCCAAAGGCAGTTGCCCCTGTAGGAATCCAGGAAGGATAATGGGCAAACTCGGCAATTGGGCTCATTATATTTTGAAATACTGAACTCATCGGTCGGCGGGGTTTTCCCAAGGCAGCAGCGTGATTGTTATCGACGACATCTCCAAGCGGTTTGGCGGCATTAGCGCGGTGGATCACTGTTCCTTCCGCATCGAAACCGGTCGGATTACCGGCTTGATCGGCCCGAATGGGGCAGGGAAAACCACGCTTTTCAACATCATCGCCGGGTTTATTCGGCCCAGCAGCGGGCGCATCTGGCTGGATGGGGAAGACATCACCGGCCTGCCCCCCCACCACCTGTTCCGTCGAGGGCTGGTGCGCACCTTTCAGATCCCGCGGGAGTTTGGCCGCATGACCGTCCTGGAGAATTTGATGGTGGTTCCCCCCAACCAGATAGGGGAGAACCTATTCGCCACTTGGTTCGGTTGGCGGCGGGTGCAACGACAAGAACGCAACCTGCGAGCTCGGGCGGAAGAGGTTCTGGAACGGCTGAACCTAATCCATCTGCGGGATCAACTGGCCGTCACCCTTTCCGGGGGGCAAAAAAAACTCTTGGAACTGGGACGTACCTTGATGACCGATGCACGGGTGATCCTGCTGGATGAACCGGGGGCCGGCGTCAACCGCACTCTGCTGGCGGATTTGATGCGTTTTATCGAGTATCTCAACCGCGAGCGCGGCTGCACCTTCTGCATCATTGAGCATGACCTGGATCTGGTGACCCGTCTCTGCGACCATGTGGTGGTCATGGCTGCCGGCAAGGTTCTCACCCAGGGATCCATGGAGGAGATCAAACAAAACCCAGCCGTGCGGGAGGCTTATCTGGGATCTGTGGCGCTGTCACCCCAGCCTTCTCCTCTACCTTCGGAGGGATCCCTCTCATGACTCCTTTGCTGGACATCCAAGATCTCTACAGCGGCTACCGAGGGGTGGACATCCTTAAGGGGATCCACCTGAAGGTGAACCCTGGGCAAATGGTGGTGATCATCGGCCCCAATGGAGCCGGCAAATCGACGGTGCTGAAATCCTTATTTGGCTTGGCCACCATCCGCTCAGGCCGAGTGCTGTTTCAGGGATCCGACATCACCCACTTGCCTGCCGAGCAACTGGTGCGGCGGGGAATTGGTTTTGTGCCCCAGACCAACAATGTCTTTCCTTCCCTCACCGTGCAAGAGAACCTGGAGATGGGGGCCTTCATCCGACACGACAACCCTGCCGCCCAACTGGAGCGGGTTTATGAGCTGTTTCCCCCTCTGAAAGAGAAACGACACCAAGCGGCGGGATCCCTATCGGGTGGACAACGGCAGATGCTGGCCATAGGGCGAGCGTTAATGGTGGAGCCGCAGTTGTTGTTGCTGGATGAGCCGACCGCCGGCCTGTCACCGCTGTACATAGAACAGACCTTCGCCCTCCTGCGAGAGATCAACCGTCTCGGCATCAGCATCCTCATGGTGGAGCAGAATGCCAAGCAGGCCCTGAAGATGGCGGACTGGGGCTATGTTTTGTCCACTGGAGAGAACCGCTTTGAGGATACCGGCCCCAACCTGCTGAGCAATCCTGAGGTGCTAGAGCTGTTCTTGGGTGGTTGAGGCCCTCACCCCCCTTCCCTTTCCCACAAGGAGAGTCAAGCGGGACTGGCCATTTGCTGCTTGCGCAGTTGAGCTGCTTGGTTGAGAAGAGCCTCCACAAACGTCATCGCTTCTTGAGCAGAGTGGCCGGCAGTGAGTTGGGCCAGTTCTTCGCGGCGTTCTCGTTCTCCCAAAAGCTCCACCCGCACGGAAGTTCGTTTTGGGTGCACCACCTTGTGAACCCGCAGGTGGTGATCCGCTAGAGCGGCAATCAGGGGCTGGTGGGTGACGCAGAGGATCTGGTGATCTCGGGCAATGCTGTGCAGCTTGGTGGCGATGGCTTGCGCCACTTTGCCCGACACGCCGGCATCGATCTCGTCGAAAACCATGGTGGCCACCGGATCGATGCGGCTGAATACGGCTTTCAAGGCCAGTAGAAAACGGCTCATCTCGCCGCCGGAGGCGATGCTGGCCAAAGGTTGAAGAGGCTCACCCGGGTTGGGGCTAATCCAAAAACTCACCTGATCCACCCCCTCTGCTGTCGGGGGGCCGGGTTGGATCTGCACCCGGAATTGCACTGCGCTCATCCCCAGTGGCCTGAGCTCTTCTATGAGGGCCTTTTCCAGTTGACAGGCCGCTTGTTGCCGCAGTTGAGAGAGCACCTGGCAATGGCGCTCCAGGTCTTGGGCAGCTTTGTCCAGCCGCGCCTGCAATTCCTCTAGGTCGGTGTTGTCTCCTCGCAGTTGGGCCAACTCCGTCTGCACCCGCTCCGCATGGGCCATCACCTCGGCTAGGGTCGGGCCGTATTTGCGGCAGGCTTGCCTGAGTTGCGCCAAGCGCCGTTCAATTTTGTTCAACCGACCGGGATCCGCCTCCAGGGTCTCGCCGTAGCGAATTAGCTCTCGCCCCACCTCTTCCACCTGAATCAGGGCGCTGCTGACCATTTCCGCCAGAGGGGCGAGGCCGGGATCCCGCTGGGTCATGGCCTGGAGCAACCGTTCTACCTGGCCCAACAGATCGGCGATGGCCGGTGAGCCGCTGTCGTTTTGATAGAGCAATTGGTGGGCTTCGTAGCTTTGCTGTTGCAGTTCCACGCGGTGGGCCAGGCGCTCCCGTTCCCGCTCCAGCTTGGCCATTTCGTCGGGATCCTCCAGGCGCAGGGCGGCCAGCTCTTGCGCTTGAAACTCCAGCAGGTCTAGCCGTTGCAGGCGCAGTTGTTGGTTTTGCCGGCGGGATTCCACCTCTGTTTTCAGATGGTTCCAGGTTTGGTAAAGGGCAGCCACTTCTGCCCGTGTTCGCAACAGCTCTTCGCCGCCAAAATCGTCCAGCCAATGGCGCTGGGTTTGCGGAGATTGGATTTGAACGGTTTGCCCCTGGGCGGTGATCTCCACCAATTTGGCCCGCAGGCTGAGCATTTGGGCTTTGTTTACCAGCACCCCATTTACCCGCAGGCGACTGGTGAGCTTGCCGTTGCGCAACACCAGCTCGCGACTACAAACCAGGCCCTCCTCCAGGGGGTCGATGTGCTCTTGTTCTAGCCAGGCTTGCAGCTCAGGATTGGGACTAAAGATTGCTTCCACCAGACCTCGTTCGCTGCCAGTTCGCAGAGCCCGGTCGCGCCCGCGGGACGGAGTCCTTGCTGTACCTCCCAGAGCTGCATCCAGCGCATCGAGGATGATGGATTTGCCGGCCCCGGTTTCTCCGGTGAGCACGTTCAGCCCTGCTCGAAAGGGGATCTCCAATTGCTCGATCAGGGCAAAGTTCTCGATCCGCAGCAGGCGCAACATAGGGATCCCGTGGACTCAGCGTGCCGTTGGCAGTTTTCAGGATAGGGCTTGCAGGGGTCGCTCTGTCCCACGTTAGCGTACCCACCATCACTCGACGGATAGGTACGGCGGCCCTCGAGAAGTCTGTTATCGCAGCAGTGCGGAGCACCACCGGTTCTGGTTTGGGGATCGGAAATTGGCAGCCCGGCTCAGCCGGCCAGGGGGTAGCGCTCCATCAGGTAGCAGAGGCAGTCTTGGCGGATGATGCGGCTATTGAGGGTGAGCATGCCCGGCATGATGGGCACGCTGGTGCGAATTTCTCCGTTGCAGGCATAGAAAAAGCGATCCGCCACATTTTGGCCCTGCTCATCTTGCACATCCAGGTGGAAGCCGTTGTTCGTCCAGCCAATAGGGGTGTGGGGGGGAAGCTCCCGAAAATTGAGGAGATCCAAATCCGGTGGGAAGCGGATGTGAGAGTGGGATCCCTCTTGGTCGCCATTCTTTTCCCCAAAGCTGAAGCTCACCTGATCCGGGATTTTGACGATGGCGACGCTGTGGAACAGGTCGATATCCTGGCTGAGAACAGGGCGCTGCGGGATCGCCGACAGGTGAAGGCAGGCTTCCAAGAATTCGTAGGCATGCTGGGTGCCGTGGGGCTGATCCGGCTTGCCGCATTCTAGGGTCACTCCCGGGCAGAAGCGCCCGAAGGCCATGCTCTGCACCCCTTCTGGCTTGGTGAAATAGAGGACGGTGCGCCCAAACAAGGTGGCCAGGTGCAGGGTAGGAGCATCCAGGTGATTGACACAAGCGTAGTGGGGGTTAGTACCCGTGTTGTTGTGGATATCAACGCTGGCAAAAACGCCCCGCTGCTGCATTTGCTGAAGGACGGCCTGGGCCATGGCATGTTCGGGGGTGGAGCCAGGGCCCCAAATGCGGTTGTAGTCCGGTTGGCCGTCCAGCCGCCGCTGTCCCTGACGGGCTGCCTGAACATTGCCGATGAAGAGGGAAAGGGAGCGGGGCAATTCCCGTTCGCGGCAGCGGTGCAGAGGACTGTAGCGGCGGAGAAGCTGTCGCACCGCCTGCCAGCCGGTGGTTTCGTTGCCGTGCAGCAGGACGGACACAAACAGGGCGGGATCCCGCCGTCCCGGCAGATGGATGAGGGTTGGCCCACCCAATCGGTCGTAAAGCTGATGGGCCTCTAGATCCAGCAGTTGATCCGGTAAGTGATCCAGAACGGTGAGCATACGGTTTGGGCTGTTTGCGTCAGCGAGGCGGAGTCCGGGAAGCTCAACTCAAGCTTTTGGCTTGCAGCCTCTCTCCCTGGGGCGGGGAGAGCAGAAATCCAGATATCGCGTCAGCAGGACGGAGTTCCCCTTTGAACCGTTTCGCTGCCCTGCGGGGTAGCTCGGGTCGCAAAAAGGCCATCGGAAAAAGAATCTGCCCACTTGAAATCTGGGCCAGGGATCCGTCTTGCTGCCGCGGTGGCCTACCACTGGTGCAACCGGCTGTGGGGAGAGCCCTAGCTGAGATCCCAGGTGTGTACCGGTTGGCCTTGCCGCTGCCGTTCCCAGTAGGCACAGGTCAATTGTTGCATATCTTTACCATGCCGGGCGACATAGCGGCGCTGCCAGGTGGCCCCATTCTGCCCCGACTCGACGCGGGCGCGGAGAATGCCCAGATACACTTGGATATCCTGTTGGGCCAAGTTCAGTTGGGCCAACCCTCCCTCGGCCAGGGGGAGCAGCTCTTGCAAAAGCAATTGCTGCAGGGATCCCTGCCAACCCTTGAACCAAGTGATGGAGGCCTCCAGACCCCAGCGGGCAGCCGTGTAGAAGTTGGTGCGGCACTGGGCAAAGCTCAGCTCTTGCTCAGGGGGGACGGGTTGGGATCCCAAGGCTTGCACCAGGCCAAAGTAGAAGGCTGCATTGGCGATCATGTCGGGTAGGGTTGGGCCTGCCGCTGCCACCCGCTGTTCGATGCGCAGATGGGGAACCGGATCCAAGCCGATGAGGGGGCGGTTCCAGCGCCAGATGGTGCCGTTGTGGAGACGCAGATGGGCCAGCTCCCAGGGAGAGGCGGCCAAGGTTTGCGGCAGCACCACCGGGTAGCGATGCACATTTTCCCAAAACAGCTCCATCAGGGCTCCCTGTACATAGCCTTGCCCAAAGGTGACGCGGGGGCGGTGGGTGGGGGAGGGCGGGGGTGGCCCATCCAAAGCTTGCTCAAACAAAGGGATGCGGGTTTCTGCCCACAGATCGTGCCCGAATAGGTAGGGGGAATTGGCCGCCAGCGCCACCAAAGGGGCCGACGCGATGAGGGAAGCGTTGAAGTAGCGGGCTGCCTGGTGGGGAGCCACCTGCAGATGGATTTGGAAGGAGGTGGTCGCCGCTTCTAGCATGATGTCGGGGTGGGCCACCCGCAACAGGGTGGCAGGCCCTTCGATCTCCAGCCCCAGAGACGGGATCCCTGGGGATTGCTCGCGCCGGTGCAAGTTCAGGATTTGCTCATTGAGGGCCAGGTAACGCTTGCGGGGGGAGATCATCTCCAAGGTCAGTTGCTTTTGCTGCACCGTGGGCAAAATGCCGATCATCATTAACCCCGCCTGCAAGTGTTCGGCCACCCGGCAACAGTGATCCCACGTTTGGCCCAGCTCTTGCTGAAACTGCCGCAGAGCCGAGCCGGTCAAAACTTGGGGCCGGCTGTTGATCTCCACGTTGAACTGGGCCAGTTCCGGCACCACCAGCGGATCGTTCACTGCTTCCAGGTAGGCTGAGTTTATCGGGGCCGGATCTCCCTGAGGGGTCACCAGCCATGCCTCCAGCTCAAACCCGCCCACCGGGGATCCCTGGGCAAAGGGCTGACAAGCCGGATCCAGCCCCGGCGCACCGGCCAACCAGCGCTCCAGCAAATCCGTCTCTTGCTGGAGTTGAGCGGCAAACTTAGCAAAGTCTTCGGCACCAAAACTGAGGCAGGCAATCTCCTGGCCCATCGAGAGAACTCCGCAGAGGGCATGACACCACTGTACTGTCGTTCTCAGGGTGTTCAGCTCTCCAGGAGAAAAATATGGGCAGGCATCGTCCAGGGATCCAACTTGATGTAGTTGGTGGATCCCTGCCAGGAATACTGCTGGCCGTCCAACAGATCGGTCAGCTTGAAGGTTTGCCAATGTTCCAAATCCAGAGCCCCCAAGTTGAGGGTGACCCAGCCGGATTGGATGTGGAAAGGATCCAAATTCACCGCCACCAAAATGCGGTTATCGCCACTGAAGGTGCGCTTGGAATAGCAAATCAGGGTCTCGTTGTCGGTGGGATGAAACACCAGGCTCCAGTCGCTCTGCAGGGCTGGGTTTTGCCGTCGGATCCGGTTCACCTGCTGGATCAAAGGCCGCAAGTTATCTGGGGCATCCAGATCCCAGTGGCGGAGCTGATATTTTTCTGAGTCCAGATATTCTTCGCTGCCGGGGCGGAGGGGGCGGTTTTCGCAGAGCTCAAAAGCCGGGCCATAGATGCCGTAGCTGGCCCCGAGGGTAGCCGCGAGGATCAAACGCAGCATGAAAGCCGGGCGGCCCCCCTTTTGCAAAAACTCGTTCAAAATATCGGGCGTATTGGGCCATAGGTTGGGGCGATAGTACTCCCGCATCGAGCTTTGGGTGAGCTCGGTGAAATACTCGGTCAGGCCCCACTTGTCGTTGCGCCAAGTGAAATAGGTGTAGGACTGGGTAAAGCCCAACTTGGCCAGTGACTTCATCAGTTTTGGGCGGGTGAACGCTTCCGACAAAAAGATCGTCTCGGGGTGCTTGGCTTTGATCTGCCCAATACACCACTCCCAAAAGCCAAATGCCTTGGTATGGGGGTTATCCACCCGGAAGATCTTGACCCCCTGCTCAATCCAGTATTCGATCACACTTTTCAATTCTTCCCAGAGGGCTTGCCAGTTTTCCGTTTCAAAGTTGAGGGGATAGATATCCTGATACTTTTTGGGCGGGTTCTCCGCATATTGAATGCTGCCGTCGGGCCGCTTTTTAAACCATTCCGGGTGCTCTTTTACATAGGGGTGATCCGGAGAGCATTGAAAGGCGATATCCAACGCGATGTCGATGTGGAATCGCTTGGCTTCCGCCACCAGATGATGAAAGTCGGCCAGGGATCCCAGTTGGGGGTGAATGGCTTTGTGCCCGCCTTCCGGCCCGCCGATGGCCCAGGGAGAACCCACGTCCTCTGGCTCGGCGGTCATAGCATTGTTTTTGCCCTTGCGAAAGGTGCGCCCAATGGGATGGATGGGGGGTAGGTAAAGCACATCAAAGCCCATTTCCGCAATCAGCGGCAGCCGCGCGACCACATCTCGGAAGGTGCCGTGGGTGTGCTCGTCAGGGCCACAGGAGCGGGGAAACAGCTCGTACCAGGTGCTGAAGCGGGCCTTAACCGGATCCACCCAAACCCGCCGCTCTGGGTAGGTGCTGACAAAAGGGCGCTCGCCGTAAACCTGCATCAGGGATCCCAGTGTCGGGGATAGGGCTGTTTCTATGGCGGCATCCCCCCCTTGGCGGAGTGTTTGGGCGTAGTTGCGCAGCTTTGCCTGCAGAAAGGGCTCTGCACCGCTACCGTGATTGCCGCATTGCCGTTGGGCAGCCCGCTCGATCAGCTCTGCCCCAATCCGCAGCTCCACAGAAACATCCTGCTGGGCTTCCACCCGCTTGTGCAGATCCTGTTGCCAGGTTTTGAAGGGATCCACCCAAGCCAAGATCCGGTAAAAAGCTTGGCCAATTTGAGTGACCTGAAATTGGGCCCGCCAGCGGTCGTTACCGATGGGCTCCAGGAAGATCTCCTGCCAATCCTCTGCACCGGCCTCGCGAAAACAGAGCACTGCCGAGAGCTGAGCGTGACCATCGGCGAAGATGTCCGCTTCCACCACTACATACTCCCCCACCGTCCGCTTGATGGCGTAGCGCCCGCCGTCGATTTCTGGTGTCACCGCCTCGATGATGACGCGCTGCCGACCCTCTACTGGCCACATAGGATCCATCCTCTGTTTGTCTCCTGCCTGTTTGCAGACTGGCTACTCTCCATCCTCTGGTCAGGAGGCTTGTCCGCCCCCCACGATACCCATTTACCCGGGACTCTGTCCCGCCAGGGTGACTAGCCAGCCGTTACCGATACATCTTCAATCCGCAGCGCAGGCAAAGCCGTGCTGCCGTTGAAAACGGTCACTTCTTGTGAAATGGCGGAGATATTGCGCAAACAATCGTAGAGATTGCCGGCAATGGTGGTTTCCAGGATGGGGCGTTTTTCGCCGCCTTTGACCAAGAAGCCTCCCTTCACCACCCCGGAAAAGTCGCCGGTGATGGGGTTGCTGCTGCCGGAAAGACGGGTGACGATAATGCCCCGCTCCATGGCATACAGCTCAGACAGGGGGGTTGTCCCCGGCGCCACTCTCAAACAAGCTGGCCCCACCCCCGGCAGGCTGCCCGCCCCCCCTGTGGCATGGCCGTTGGACGGGATCCCGGCGGCACGAGCTTCGTAGCTGTTGTACATGAAGTTGCAGAGGATCCCTTCGTGAACCAGGGGGGTGATTTGGCGGGGGAGTCCTTCGCGGTCGAAGGGCTCAACGGGGTAGCCGGGCAGGCCCAAACCTTCAGAAACCACGGTGAGCAACGGGCTGGCAATCCGGGATCCCATTTTTTGCGCCAGGGGGCTTTTGCCTTTGCGCACCGCATCTGCCCCCAAGACAAAGATGAGATCCCCTAGGAAGTCCCCTGCCACATCGGGAGGGAGAAGGATAGGGCCGCGAAAGCTCTCCCCTTCGGTAGCCCCCAACGCCCCCACACACTTCTGGACAAAGCGATCAAAAGCCCGCTCCAGCGCTGGGATGAGATCGGCCCGCTTCTGCACACTGTCGCCGTCGTAGGCAAAGCTGCCCACCTCGTCGCCATCGATGGCCATGCCAAAAAGGGATCCCCCCGCTTCCACGCTGTGATGGCTGGCGCGGATGCCAGTGGAGGAGGCGATGGCCAGGGTCTCTTCCTCAACACTGAGGGAGCCGCTGTCGATGGTGATGCGAGGGTCTTTGGATCGCACCCATTCCAGCAATTGGGATCCCAACTGGGTCAGGGCGGCGGCATCCAGTTCCAGCAGCCCCGGATCAAGGGCAAAGGGCACCTGGGGCAGAGGTTGTGGCTCCGGCAGCCCGTTCAGGGGATCCGCTGGCGAAGCCTTGGCTATGGCTACAGCCTCAGCAGCCGTCTCAGCCAGCTCTTCCGGGCGGTTGGAGGTGGCAAAGCCCAGCCTGCCGCCGCAGAAAACCCGAATGCCGAACAGGGTCTCGCTACTGCTGCGGGCCAGGTTCAGGTCATTTTTTTCAAACGTGACTTCCGTTTCCCGGCCTGAGTTGGCAAACACTTCTGCCTGGTCGGCTCCAGCAGCCAACGCCTTGTACACACCCTGTTCACAAAGATCCAGCAGGTTTTCCGGGGAAATGATGGAGCTGGGCATAGCAAAGTGGGATGGCAAGAGGACAGTCCTATTATCGGCTATGGCTCAGGGATGCTTTTCCCAGACCCCTGCGGCCTATGGGATCCCAGCACCAACCCCTTCGTCCAACAACGCCACTCTAGCGCCCACCCTTCCGGCCTGCTCCCCCTGGGCAGTAACCCACAGGGGATTGAAGGCCCATTCCACCCTGCGGCAGCAAACAAAGGGGCTGAAATCAAACGGTGCAACCGACAGGGATCCCTCGTAGCACTTTGACTCCATTTGCCGCTTGTCCTTGGCGGCCTGCCGGGTGCAGGAACCTTAGAATGGAAGTTAGGCCCACTTGCTGTGAGTACCCATGAGACCTTTGCCCACTTCCACTGCTCCCCTCGCCATTGCCCCAACAGTAGCCGAGGACACCTTCCTGCCAGGGCAACTGGATTTTGAGGTGGTGATTGCCGGAGCGGGGATGGTGGGATCCACCTTGGCAGCCGCCTTGGGGCAGGCGGGAATTCGCGTCGCGCTGATCGAGAAACGGGATCTCTCACAGGGGGTGGGGCCAGATGGCCGAGCCAGCGCTTTGGCCCTGGGGACAGCCCGCATTTTGCAGCGGATTGGGGTGTGGCCCCTTATGGAAGCCTGGGGAGTTTCTCCCATCCACTCCATCCAGGTCTCTGATGGGGAAAGCCCCTGCTTGGTTTGGTTGTGCCGCGAAACGGTTCAAGTGTCGGCGCTGGGCTACGTCGTGGACAATCAAATCACCCAAAAGGCTCTGTTGCAGCGCATTTGCGGGTGCCCTTCGGTAACCCTTTTCAGCCCTGCCCAGGTGCAAAGTTTCTCCCCTGCCGCAGATCACATTCGGGTAGAGCTGGCTCAAGAGGGATCCCGGCAAACCCTGCGGGCCGCTCTGCTGGTGGTTGCGGATGGGGCCCGTTCGCGGCTGCGGGAACAGGCTGGGATCCCCTTATCCTGCTGGGGCTACGGGCAGGTGTGCATTGTTTCCACCCTCACCCATGAGCATCCTCACCGGCAGGTGGCCTACGAGCGCTTTCAGGTCAGCGGCCCCTTCGCCATTTTGCCCACCTCCGATCCCCATCGCAGTTGTGTTGTCTGGACAGTTCTACAAACGGATCGAGATCGGCTGATGGCCTTGTCCGAGGCTGAGTTTTTGCAGGCTGTCCGGCCCTGGTTTGGATCCCAGTTGGGAGCCTTGCTGGCCGCCTCCCCTAGAGCCTGTTATGAGCCACAGCGGGCCCATGCCCAAACCTACATCGGATCCCGGCTGGCCTTGGTGGGGGATGCTGCTCACACCACCCATCCGCTAGGGGGGCAGGGGGCAAACCTGGGCATGCGGGATGTGGCAGCTTTGGCTGCCCTGTTAATCGAAGCCAAACTGGCAGGTCGGGATCCCGGCGATCCGGCTTTGTTACAAGCCTATGAGCGCTGTCGCCGCCCAGAAAATGCGCTGGTTCTTTTCGCAACCGATGCTGCCAATCGCCTCTTTTCCAACCAGAGCTGGCCGTTGCTGGTTTTGCGTCGCCTGGGCCTGTGGGGACTGGAGGTTTTGCCGCTGCTCAAGCCTGCCTTCATGCGCCAAGCAATGGGGATCCGCCCCCAACAGCCGCAACTGCAGCAGCTCCCCTTCCCCGCCCCCTTGGGATCGCTGCCCATAGCCGTCTGAATCCAGACAGCCCGCCCCAGCCGGGCTGGGATCCTCACTGGTTAAGAGAAAGTCCTTATGCCCTCGGCAGGACAAGCGATCTATAGCGATCTGTATAGGATCAAGGCTGCTCCAGAGGTAAATCAGAGAACAGCAATGGGGCAATATTGGCCGCCTGGTTAATCGGGATCTCGTCGTTAACGGCATACTGATAAAACTGATCCAAGCGCCGACACAAACCTTCTGGGGTCAAAGCCTGCACATTGGAGCTGATGATATAGCTTTGGGCAGGAGAGGTGCGAAACGCTTGAAAGGCTCTGCGACAAAAGTCCTGCTTGGCCTCAGGATCTGCTTGGCGCCATTCTGGCCCCGTGAGCTTGCCGGACAAGGTGGGGCCGGTTGCCGCTCTTGAGGGCAGTCCTGTCCCCAAGATCAGGCCAGCCAGGATTAGAAACAGAAGGCCCCCCTTCAAGACTGCCTGACGGAAAGAGAACCGAAACCGTTGCCGGTGTTGCCCCATGGTTGGATAGGCTGGAGTGGAAAGGGATCCCCCTGATCATACCGGTTAACAGATAACCAGCACCCGTCCGTCCTGTGGCCCGTAGCAAACCCCGTCGGAGACAGCCTTTCCCCCACCTTCTTGGCTCCAAATGGACTTCTGTTCAGCCTGTTCTGGGCTGGCGACACTTTCAGGTCACTGCCCGCCAACAAGGGGAAGGGGGGCTGGTGTTTGCCGAGCTAAGAGCCGTTTGCGATCCGCAGGTGCGCCTTTGGGTGAATGCTGCTACCCTGAAGAACCGCGCTCTTTGGCAGGCAGGCTGGATCCCCCGTGGTCTCCAGGATGCCGCTGCGGATAGCGGAGCCACGGGATCCCTTTAGCCAGAGCTTGGCTTCATCACCAGAGATCGCGGCGGCAACGTATCCTAGACTTCAGCAAACCCAGAGGTTAGGAGAAAGCTACATGCCCAAATGTGACGTTTGTGGAAAGGAGCTCAGCTACGGAGATTATCAGTGGGCCAAGCGCTGTACCAATTCTTACGGAAAATCCCACCTCATCTGTTTTGATTGCTACAGCGGCTCTGCCTGCCCGATATGCTGCTCTCCTCTAGAGGCTACTGAGTAAGGGGGGTTGACCGGCAACTCTCTCTCAAAGGCCACTGTACCCTCTGAGCGGAAGAACTCCAGCAGTTTCTTCAGGAAATGAGGCTCAAAACAGTGCCCTATCGGTTTTATGTTTCCTCGAGGACGGAAAGGCGGTGCGGATTGGTCAGGGCTACGACATTCATCGCCTGGTGGCAGAGCGCCCCTTGATCCTGGGCGGGATCCGGATCCCTTACGAGAAGGGGCTGTTGGGCCATAGCGACGCCGATGTGCTTACCCACGCCATCATGGATGCTCTCCTGGGGGCAGCAGCCCTGCGGGATATTGGCTTTTACTTTCCCCCAGAAGAAGAACGCTGGAAAGGGGCCGATAGCATCCTTCTGCTACAGCAAGTGGTGCACCTGGTGGGCCAAGAAGGCTGGCGAATTGCCAATGTGGACAGTGTGGTGGTGGCGGAGCAGCCGAAGCTTAAACCTCACATCCCCGCCATGCAGGCCCGTCTAGCCGAGGCAATGCAGATTTCCCCTAAGCAAGTGGGGGTAAAGGCCACCACCAACGAAAAGCTGGGCCCCGTCGGCCAAGGAGAGGCCATTGCTGCCTTCGCCGTAGCCCTGTTGCTGGAATGCTGAGGACAAGCTTCCTCTGGCCTGTCAGAAGCTGAAAAGAACCTGGTCATCACCCCGCCTGAGCTGCCAAACTGGCAAGCGATTGCTTCCACGAAAATGCAGAGTCTGCCCAAATTGCCGTGAAACCACCCGTCGCCTGGATCCCTAATCTCCCTCTCCCTCTGGGAAAGGGGCTGGCGGTGAGGGCTATTCCTCTGGGAGAAGGGCTGGGGGTGAGAGCCTCAGGGGTGTGGAGCGCTTGGGCCGTCTCAACCCTGCTTGGAACGACGACTTGGGAAAGGAAATGGTGGGCGGAAACAACACCTCAACAGACCAGCTCAAGAGAAGTCTGTTTGTGCCTCTACTCTTGGGGCTCCTCCTGCTCTGGCTCAGCGCTTGTGCCGCCCCCACCCGCCCCCCCCATCTGATTGCCACGGTGACTTCGGATCCCAAAACCTTCAACACCTATCTGGCCGCCGAAAGCTCCAGCCGTGACGCCATCGCCTATCTAGAGGCAGGGTTGGTCACCTTGGATGAGGATACCCTCTTGCCCAAACCGGAGCTGGCGGAGGGCTGGGAAGTGTCCGAGGATGGCTTGCGCTACGTCTTTACCTTGCGGGAAGGGCTGCGCTGGTCGGATGGAGAGCCTCTGACGGCAGCAGATGTGGACTTTACCTTTAACCGCATCATCTTCGACGAGCGGATCCCCACTTCCGCCCGCGATGTGAAGCGAATTGGGGAAGCCGGAGCATTGCCCCAGGTGCGCGCGCTAGACGAGCGGCGGATTGAGTTTGTTTTGCCGGAGCCCTTCGCTCCCTTTCTGCTGCAGGCGGGATCCCCGATTTTGCCCAAGCACATTCTGGAACCCACAGTTGACCAGGTGGACAGCCAGGGCAACCCTCTTTTTTTGCAAACCTGGGGCATCGACACGCCGGTGCAGCAATTGGTGGGGGCTGGCCCCTATGTCTTGCAGGAATACACCCCTGGCCAACGGCTGGTGTACCGGCCCAATCCCTACTACTGGAAGGGGGAAGGGATCCCGCGCATTGAACGGGTGATCCTGCGCATTGTGGACTCAGAGGACACCGCGCTGCTGCAGTTTCGCTCCGGCGAGACCGACGTGCTTTCAGTGCGGGGGAGGGATTTTCAGCTCTTAAAGCGAGAAGAAGAGCGAGATCAGTTCACCATCTACAATCTCGGCCAGACTTTGAACAACAATTTCTTTGCCTTCAACCTCAGCCGAGCCCGCGATCCCCAGACCGGGCGGCCCTTTGTGGATCCCGTCAAAAGTCGCTGGTTCAACGACTTGAACTTCCGCAGGGCGGTGGCTCATGCCATGAACCGGCAGTTTTACGTCGATAGTGTTCTTCAAGGGCTGGGCGAGATCCAGCACTCGGTTTTCTCCCCCGCCAGCCCCTTCTACCTCAGCCCCGGAGAGGGCTTGCCCACCTACGACTACAACCCCGAAAAAGCGCGGCAACTGCTCCTCGATGCCGGATATACTTATGATGCGGAGGGTCACCTGCGGGATCCCGAAGGCAACCGTGTTCGTTTTACCCTGCTGACCAACGCCGGCAACAATCAGCGAGAGGCCACCGGCGCGTTGATCAAAGCTGACCTGGGGCGGATCGGCATCACCGTCGATTTTACCCCCATCGCCTTCAACACCCTGGTGCAGCGCACCGATAGGCGCGATTGGGAAACCCTGTTGCTGGGCTTTGGCGGCGGCGGTACCGAACCCAACAACGGCTCTAACATCTGGCGCAGCGATGGCCGTTTGCACCTCTTCAATCTGGGAGATTTGCCCGGCAACCCGGCAGAAGGGGTTGAGGTGAGCGATTGGGAACGGGAGATCGACCGCATCTTTATTGAAGGGGTGCGGGAACTGGAGTTTGAGAAGCGCAAAGCCCTCTACGACCGGTTTCAAATCATCATCCAGGAGCAACTGCCCCAAATCGGCACTTTTAACCCTCTGGTTCTCTCAGCCCTGCGCAATCGCATTCAAGGAGTGGATCCCCGACCGATTCTGGGGCCACTGTGGAATTTGGATCAGCTCTACATTCAAGAGTAGAACCATGCATGCCAAGATGTTTATGGTCTTCAGGTTAGGGTGGAAGGTCTGGGCCACTGAAAAAAGGCCTTCTGGCTACGCGCGATCAACACTTTGAGTATGGGTGTAGCATCCCAGTTTAAGAAGAGTAAATCCTAATTACTATCAAGGAAAATCTTTTAGCAGTTCCTGGAAAAGCAAGTCCTGAAAAACACAAAAGGAACAGCAATAGCTAACTGAGGAGTTGTTCGGCGCATGAGAACAAGCCATTTCACATTTGCCTTCACGCGATTGCTGTCCTGCGTAGCTTTGGGGCTGGCGACTGGCATTGCAGCAATAGCCGCAAGCTATGACAGTTACTGGAACCGCATAATCTACAAGTCTCAAGCTACAGGGCTTAACATTCTACACCATTCGCTTCCGACCCGCTTATCTTACCTCATCATCCAAGGAGATTG
>DVDX01000069.1 GCA_015295985.1 Synechococcus sp. M44_DOE_062 | reverse complement strand
GCAGTTGACTCAGAGTCAGTCGAGCTGCTTCTTACTGCAGACCTTGTTGCAGACCTTCCTCTCGACCCTCTTTGAGGGCTTCTGCCCGCCACATCTGGTAAATCGTAGATTCCCGCACAGCCAGACCTCCCAGTACCCTGCTAATTTCCTCTGGCGTCCATGTTAACCCTGCCAAAACAGCAGTGGCCGCTTTCACCTCTTGCCGTAGCTTTGGATCCTCTATCTCTACTATTGCTCTGGCCACTTGGCAGAGTCGCGGCTCCGGGTTTTCCGGATCTGCCAACACGGCTAAAGGCAGGAGTCCTGGATATTGAGATAGCACCTCCGGATCTTGTTCCCACAGGCGCAAGACCTCAAAGCGATGAGAAAGGGATCCCCGTTGAAAAGAGGTTTGGTACGCCCGTTCTGACTGGGTCTTTCTCAGGTAGATGACAATCTGCCGCACTTCCTGCGCAGGATAGCGGCGGTAGAGGCGCAGGCAATAGTCGGCCATGCGGAAGGGGATATCGGGATCCGGGTCGGTTTGAAACTCCAGATGCAAAGTCAAGTTTTGGGCCCGCAGCAGGATAAGGGAGTCCGCTCGGATGGGCTCGGTGGACAGCTCCGTCGGCTGTAGCTGAGCCAAGGAAATAGGGGATCCCAGCAGCCACCGGGCAAAGGACTCGGGGAACCATTCCACTAAGTACTTGCAGACGTTATCGTAGGCCACAGGATCCCTTCCGTGACATACTCCCGACGCTCACCCTGATGGGTAGAGCACGGGCTTCTCGCTTCAACGGGGAGCCTACGCAAGAACCCTCCACGAGCAGACACGGGATGTCCCACCGCGTAGCTGCACCAGATTCCGGCAACGCCGTTTTGTACAGCTATGTGGATTGTAGCCTAGAAGATGTCCGCCTTTCATCCCGACCCTCCTGCTGTTCGCGAAAGCGGGACGTAGTCCTTTGCAGAGAGGGCGGGGCTTCCCGGCAGGCTAGCTAAAAAGCCGCAGAGAGGCAAAACGACCAGCCCCTTCTCCCGAGGGTCTCTCTGCTGGGATCAGCCGTAGTATCCTTGGTTGATGCGGTTTTCCAGTTGGTTAGCCCCTTCCTGATACTCACCAAACACGAAGTTCTCGGCGTTGGCTTTGATCAGGGCCTTTTGCTGCTCCGTCAAGCCGGAGATCTGCAACATATCTTCCAGGCTCTTGTAGGGAGCATTTTTCACCAGGATGCGAGCTAGGGTGGGATAGAAGCCGGGGAGTTGGCGGTAGTTGCGCAAGATGGTGTTGTTCACGTCAATCGGAGTGTCCAAGTGCTTCACGGGAGGAAGCTCTGCAGCCCTGGCCGCAACAGGGATCCCCAAAGGAGCAAAGCACAGACAGAGCACTAACAACGTACGAACCAAGATGGACAGCAGCCAACGCATAGCATCACTTCTCCAAGCAGAATCCAAAAGGCTCATCTGTATCGGTTGCCCACATTCTCCGATTATTTAGTGTCTCATCCCCTCTGCCCCGAATTGAGGGCCAAGGCAGGATTTGGATCCCGCCAGAAACAATTTTTAACAACTATGATCAGGAGACAGTCTTTCTTGCCATTCCTTTCGCGGCTGATTGCACCATGTCCGACTTGGCCCTTCTCCACTCGACTCGACTTGACCCCCCAAGCCGGGATCCATCCGCAGGGATCCCACAACCCATGCCCTCTCCCGATCTGGAGTTGCTGGAGCAGACCGAACTCTTTCTCAGGCGGCACATTGGGCCGGATGCCGGGCAAATCGGGCAGATGTTGCAAGCGTTAGGGTTGAGTTCGCTGCAGGAGTTGGTGGAAAAAGCAGTGCCACCGGCCATTCGCAGCAGCCAGCCTTTGCAATTGGGATCCCCTTGCCCTGAGTCGCAGGTGTTGGCGGAACTGAAGGCGATGGCTGCCCAGAACCAGGTGTGGCGATCCTTTTTGGGCATGGGCTATTCCAACACCCTGACACCGCCGGTGATTCAGCGCAACATCCTGGAAAATCCTGCCTGGTATACCCCCTACACCCCCTACCAAGCCGAGATTGCCCAGGGACGGCTGGAAGCCCTGCTCAATTTCCAGACGATGGTGATCGACCTGACGGGAATGGAGATCGCCAATGCTTCCCTGCTGGACGAAGCGACGGCAGCCGCCGAAGCCATGGCTCTTGCCTACACCTTGGCGGGCAAGGGATCCCCAGTGTTCTGGGTGGATCGGGGCTGTCATCCCCAGACGATTGCTGTGGTGCAGACGCGGGCAGAACCTTTGGGGATCCAGGTGCGCATAGCCGATCCAACAGAACTCTCCCTGGAAAAGGGCTTTGGACTACTCCTGCAGTATCCCAACACCTATGGGGAAATCCGGGATTACCGGCAGTTGGTGGAGCAGGCGCACCAAAAGGGGATGGTGGTGGCAGTGGCTGCCGACCTGCTCAGCTTGACCCTATTGCAACCGCCGGGAGAGTGGGGAGCGGACATCGTGGTGGGATCCACCCAGCGCTTCGGGGTGCCCTTGGGCTATGGTGGCCCCCATGCGGCTTACTTCGCCACCCGTGAGGCCCACAAGCGGCTGCTGCCAGGACGGCTGGTGGGGATTTCTCAAGATGCGCAAGGCAAGCCGGCTCTGCGTTTGGCCTTGCAGACCCGCGAACAGCACATCCGGCGGGACAAGGCTACCAGCAACATCTGCACTGCCCAAGTGCTTTTGGCGGTGATGGCCTCTATGTATGCCGTCTACCATGGCCCCCGCGGCCTGCGACACATGGCCGAGCGGATTCACCGCCAGGCCCATCACTTGGTCACCGGGATCCGCCAGTTGGGCTATGAGGTGGGGCCGGAGCATTTCTTCGATACCTTCTGGGTCAAGGTAGCTTCTCCAGAGCAGGTGCAAGCAATCCAGGCCCGCGCTGCCCAGCGCCAGATCAACCTACGCCAGATCGATGAGCAGCGGCTGGGGATCAGCTTGGATGAGGCCACCACTGCTCAGGATCTGCGGGATCTATGGGAGATCTTTGCCGGAACCCTTTCCCGCAGCAGAACGGAGTCCTTACCGCCAGCTTGGGATCCCGACAGCCCAGGGCCGGACTTGGGTCAGAGCTTGCCGCCTCAGCTTCTGCGCACCACACCCTACCTCACCCACCCGGTATTTAACCGCTACCACTCGGAAACCGAGCTGCTGCGCTACATCCACCGCCTGCAAAGCCGGGATCTGGCTCTCACCCATTCCATGATCCCCTTGGGCTCTTGCACCATGAAGCTGAATGCCACGGTGGAGATGATGCCAGTCACCTGGCCGGAGTTTGCCCAGCTCCATCCTTTTGTGCCCCTGGAGCAGGCCCGCGGCTACCAAGCCCTTTTTGCCCAGTTGGAAAAGATGCTGGCGGAGATCACCGGCTTTGCCGGAGTTTCTCTGCAGCCCAACGCCGGATCTCAGGGGGAATATGCCGGCCTATTGGCCATCCGTCGCTACCACCAAGCCAGAGGGGAAGGCCGACGGCAGGTGTGCTTGATCCCCACCTCGGCCCACGGGACCAACCCGGCCAGCGCCGTGATGGCGGGAATGCAGGTGGTGAGCGTAGCTTGTGATGAAGCCGGCAATATCGACATTGAGGATTTGCAGGCCAAGCTGGAGCAGCACCGGCAGCGGCTGGCAGCCTTAATGATTACCTACCCTTCGACCCACGGCGTGTTTGAGGAAGGGATCCGCCACATCTGCCAGATTGTCCACGAGGCGGGGGGACAGGTGTACATGGATGGGGCCAACCTCAACGCTCAGGTGGGCCTCTGCCGTCCTGCTGAGCTGGGGGCAGATGTCTGTCATCTCAACTTGCACAAGACTTTCTGCATTCCCCACGGGGGGGGTGGGCCGGGGGTAGGGCCCATTGCCGTGGCCCCTCACCTTGTGCCCTATTTGCCTGGCCATCCTGTTTTGCCCAGTTGCAACGGCCCCGTCAGCGCTGCTCCTTGGGGAAGTGCTAGCATTTTGCCCATCTCCTGGGCCTACATTCGCCTTATGGGATCCGCCGGCCTCACTCTGGCCAGTCAGGTGGCCATTCTCAACGCCAACTACATCGCCAAGCGGCTGGATCCCTACTACCCGGTACTCTACAAAGGGCCGGGGGGATGGGTAGCCCACGAGTGCATTTTGGATCTGCGCCCCCTGAAAAAAAGCGCTGGCATTGAGGTGGAAGATGTGGCCAAGCGCCTGATGGACTACGGCTTCCACGCCCCCACCATCTCCTGGCCGGTGCCGGGGACGATGATGGTGGAGCCCACCGAGAGCGAATCTCTGGAAGAGCTGGATCGCTTCTGCGAGGCGATGATTGCCATCCGCCGGGAGATCACTGCTATTGAGCGGGGGGAAGCGGATCCCGTGCGCAATCCCCTCAAGTTGGCCCCCCACACCGCCGAGGTGGTAGCTGCCGACCACTGGGATCGCCCCTACCCCCGCTCGGTGGCTGCCTACCCGCTCCCCTGGGTCAAGGCTCACAAGTTCTGGCCCAGTGTCAGCCGCATCGACAACGCCTATGGGGATCGCCACCTGGTGTGCAGTTGTCAGCCCTGGTTGGAGGAATGATGGCCGCTCTCGAGCCTAGCTCGGAATCAGAAAAGGAGATTCAGTTGTATCCAAAGGCGGGATCCGCTATAACCCAGTCAGGGATCCCCGGCCAACGGATGAGAAAAAATCGCCGTCTTAAGCGGTTCACGTCAGCGGAAAGGAATCCTTTGCCTATTCTTGCTGGGCTAGCCTTTGGGCTGTTGGCGGGATCCCTGGTGGCCTGCCGCCAGATGCCTGCTCCGGTTGATCCAGAACTGGATCGGCAGGATCTCGTGCGGCGTCACATCGGCAAAGATGGCACCCACTTTGAGGCTTCCCTGGGAGATACCCGCGCCCTTCCCCCTCAGTTTCCCCATCACCTGCAGTTGCCCAACGCTGCCATCATCTCTTCAGGGCAGATTCGGGATCGGGAGGGGGGCCTTGCTTCCCTGATCTTGCAGACCTCTCAGCCTCTGGAAGCTATTGCCGCCTACTATCGCCGCACCCTGTGGGGCCGGGGCTGGGACATCCTCTCTGACATCGAGCAAGCCAATGGGATCCGCACCTTGGTGTTTGAGTCTCCCCCCCACCCAGAAAAGCCTCTCCGGCAAGCGGTGGTTCAAGTGGGATCCCCCCGTCGGGGGCCGGATCAGGTGGAATACCGCGATGTTTTGATTTTGCTGAGCACCGTATCCCCCCCTGCCACGGCAGAGGACTTCTCCTCAGCTAAGCTCGCCCCCCCAACTTCCCCCTGAGGATGCCCATCTACACCCAGTCCATTCCGATTGCGGCCAGCGTGGCCCAGGTGGATCGCTGCCTCACCGACCTGGAGTTGATGAAGCGCTGGCTGAACCCGCTGTTGGGCTGCGAGGCGGTGGGATCCCCTCTGGCAGAATTGGGCAGCCGTTACCGCTTTTTCCTTCGCCTGCCGTTCGTCTCCCCCAGCCTGGATTGCGTGATTACAGAGCGGGCAGAAGGCTTGGTGCAGTGGCAGTTTGAGGGGTTTTTTGAAGGAACCGATCGCTGGGAATGCCATCCTCAGCCGGAGGGTACCCTTCTGGTCAATTGCTTCGACTTCCACATCCCTAACCCCTGGGTGGCGGCAGGGTTTTACCTGTTGGCAGCGGGGCTGACCCAGCAGGATATGCGAGCGCAGCTCCGACGGCTGAAGGCAGTGGCCGAGGCTTTGGGTTAGGCTGGTGGCAGGTGGTAAAGAAACGTAAAAAACTGCAATGACCAGCAACAGCGGACTGTTTAACCGTCGCTTTGCCGACAACTTCATCCCCCAGCCGGCCAATACCTCTCTGGAAATTGGCCAGCTTGCCCCTGATTTTGAGCTGCCGCGTGTGCAGGGGGATCCCGTGCGGCTATCCGACTACCGCGGCCAGAAGCCGGTGGTTCTGGCTTTTACCCGCATTTTCACCGAAAGGCTTTTTTGCCCTTTTTGCTACCCCCACATCCAAGATCTGAAAGCCCGCTACGGCGAGATCCAAGCCCTGGGGGCCGAGCTGCTGATGGTCACCAGCACCGATCCGGTTCAAAGCCAGCAGATCCAAGCCGATCTGCAACTGCCCTACCCGCTGCTGGTGGATCCCGAATGTAAAACCTTCCGCCTCTATGGGGTTGGCCAAGCTCTGGGAGCGCCTCTGCCGGCCCAGTTCGTCGTGGATCGAGAGGGCAAACTGCGCTTTAAGCATGTTTTCTCCTTTGCCCAGCCCAATGCCGACACCGACGAGGTGCTGCGGGTGTTGCGGGAGGGGCTGCAAACTGGCTGGGATGGAACCCGTAGGGTGGCCCCCATCCCCTTTTTCTAGAGACTGGGCTTGCCGTTAGCTTCCAGGGAGAGACTGCGATGTTTGCCCGTCTGGCCCAGAGTGGGGCGCGTCAGGCCGAGATCCTGGAGGTGGTTTTGCGCCACGGCTGGGACTACATGCGCCGCTTGCTCTCCTTTGGCAAAGCCGGGGAACCCCAACTGCCCCCACCGATGGTGCTGCGCAACATTTTGGTGGATCTGGGGCCGGTCTATGTCAAGCTGGGCCAACTGCTGAGCACCCGCCCGGATCTGTTGCCGCAAGGGTATATTGAGGCCCTCAGCACCCTACAGGCCGATGTGCCCCCTGTTCCCTGGAATGCGGTGGAAATCCTGCTGCGTCAGCAGTTGCGGCAGCCGCTGGAACAGGTGTTCCGCAGCCTGGACACGGAATCGGTTGCCGCGGGATCCATTGCCCAAGTCCATCGGGCTTGTCTGGTCAGCGGCGAGTGGGTAGCCCTCAAGATCCAGCGGCCTGGGCTGGAGGCGGTGGTGGAGCGGGATACGCGGTTGATTCGGGGCATTGCTGAGCTGGTGGCGCAAACGGAGTTCGGCAGGCTGGCAGATGTGGTGGCCTTGGCGGATGAGTTCTGCCGAGCCATTCAAGCAGAGCTGGACTTCACCCAGGAAGCTCGCCACACCGAGCAGCTCCGCCAACAGTTGCAAAAGGGGCGTTGGTTTGATCCGGCCCAACTGGTGGTGCCGCGCGTCTACTGGCCTCTCACCACCCCAAAGGTGTTGACGCTGGAGTGGATCGAGGGCCGGCCCTTGTTGGAGGCGGATCGCAGCGACGCGGATCCAGAAAACATCGCTCGCCTGTTGACCCGCGCCTTTTTTCAGCAGATCTGCATCGACGGCTATTTCCATGCCGATCCCCATCCGGGCAATCTGTTTTATCTGGGATCCGGTCGCGTGGCCCTGCTGGATTGCGGCATGATTGGGCGGCTGGATCCGCGCACGCAGCAGATTCTGCTGGAGCTGATGCTGGCCATTGTCAGCCTCGATGCCCAGCGCTGTGCCGAATTGACCCTAGAGTTGGCCCTGCCGGAAAGATCCACGGCCCGCTTCCGAGAGCAGCCGGTTAGCTTGGCCCAGCTCCAAAGCGACTACGAGCGCCTTCTGCGCCAGTACTACACCTTAAGCATTGCCGAACTCAACTTCAGCCAGCTCTTTTCTGAGATCCTGCAGGCAGCCCGGCGCAACCAGATCCGCATTCCCGGCAATTTGGGCCTCTGTGCCAAGGCGCTGGCCAATCTGGAAGGGATCGCCCGCCAGCTCACCCCTGGCTACAACCTGCCGGAGCAGCTTCGCCCCCTGATGGCGGATGTGTTTCGGGCGCAATTGCTGGGGGAAGCCCCTCTGACCTCGCTGCTGCGCACAGCTTTGGATTTGAAAAATCTCTCTCTGCAATCGCCGCGCCAGATGGAGCTGCTGCTCAGCCGCATCACGTCGGAAACCCAGCGCTGGAACTTGACCATCCAAGAGCTGGACGGGATCCGCAGCAGCCTGGATCAGTCGGCCAACCGTCTTTCCTACAGCATTGTGGTCGGCTCTCTGATCGTCGGCGCTGCCATCATCTCGGCTCAGACGCAGCGGTTTCAGGTCTTTTGGCTAAGTGAGCTCCTGTTCGGGGCGGCCAGCCTGTTGGGGCTGTGGCTCGTCATCAGCATCCTGCGCTCCGGTCGCCTGCGCAGCTAGATTCCTCACTCGAATCCTAATGTTTCCAAAAGAACACCGAAACGGTATCAACGCCTCTGCGAGCGTCCCTAAAAATCCCGGAAAAGCCCATTCTTTCGTCGGATCCCTCGATGCCTTGTGCCACAAGGCTTTCCGGCCCCAAAA
>DVDX01000039.1 GCA_015295985.1 Synechococcus sp. M44_DOE_062 | reverse complement strand
TCCTTAGCCAAGCTTAGCACTCCGTGCCGCTTACGCGAAAGCACAAAGCCGCCCTGTCGCGTCAGCGGGCCGTAGGCCTTAAGGGCGGGGTTTTAGACCCAGGTTTCTGATAAACATTCTGCAGCCTGAGAACCATTCCCATAGAACAGTTGCTACCATTGGCTACACATCAGCTACAGTGTTGACAACTGCTGGCTCCCCAGTTGCTGGCAAGGGCACCTGATGGGAGTTCGCCAATAGAAGCAGCATGGAAAAACGCTGTTGGGCATTGTTAGGCTAGTGGCTAGTGTGTTGAGCAGGTCTTGGGTCAAGAGCAGAGTTATAGCCTGTTTTTGCAACGGTAAATGTCTGCCGCTGAACATTCTGGATTGACAACAACGGAACCGTCACAATGTCCTCCGATCTGAGACCTCCCTTTCGACCTGTACGGCCCCCCAGACCCAGCTCAACGGGTGAGGCCAAGGGATCCCTGTCGTCAGCAAAAGCTCAGGATCCTGGTGCTGTTCGCGACAGCGGGACGGAGTCCTTGCAGCCTGTTGTCAGCACCACCACTGCCTTGGGGGAAAAGAAGGAGCGAGTCTGTTTGGAACCCATCCCACCACCTGGGGAGAAGATGCAATACCGAGCCATCGGCCTTATCGAAGGGCAATACATCCCCTCCCCAGGGCACTTTACCCGCGGGATTTTGCGCACCTCGGATGGCTTGGATCTCAATGCCGTGTTGCTGGGCCGGGTGATGAGCCTTGTACGCAAGCACCTACAGCCGGAACGCAACTATCTTTGGGTGGTCTATCCTCGCACCCGCGACAAAACCGAAGATCTGCACGTGCAGTTGCTGGGGGTGTGGGCCCCAGAAGAAATGGGGCGAACTCTTCCTGAGGGATCCCGTCCGACGGTGGTGCCGGATTGGTTTTCCATCCGGGGTGAGGTCGTCTTTCAATCCCAAGAGAAAGGGTTCATCATCGTCAAGATCCGTCAATCGGGCAAAAAAGCCTCTGCCAACTCCCCCGCTCAGCGAGCCCAGAAGGATGGGACGGCAGTCCCCAAGCCTCAAGCCTTCAAATTGCGCCTGATTGGATCCCTGCCGGGCAAAGGGGTGGGCAATTTCTGGGATCTGCAGGTGCGCCGCCGTGGATCCCTGCTCTATGTGGAGGCGGGTACTCCCATTGGCCCTGTGCTCAAAACGCCGCCACGCCCGCGCCTGAAGCGTTCACCCCCCCAAGCCAAAGTCCAAAAGGGCCCTCTCCTCCCACCGCGAGGGCAGCAGCCTATTTCCAATCAGCAAGGGTATCCGCTTTCCAATCAGCAAGGGTATCCGCCGCGGGATTCGGCCAAAGTCCCTAAACCAGTCAAGAAAAAGCGTCCATAGTCCCTTCTAGGAGGCAGTTCTGCCTGCTTAGAGTTCCCATTCTGACCTTCTGGTTTTGAATAATCCTTTTACCTCGGTTGCGCCGTGACAGAGTCAAACCTGCCCCCCAACAAAGATGAATTCATCTCGCCTCGCTACCCCTACTGGGGCGAAGTGAAGCCGCAGAACTTAGTTTTCGATGCCAACCTACAGGAATTTAGCAATAAAGTGTCCTTGATTTGTGGCCTGGAAACGGGGGGCAAAATCACCCCGGAAGAAGCCTACCGGCAAATCAAGGAGCTGTGGAAACAACTCAAAGAGACCAAAAAAGCCATCTTGGACAATCCCCAGTGGAAGGAGTCTCCCCCTGAGTTGCCGGAAGAGTAGCCGGCTGGATCCTGGCTGACCGCAAACGGTGTACACTGGGCGCGGATGCCGGGCTTGGTCAGGGAACATGAGGACTTTTCCTTCTCCGGAGGCGCTGCGTCGGCTGCCGGCGGGGGCTGCCGATGGGGCCATCATTCTGGGCACGTTGGTTCTCCTGGCCTTGGTGGCGCAGGTGGGGGTAGGGGCTTTTGAGCGGTTTCAGCCCCCGGCAGTGGTGCCCCGGATCGACTTGGATCCGCGCAACCTGCCCTACTATGCAGCCCGCTCCACCTTGCGCATGTTCATTGCCTTGGCCTTTTCCACCCTTTTTACCCTGATCTATGGCTACATCGCTGCAAAAAGTCGCTGGGCCGAGCGAATTTTAATCCCTCTGTTGGATATCTTGCAATCGGTGCCGGTGTTGGGGTTTCTCTCCATTACCGTCACCGGCTTTATTGCCCTTTTTCCCGGCAGCCTGCTGGGGCTGGAGGCAGCTTCCATCTTTGCCATCTTCACCAGCCAGGTTTGGAACATGACCTTTTCCTTCTACCAATCCTTGCGCACTCTGCCTCAAGAGTTGGTGGAAGCCGCTACCTTGTATCGCCTGTCGGGGTGGCAGCGCTTTACCCAGTTGGAAGTGCCGGCGGCGATGGTGGGCCTGATCTGGAACGCCATGATGAGCTTTGGCGGGGGGTGGTTCTTTGTGGCAGCCAGCGAAGCCATCAGCGTGCTCAACCAGGAATACACGCTGCCGGGGCTGGGATCCTATGTGGAAGCCGCCATTCAAGCGGAGGATTTGCCTAAGCTGGGCTGGGCGCTCTTGACCATGGCTGGGGTCATCCTGCTGGTGGATCAGCTCTTCTGGCGGCCTTTGGTGGCTTGGTCGGATAAGTTTCGCCTGGAACAGAGCAGCGGGGCTGCCGTCCCCGAATCCTGGCTGTACGATTTGCTCACCACGGCGCGGATCCCGCGGCTGATCGGCGGTTGGCTTTCCCCCTTGGCAGAGTTGGTGGATCGGCTGTTGTCCTACTTAACCCGCCCACGCTGGGTGGATCCCCTGAGTCCTGAGGCCGAGCGCCGCCGCGAGCGGCTGTTGACCCAGCTTTCCTGGGCAGCTATTGGCGGCATTGGAATTTGGATTGTTTATTTTGTGGCTACCACTGTGGGCTTTGGGGAGGTGCTGCTGACCTTTGGGCTAGGGATCCTCACCCTGCTGCGGGTCAGCGTGTTGCTGGTTTTTGCCACCTTGATCTGGACCCCTATTGGGGTGGCCATTGGCTTTAATCCAAAACTGGCGAAACTGCTGCAGCCGGTGGTGCAATTTCTGGCAGCTTTCCCGGCCAATTTCCTTTTTCCCTTTGCCACGTTGTTTTTTATCCGCGCCCACATCAGCATCGAGTGGGGCAGCATTTTGCTTATGTCACTGGGGGCACAGTGGTACATCCTTTTCAACTCCATTGCCGGCGCCCAGAGCATCCCCACGGACTTGCGAGAAATGGCTGTGGATGTGGGCTTACGGGGATGGCAGCGCTGGCGCAAATTGATCATTCCAGGGATCTTTTCCGCCTGGGTCACCGGGGGAGTCACGGCCAGCGGCGGCGCTTGGAACGCCAGCATTGTCTCGGAGATTGTGGCTTGGGGATCCACCACCCTGACGGCTACAGGACTGGGCACCTACATTGCTGAGGCAACGGCGGTGGGGGACTGGCCCCGCATTACCTTGGGCATTGGCATGATGAGCTTGTTTGTGGTGGGCCTTAACCGTCTGTTCTGGCGACGGCTGTATCAGTTGGCGGAAGAAAAGTATCACCTTTAGTCTTTTCAATTTCTGAGGCCATATGAGCTCTGCAGCTTCCCCCGTTTTGATCGAGGTCGAGAAAGTCTACAAGCGCTTTCCGTTGCCAGAGGGCAAGGGGGAGTTTACCGTTTTAAGCCAGATTGACCTGCAGGTGCGGGCTGGGGAAGTCTTGGCTCTGCTGGGCCGTAGCGGCAGCGGCAAAAGCACCCTTCTGCGCATCATGGCGGGCCTGATCCCCCCCAGCCAAGGGCGGGTGTTGAGCAACGGCCAGCCTTTACGCGGGCCTAACCCAGATGTGGCAATGGTGTTTCAAAGCTTTGCCCTCTTGCCCTGGCTGACGGTGCAAGAAAACGTGGAGCTGGGGCTGCAAGCCCAAGGAATCCCCCGCGAGATCCGCCGGCAAAAGGCCCTCAAGGCCATTGACTTGGTGGGCTTGGATGGGTTTGAGAACGCCTACCCCAAGGAACTTTCGGGGGGCATGAAACAGCGAGTGGGCTTTGCCCGCGCCTTTGTCCTAGAGCCCAAGGTGCTGTTTATGGATGAGCCCTTTAGCGCCTTGGATGTGCTCACTGCCGAAAACCTGCGGGGGGAAATTGATGAGCTGTGGAACGCCCAAGCCTTCCCTTCCCAAAGCATTCTTATTGTTACCCACAACATCGAAGAGGCAGTGTTTTTGGCGGATCGGGTGGTGATTCTGGGATCCAACCCAGGGCGGATCCGGGGGGAGGTGAGAATTGACCTGCCGCGGCCCCATGAGCGCACGGATCCCCGCTTTAAGTCCCTGGTGGACTACATCTACGAGATTATGACCAACCCCGAAATTGCTGTTACGGGAGAGGTGGCTCTGCCTGCGCTGGCTGGTGATAAGGCGGCTTCCCCCTATGCCTTGCCTTTGCCGCATGCGCGGGTAGGCGGGATCAGCGGCCTTTTGGAACTGCTCGTGGAGTGGCCGCAGGGGCGGGCAGAGATTTCTAACCTGGCTGAACGGCTGAAGCTGGCGGTGGACGACCTGCTGCCTATTTTGGATGCGGCGGTACTGTTGGGGTTTGCCGAGGTGACCGGCAGGGTGGTGCAACTGACCGAAATTGGCCAGGACTTTGCCAACACCACCATCCTGCGCAGCAAGGATCTCTTCCGACAACAGCTATTGGCGCGGGTTCCCGTGTTCCGCAGCCTCTTGCAGACTCTGGAAGAAAAAGGCAGCCGCTCCATGCGGGCGGATTTCTTTTTGGATCTCTGGGATGAACATTTTCCCCACGCTGAAGCCGAACGGCAGTTTGCCACCGCCATTGACTGGGGACGCTATGCAGAGCTGTTTGAGTACGACGCTTCAGAAGAACGACTCTACCTGCCCGAACCCGGCGAGATCCTCTCCACTGAAGAGCCCGTGGGTATTGATCAAGTTTGAGAGGTTTGCAGCCATTCTCCCAGAACAGGCTTGAGATGTCTCTCCCAGGACTCCTCTCTGTTCCCTCGTGGGAGAGGAACCCAAACCAAACAAACCCAAGCCTTTTCCTTGTTTCTCTTCTTGGGAGAGGGGCCAGAGGTAAGTATTTTGTTTGAGCAGTTTCATCGAGTACCTACTCATAAATCCAGCTTTGGGCGACCGGCGTCCAGCTCACCAATTCCGACTCATCGAACCAAAGAGCGATCTCCCGCTGTGCGGTTTCAACCCCATCGGAGCCGTGAATGAGGTTGCGACCAATATCGATGCCAAAATCGCCGCGAATGGTGCCTGGCTCCGCATCCAGGGGGTTGGTCTTGCCGATCAGCTTACGGGCGGCTGCCACCACTCCTTTGCCTTCCCAAACCATGGCCACCACCGGCCCAGAGGTAATGAACTGAACCAAACCGGGGAAGAAGGGGCGCTCCTTGTGCTCGGCGTAGTGGGCTTCCGCCAGCTCTTGGCTCACCTGCATCAGCTTCAGACCCACCAATTGGTAGCCTCGGCTTTCCAGGCGCTGAATGATGGTGCCCACCAGCCCGCGCTGCACACCGTCTGGTTTGATGGCGATAAAGGTGCGCTCCATGTGTTTTCCCCTCGTTGTTACAGATCTTTGCCGTTATCCTTGTACCGGATCGGGGATCCCCAGTGCAAGGGATCCCAGCAGGAGCCCCTTCAAGAGCCCACCACCGCCAAGGTCAGGAACCCAGCCCCTACCACCGCAATGATCCAGCCGGCCCAGCGGGTTAAGCTGGGGATCCGAAATCCCCAACTTTCGGCTGCCCAAAGGGCGAGGAGAGCTACCCCATACTGGACGGTGCTCAACCCCAGGAGATACCCCAACCAAGGCAGGGGTTGGGCTCCGATGATTGCCTCGGCATAGGCGTAGCCGTGAAACAGCCCCGCCAGGGATCCCCACAGCAGCAAGACCCAACTCGGGATCTGCCGCGATTGCACCAGCAGCAAGCCAAACAGAACCACGGAAGAGGCAATGGCCAGCTCCGTCAATCCCAGGGGATCCCAGCCGGCTAGGTGGATCCCGGTGCCCACCCAACCTGCCAACACAAAGCCCAAAGGGATCCCGTAGCGCCAGGGCTGCCCCGCCGCAATAAGGCCGATGGCCACGACGAAGGCCAGGTGATCCAAGCCAATGACAGGGTGAGCCAGCCCGGAAAGAAATCCCTCCCAGGCTGTTGCCGGCAATTTCCCCCCCAGGGCATGGTGGGCGAAAGCAGGTGAGCGAAACAACACCATAACCGCCAGTGCGCCCCCAGCAGTGGCAAAGCCGGGGATCCCTCCCTTCCGCGACTGCCCAAGGGGCGATGGGACTTGCTGCCAAAACCAAGACATGCTTTCAGACCTCCCTGAGTTGCCGCCCAGATCTCTCAGTCTAGGGGCGCTCTCTGTATCCTTGCAGATTCTCCGGCTCAAATTGGCGCAAAATCCGAGTGGCTTCGCGGATGCGGGGCTCGCTCTCTTCCTCCACAATGAGCACATACTTGCCTGCATTTATGCGGTTGCGGTAGGCCAAGGCATCACCTGAGCCACTGGACAAGCCCACCCCGCCCCCGACAAAAAAGCTGCCCATGGCCCCTCCCAGCGCACCCAACACGCCGCCAATCAGGTGGTTGCCCAGGGATCCCGCCCAGGCGAAGGTATCCAAACCGCTCAAAACGCTGAACCCCACCCCAGCCAAAAAGCCAAAGGGCACCAACCAAATGGCCAAACGGTTCATCTGACGGCGGGCGGCTCGGGCCGGATCGATCAGCCCAAACTCATCGGCGGTTTTGTAGCCTCGCCCCAGCAGGTGCAATCGCTCTAGCGGGAAGCCCGCTCGCTCCAGAGCGCTGTAGGCCGCCTCGGCAGCCATGCGATCCGGCAGTACCGCGATTAAGTAGCTCATGGATGCGGAGAGCCAATCAGTTCTGTATTTCATTGTCTGCCAAGTCTGGGCGAGGATCCCAGTGACAAAGTCTTGCCAAGCTGAGCTAAAATCCGTCAGTCTCTACCAGCGTTTTTACGAAGTGGTGCGGCGGATCCCTCCCGGTCGGGTGGCCACCTATGGCCAAGTTGCACGGGCCGCTGGCTATCCCGGCTATGCGCGGCAGGTGGGCTACGCCTTGTTTCGCCTGCAGGGCCAAAATACCGATATCCCCTGGCAACGGGTGATCAACGCCCAGGGACGCATTTCCTACTCCCCCTTTCGCCTCGGCTACGACGACCTGCAAAAGGCACTGCTGCAGGCGGAAGGGATCCGCTTTGACGCCGAAGGTCGGGTGGATCTGCAGCAATTTGGCTGGGATCCACGGGAAGCTTAACCTCAGCTTGGTCTAGCCTTAAACTGGCCATAGCGAAACTCCATCCCACCCCTGGTAACGTGAACGCGGAAGCACCTCGTCTCCCGGATGCTCGTGGATGGAGTGAAGCAATCATCATGATGAAATCAGCTTGTTACACCCGAGGGCCTTCCCCTACAAGGGAAGGGCGTCGGTATGGGATGGCCTTGGTCAAAGGCTTTTGGGTTGGGCTGTGCTGTTTGGTACTGAGTTTGGCCAGCGCTTGCGGCACCAGCAGCTCTGTTCCCCCCGGTGGAGGGGCAGGGTTTATCGCCTCGGATCCCAATGTGGCCCTCTCGACTCAGCCGCCCGCTTTTACCTTGCAAATCCTACACGCCAGCGACTTGGAAGCCTCGATCGCTGCTGTTCAAGACGCGCCTCGCTTCTCGGCGGTGGTGAATGCTCTGCGCCCCCAATTTCCCAACACGGTGGTGCTCTCCAGTGGGGACAACTACATCCCCAGCCCCTTCTACAACGCCAGCACGGATCGGTCTCTGCAAGGCCGTTACAACCTCACCCCTGGCAAAGCCGATATCGAGATCATCAACGCCATTGGCTTTGAGGCGGCTGCCTTCGGCAACCATGAGTTCGACCAGGGTACGCGCCAGATTCGCGACCTGCTCCGGCCCGACACAGACCGTGGCTACGCTGGGGCTCGTTTTCCCTATCTGAGCGCCAACCTCAGTTTCAGCGGCACCGGGGAATTGGCCAGCGCTGACTTTGCCGCCGATGGCCAAGAGGCCAGCTCCATTCGAGGCAGAATCGCCAAGACAGCAGTGATCACGGTAGGAGGGCAGCGAATTGGCTTGGTGGGAGCCACCACCACTCGCTTGGCTGCCATTTCCAGCCCTGGCCCTGAGGTGAGGGTGGAAGGCAGAGTGGACGACACCGACCAGGTGAGTGCCGCCTTGATCCAGGGCTTCGTCGATCAACTCACTGCCCAAGGCATCAACAAAATTATCCTCCTGGCCCACCTGCAACAGTTGCAAAACGAGGTGAGCCTGGCCAGCCAATTGCGAAATGTAGACATCATCATTGCCGGGGGATCCCACCGGGTGATTGCCAAGCCCACCGACCGCCTGCGTACCGATTTGCCGGATACCCGCACGGGTGACTACCCCATCTTGCGCTCCTCTGCCAGTGGTCAACCGGTGGCGGTGGTCAACACCGGCTCCAACTATCGCTACGTGGGCCGCCTGGTGGTCAGCTTTGACGCCAACGGGGTTATTGCCCGCATTGATCCGGTCAGCGGTGCCTATGCCGCCGACGACCAAGGGGTAGCAGCCGTCAGGGGCACTCCCAATCCCGATGTAGTGCGGATAGCCAACGAAATTGGCAACATCATCCGCACCAAAGATGGCCGCACCTTCGGCTCCACCACCCAATTTCTCAACGGCCTGCGGGCAGAGGTGCGCACTGAGGAAACCAACCTGGGCAACCTCACTGCCGATGCCAACCTGGCCTACGCCAGAACGGTTGATCCTTCTACGGTCATCTCCCTGAAAAATGGTGGCGGCATTCGCGCTCCCATCGGAGCTACCACAGGGGGTGGCGGCGGCGAGCCGGTGCGGCGGATCCCACCGGTGGCTAACCCTGAGGCTGGCAAGCAGTCTGGTCAAATCTCTCAGTTGGATATCGAAACGGCCCTTGCTTTTAACAACGGTCTCTCCCTGCTGACCGTCACCGCCGAGGAACTGAAACAGATAGCGGAACATGGGGTGGCGCAAACCCAGCCGGGAGCTACGCCAGGCCGTTTCCCGCAAATTGGCGGCTTTGCCTTTAGCTTTGATCCCTCGCGGCCACCGGGATCCCGCGTCCTCTCCTTGCGGGTGGATACGCCCACAGGTCGGGATGTGGTGGTGCGCAACGGCCAAGTGCAAGGGGATCCCAGACGCACCTTCCGCCTGGTGACCCTAGACTTCTTGGCCAACGGTGGGGATGACTATCCCTTCCCCCGCCTGTCCAACCCCAACCGGGTGAACTTGGCCCCCAGCTCTGGCATTACCTTCGACACCCCCGGCAGCGAACAAGATGCCTTAGCCCGGTATTTGCGGCAGATCGGCGTGTTCACCGAACCGGATACCCCACCCGCCCAGGATACCCGCATCCAGAACCTGTCGGCCCGCCCGGATACGGTGCTGCAAGGGTTGTAGGTTGGGTTAATGGACTGAGGGGAATTGATCCGGAGTAGCGATCCGATGTCAGATTCCCTTCTTGCAAAAGGGGAGAGTGCCTTGGGTTAGTTGCCTCAGCAACGGGACAGGAAACGTCTTGAGCTTGTTAGGAAGGGATCCCTGGCCAGTGTCAAGGATCCCTTTTCTTTTTCCCAGAAAGCTCGACCGAGGGCCCGCTGTTGCTGCTTGGCAAGGCTTACCCGAATGCCCAGGCGGGCTGTGAACCTTTTGGGCATTGCTCCCAACAAATTCATGGATTCTGTATACGGATCGAATTGCAGATTGAAGGATGAATCATTACCATCGAGGGTAGTGTTTGCTCCTCTCACCATTCATGACTCTAGAGACGTTTTTCACTCAGTTAAATGCCAACAGCCTGCCCATTGCGGTATTGGTGTTTGCCGCTCCTTGGGTGGTTTGGGTTCTCTGTGACTGGATCCCAGGACAATGGGAAGAGCCTTTCCTGCTGAGCTTGAATATCGCTCTAGCGACGGTCAGCATCGTACTCTGGGCTGGGTATTTGGCCTACGCTTCCAATACTGCTGGCTGGCAGGCAGTAGTGAAGCAAGCGGACATGTTCTTGCTGCTGCTTCCCCCCTATTATTTCCTCAGCTCCATTTGGGTGGCACGGCAGCGCATGCCCCTCTCGCGAGTCCCCGCTTTTCGCACCTTGCAAGGGATCGGCCTTTTGGCAGGGGTTTATCTGGCTCTGTCTTGGCTCAGTCGCCGGGTTTATGTTGTCTTTTTTTCCTATATGCCTTTCTCGACTTTCCTGTGGATCCTGGCGGGGCTGTTGGGGGTGGCGTACATCGGCTATCGCATCATCTTCGGGGATCCCCCCAAGTATCCGCCCGAAACCTGAGGGGGCAGACAGCAGGGACTAAAATCAAGGGAGACTCTTCGCAACTTGGCAATGGTGACCGTCCCTCTGACTTCAGCCCTGAATATCGACTATCGTCCTCTGCAAGAGTTGTTATCGGCGGGATCCTGGCTGGAGGCGGATCGGCTGAGCTTACAACTGCTGTGTCGGGCAGCAGGAGAAGGGGCAGCGCGGCGGGGCTGGCTGTATTTTTCTGAGGTGAGCCGGATTCCGGTGGAGGATTTGCGAACGATTGATCACCTGTGGCGAGTGGCCTCTGGGGATCGCTTTGGCTACTCAGTGCAGCGACAATTGTGGTTGGGGGTGAATCGCAACTGGGAGCGCCTTTGGCCCCTCATCGGCTGGAAACAGGGCTACCACTGGACTCGCTACCCCGACGAGTTTACCTGGGATCTGTCTGCCCCCAAAGGCCACCTACCCCTCTCCAATCAACTGCGGGGCGTGCGGGTGCTGGAGGAATTGCTCACCCACAAGGCTTGGGAAGACTCTTGACATTCTCCCTCGCCTAAAGGCGAAGGATTCTTTCTCAGGTTGCAGGACAATTCCCACTTCCTGTTCGCGTTAGCGGTGCTTAGCACCCGCTACACCACCCTTGCGTAAACAGTGGTGGGGGATGCCATAACCCCAACTACTGGGATAAACTCCCAGATCCTTGCTTGAGCTAACGTTGCGCCATACCCTAGTTGGCGGAACTCAAGATCAATTATGTATGACACAAAGCCGCCCTAGTCGCGTCAGCGGGCCGTAGGCCTTAGGGCGGGGCTTGAAACCCAATTCTTTGGTCAGGCTAGGCAACCGTTTTTTGAACCTTGTTGGACTTCTTGTTGGACTTGTTGGATCTGATTTGGATCTGAGCTGTGGCGGAGCAACTGCAACTGACTCAATTTCCCGACCTGCCCGTCGATCTGGCCCAAGCCTGCGAACAAGCCATTCGGGCAACTCGCTTGGCCATGCAAGCGGGGTATCGCCGCCTGCTGATCGAGATCCTTGCCCCCGACCTGAAGCCGGAGGTTCTGGCTCGCCCTTTTTTGGAACTTGTGCAGCCACCGGCTTTGGTGTTGTTTAGCGATGCCGGTGGAGCAGCTCTGGCCCAGCGGGAATGGGGATCCCTACCGGAAGGGATCGAATTGCAGAGCTTGACTTCCCGCACTCAACCTACTCCGGAACAGAGCGTCCTGCTGGTGATGCCAGCGGTTTACAGCCTGGATCAGGTGGAGCGGGTTTGCCAAGCAGTCAGTGGCGGGGATCCCTCTGGGCTGGCTTCCAAAGGACGGGATCCCAAACCCGTCGTGCTGCTCAACCCCCAATTGCAGGATGCCGCCACCGTGGGTGTGGGTCTGGCTGGTCGCCGTCTACGCCAGCGGTTTCTAAGCACCTTTGAGACCAGCTACTACCTACGCTCATTGCTGGAGGGAGCCCTGTTTCGCGCCTATCCGGATCCCTGGAGCGTGTGGCAGCAGGAAGAGCCCGGCCTCTACAGCGTCCTCAAAACCTTTGTGGCCCGCCCCAGTGGCGAGGAAGTGGCGGAGCTGTTCAGGGCCAGCAGGAGAGGGGATCCCTGGTGGAGCTGGCGGCGCTGGCTGGGATCCCTGTGAGGGCCAGGATCTCAGGGGTGAGGGTTAGTACTATCTCAAACTCTTTTAATAAAGACTATAAAGCTCCCTGCCTCATCTCTACCTCGGTGATATGATCACACCAAGCTAGGAGTGTCTGGGGATTATCCCCAGGCTGAGATTACATCCTCAGAACCTGATCTGGTTCATACCAGCGTAGGAAAGCGAGCACTGGAGTTAACAACATGCGCAGCGAATGGGTTGCCCGTCGTCGTGGGCAAGCAAATGTAACGCAGATGCACTTTGCCCGTCAGGGCCTGATTACCGAAGAGATGGAGTACGTGGCCCGGCGGGAAAACCTGCCGGCGGAACTGATCCGCTCGGAAGTGGCTCGGGGTCGCATGATCATCCCCGCCAACATCCATCACACCAACCTAGAGCCGATGTGCATCGGGATCGCTTCCCGCTGCAAAGTCAATGCCAACATCGGTGCTTCCCCCAGTTCCTCAGGATTGGCGGAAGAGCTGGAGAAGCTGAAATTGGCCGTCAAGTACGGTGCCGATACCGTTATGGATCTGTCCACCGGAGGTGGCGATTTGGATGAAATCCGTACCGCCATTATTCAAGCTTCTCCGGTGCCGGTTGGCACGGTGCCCATCTACCAAGCCCTAGAAAGTGTGCACGGCAACGTCGAAAAACTTTCTGCAGAAGACATCTTACATGTTATTGAAAAACAGGCCCAGCAAGGGGTGGACTACATGACCATCCATGCCGGGATCCTGATCGAATATCTGCCGTTGGTGCGTCATCGCCTGACGGGAATTGTTTCCCGTGGAGGTGGGATCCTGGCCCGCTGGATGTTGGCCCACCACAAGCAAAATCCTCTCTATACCCACTTCCGCGACATCATTGAGATTTTCAAGAAATACGACGTTTCTTTTAGTCTGGGAGATTCTTTGCGACCGGGATGCTTGCACGATGCTTCTGATGAAGCGCAACTGGCGGAGTTGAAAACCTTGGGCCAGTTGACCCGCATGGCTTGGGAGCACGATGTGCAAGTCATGGTGGAGGGGCCCGGCCACGTACCGATGGATCAAATTGAATTCAATGTGCGCAAGCAAATGGAAGAGTGCGATGAGGCTCCCTTTTATGTTTTGGGGCCTTTGGTAACCGATATTGCAGCAGGCTATGACCACATCAGCTCTGCCATTGGAGCAGCCTTGGCCGGTTGGTATGGGGCGGCAATGCTCTGCTATGTCACCCCCAAAGAACACCTGGGTTTACCCAATGCGGAGGACGTACGCAACGGCTTAATTGCCTATAAAATTGCCGCCCATGCTGCCGATATTGCCCGTCACCGCCCTGGTGCTAGGGATCGGGATGATGAGATGTCGAGAGCTCGTTATAACTTCGACTGGAACCGGCAGTTTGAATTGTCTTTGGATCCAGAACGTGCCAGAGAATATCACGACGAAACCTTGCCGGCAGATATCTACAAAACGGCAGAGTTCTGCTCTATGTGTGGGCCGAAGTTTTGCCCCATGCAAACCAAAATGGATGCAGAGGCTTTGAGCGAACTGGAGCGGTTCTTGGCCACGCAGCCAACAGGATAAGCTCTGAATCCATCCCTTGACTGATGGATTTAAGAAAGGCCATTGTCTGTCCTGTCTATAGACTGGACTGGGATCCCGGCCTCAAGTTATCAGAGAAGCTGGGCCTGTCTTGCCGCAGGGATCCCTGCCTTTTGCGGCGGCGAGTGTGTCAAGCTGATCTAGAGGAGAACCATTGCAGTTGGCTCAATTGAGCACAGAGGATGGTATGGCACTTAGACAACTCGGGCATGTCGCTATCCGGGTAGAAGACATCCCCAAAGCGGTGGAGTTCTACCAAAAGCTGGGCATGGTCAACGTCTGGCAGGATCCGGACTGGGCCTACATGAAGGCGGGAGAGGATGGGCTGGCCCTATTGGGGCCGGGCTATCGCGCAGCAGGGCCCCACTTTGGCTTTGTCTTCAGCAGCTTGGAGGAGCTCCAGCAAGAGCACCAGCGCCTGAAATCCCAAGGGATTCTGGTGGGCGAAATCCACAGCCACCGGGATGGCACTGCCTCTTTCTACGGCAAGGATCCCGACGGCAACCTATTTGAGTTTTTGTATGAGCCTACAGGAACCTTTGACCAAGCCAAGGCAGCCCAGGCAACGGCTTAACCCAGTGGCTTGAGGGCACTCGCCCAAGTACTCTCAGCTTGTTTAACCCAAGGGGATCCTCTTGCAGACAGGGGATCCCTTTTTTGACCGGCCTTGGGAGCATCCTCTGCGCGACTTGAGCCAGTAGGAGATCCCAGTCAGTCGCCAGATCTGCTGGAGGTTTGCACGTACAAAATCACCAGGAAGATGGCGGGCACCAAAACAACCAAGAGGGTAGCCAAGATGCCCAGGTAGTTCGTCTCCATATCTCTAGATGCCGCAACCCTAACTGGCAGTCAGCATACCACTCTTGGGTACGACTTGCCCAAGGGGAAAACCGACGGGCCAAGGCTAGGGCTTGGTTTTGACGGAAACATCCCCCAGCACCTTGGTCTGGCAGGCAAGGCGGTAGCTGTCGGGCTTGCGCTTGAGCTTGCGGTTTTCCGCCTCGGTGCGAGGGGAGAGATTCTCGGATCCCTCGACAATCTCCACCACACAGGTGCCACATTGGCCGTTGCCGCCGCAGTTGATCAGCTTGGCCATCATTTTGTAGAGATCAATTTGGTTTTCCAGGGCCTTTAGGCGCAGGTTAGCGCCTTCAGCGACGAAGATCTCTCGGTTCTCGTTGACGAAGCGGATTGTTGCCATACCTTTGCCAGAAACCACGACACCTTTCAGCCTGAGCTAGGAGAGCGCTCACAGTTGCTAAGTATTGTAACATTTTAAGTCATATTTTTAATCTCCGCCGAGAGATCTGGGATGATGATGCCTAAAGTGAGGCGGTATCCTGCCTGAAGCCACTCAGGTCGGTAGCGTTTCGTTATACTGTTTGATGCCCGTGATGAAAATTCTGAGAGCGATATCCTCTTGGGTGCGCTCAGGGGTTCAAGCGGGTACGGCACCCCTCGGCTCTGAAGAGACTGCTCAGGTCAGGATCCCAGGTAAGATGTTGGCTTAATTGTTTGACTGGATATTGCGCAAGTGTTGGAGAACGTGGAGGATCGAGCTTTATGGGACTACCGTGGTACCGGGTTCATACGGTTGTACTGAATGACCCAGGTCGCCTGATTGCGGTTCACCTGATGCATACCGCTCTGGTAGCAGGTTGGGCCGGGTCGATGGCGCTCTACGAAGCGGCCATTTTCGATCCGTCGGATCCTGTCCTGAATCCGATGTGGCGTCAGGGCATGTTTGTCATGCCATTTATGGTTCGCCTGGGGGTGGTTAACTCCTGGGGCGGTTGGAATATTTACGGCGAGAGCGTTGCCAATGCAGGCTTCTGGACGTTTGAAGGGGTAGCCACTGCCCATATCGTTTTGTCTGGATTGCTCTTCTTGGCTGCCTGTTGGCACTGGGTGTACTGGGATCTGGAGCTGTTCCGGGATCCCCGCACCGGCGAGCCGGCTTTGGATCTGCCGAAGATATTTGGGATCCATCTGCTGCTGGCCGGGATCCTCTGCTTTGGTTTTGGTGCGTTCCACCTGACAGGGGTGTTCGGCCCAGGGATGTGGGTGAGCGATCCTTATGCAACGACGGGACACGTCCAGCCGGTGGCGCCGGAATGGGGGCCAGCCGGTTTTAACCCCTACAACGCCGGGGGGGTGGTGGCCCATCACATTGCCGCGGGCATCGTGGGCATTATTGCAGGTCTATTTCACATCACGGTACGCCCACCCCAACGCCTCTATCGCGCTTTGCGAATGGGGAACATTGAGACGGTGCTTTCCAGCTCGATTGCGGCGGTGTTTTTTGCCGGTTTTGTGGTGGCTGGAACCATGTGGTACGGCAGTGCCACTACTCCTGTGGAGCTGTTTGGCCCCACCCGCTACCAATGGGATTCTGGCTATTTCAATCAGGAGATTAACCGCCGGGTAAACGCAGCCATGGAAGCTGGGATGACCCGCAGCGAGGCCTACAACTCCCTGCCTAAGTCTTTGCTCTTCTACGACTACGTGGGCAACAGCCCGGCCAAGGGGGGATTGTTCCGAGCTGGCCCCATGAACAAAGGGGATGGCATTGCCATTGAGTGGCTGGGCTACCCAGTGTTCCGTGACCGCGAAGGGCGGGAGCTGACGGTGCAGCGGATGCCCAACTTCTTTGAGACCTTCCCGGTTATCCTGCGGGATGCCGATGGGGTGGTGCGGGCAGACATTCCCTTCCGTCGGGCGGAGTCGCGTTATAGCTTTGAGCAAGTGGGCGTGACGGTGGAGTTCTACGGCGGCAAGCTGGACGGTCAGGTGTTTACCGACCCGGCAACCGTCAAGAAATATGCCCGCCAGGCTCAGTTGGGTCAGTTGTTTGAGTTCGACCGAGAAACTCCCAAAGCGGACGGCACCTTCCATACCAGTCCCCGCGGTTGGTTTACCTTTGCTCACGCGGTCTTTGCCCTGCTGTTCTTCTTTGGTCACATCTGGCACGGCGCTCGCACCCTCTTCCGGGATGTGTTTGCTGGTATTGACCCGAATATGAGCGAGGAAATGGTGGAGTTCGGCGTCTTCCAGAAGGTAGGGGATCCCACTACCCGCAAGGTTCAGGAGGCCTAGAGCTCCTTTTAGCGATGCCGTCGGCACTCTGCTTCACGTTGGAGAGGGGGTGCTGGCGGCTCCGAGTTAATCTGGAATCAAGCTCCCTTAGAAATGGAGGTTTCGTATGGAAGCCATCACCTACACCTTTATCCTGTTTTTGACGTTGGGCCTTTTGTTTTTCGCGGTTGCCTTTCGCGAAACTCCGAGAATTACCAAGAAGTAACCCAGGGTAATAGCTGTCGTTCCTGCTGTGCCGGGCTTAAGCAAGGCAGAGGGAAGGTCAGTCTCTTTTGAGATTTGTGGTTTAACCTTGGTTCTGGATGAGGCCGGAGCTCTCTCCGGCTTTCCTGTTTGCGGTTGGGTATCGGAATGGAGTCATTCCAAAATAGTCAAGCAGGGGCAACCTGAGGATCCTTCTTTTGGGAGAGGAGGAGGGAGTTCTCAGAGCTACTGAGACCCTTTTCGGTACTCTTCAGTACTCTGTAGGAGAACGCTTGCCCTGCTGCTCAAATTGAACTTGCTAAGGATGCCTTAGGATGGCTTTTGGGATCCGAGGGATAGCTTAGCTTGGGTTCAGATTCAAGATTGGGTTAACGATGGCAACAGTGCTGCTGGTGGAAGATGATCCGATCAACGCCCGTGTTTTTGAGAAGGTGTTGCGACGGCGGGGAGGTTTTGAGGTCTTTCACAGCCAGGATGTGGAGCAGATTTTGAAGCTGGCCCAGGGGCACGAGGTGGATGTCATTTTGTTGGATGTTTCCCTCTCCCAGAGCACCTTTCGCGGCGAGGCGGTGGACGGGATCCGCATTGCCCAACTGCTGAAGGGGGATCCGAAAAGCAGCTCCATCCCCATCATTTTGGTGACGGCCCACGCGATGCGCGGCGACCGCGAGGCATTTTTGGCCCAGAGCGGGGCAGATGGCTACATTGCCAAGCCGGTGGTGGATCACGAGGAAATGGTGAATCAAGTTCGCCAGGTGTTGTCTCGAGGGCCGGGGCAGGGGTGAGTTCTCCTGGAGAAGAGTTATGCGGCGAAGCTGCGCAAAATCGACTGCCAAAAGGGGATCCCATCTTGCCCTGGCAAATCGGGATCTGCTGCCCGCTCAGGGTGGGGCATTAAACCCAGAATCCGACCGCTGGGATCGCAAATGCCGGCGATGTTGTCCACAGAGCCGTTGGGCGCAACCGGAGCATAGCGAAAGACGATCTGCCCTCGATCCTGCAACTGCTTGAGGGTATCCGGATCACAGGTGTAGCGGCCTTCCCCATGGGCGATGGGCAGGGTTAGGGTGGATCCTTGGGGATACGCGCTTGTCCAGGGGAGATCCTGCCGTTCTACACAGATCCCCACTCGGTCGCAGATAAAGTGCAGGTTGGCATTGCGCACCAGTGCCCCCGGCAGCAGGCCTGCCTCTGTCAAGATCTGAAAGCCATTGCAAATGCCCAGCACATAGCCCCCTCGCGCCGCGTGCTCCTTCAGGGATCCCATCACCGGGGCAAAGCGAGCGATAGCCCCGCACCGCAAATAATCCCCATAGCTGAAGCCCCCCGGCAGCACCACCACATCCAGCCCCGACAAATCCGTCTCCCGGTGCCAGATCAGCCGCGTTGGGCAGCCCAAGAGGCCGCGGGTTACCCAGGCTACATCTCGGTCGCAGTTGGAACCCGGAAAAACAACGATGCCAAACCGCACGCCGGCCATTGGGATCCCTTGATGAGAGCAAAGAAGAGGGTAGGATTATAGCCATTCTAAAGAGCTTGAGACATTTTCTCAGTTTTTCTCCCCTCTGAAGAAACTGGGAACTGTGAAACGAGTAACTTCACGGTTGTTTAGAATACATCAAATAACCCCGAATCACGTGAACCCATCGAATTAACCACCGATGGGATCCACTTGGATTTGATAAGTCTCAATCACCGGGTTGGCCAGCAGTTGATGGCACAGCTCATCCACCTGGCGGTGGGCGGTCTCGGCGTCGGGGGCCTCTAGCTGCAATTGGATGTGCTTGCCAATGCGTACCTGCTGCACCTGGGTATGCCCCAACTGATGCAGGCTGGACTGGACGGCGGCCCCGACAGGATCGAGAACAGAGGGGCGCAGGTGAATCTGGATCTGGGCCTGGAACTGCATAGAATAAAGGCTGGATCTGTTACCAGTGTACCAGTCGAATCAGCACAGCTTTGGGTTCAGCTATGGATGCGTCGCGCGTGGTGGCCATTGCCCACAACGTCTTCCGGGAAACGATTCGGGATCGGATTCTCTACCTGGTGATGGTATTTGCGGTGGCCATGCTGGGGGCCGCTGTTTTGATCCCGCAGGTGGCCAACCAGGCCCACAACAAAATCATTGCCGACCTGGGGTTGGCAGCCATTCACTTCTTCGGCCTGATCGTGGCCATTGTCGTGGGCACAGGGTTGGTGAATAAAGAGATCGAAAAACGCACGGTCTATGTGCTGATCGCCAAACCCATGAGCCGGGCAGAGTTCATTGTCGGCAAGCATCTGGGCCTATCGGCTCTGCTGTCGGTGCTGGTGCTGCTGATGACAGTTGTGTTTCTGCTCAGCCTGCTGCTGGTGCAGGCCCCGATCCCTCTCTTGGCCATTCTCTGGGCGACGGTCTTCACTTTCTTGGAGTTGGTGCTGATCGTTGCTGCAGCCCTACTGTTCGGGGTTTTCACTTCCTCGATTCTGGCCACCCTCTACACCATTGCCCTGTTCCTGATGGGCCATGCCAGCCGCGCCCTGCTGCAACTGAGCAAGCTGGTGGAAGAGGCCGGATTGGGCAAAGTGTTTGAGGTGATTTATTTGATCCTGCCGGATCTGGAGCGCCTCAATCTGAGAGATGCTGCGGTTTACGGCCAAGTTCCACCTCCTGCAGAACTTCTCGGAGATGCACTTTACGGCTTGGCTTACACCCTTTTGCTGCTGATTCTGGCGGTGTTGGTGTTCGCCCGGCGTGAGTTCTAACGTTTCCGATCCTTACCCCTTTCCCCATGCAGTTTTTCCACTTCCATACGCCTGAACAGGTGCCTTCATCCGGGATCCCAGAGTGTGCAGTGGCCATTGATGTGCTGCGGGCCACCACCACCATTGCCACAGCGCTGGCAGCAGGAGCAGAAGCGGTACAGGTGTTTGCCCACTTGCAGCAGCTCCAAGAGGCAAGTCAAAACTGGCCGGCTTCCAAGCGGCTTTTGGCCGGGGAACGGGGGGGCAAAGCGGTGGCAGGGTTCGATCTGGGCAATTCCCCCCTCGACTACACCCCCGATCGCGTGCGGGACAAGCGCATCTTTCTGAGCACCACCAACGGCACGCGCAGCCTACAGCGCATTGAAGGGATCCCAGTGGTGATCACAGCAGCCTTGGTAAACTTGGGGGCCGTGGTGGATTTTCTCAGACGGGGATCCTTTGCCGAGGTGTGGCTGGTGGGATCCGGTTGGGAAGGGGCCTTTTCGCTGGAAGATACCGCCTGCGCCGGGGCTATCCTGCATCACTTGGGCTGCTCTTTGAACCAGTTGGGCAACGACGAGGCTGTGGCGGCCTTGGCCCTGTACCAAACTTGGCAGGATGATCTGCTGGGTTTGTTGCGGCGCTCCAGCCACGGGCAACGGTTGTTGGGTCTGGGGCCGGAAAACGATAAGGATCTGGCCTACTGTGCCGATCTGGATCGTCTCTGGGTGGTGCCCCGACAGGTTCAGCCAGGGGTTTTGGCCAGTGGCGGGTAGATCCCAGATGGATGGAGCAATCTGTGGATCCCACCACCCTCTGGGCTGGAAGTAGGCGGCCATTGTCAGCATGGGCTGGATCTCAACAGGCCGGGCGTAGGCTTGGGGATCCTTCCACGCCAGACATGGTCTTCGGCTAACCTGCTTGTGCCATGTCGGGAGCGATGCCCAGCGCTTTCTGGTGCAGCCACGCCTGCCATTCCCCTGGGATCAGCCTGTTGTTAAACGCATCGCCAGAAACAAACATATCCCGCTGATTCTGGGCCAACACAAAAATGGAGCGGCGATCGAAATGGGAAGTGAGCTTGTAGAGGGTGTAGGGGCCTTCTGAGTAGAGGGTCAGCGTTTCTTGATCCAGACCGTGGCGGCTGCTTTGGCCGTAGGCCCGCAAAACAATGTTGATCAGTCGCTCATAGTGCATAGATCGCAGATTCGGAAAGCTACACAGACAGACATTTCAGTAGAAGATGAAAGCTGCTGCCAAGGCCCAAGCAGCTCAAGTGAACCCAGCATAACAAATCCCCCTGGATTGCTACGCAACGCTAACGCAAATGAACAAGATGGGATCCGCACCCATGCAGCGTCAAATGCAGCAGAAAAATGCGATAGAACTTAGGGCAGACCATCATGTAACCTTCTTGCACAGGCAACTCCCCATGGCCAACATGGCGCCCCGCCCGCCCCACCCCACAGAGCCTGTCCGCATTGGCATTGTCGGCGCTTCCGGCTACGGAGGGGTGCAGTTGGTGCGGCTCTTGAGCGAGCACCCCGGCGTGCAGATCACCTACCTGGCTGGGCAAGACAGCGCCGGCAAGCGCTACGGGGATCTCTATCCCCAGTTGGCTCAGGCTGTGGATCTGACCGTTCAGCCGGTAGAGGTGGATCGCATCGCCGCCAACAGCGATGTGGTGTTTTTGTCTCTCCCCAATGGGCTGGCTGCCGAGCTGGCTCCGCCTTTACTGGCCAAGGGGTGCAAAGTCTTGGATCTGTCGGCAGATTACCGCTTTCGCAATCTGGCCACCTACCAATCTTGGTACCGCATGGGTCAGACAGATCCCAACTGGCCTAGCCCTGCCTATCGCCAGGCCAATGAGCAGGCGGTCTATGGGTTGCCGGAGCTTTATCGCGAGGCGATTGCCCAAGCCCAACTGGTGGGCTGTCCCGGCTGCTATCCCACTGCTTCGTTGTTGGCGGTTGCCCCTCTGCTGCGACAGGGGTTGGTGGAGCTGGACAGCCTCATTTTCGATGCCAAGTCCGGTGTTTCGGGGGCAGGTCGTACCCCCAAGGTGGGATCCCTGTTTGCCGAAGTGGATAGCTCTCTGGCGGCCTATGGAGTGGCCCAGCACCGGCATACACCCGAAATCGAGCAAGCCTGCACCGACCTGACCCACACCCCCATCACCGTGCAATTTACGCCCCATCTGGTGCCCATGGTGCGGGGGATCCACGTCACGCTGTATGCCACCCTGCGGGATCCCGGCTTTGTAGGGGAAGATTTGCTCACCATTTACAACGCTTTCTATCGCCAATCTCCCTGGGTGAAGGTGCTGCCGCGGGGGGTTTACCCCCAAACCAAATGGGTCTCCGGCACCAACACCTGCATGATTGGGGTGGAGGTGGACAGCCGCACCAACCGTGTTATCGTCCTATCGGTGATTGATAACCTGATGAAGGGGCAAGCAGGGCAGGCGGTGCAGTGTCTCAACCTGATGATGGGCTGGCCGGAGACGTTGGGTTTGCCTCGGCTGGCGTTTTACCCCTAGCTATAATGCCGGTAATCCCCTTGAGGCCAGTTCTGTCCATGCCTGAACCCCTGGAACCCGCTTTGCCCCAAAATGCCTCGCCCAGCGCAAAGGTTGCCTCGGATCCCGTGAATGGTGCTGCTGAGGGCCTGAACTGGGAGGAGCTGTGGCGGCAACTGGAAGCGGGCTGGCAGGATCTACCCCGGCGCTCTGAAGAAACGGTGCAACAAACCTTGGCTCGCCTGCAACTGGAGTGGGGCGGGCTGTGCCGAGAGGCGCGGGATCGGCTGCAAGGCGCTCTGGAACAGTCGAGAACGGCGGGATCCCCAGAGCCCGTCCACCGAGAGCTGCAAGTGCTCTTGCCTTTGCTCAACCCCTGCCAATGGGAAGTGGTCATCGGCTCTTTGCAGCGGGCTGCCGATCGAGCCTGGGTGGCTAGCCTACTGTATCACGGCTTACAGGAACCGGCCCATCCAGAAGCGGAAACCGATAGGATCCCTCCTTGGGCTCGGACACTGACCTCTGACCAACGCTCTGCTCTGGAGGCGATGAGTGCCCGTGCCTATGGCAACAGCCGCCTGCCTCTTGTGGTCGCGACAGCAGTGCAGAGCAACATGGACAAAGCCGGCCAGATCCAGGTGAAAGCCTCAGCCGCCTTGCTGGCCGCCTTGATCGCCATCGAGATCGGCAGTGTGGGTTCGGCAGGCGCTCTATCCTTGTTGGGTACACCGGAGCTGCGCAAGCTCTTGAATGCCGAGGGCAAGCTGCGGCGAACCGGCTTAAAACAGGGACGAACTGCCCTCACAGAAGAAGAATGGCAAACGCTGCGCCGTTGGCTGGATCCTAAGGGATCCCCTCCCGACTGGTATCTCAATCTCACCCAAGTGGGGATCCAGACCACCCAAGTGGGGGACTATGCAGCACGACGGCTGCGGGAGTTTTTCCAAAGTGAGTGGATCAAGCTCGTGATCCCCCCCTTGTATCACCTGGTTATCGACGCAGTGCGGCTGCTGACGGGAGAAGTGTTTCTCAGTGTGGGCACCACTCTGGAATCGGCTTTGGAATCGGCAGAGGCAGGGCGGCGACTGGAGTTGGTGCTCCAGGCCTTGCCCCAAGCGCGGAACATTCCCAGCCCCGACCGGATCCAAGCTGCCATCCCTGCTGTGGTGGAAGCTGCCGAGAAAATCCTCAGACCCCTGCTGGCCCGCCAGCTGATGACTGTGGCGGACATCTTCGATCCGCCCATTCGCAACGAGAGCTTAAATGAATTGGGGCGGCAGCTCAACCTGTGGAACCCCTTCCAGTTTTTGCTCACCTGGAGCACGGCGGGCTGGCTGGAGGCCCTTCTGGATCAGATCAGCGAGTTGCAGCAGACTTACCCAGAAATGCCCCTGTGGGAGAGCTATCGCCAGGGTGTTGAGACAGCAGCGCAAGCTCCACGGGTGATGGATCAGGCGGAGGCCCTGCGCCTAACTGCCAAGAGTTTGGATCCCAAGTTGGATCCTTTGGAAGATTGAACTGATGATGCATAGGGAAGAAAATTGAAGACAACTCCCACAGCATCCACAAGGTGAGGCTGGCAGGGTAGGCGAGATCTTTTCCACGCCAAAGACAAATCTGTACGGGTTGTAGATGGTGCCCGGCGAAACATCTGCCCCTAGAGTCAGCTTTGGGTGAACCTCACCGCTTCGGATCCCCTTTCATCTCATCGATCTCCAGCAGGTTGATCAATACCCCCGTCACCGGAATAGCCAAGAACACCCCCAACAAACCGGCCACAGTGCCACCCACAAAGAGGGAGAAAAACATAACCACCGGGCTGATGTTCAGGGATCCCTGCATCACACGGGGCAAGAGCAAGTTTTCTTCCACCTGCTGCAGAGAAATACAGATCACCAAGACCTGGATAGAAAGCCATACGCTTTGTGGTAAGACAATTAGGGCAATTAAGCTAATGCCAATAGTAGCTCCAATGCCTGGAATCAAATCAAACAGCCCTGCAATCAAAGATAAAGTTAGTGCCGAAGGGATCTCAAGCAGTAAAAATACCAGAAAGGTTGAGATGGCAAAGAAAAATGACAGCACAACCCGACCCCAAAAAAATCCTAGGAAGTTCCGCCGTACACTCTCGGTAATTCGATCTTTCCAATCTTCTGGAAAGGGTTTTAGAAATAAGTTCCACAGTCGCTTGCCATCCAAAAGCATGAAAAAAGCAACGATGAAGATTAAAAACAGATTGACCAAACCCAAGAGCAAGATGCGCAAAGTCAACACACCAGAGCCCAACAGATTTAGAGTTTGGTCTTTGATTTGCTGCTCAAATTCTTGGATATCGACTGTAATGTTAAAATTTCCCAGCAGGCGCTCCAACTGATCAATGGCATCGAAAATAGTATTCAGAAATGCGGCAATACTCTCTTGAAGCTGAGGTAACTGCGAAATTAATGTCAGGCCCAGCACTGCGGTCATACTGGACAGGAGAACAACTGTAATAAAAGTTACCAAATACACTGAGAAATTGTGAGAGAAAAAGTGGCTCAACCAACCCACTGGATAGCTGAGCAAATAGGCCAGAATAGCCGCCAACACAAAAATAGTGATGACCAGCTTAAAGTAAGCCAGCACTTGGGATATCGCCCAAGCACAAGCCAAGGTCAGTAAAATGCGCAACAACTGAGAGTTGTTGAGTTTAGCCCAACTAGGCCAGCGGGAAGGGGCAGGCATCAGGCTCCCGTCTGAACGGTTTTCCTATCTTGGCCTATCTCTTGCGGTATCACATCGGGATGTTGATTCGGGTAGATTTGGGTGGCTGCTTAGCTAACAGTGCTCATTGCCCCAAGGCCGGCGGACTGGTTTCTAGCCTATTCCCAAGTTAGCCATCCAGGCGGCCAAGAAAACTCCATCCACGCCACCAACTGGCCACCCCCATAAGCAAGGGAATGTCGAACAAAAACATGCGGGTCAAGGACGTGACCGGTAAGATCCAAGCAGGGATCCCAGAAAAGAAGTGAAGTAGAAACCAGCGTGCGACATCAAGTTTTGGGGCTAGGCATTGCGGGGCTAGCGGCAGCGCGGCTGTTGCGGGCCCAGGGTTATGAAGTGCTGGTTTGGGATGAGCAAGATTCCCCTCTTCTCAGACAGCGGCAGGCCGAGCTCAATCAGGAAGGGATCCCAGTTCGGCTGGGGCAGTCTTTTCAACTGGCCGCAGGAGTGAGGCAGGTGGTGGTCAGTCCGGGCATTGCCTGGGATCACCCACTGCTGCAGGAGGCGCGTCAGCAGGGGATCCCAGTGGTGGGAGAGGCAGAGCTGGCCTGGACCTATCTTGACCATCTGCCTTGGGTGGGGATCACCGGCACCAACGGCAAAAGCACCACCACGGCTCTGGTGGCAGAGATGTTCAAGGCGGCGGGGTTGCAAGGGATCCCCTGCGGCAACATTGGCCTGCCCCTGTCGCAGGTGGCTTTGGAAACACTCCAAGGAAAGCTAGAGCCGGACTGGATCGTGGCGGAGCTGAGCAGCTATCAGTTGGAAGCCAGCAGCCGCCTCATGAGCAGTACTCCCGGAGGCCCGCCGCGCATTGGGGTGTGGACTACCTTCACTCCCGATCACCTAGAACGGCACGGGACGCTGGAGCGCTATGCCAGCTTCAAGGCTCGCCTTTTGGATCGGGCTCAGTGGCGGGTGCTCAATGGCGAGGATCCCTACCTGTACCACCGCCGGCAGGACTGGGAAAATACCTATTGGATCTCCCTTGCTGCCCCGCAACTCTGTTGCGATCGGGATCCCACCGCATCCGTTGACCTGCGGGAAAACCGCCTCTACATCCAGGGGGAGATGGTGGCGGAGCTGGAGGACTTTGCAGAACGCTGCCCCGGCCAACACAACCTGCAAAACCTGCTCTTGGCAGCAGCAGCAGCGCGTCTGGCTGGGCTCCCCAACGTTGCCATTCAAAAAGCCATTCGATCTTTTGCCGGCATGCCCCATCGGCTGGAGCGGGTGGCGCAAATCCAGGTGGGATCCACCCCTATCCGCTTTGTCAACGACAGCAAGGCCACCAACTACGAGGCTGGCTGGGTGGCGCTCAACGCCCTCTCCCCACCCCTTGTTCTGATTGCCGGGGGAAGGGCTAAGCAGGGGGATCCCAGCGCCTGGCTACAGTTGATTCGGGCTAAGGTGGCCCGCGTGGTGCTAATGGGGGAGTCTGCGCCAGTGCTGGCGGAGGCCCTTCAGGGGATCCACTATACTGACGTTGAGCTCGTGCCAACCCTAGATGTAGCGGTGGAAAGAGCCTTTGCAGCGGCTTGTTCCCTTTCCCGTCAAGCTCAGAGTTTGGGGAAGCCCGCTCAGCCCATCACCGTTTTGCTGTCTCCCGCCTGTGCCAGTTTTGACCAGTATTCCAGCTTTGAACACCGTGGCAACCATTTCCGAGCCTGCTGCCAAGCCCTTCAGGGATCCCTGGAATGCTGAAGCTCGCTGGCTGCGCTGGCTTACTTTGATCTGGTTGGCGCTGGGACTGATGATGCTGTTTTCCGCTTCCTACCCGGTGGCTCAGCGGATCACCGGTGATGGCCTCTACTTCTTTAAGCGGCAGTTACTCTGGGCCGGGCTGGGTCTGGGCTGTTTCTGGGCTCTGGTGCGGATCCCGCTGCGGCGCTGGTTCCCCTGGGCCGGGATCCTCTGCTTGGTGGGGGTTGGCCTGGTGTGGGCCACTCAGGTGCCGGGGCTGGGGGTTTCCCGCCTGGAGGCCAGCCGCTGGCTGGATTTGAAGGTGATCCCTGTTATCCAGCCCTCGGAATTGCTCAAGCCCCTATTGGTGTTGCAGGGATCCTGGGTCTTTGGCCGCTGGTTTCACCATCCTCTCTGGTTTCGCATCCTCTGGGTGGGTATCTTCGCCCTTGCGCTCTTGGGGATCCTCGCCCAGCCCAACCTGGGCACCACAGCCATCTGCGGCCTCACCCTCTGGGCTATGGCTTGGACTGCCGGGATCCCAGCTTTCAGCCTTTTGGCCACAGCGGGGCTGGGAATTCTGGCGGCTGTGGTGAGCATTCTCAGCAAAGATTACCAACGGCGGCGTATCCTGGCTTTTTTGGATCCCTGGGGCAACGCCCAAGGGGATGGCTACCAGTTGGTGCAAAGCCTGTTGGCTATTGGCTCTGGCGGCCTGTGGGGCAAAGGGTATGGCCTTTCCCAGCAAAAGCTGTTCTACCTGCCCATCCAATACACCGACTTCATCTTCTCGGTGTATGCAGAAGAATTTGGCTTGGCCGGATCCCTGTTCTTTTTGGGGTTGCTGACTTTCTACACCTTGCTGGGCTGGCGGGTGATGGGGCGCTGTCGAGAGTTGACCATTCGCTTGGTAGCCTGCGGCTGCCTGATGTTTTTGGTGGGACAGTCGCTGATGAACATCGGCGTGGTCACCGGGATTCTGCCCACCACAGGCGTGCCCCTGCCCTTGTTCAGTCATGGGGGTAGCTCCATTCTGGCAGGGCTGATCACAGCAGGATTGTTGGTGCGGGCAGCCCGCGAAGCCAGATGAAGGGATCCTTTCACCCAAGCAGCAAACCCAGAGGGCCAGGGATCCCTATTGGTTGGTCTCTGCTTTAGACCGGCTTCCTATGCAGCAAAATCCAAAGCTGACGTTGAAACCGAGCCTAGATCCAGCCCATTTCATCCAAAACGAGGGCAAATACGGTCGCGCAACAGGCCACCAACAGTGACACATGAGCCGGTTGACCGTGGGCAACGCAAACGCCGGCTGCCACCGAAGCGCCCGTAGCAGCGGAAAAGGTGCGACCTGCCCAATTGCCTTTGGAGGGTTTGTCAGAAGGATTGAATTTGTTAAACATTTTTACAGCAGAAAGAGGATACAAAAGGAATAAACTTCATAGGAAACGGCCTCAGATTATCATCCTCCGACCGGGCTCAAGAAGGATCCAAGGCCATTCTCAATATTTCTTCGCTTAGGCTTCAATCTTTCGTAAAATTGCGCTGAGATGCTCATAATCATCCCGCAGCAGAGAGCTCAACTGCCGACCTGCCTGTAAAAGCCAGTTGCGATCTCGGTTCAGGATTCGGTAAGTCTGGCGGATCACGGCAGCCACCAGCTCATCGGTTGGGATCCCGTTGACCTGTAGCAGGGTGCGCAAAAACTCGAAAGAGCGGCAAAACTCCCTCACCTCGGTATCGGAGCAGAGATAAACCGGCTGGTGAATCTGGGGGGGGCGTGGCGGCAAGTACTGATAGACCCGTCCCCCGCTGACAAAGCCGACAATGGCCGCGCGGAAATCGGTGCGCAACATGGCAAAAATTTGGGGCTGTTGCTCCCGCAGCTCCTGCGGGGAGAGGCCCAAAGCCCTGGCGCGATGAACAGTGTCGATAGGGGCAATGGAGGCATAGCAAACCACCCCATAGATCAGATTGCCGGTCTCTTCGTCTTGGGAGCGCGTCCAACTGCCGAGAGCAGGCATAGGGGGGAAGGTCAGGCGTTCTGACTCAAAGCACTGGGCCACAAAGGTTGTGGTGTTGGCCTCCACCACTTCTCCAAAAGCAGAGGCAGGCTGGGGGGAGATGGCCTTGGCTCTCATCGCGATTTCAGACTTCTCAAGGGTTGCTGCCGCAAAAGCCCACGCAGGGAGGTGGGATCCAGACCCACAGACAAGTCAGGGGAAAATGAAATCTTTCCAGGTTTTAAGACTTGTGAAGATAGGGGCATCCCCCCACCCAACATTTTGCCCCTTTTGCAACGTTTTTCCCGATCCTCGGACGGCAAATCGGCAACCCAACAGGTTATGAGATCCGCATTGCTAAGAAAGTTAGCCGACTCTAGGGATCCCTGCGTAATATATTTTTTCACACGCTCCCGCCCAAATTCGCCATCCTGAGTATTAGCCATTCTAAGTATTGAGCAGTTGGCGAGCGGAGGGAGAAACAATGAATGCTCAGCAACGCGGCCAAATCATCGCTTCTGAGTGGATGATCGACAGCCAAAACCCGGTACACTCCATTTCTCGGCTCAAGCGTCGGGCAACCTATTCCGATGTAACCCTCTGGTGGTTGGTGGTGCAGCTAAACCTGATGGAACAGAACTCTATCCACACCGATCACCGATAGGATAGACAGCGCAAGAACAATCGGCCACAAGAAAATCCCAGTACAGACCCATTCCGGATCCGAAATCCAATCTTAAAACTTAAAAAAAACAAAAGAAGAGCTGAACGTTGAGTCGGGCCACTCCCCAAACACATTCGGATAGCTTGGTAGCCCCGTACTTCAGTACGGGGAGGAAAAGCCCACAAGCAACTTGAGTCGCTCTAGGCTAGACTATACCTAATCGCCATCCTTGGTGAAAAACCCAATCGGCGACTTACAAGCAAGTAAGCAGAACTTTGGGGCAAAACCCCAAGGAACTGTGTAGAGGCGTCTTGACAACGCCTTTATGGGTCTCTTTGTGGACTGCGTTTCGCGGCAGCGGGCCGTAGGCCTTAGAATCCCACGACTTGAGTCGTGGGAGTGTCAACAGCTCTTCTGGACAGAGAAGGAATAGAGAAAAAAAGGAACTGCGTCTGACCCCCCCCTTTCAATCTTCCAGGGGCAGAGCCGCCACCTGGGCCGATTGCACTGGCGAGGGGAAGAAAGGTCGCTGCACAATTTCAGTTGCCAACACACTGCGCAACTGGGCAGCTACCGCCACCGTCCTGACATCGTAGGTTTGGGTAGCCAGGCGCGGGTAGAAGCCAATGCCGAGAATCGGCAACAGCAGACAGAGGGCCACTGCCATTTCCCGCGGGCGCATATCCCCCAGGGAGTCTTCCAAAACCAAGCCAGGATCCTGAGCCCCATAGAACACCTGCCGCAGCATGGAGAGCAAGTAAATGGGCGTCAAAATGATACCCACTGCCGCCAGCAGGGCAATTCCTGCTTTGAAGGTCGGTGCATAGGCATCGCTAGTGGTCAAGCCCAAGAACACCGTCAGCTCACCCACAAATCCACTCATTCCCGGCAGGGCCAAAGAAGCCAGGGATCCCGCCGTAAACAGGGCAAAAACCTTCGGCATCTGCTTGGCCAACCCACCCAGCTTGTCGAGGGCAAGGGTGTGGGTGCGCTCGTAGGTGATCCCCGTCAGGAAGAACAAAACTGCAGCAATCAGACCGTGGGAGATCATTTGCAGCACTGCCCCATTGATGCCCAGCTCTGTGAAGGCGGAGATCCCGATCAACACAAAGCCCATGTGGGCAATGGATGAATAGGCCAAGCGCCGCTTGAGATGGTTCTGACCAAAGGCAGCCAACGCCCCGTAGATGATGTTCACCACACCCAACACCGCCAGCACCGGGGCGAAGTACACGTGGGCTTCCGACAACATACCCACATTCATGCGGATCAGGCCATAGCCCCCCATCTTGAGCAGAACCCCCGCCAAGATCATGGAAATGGGAGCAGAGGCTTCGCTGTGGGCATCCGGCAGCCAGGTGTGCAGCGGGAAAATCGGCAGCTTCACCCCAAAGGCGATCAGCAAAGCCGCATACACCAACAGCTCCAAGGCCACCGGGTAAGACTTAGCGCTCAGCTCTGCCATCTCCAGGCTAAAGCCCTCGCCGTAGAAGGCCATCGCCAGGGATCCCACCAGGATAAAAATAGAGGCGGCAGCCGTGTAGAGGATGAACTTGGTGGCGGCGTACTGGCGCTTCGGCCCCCCCCAAATGGAGATGAGCAGATAGACCGGCACCAGCTCGATCTCCCACATCAGGAAGAAAAGGAGCATGTCCTGCGCCAGAAACACGCCCACCTGGGCACCGTACATCAGCAGCAGCAAGAAGAAAAACAAACGCGGCTTATGAGAGAGATTCCAAGCCGCCACAATCGACAGGGTCGTGATTAAACCCGACAGCAACACCAGCGGAAAGGACAGGCCGTCCACCGCCAGCGACCAGTGGAACCCAATTTGGGGCACCCAGGCGTAGCGCTCCGCCAGTTGCAGAGAAAAGTCCTGCAGGTCATAGTGCCGCGCAAAGACATAGACCATCAGGCCCAAATCAAAAGCCCCCACAGCGAGGGCATACCAACGCACCCAAGGGCTCTGGGGGATCAAGGGGATCCCGAAGGCTGCCAGCAGAGGCAAGAGCACCAGCACCGACAGCCAGGGAAACTCAAGAGGATTGCTCATGACCAGGAATAAATACTCATGCTCGATATCTCAATGATATGAAGCTGTGTAAACAAATGGGAAGTGATTTTTACAAAAAAATCTGCGCAATAGCGCAGATCTCTCTAGAAGAGTTTTCCGATGGCGAGCGTGGAGGAGCTCTAGGGGTTGCAGGGCTGGGACACCCGGCTTGCCTTCACAGTCCTTTCAGAGTCAGCGAGAAGCTCTGGGAGGCAAAGCCAGCGTTCACGCCCCAAGGTTCCTTACCAAGGAAGGGGTGAATCTGCCAGAACAGGCCAGAGACGCGGCAGGAGCGTTGGGGTTGGGAACTGGCCAGGATCTAGTCGTCTTCAGCAAAGACAAAACGGTGCAGCTCGTCCAGGGTTGGCTCTGGGCTTTCCAGGGCGAAAAGAACCGCGTCCTCAATCACGGCGCTGACCTGCGCGTGGATAGCTTGGAAGTCTGCCTCGGTCATTAGGTTGTGCTCCAGGGCGTAGCGTTCCAGTTGCTTGATGGGATCCCGCTGCCGCCAGAACTCTTTTTCCTCAGGACTGCGCAGCTCGTCAGGGTCGGCAAGGGAATGGCCCCGAAAACGATAGGTGATGCACTCCAGCAAGGTGGGGCCTTCTCCGGCACGGGCGCGGGCAATGGCCTGCTGGGCCGCCTCTCGCACCGCCAGCACATCCATCCCGTCCACCTGGTAGCCGGGCATGCCAAAAGCCGGGCCTTTGCGGTAGATATCGGTGTCGGAAGTGGCGCGCTCATGGGCCATGCCGATGGCCCAGAAGTTATTTTCCACCACATAGATGATGGGCAACTTCCAGAGGGCAGCCATGTTGAGGCACTCGTAAAACTGGCCGTTGTTGCAGGCTCCATCCCCGAAGAAGCAGGCGGTTACCTGGTCGGTACCCCGATACTTGGCAGAAAAAGCAGCCCCCGTTGCCACTGGGATCCCTTCCGCCACAAAGGCATAGCCTCCCAAGAAATTGTGCTCCGCCGAGAAGAGGTGCATGGAGCCACCCCGACCCTTGCTGCAGCCGGTGGCCTTGCCGAACAACTCTGCCATGACCGCCCGTGGCGGGATCCCCGTGCTGAGGGCATGCACATGATCTCGGTAGGTGCTGCACACATAGTCGGTGGGCTTGAGCGCCTTGATCACCCCCGTAGAGACGGCCTCTTGGCCGTTGTACAGATGCACAAAGCCGAACATCTTGCCCTTGTAGTACATTTCGGCGCACTTATCTTCAAACAGGCGGCCCAGCACCATGTCCTCATAGAGAAGACGAGCCTCTTCGGCAGAAATGCGAGCAGTCGTGGAGCGGGAAGTAAGTTCTTGAACCATGCTGCAGTGCAACGAACAGGGGTATCTTAGGCGGTCAGCAGTAAGCTTTGCAGTTTGCCCATTATCTCATGCCCGAGTCTCGCCTGCTGGCGTCTGTCTACCACCTTCTTGGAAATCTCATCCTACAGGGCCAAGAGCGGTTGTCCTGAGCCCAAGGGAGTTAACAGAGCGTGCGGAATTCCCCACCGTGTAGACGGTGGAGATGGAGAGCACCGCTATGATGTACGGTGATTAGAGTCCTGCCGCTGACTGCAGGACAAAAAGCCAGTAACGAAGCAATGGCAACCAGAAGGCAGACCTTTCGACTGTATCCCAGCAAAGTCCAAGAAAAGGCTTTGTTGGCGGCTCGTCGCTTACATTGCTATCTCTACAATGCTTGTGTTAGCCACCGGGAAACCGAGTACAAGCTACACCGCCGAACAGTTGCCTATTTTGAACAGCAGAACCTACTCCCTGAGTTCAAGCAGGTGTGGGTGGAGTATGCCCAACTGCACTCCCAGTCCTTGCAAGCTACGGTCAAGCGGGTGGATGGTGCTTATCAAAGATTCTTTCAGGGCCTCAGCAAGAAGCCCCACTTCAAGTCCATTCGCAAATATTCAGGCTGGACGTATCCTGCGCAGTCGGGGTGGAAAGTCAACAGCACGGGCAAGTATGGCACGGTAACACTCAATGACTTAGGTATTACGCTGAAAATGCGCGGTCAAGCTAAGCATTGGGGCGTGCCAACAACGCTGACTATCGTCCACAGGCCGTCCAGGCGACAGTGGTTTGCCTCATTCACAGTGGACGTAGCCATACCAGAGCCTAAGTTGGGTTCCCAATCAGATTTGAGATACGAGTCCATAGTTGCTTATGATTTGGGTACGGAGACCGCCCTGACTTTGTTTGATGGGGCGGAGTTTCAGGAGATCGCCAATCCCCGCTTCACCCAACGGAGTGAGGCGAAGATACGCAAGCTTGCCAAGTTAAAACGACGGAAGCGTGCTCCGGAGAAGGGGGTAAAAGCTTCTCGTCGTTGGCGTAAAATCCATCAGCGGGAATCCCGACTCCAAGCGAAAGTTGCCCGTCAGCGCAAAGACTGGCAACACAAAGTTACCTCAGAGATTGCTGGTCGTTATGACATCGGGGTAACTGAGAAGTTGAATGTCAAAGGGATGACCCGCAAGGGCGGGAAGCGCAAAGCAGGGCTGAACAAGTCCATTTTGTCGGTGGGGTTTGGTACATTGAACCAGATGCTTACCTACAAAATCGAGCAGAAGGGGGGTTTAGTGCTGGTGCTTCCTACCAAGACCATCAAACCGAGCCAGCGCTGTCCTAAGTGTGGTGCGGTACACAAGGACTGGGCAGAGTTGAACAACCGCTATCATGTCTGCTCTGCTTGTGGGTTTGAGGTACTGAGGGATCGGGGCTCGGTGATGGTGATGTACAACGTTGCGACCCATCAGCAACCGGGGTTGAGAACCAGCCTCGTGAGTCTTGGATGTCTCAGCACTACTTCAAAGACTCGGCATTCGCGGCAGCGTCGCGTAGCGACAACGGGATCGATGAAGCAACTGGGGCAGAGGAAGAGACAGAAATCTCGTCGTCAAGTGGATGGGGAAACCCCATCCGCCGATGCGGTGGGGTAGTTCATACTGGAAGGCTAAGGCAAGAGGCGTTTCCATTGCAGCAGCCGCATCAGGACTTCGTCCCGCAGACGCGAATCCTAAACACCAGAATGGGGGCTTCTTTTGCTTTCGGCTTGGACTTGGATCTGGAGCCGGGGGCAAGAGATATTTGGCCAGCCAACGTGACGGGGTACACCTATGGGAGCCCGTTGGGTTAGCGGTTTTGCAGCCATGCTGTTTGCGTTGGCGGTCACCCTTTTGGGGGGCTGGTATTTCACCGCAGCCATTGGGCTGATCATTTTTTTGGCCCAGTTGGAGTTTTTTCGCTTGGTGCAAGCCAAAGGCAATGCACCGGCCATGCGCACCACCATGTTTTCCAGCCAGGTGCTGGTTGTTTTGCAGCAGGTCAAGCCGGAATGGGCCAGCCCCGCTTTTATTGTGGCGGGATCCATCATCTGTTTTTATTTGCTCTTTAAGCCCAAGGTGGCCACCATTGCCGATATTGCCACCTCGATTTTGGGATTGTTTTACTGTGCTCTGCTGCCCAGTTTTTGGATTCGGGTCAGGGCTTTGTCTTTATCCAAGGGCATGGGTGAAGGGCTGTGGATTACGCTGTTGGCCATTGGCTGTGTGATTGCTGCAGATGTGGGGGCCTACCTGTGTGGTCGGGCCTTTGGGCGCACCAAGCTCTCCATCCTCAGCCCGAAAAAGACGGTGGAAGGGGCAGTAGCCGGCATTGCCGCCAGCATGACCCTTGCAGTGGTTGGGGCCTATTACCTGGGCTGGCCGTGGAGCTGGTTGAGCGGGGGCATTCTGGGGTTTTTGATTGGGTTAACCAGCCTGCTGGGGGATCTCACAGAATCTCTGATGAAACGGGATGCAGGGGTAAAAGATTCCGGGGATCTGATCCCGGGCCACGGCGGCATTTTGGATCGGGGAGATAGCTATGTGTTCACTGCACCGTTGGTGTTTTACTTTATGGAATGGCTCAACGCTTACTCTGGGCTCTAGAGCCATCTCGTAAGCCTGCCAAAACCCAAGAACGCACGCCAGTTACAAGTGGAGGAGTCCTCAATTCAAAATGGCCTGGCAGCCGGGAGCCTGTAAAAACATGTCGGGATCCGGCGCAACGAAGTCTCCTGGAAGTGCAGTCACCGGCACGAACCCCTCCAAGTTCAACTCGGTTTCGTCATAAACCACCAGCAGGATGGTAGCAAAAGTGCGATGCTTAGACACCTCGAGAATGCGGGCCTTCCGCTGGATAATCTGGGGGGTTTCTACTTCTAGTTCAGAAGGGGTTGAGGGTTGATCTAGACCAAAGAATAGCTGTCCACTTCGACCGACAAAAATCGCCTCCAGGCTACCGGGCTTCCCTGCGCCTACAAAGCAAAAACCGTAGTCAGCGGGAAATACAGACCTATCAGGGGTAGTGGAGGCGGCCAGGCTATTTCTTCAGGGTGTTCATCCGGGTGAAGGCGAGCACTGAAGCAAGCTTCATAACCTGCCAGAGAGCCTGGTTCAAAAGGCTCCCCACGACAAAGTAGGATGTCTCTCTCTGATCTCTTCCAGTCGTGTTGCGCCAAGGCAGGGATCCCAGGGGATAGAGCCATTAGGGCCATCAGTACCGTTGCTGTCAGTGATCTGGACATAGCGCCGTACCCAAACGCTGAGGATAGCAGTACCCTAGCTCGAAATCCCTCTCTAGCTGTGTGATCAGGGTCAAGACCGATGGGCCGCCCTATCCCGAAGGGCAAAGAGTTAGACTGCTACTCTATAAAGTGATTCGTCCTTCTCAGCCGTTGGCCTATTCTCCCTATGACTGCTGCAATTTCCTCCGCCAACCTGCCCAGCCAGTACAACCCCTTCGAGACCGAGCCGAAGTGGCAGCGCTTTTGGGAGGAGAAGGGCTTTTACGTGGCGGATCCCAAGGCACCGGGCGAGGCTTTTAGCATGGTGCTGCCCCCTCCCAATGTGACGGGCAACCTGCACATGGGCCATGCTTTTGCCTTTACGTTGCCGGATGTGGTGACACGCTATAAGCGGATGCGCGGCTACAACGTGCTCTGGCTCCCCGGCACGGACCATGCCAGCATTGCTGTGCACACCATTTTGGAGAATCAGCTTCGTCAGGAAGGCAAAACTCGCTTTGATCTGGGCCGAGAGGCTTTTCTGGAGCGAGCCTGGGCTTGGAAGGAGCAGTCGCAGGGAGCCATCAAGAGCCAGTTGCGGCGGCTTGGCCTGTCTCTGGACTGGACGCGGGATCGCTTTACCCTCGACGAGGGGTTGAGCCGGGCGGTAACCGAGGCGTTTGTGCGGCTGTACGAGGCTGGCCTGATCTATCGGGGGGAATATCTGGTGAACTGGTGCCCGGCCACCCAGTCGGCGGTGTCGGATATTGAGCTGGACGACAAAGAGGTCAAGGGCCATTTGTGGCATTTTCGTTATCCCTTGGCCGAGGATCCCGGCCAGTATCTGGTGGTGGCCACCACTCGCCCCGAGACCATGCTGGGGGATACGGCGGTGGCGGTAAACCCTCAGGATGAGCGCTATCGCCATCTCATCGGCCAGTTTGTGCGGCTGCCCATTAAAAATCGGCTCATTCCCATCATTGCGGATGAGTACGTGGATCCCACCTTTGGCTCCGGGTGTGTGAAGATTACCCCGGCCCACGACCCCAACGACTTTGAAATTGGCAAGCGGCACCAATTGCCCTTCATCAACATCCTCAACAAGGACGGCACCCTCAACGAAAACGGGGATCCCTTCACCGGCCTGGATCGCTTTGTGGCACGGGAAAAGGTGGTGCAGTGGTTTGCCGAGCACGACCTGCTGGAGAAGGTAGAAGATCACACCCATACGGTGCCCTACAGCGACCGCGGCGGCGTACCCATTGAGCCCTTGCTTTCCATTCAATGGTTTTGCGATGTCTCGGGGATGGGAGCCCGCTGCTTGGAAGAGGAATACCAACGAAATAGCCCCCGCTTTATCCCCGAGCGCTGGGCCAAGGTTTACACCGGCTGGCTGGAAAAGCTGCGCCCCTGGTGCATTTCCCGGCAACTATGGTGGGGCCATCAGATCCCGGCTTGGTACCCGGTGATCGACGGCCAGATCCCTGAGGATCCCCAAGCTTTTGTGGTGGCCCGCAACGGCGAGGAAGCGCTGCTCAAGGCACGGGAAAAGTTTGGCCCAGAAGTTGAGCGGGTGGAACAGGATCCGGATGTGCTGGATACCTGGTTTAGCTCTGCCCTGTGGCCTTTTTCAACCCTGGGTTGGCCGGAAGAGACTGAGGATTTCAAGCGCTATTACCCCAACTCCCTAATGTCCACGGGCTTTGACATCATTTTCTTCTGGGTGGCCCGTATGGCCATGATGGGATCCCAATTTACCGGCCAGATCCCCTTCAAAGACGTGTACATCAATGGCCTGGTGCGGGATGAGCACGGCGCCAAAATGTCCAAGACCAAGGGCAATGGCATCGATCCCCTGGAGCTGTTGGACAAATACGGCACCGACGCCCTGCGCTATGCCCTGGTCAAGGAGGTGGTGGGGGCAGGGCAAGATATTCGCCTGGCCTATGACCGCAAGACCGGCGAGAGCGCCAGCGTAGAGGCCGCCCGCAACTTTGCCAACAAGATCTGGAATGCCTCCCGCTTTGTGTTGATGAACTTGGAGGGGCAAACCCCTGCCCAACTGGGATCCCCTACCCCAGAACACTTGGAATTGGCCGATCGCTGGATCCTGTCGCGGCTGCACTCCACAGCCACCCAAGTCATCGCCGAGCTGGAAGCCTATGGCCTGGGAGAGGGGGCACGCCTACTTTACTCCCTCATTTGGGACGACTTTTGCGACTGGTACATCGAGCTGGTCAAGCCGCGGCTGCGGGGAGAAGACTTGGCTTCCAAGCGCACAGCCCAGCAGGTGCTGGCCACCGTTTTGGAAACCATTCTCAAGCTGCTGCACCCCTGGATGCCCCACATCACCGAGGAGATCTGGCAGCTTCTCACCCAGGCCAATCAAACCACCTCTATCTCCGTGCAGCCCTATCCCACGCCGAATCCCACCTGGATTGCCCCCCAACTGGAGCGGGAGTTTGGCTTGGTGATCCAAACCATTACCAGTCTGCGCAACCTGCGGGCAGAAGCCGGCCTCAAACCCCATCAGGCCATTACAGCCCTTTTGCTCACCAGCGATCCCGCCGAGCAGCGGATCCTGACGGCTGCCCAAGCTTACATTCGGGAGCTGGCCAAAGCGGAGTCCTTGGAGATTGTCGGATCCCTGGCTGCAGAGCCCAAGCAGGTGGCAGCTGCAGTGGTGGGCACGGTGCAAGTCTTGATGCCCTTGGCGGGGTTGGTGGATGTGGAAGCGCTGCGGGCCAAGCTGCAAAAAGACCTGGCTAAGTTGGAAAAAGAGGCCCAAGGGATCCGCGCCCGCCTAGAGAACCCCAATTTTCTCAACCGGGCCAACCCCGAGGTGGTGCAAGCCAGTCAGGAGCAACTGGCAGAGCTGCAATCCCAGATGAGATTGCTGGGATCCAGGCTGGAGAAGCTGGGTTGAAATGGCGGCAGTGTAGGCATGATGGTGGAATGCTCAAGCTTTGCCGGTTGGGGTGATGAGGGCAACGTCTCAAGGATTTCGCGAAATGGGAGTGGCGAGCCCCTGCTTCTGTGCTAGGATAAAGTCTGAGATTGTTATGGGACTCCGTCCCGCTAACGCGAACGGTTGTAGTGCTCGTTTCTTCTGGTCTTGACGGATTTTCACGTTTTGTACTGGTAGACGGCTCTCCGAACATCTCGCCCTTTGTTACTCTCTCTTTCGGACTCTTTCGGAGATCGTCCATGTCGATTTATGTTGGCAACCTTTCTTTTAAGGTGACAGAAGCGGATTTGACCGCTGTTTTTGCTGAGTATGGTTCTGTTAAGCGGGTGCAGATCCCCACTGACCGTGAGACAGGCCGCATTCGAGGCTTCGGGTTTGTGGAAATGAGCTCTGAAGCAGAGGAGCAGGCTGCTATTGCTGCTCTGGATGGGGCGGAATGGATGGGGCGCGACCTCAAGGTGAACAAAGCTCGCCCGCGAGAAGAACGCCCCACCGAGGACTCCGTCCCGCTAAGGCGAACAGGTTTCCGCTCTGGTAACGCGAACGGTGGCGGCGAGCGACGGCGGAGGTTTCAATCTCGCTATTGAAACGCCTGCTGAGGCTTCCCGGTAGCTGGCCAAGAGACACTTAGGCGCGAGCCAGTCTCAGGGTACAGCGCTGGGATCCAGCCATCTTTCCAGCTTGCTTCCATTGTTCAATGCAGAGGAGTTGATGAGGGATCCCGGTCAACTCCTCTTGGGTTTGTCCCTCACTCCTCGGAGAGTAAGGAATCAATAGGACTCCGTCCCGCTGTCGCGATAGGGAGCTTGGCTTGGGTTACGGCGAGTTCGGGGATCCCTCTGGCCAAGGATCTGTCAGGTCGGCGGTCAAGGGATCCCAATCCCATCCCCAATCACGGGCAATGGCCTGAGTCAAGCCCAGTTGTCCATGACCAGGGTAGCGGGCCAGCGCTACCACCAGATCGATAAGCTGCTCGCCGGCAGGGATCCGACCAAAGATGTGCAGCCCATCGCGAATCTGGGATTCTTTTAGCTCGCAGAGATAGCCATCCAGGCGATTCCAATCTTCTTCTTTTTCCAGGTTGAACTGTTGGTCTAGATGCTCGGCCCGAACCAGCTCCTGAATCTGGGCGCGAATCAGGGGACAACGACTGGGATCCAACTGTTGGGCCTGCACGTACTCATCCATCAGCCGTTCCAAATCCGCCAGGGGGCCGTACAGCTCGGCGCGGGTGAGGGGCGGGGTGAGGTGGTCAATAATGACTGCCTGGGCTCGCCGCTTGGCCTGGGATCCCTCCCCTGGGTCGTTGACGATGAAGGGGTAAAAGTGGGGCATTGGCCCCAGGGCAATCTCCGGGTAGCAGGTGGCGGAAAGAGCGGATCCCTTGCCAGGCAGCCATTCCAAGTTGCCGTGCTTGCCCACATGCACCACCGCTTGAACGCCGAAAACCTGCCGCAGCCACAGGTAAAAAGCCAGGTACTCATGGGGGGGCACCAGATCCGGGGCATGGTAGTTCGAAGAGGGATCCCGGTCATAGCCTCGCGGGGGCTGAATGCCCACGAACACCTGCCCTAACTGCAGTCCCACCACGGGAATATCTCGAGAGGGCGGATCCCCCCACTGCCGGCTGAGGTCGGTCTGGATGGGCTCAGGCAAGCGGGCAAACCACTCTCGATAAAGGGCAGCAGAAAGGCATTGCCGAGCCGGGCGCAGGGATCCCAAGGGGTCGTAGGTCTGGCCTTCGGTTAGCCAGTGGATGAGTTCATCTCCGGTTTGGGGCAGGGGATCCACTGAGTAGCCAGCTCCCGCCAAGGCTTTGAGAATTTCCACACAACTGGCAGGGGTATCCAGACCCACCCCATTGGCCAGCCGCCCGTCTCGACTGGGGTAGTTGGCCAGGATCAAAGCCAGTCGCCGCTGGGAGGGGGGGGTGCGCCGCAATTTTACCCAGTTGGCTGCTAAATCGGCTACAAACTCCACCCGATCCGGCACAGCCACATAGGCCACCACCTCCGTTTGCAAGCGGGGATCCCGCTGTTGAACCGCTTTGAAGGAAATGGCGCGGCTGATGATGCGCCCATCCACCTCCGGCAAAGCCACATTCATGGCCAGATCCCGCGCTCCCAGTCCTCGCGTGGAGTCCTCCCAGCTCTGGCGGGATCCGCTGCTGAGGATTACCTGCAAAACGGGCACATCCAATTCCTGCCACAGGCTTACGTCGGGCTGGTGGCTGTCCAACCGCGCCAGCGAAAAGCTGGTGGTGTTGAGCAACAGGTCAATCTGGCCGCCAAAGTGATCCCGAATGGCTTGAGGCAAGTCCGGGTCTTGAAGGCTATAGGTATACAGGCAAAGGGGTTGTAGCCCCCGCTCCACCAAGGCTTCTGCCAACTGATCCACCGGCTCTGTGTTCCCCGCCAGAACATGGGCTCGGTAGAGCAAAATCCCCACCTTGGGAGCTTGGGGATCCGCCAGCGGAGCTATGGGGGGTTGATAGATCCCCAGACGAGGCAGCACCTGCGGATTCGGCACCGAATACTGGCCCCCCAGGAACTCCCTTGCCAGAAACAGCAGACAGGCAGCCACATTTTCCGCTCCCCCCTCCAGCCAGTACCGCCACACCCGATCCGCCACCGCTAGAGGCACAGTGGAATGGCTCACCAAATCCCAGTCCGGGCGATCGTCCCCAGGAATAACGATGAGAGTGGATCCCTCCTCGGCTGCCACCTGTTTGGCCACCTCTAGGCCATAGCTCCAGTAGGATCTCCCCCCCAACAGGCGGATCAAGATTAGCCGGGCCTGCCGCAGCACCTTCTCGGCATAGTCATCCAGGCTGAGGGGCTGTTGCAACTGCAGCAGATTGGCTGCCCGTATGGCCGGAAAATCTTGGGGCAGAAGACGAAGGGCCGCGCTCAGAGCTGTCAGATCCGTATCGGCTGCCGAGAGAACAGCAATGGGAGCGGGATCTTGCTCCAGGAAAATGACTCCGGACTGGGTGGGATCCCATCCCCCTGGCAAAGCAGCTATGCGGTGCATGGCTCTCACCCCCAGCCCTTCTCCCAGGAAAGTAGAGAGGAGCTTAGGCTTAACGACTGTACTTGAGCACAAAGGCATCAAGACCGCCAGCGCCCGACTGGCCAGGGAGGGCTCCCGTAGTGTATCCCGCTACCCAGGCATTGCCCTGCCCATCGACAGCAATAGAGTCAGCCACCTCATTCGCAGGAGTTCCGAACTGACGGGTCCACTCGATTGAATGCGAACCGTAGGCCCCCAGAAGAATTGAACTGGCGAAAGAAGTTAAAGTTCCCAAAAGAACTACCTTGCCCACCCTTTTTTTCATACCTTCAAGTCCCCCTTTGCCGACCAGAGCAGCACCGCCTAGAGCCTAGCATGGGGCAGCTTTCTGCTGGCTATTGGGGTACTGAACTGCCGCAGAGGGATCCCGCCCTGGCAAAGCCTTAGCCTAACGCGCGTACTTGAGTACAAAGACATCTTTCATGCCCGCTCGGGGTTGGTCAGGAAAGGCTCCCTAAGTTACCCCCGCCACCCAAAGATTTCCCCCTTTGTCCGAAGCAAGAGAACGGATCCATTCAAAGTCAGGGGTTCCAAACTGGTGGCTCCAGAGCTCATTGCCGTTGACGTCGTAAAGGCGCACAAAGGCATCGCTAGGCAACTGACCCGCTGGGGTTCCCTGGGTATGTCCTGCCACCCAAATGTTCCCGTTCCCATCCACAGCGATGGCCAGGACTCGTTCCCTCTGTTTGCCTGGAAATTAGCGGTTCCAGAGTTGGTTGCCGTAGGCATCGTACTGCTGCACAAGAACGCTGTACTCCCCTGCCTGGCCGGTAGGAGCTTCTTGAATGAACCCCGCTATCCAGACATTCCCCATCTCGCCCACAGCGATGGAAAAAGCCCCGTCACCCCTCCCGCCTGAAAACTGGCGAAGCCAGAGCTGGTTGCCCTCGGGATCATGCTTGCGCACAAAGCCTCCCGCTCTGGGACTCCGTCCCGCTGACGCGACCGACTGTCCGGGAAGGCTTTCTTGAATGGATCCCGCCACCCAGACATTTCCCTCCTCGTCGGCAGCCAGGGCACTGGCCCGCTGATGGATCCCAAACTCTCGAATCCAGAGCAGGTTGCCGTTGGAGTCATACTTGTGCACAAAGCTTTTACCCCTGGATTGGCCGGAAGGGGCTAAGAACTCCGTCCCGCTACCGCGAACGGCATCCCCCGCCACCCAGACGTTGCCCTCTGCATTCACGGCAAGAGCCGTGACCCCGTCCAACTCCCCACTGCCGAACCGACGGGTCCAGAGTTCCCTGCCCTGGGGATTGTACCTGCGCACGAAAGCTTCCTTCCCCCCGACACTGACCTGGTGGGGGAAAGTTCTGTAGGTAACCCCTGCCACCCAGGCGTTTCCCCACCTGTCCACTGCTACGGCTAGCGCTTCGTCAAGACTGGAAGTTCCAAACTGGCGGGTCCAGAGTTCGTTACCGTTGGCGTCGTACTTGCGCACAAAGGCACCTCCCCTCCCTGCCCCGGTCTGCTTGGGAAGAGTTCCATGGGTAACTCCCACCACCCAGGCGTTTCCCCCCTCATCCACAGCCATGGAGTGGGCTTCGTCGGAGCTGGGGCTTCCAAACTGGCGCAGCCAAGGAGCAGGAGCCTCGCGGCAGGCACCCAAAAGAGCTGAGCTGGCAAAAGCCAACCCTAAAGAGACGACTCTCTCCGGCAGTCGCTCCCTGTTCATATGCCTACGGCACCCTGACGGGAACGGCGCTTCTTGACAAGGGGACACCGCCTAGAAGTTAGCACGGGATAACCATCGGGTGATTCTCCAACGGCAGGACTGTCCTCTGGCCGGGAACCTTCCTTAGGACTCCGTCCCGCTAACGCGACCAGGCGACTTGGGGTACGGGCTATGCCTACGGTACCCTGACGGGAACAGGGTCGGGCAGCGAGCCGGCCAGGCGCGGGGAAAAACGCAGGGCTGCCTGCACAAAGGCTTGAAACAGGCGAAAGTGCTGGGCTTCTGCAAAAGTGAACTCCGGGTGCCACTGCACGGCAACGGCCCAAGGGTGGGTTTCGTGTTCGATGGCCTCGATGAGCTCATCTCGAGAGCGAGCAGCCAAACGCCAGCCTGAGGGTACATCGCGAATGGCCTGATGGTGCCAAGAGACCACAGAGATTTCTTCTGCGCCGATGATTTGCTGCAGCCGTGTGGAGCGAATGAGGCTGACATTGTGGCGAATGGGCTTGCGATCTGCGGGGTTGAAATGATCCAGCTCGTCGTACACATCGGGCACATGGGGGATCAGCTTGCCGCCACTGACCACGTTTAACAATTGCATCCCCCGGCAAATGCCCAAAACAGGGATCCCTTGGGCCAGCACGGCCGGAGCCAGGGCCACCTCAAATCGATCCCGCTCCGCGTTCACATAGCGCACCTGGGGATGTTGCGGATCTTCTCCGTAGGTGCTGGGGCAGAGGTCGCCGCCACCGGTCAACACCAGGCCATCCACCCAAGACAGCAAATCCTGAGGTTCGCTCTCACCTGGGGGAAAAAGAACAGGGATCCCGCCCGCAGCGCGAATGGCATCTACATAGCGGCCTGGCGCTACAAAGTCTCCCTCGTCATTGCGGTTGCGGGTGGTAACGCCGATAAGGGGTCGATTCGAGAAAGGGGATGTCCGATTCGTCCTTCTACGATAACCTCATTTCCCGATGCTGATGGTGCTATGCCTACGGCAGGGGGACCGCACCGCTGTCCTGAACAGAAAAATCCAAAGTTTTCCCCCACGATATTGCTCCGCAACGCTGACGCGAAAGGGGTTGAATCTCGTTGTTGCGCAACGCTAACGCGAAGGGATCCCAGAAGTCGCCTAACCCTCAAGCTTTTTGCTTCCCTTCCTTAAGGAAATAGCGGCGGCTGATCCCTTGGGCCAACAAGACGAACAACACCAGGGATCCCTGAATCACGCCGGCCAGAGAAGATTCCAATTGCAAAGAGAGAGGCAGTTGCAAGCTGCCGATGTTGAGGCTGCTGAAGAAAAAGGCAATTGGCAAAATCAGCAGGGGGTTAAAGCCCGCCAGCATCACCACCAACAAGGCCAAAAAGCCCAAATTGCTGGAAACATTGGGAATAAGGCGATGGAACAGGGCCAACACCTGCAAGGCACCCGCCAGCCCTGCTAGGCCCCCACAGCAGGCAAAGGCCATGAGCAACCTACGGGTAGCCGGGATCCCCAGCCGGAAAGCAGCTACAGGGTTTCTCCCCACCGCCCGCAACTGCAGGCCAAAGCGAGTGTTACGCACCACCAGCACCGTCAGGGCCAAAGCCAACAGGGCCAACAGCAACGCCACCGGACTGGCCTCTGACCGCCCCCAGGTGGGCAGCCACAAACGGGGATCCAGCAATTCCGTCCCGCTCATGGAAGCCACCCCCGGCCTTTTCCAAGGGCCGAAGATCAGGTAGAGAACCCAACCTTGGGCAACAAAGTTCAGCCCCAGCCCGGCAAAGATCTCATTGACCCGCCCCCACACATTCAGGATCCCGGCCAACAGGCCCCAGCCCGCCCCTCCCAGGATCCCGGCCAAAAGCGCCAAGGTAATGACCAGTGACGGCGGCAACCCTCCCGCTTCCAATCGCGCTATTCGGACGGAGTCCAAACGCACCAGAAACGTGGCCGCAATTGCCCCGACCACCATTTGCCCTTCAATGCCCAAGTTGTAGAGACCGGCAACAAAGGTGAACACCAGCCCACAGCAGCAGAGGACAAGGGGAGCCAGCGTTGCCAAAACCCGGCCAAACTGAGCTTCAGTGCCAAAGGCCCCCTGCCACATGCTGGCCGCCACCTGGAGAGGGGAAGCCCCCGCCAGCAAGATCACCCCCGCCACAAATAGCAGCGCTGCCAGCCAAGCCAATCCCTGGATCACCCAAGTGCGCTCCAGAGGCAACCACGACTGGCTCGACTCCGCTACTAAGGACTCTGTCCTGCTACCGCGAACCGCCATGCTCTAACACTTCCCAGGATTCATGAACTTAACCTAAAGACTCCCCGCTGCCCTACTCCGATCGCGTTAGCGGGACGGAGTCCCTAAGGGGATCCAAGCGGCGCACCAGTTGCCAGCCCTCCACCTCTGCCAGAGGTTGTAACCCCAAACCCCGGATCTCCACCTGCTTTGCCTGCACCGGAGACACCCAAAGGTAGTCTCCATAGTCCCCTTGTTCCAGAGCCTGATCATCCACCCATCTCCCCGGATTGGGGGTGTAAAAAGCGATGGCCTGAGCCTGACAGACATCCGGCAAGCCGCTGCGGCCAATATCCACCACCGTCTCCCCAGACTCTGCCAAGGACCCTGTCCCGCTACCGCGAACGGGCGGCAGCATTTGATCCCAATCCATTTGGGCAAAAGCAGGGCTAAAATTGCCAAAATCAGGCCGCAACACGATGGTGATCATGGCGAGGATCCCGGCCAACAAGAGGGTTCCCACCCACAGCTCGCCGGCACAGCGCAACACCCGCCGCCAACTCCAGATCCCTGGCAGCAAGAGGTACAAAAGACCCATCGCCACCAGCGGCCAAGCATGAGGTTGTAGAAGCTCCAGACCCTCTACGCCCAGCCGGACGGCCACCCCCAAACCCAACAGCAGCAGCCCCACCGCTGCCAGGCCCCAAGAGAGCACCTGAGCCAGACGGGGCTTTAAGTGCTCCGCACCGCTATTGCTCCGCAACGCTGACGCGAAGACGCGACCCCGCATAGCTAACGCTATTGCTCCGCAACACTGACGCGACTGATCCAAGGCTACCCCGGCCAAGAGAGCCAGCCAGGGGTAAAGCTGCACGGTGTAGTAGGGGGTTTTGGTGGGATAAAGCTGCAACAACAACAACAGCAGCAGGGGGAAAGACCAGATGAGCAGCGTGGATCCCGGCTGTTGGCGCACCAGGAGAAAGCCTCCCACCGGCGCCAAAACCGTCCACGGGAAGCCATGAACGGGAATGTGCCAAAGGTAGTACCAGCCGGTGGCGTCAGCATGGAAGGGCTCTTGCCCCAGATCCCACACCTTCCCCACCAGGGTGGTCAGCACCTGTGGGCCATACACCTGCATGGCCAGACCCAGCCAGAGGCCAAACATCCCCAAGCCCAGCCCAAGCGCCAGCCAGAATTGAGCCGATCCCAGCCAATGTCGCCGCTGCTGCGCCAAGTAGGGGATCAAAGCCGCCCCCGGCAGCAGGATCATGGCACTTTTCATCAGCAGGCCCAGCCCAAAGGCCACCCCAGTTAGCCAAAACCAAACCTTGTAGCCGCGGATGCCGTTGACCAGCCCCAGGATCCCCAGCAGCTCCAGAAAGGTCAAGGGCACATCCTGCCCCACCAGCCGCCCCTGCTGCACCCACAGGTAGCACAAAGGCAGAACCGCCATCCCCAAAAGGGCCGCCCGCATTGGCAAAAAAGGTCGCCCAATCCAGCCCATCAGGGGAATGGAGAGCAGAGCAGCGAGGATCCCTGGTAGCCGCGCCGCCCACTCGTTCACCCCGTACAGGGCAAAACTGAGGGCTACGCCCCAGGTGAGCAGGGGGGGTTTCTCGAAAAAAGGCTCTCCCAAAAAAGTGGGCCCCAGCCAATCCCCCCCCCGCAGCAGCTCGCGGGCCATCTGGGCATAAAAGCTCTCATCGCAGCCGGCCAAACTGGGATCCGCCCCCGAGAGCACAAACAGGGGCGCCGCCAAGCCCATCATCAGCAGGCTAAGGCCCCCAAAGGGCAGCAGATGGGGATTGCGGCGAAACTGGACAAAGGAGCTGGATCCCCTGCGGGGAGAAAAGCCTGGGCTGTTGTGGCTACGCAGCGCTGACACGAAGGGGTGACCCGAAGGACGCATGGGACAAGGGAACGACAACAAACAGCAGCCCTGCCCCAGCTTAAACCCTGCCCTGAGGGATCCGGTCTTCTCTTCAAGGAAGTTCCACGGATTCCTGTCCCTCCTGCAAGGTAGCTAGCCCCTGAAACCACCCGAAAAATTGGTCGGCATAGGGTTGCAGGGCCGGTTCGAGAAAGTAGAAGTTCTCCCCCCGATCGGTGAACTCCCAAAACGAGGACTCCGTCCGAGTAGCGATAACAGCCGTGGTGGATTGTAGCTCTTGGCGGATGCTCTGTAGGCGCGCCAGGGGCTCGTGCTGCATGTCCTGATAGATTAGCTTGGCCAAATCCTCCCGCCCACACCTGAGGAAATAGGCCGCCACCCGCACCTGGGTTTTGCGGATCCCACGCAGGGTAGTTTCCTGTTGCTCGCTTTCGGGATCCTGATCCAGGCGTAACAAGGCTTGCACAATGGCTTCCGTTGTTTCAGAGCCCAGAGCACAGCTCGACTGGGCCAACACTCCCAGATCAAAGCCAAAGGTTTCAGATAGGAAGAAGAGGCCGGCTTTGTAGGCAATCAGGCTGTAGTAGCGAAAGTAATCAACAATCCGCAAGACCAGAGCTGACTGGTGGTGTTGCAGGGCTGCCTCGGCCAACAAGCGGTATTGCTTGAGCAGGTTGTAGCCGCTGCGGATGTCTCGCGCGTTGATAACGGCCCGCAGATAGGTGTTGAAAAACTTGATCACCCACCCCGCTACTGTGAGTTGTTGGGTTTCCAGGGCGCGGATCCCTAGCTCCCGGCTGTGAATGGCCACCAGGGTGCTTGCCTGGCGCATGCCGTTCAGCCCCTCGGCAAACAAGGCTTGATACTGCCGCAGTATCTTCAGCTCCAGCCAGGTTCCCTCTGCCTCAATCTGGCTCAAGAGTCCCTGATCCACCGAAGCAAAGTCCGGATCCCGCCATAGAGCCGGGGTAAAGAGAAACCAGGCAGGGGGCAGTTGTGCTTTGTGAGCAGCATAGAAGACCCACAGAGACTTCAAACTGTCCAAGGCTTCCAGGAGAATGCTCCCCTCCTGCTGACGGAGAGCACTGGTGGCGATGCTTTTGATTTCATCCAGAGCCGAGAGACAGCGCTGATGAGCTGGCAAACACTGGCCTATTATTGCTCCGCAACGCTGATGCGACAGAGAGTGCTGCTCTGTTGCCATGCCTACGGCACCCTGTATTCCTGCACAACGCTGTTGCTGCGCAACGTTGTCGTGACGAGGCCGCAGTTGCAGTGAATAACGAGAGAAACAGCCCCCCTTGGATCCGGAGTCCGATCCTGATCTCCTGGAAGCAAGGGATCCCAAAACGGCCTGCCGCACCTGCTGCTCAATGCGATGGATAATCGAGGCCGGTTGCAGGAAGTGAAACACGAAGCGAAAGTAGGGAATCAGCACCAAAAACGAGGCTGTGCCCAGCAGCAGATTCAGCCCGATGAGCAACCCCAAACGTTGTTGCTCTGCAGGGCCAACGCGAACGTAAAGGCTCAGGGCTGCCGAACTCCACAAACTGACCACATTGGCCAGAATCAGGAAGAAGAAGAGGTAGAAATTGACTTTCTCGCGCAAAAACAGCTCCGTGACCTTGGGGGTGAAGCGATCCGCGCTCAACTGCACCACAATGGCCACCACCGAGAGGGTAAAGCCCAACACCCCCGACAACACCTGGGCCGAGGTGGCCACAAATTCCTGCAAGGCCCCCACATCCTGCGTGGATCCCACCCAAAGCAGTCTCAACCCGCTCTGGATCCAGCGGTGCCCACCCCAGGCCCAAAGCAAACCGGCCCCCACCACCGCAGCGCTCCAGGTTAGAAAGCGGGGGCGACGCCCAACAAAGCCTGGATAGGACTCCGTCCCGCTAACGCGAGAGGACTCCGTCCCGCTAACGCGAGAGGACTCTGTCCCGCTGACGCGACCGGTAAGTCTCTCGTTCACGGTAGCCCTTCTTAGAGAGGGGGTGCCTCAATACCCACTTAGAAGAGCTTCCACAAACTCGTAACTGGAAAAGGGCCGCAGATCTTCTAGCCCCTCGCCGGCGCCGATAAAGCGGATGGGCAGGTTCATCTGCTGCGTAATGGCCAGGGCAATCCCCCCCTTGGCGGTGCTATCCAGCTTGGTCAGGATCACGCCGCTCAACTTGGCAGCCTGGGCAAACACCTCGGCTTGGCGCAACCCGTTTTGCCCTTGGGTGGCATCCAGCACCAGAAGGCTTTCTACCTTGGCTTCGGGAGCTTTTTTGTCAACAATGCGGCGGATCTTGGCCAGCTCATCCATCAAGTTTTTCTTGTTTTGCAGACGGCCTGCCGTATCCACCAACAGCAGCTCTGTGCCCCTGGCCTTGGCGGCTGTGATGGCGTCAAAGACCACCGCTGCCGGATCGGCATTGGGAGAGGGATTGGCGATCACCTCTACCCCTGCTCGTTCTGCCCAAACCTTGAGCTGCTCCACAGCAGCAGCCCGAAACGTATCAGCAGCGGCGATCAAACAGCGGTACCCAGACTCGCGGGCAACATGGGCAATTTTGCCAATGGTGGTGGTCTTGCCTGCCCCATTCACCCCGACAATTAGCCAAATGTTGAGGGTGTCCCGCTGCGGCGCAAAGGTGGGATCCCCCACCGTCAACATCTGCCGCATCTGCTGCTTGAGGTATTTGACAGCCTCCTCGGGGGGCACCACCTCCTCTCGCATGCGCTTTTGCAGGGCTTGGATGATCCGCTCGGTGGCGTCGATCCCCACATCGGCCTGCAGCAACAGGGCCTCAATTTCTTCCACAGCCTTCTGATCCAAGGGGCCGCGGCCTACCAGGGCTTTCAACTGGTTGATCAGGTTAAGGCGGGTTTTGCCTAAGCCCCGCCGCAGCTTTTGCAGCCAGGAGATTTCCTCAACGGAGATCTCTTCCGGCTTGCGCCCTTGGGCCGCCAAGATCTCGGCTGACCAGAGGAAGCCCTCGTCAAAGACCAGCTCTTCCGGCCCAGTCTCTGGAGAGGGAGCGACGGCTGCAGTCACCGGCTCGGGTTTGGGCTCCTCCACAGCGCTGGCTTGCAGGGCTTGGAGACGCTCAGCAGCGCGGGGAGCCAGATCGAAAAATGAGAGAGCTGCCGACCGCTGCCCAGAGGGCGATTCTGGAGAAACGGGTTCTTCTGTTGGAATGGGGGGCTGGGCAGGTTCGCGGGGTTCTGCTTGCGCAAGCGGGACGGATTCCTCAGTCGAGGCCGGTGGCTGTGGCTGGACGGATTCTACAGGGATCCCTTCTGTTGGCGCAGGTGGGACAGACTCCTCGGTTGCTGGCGGGGCTTGGGCAGCGGCACGGGCCTTCAGGTTGGCATAGGCGGCTTTGGCAAAAGCCAAATAGTCTTCCGGGGAGATCTCCGCCGGTTCCGTAGCTGGCGCGGGGGCTGATGGCGAAGACTCCGCTTCACCAGGAGAGTCGGTAGAGGCGGTATAGCGGCGGCGAAACCAATCGAAAGCCATAATCCCATCTCCAGCCTGGCTGCTCTCTTCCAGTTTGACAGAGCAAGCTCAACACTGGCGCTAGCGCTTGGGGCGACGGGCCTTGCGCTCAACTTCATTGCGTCGCCGCCGATCCCGCCAGTCAATAAAGGTGATGTAGCCAACGCCCAGTGTTACGGCTGTTAACAGCAGAAAAAGGCTCCCGTAGGCGATGCGGGTGACCAAGGGAAGATCGGTTTCCATGGTGTGAGCGGGGGTAGCCCTGTCAATATCGGCAACAGGGACAACAACAAGATGAATGTGAGGATCAATCCAGGCATGACAGATTACATGCCGTTGCGCCCCCAGACCACCAGGGCAATGGAAAGAAGGAAGAAGGTGGGAACTGCAATCCAGCCAAGGGTGATGATGTCCATAGGTCTAGCCGAGCAAAGAGGAGCCATCTTAGAGTGATCCTATTTTACGGGATGGGATCGCTTGTCAACGGGCATTCACGAGCACCCTTTCTGAGTTCAAACTGGCTACAGTGGAGTTAAATTCAAAACATCCGAGCCAAAGAGGTGGAATCCGATGGTACTGGACACATTGCCGCTGGTTGCTGCTGTGGCCATTGCTATTTTTCTGCTGTTTTTTTGGGTGCGGGTCATTCGAGATGCCGTTTGGACAACGGCGGGGGTGGTGATCATCCTGGCTGTGCTGTTTGTGGTCTTCAACATCGGCCCACGACAGGTGCTCCAGGAGCTGCGGGATCCCTTTGCCTTTGTGGAACGGGTCTGGCAGGTGATCGTCGGCTGGTTCAGGGCGCTCTTCCCGTAGCATCTCGTTATCTGCTATACAGTCCCCTGCTACACTAGAGAAGGCACGGGGCCAGCCTGTTGGAACCGCTGGCGGCTGGTCTGTCCGGTCAAAAATCGATTCTCTCTCCTGTTTCCGCGCTGCCCTTCTCGCCATGCCTTCCGAGCCTGAGTGGGATCCCCAAGACTCGACCCCAGAAGATGGGATCCCAGTTCCTGATTACGTCAGCGGGACGGAGCCCTCAGATATCCAGATTGAGGTGGTGGATTTGGGGGAACGCTGCCGCAAATTGCAAGGCAGTGTCTGGATCCCGGCGGAGCGGCAGCGGGTTTGGCAGGTTTTGACTGACTACGACCATCTGGCGGAGTTTGTTCCCAACTTGGTGGAAAGTCGCGTCATTGGCCGTGAGAATGGCTGCACATTGGTACGTCAAGTGGGATCCCAAAAGGTTTTATTTGCCCAATTTTCTGCTGCGGTGGTGCTGGCCATTGAGGAGATCTTTCCTCAGCAGCTTCGCTTTCAAAAAACAGAAGGGGATTTTCTCATCTTCGAGGGGTTCTGGGATCTGGCCGATGTGTCAACCCATCAAACCTTGCTCACCTACCACTTGCAGGTCAAACCCCCCCGCAGAATGCCTGTCGGTCTGGTGGAGCGCCGCATTTGCCGAGATTTGGCCCTTAACCTACAAGCTATTCGGGAGCGCTGCCTGAGTTTGTCGGATCATTCCAAACCCATCTAGGACGCGCCCAATGGCTGCCTTGTTGCCCAAGCGCTCTGCGTTGCTGACGCGATCACCCCCATTCTGTCAAAGAATGTCAAAGAAGAGGTGAGCTAGGGAACAGCTTGACTGTGATTGGTGCAATTTTTAACTTTGACAGTCGGGGATGTTCGAGTTGGAATTTGCCGTATGGGATCCCAGCCATAGCAGAGGCAGAGGGGGCCGGTGGCCTTTCATCTTTTGGGGTTCAGGCGGCTATCGAGGGCTGTTCCTGAGTGCGTGGGTTTGCTATCGGTAGGGTGAAGTGGAAAGCGCTGCCCTGATTGATCCCCCCCGATTCTGCCCAGATGCGCCCTCCCATCCCCTCGATGATCAGTCGGCAAATGGCCAGCCCCAAGCCTGTCCCGCTCACAGAACGCCGCAGGGATCCCTCTGCTTGGTAAAACCGCTCGAAAATGGCTTGCAGCCGGTCTGGCTCAATGCCGCGCCCGGTGTCGGCAACGGTGAACTTCACCATTGCCCCTGTTGATCCACCGGCTGATGGCTCCACTTCTGCCCGAATCCAGATCCGTCCGCTGGGAGGGGTAAATTTGCAGGCATTGTCCAGCAGCTTACGCAACACCTCCACCAGCCACTCACCATCCGCCCTAACCATCGGCAGCCGTTTGGGCAGTACCTGCTGGATTGTGGGCAAGTCTTCGTGCCGCCGTCGCGCCTTAACACTGCTCAGGGCCAGCTCTACACATTCTTGGGCAGACAACGGCTCGATATGCCAGCGAACGCGACCACTTTCCAACTTGGAGAGGGTGAGAAAGTCCTGCACCAACTCCCGCAGCCGACCGGCATCTTGCAGGGCTGTGTTCAACATTTCCCGGCGCATCTCCAGAGGCATATCCGGGTCGCTCGCCAAAGACTCCAAACACACCTGAATGGTGGACAGAGGGGTGCGCAGCTCGTGCCCAGTTACGGCAATCAGCTCTGATTTGGCCTGATCCAGGGCTTCCAACTGGTGATTCAGCTCTTCCAGGTGCTGATAGGCTTCTGCTTGCAAGAGGGCTACCCCCACTTGGTTGGCGATGGCTTCTGCCAACTCCAGGGTGGCCGGCTGCCAGCGGTGAGGGTGTTCGTGGTGCAACTCCAGCAGCCCCAGCAACCGCCCCTGATAGAGAATCGGCATGGCCACCCAAGCCCGAATTTGGGCCGGCTGCCACAGCTCCGGCAGTCGCTGCAGGCGGGGATCCTTTTGGGTATCTTCGCAGCACACCGGTTGTGCCGAGGCCATGGCTTCCCGCAAAAAAGGGTTGCTGGGAAGAGGCCACAGGGATCCCTTGAGGCTACCCATCGTTAGGGTGCGGTACTCTTGCTCAATCTGGACAGCAGGGGCCTGGCCATCGTAGCGGTAGATCAAACATCGCCCTACCCCTGCCACCTGCCCCAACTCCTGCACAGCAATCGCCAAAATCTCACTGGGATCCAAAACCTGCCGAATGGCACTGCTGATGCGGTTGATCAAGTATTCTTTGCGCTCTTGAGCCTGAATGGTGCGGTAGGCCCGCTGCAGCTTGTATTGCCCTGCCTGGAGATAGGTGATTAGCCGCTCGGTAAAGGGGCCTGGATTCAGTTGGCTGGCGGAGTTTTGCGGGGATCCCTGGAGGTACTGACGAAGGGGCTCAAGGCGAGGTTCCAGATCCGGTCGGTAACCGAGGATCTTGGGCAACAGAGCCAAAGCCGCCTGGGCCGTGATCTGACGATCAAATGACCAGATCCCATCGAATTGGCGAGCTGCATCCATATCGCTGCTCTGCCAGGGACGCTCCCGCTTCATCGGCAGGCGTTCTCGACACACCAGGCAGGTGGCATAGTGGGTATCAATGACGATCAAGTGCCACTCCTGCGCCAAGGGATCCTCTGGATCCAAGGGAATGGTGTGATAGGGCAGGTCTGTCTGAGCAAAATCCGTTTCTGGAGTTGCCAACACAAACACGTCTTGGGCCATTGCGCTGATGCGCCGGTAGCGCCGTGCCTCCTGGCGGTGGTAGCGCTCCTTTTGAACACTGGCGAACACCCACGGGGATCCCTGCCCTTGCAACACCTGATCCTCAATGGCATGGCTGAGGGCAACCAGAGAGGATTTGAAATACAGTTGTGGGCGCAGGTGTGGCAACGCCTCCAGCAGATCGCTCAATAGGGAAGTACGACTCTGACGGCTCTGGCGAGGGGAAGATCTAGAGCGGGTAGAGGCCATAACCCTATTGGCAAGCGTAGAATAGGCAGCACAAGGACACTTGACCCCAGAGAGGAAGGCTCACAGTCTAGGTTTAGTCTAACGGCTGGGATCCCGCGGCGGAGGGAGCTTTACAAGGCGCCAGATCCGGTTGGCCGAAGCTAAGAGATCATAAAGTTTGCGAAGTTATATGTGGGTCAGCCAAATGTCGGGATCCCGGTACAGCCAAGAGGATGTGCAACAGATCCTCCAGCGAGCCATTGCCCGCCAGCCCCGTCTGGGCGAGTTCACCCGCTCTCAACTGCAGGAGATGGCCGCCGAACTGGGGATCTCCCCCCAAGAGCTGGACTTAGCCGAACAGGAATGGAAGGCTTGGCAAGAGCTGAACAGCCAACACCGAGAATTCCAGCGCTACCGCCGTCGGCAGTTCTACCAGCTGCTGGGTCGCTATGGAATTGTCAATAGCTTTTTGCTGGGCCTGGACTGGCTCTCCGGTGGAGGGCTATCTTGGTCACTGTTTATCCTCATGGGCTGGGGCTTGGCCGTTTCCCTCAAGGGCTGGAACGCCTACCAAACAGAAGGTGAACGCTACGAGAAAGAATTTCGCCAATGGCAGAAGAAACGCCAGAAAGACCGCAAGTAAGCCTAGCCCATCCAAGAAGCCCGTCCCGCTGATGGAGATGGATTTTTCTCCAGACCTTGACTGGGGAGAGATGCTATCATAGGCTTCCGGCATCAGTGAATGCCTGTGCGGGCGTAGTTTAATGGTAAAACCGCAGTCTTCCAAACTGCTGTTGTCGGTTCGATTCCGTCCGCCCGCTTTCCCGACAGCAACCCGCAAAACCCGCTCCAGACAAGCACTTTCGGCCTCAAATCGCAGTTGAGGTGGCTTCTAGTTTGGGGTAAAAGGGGGTAGATTGGGGGCGAAAAGTGCCCGCAAAATGACCGCAAGGGAGGTAGGTGTGGCCGAGTTGGTTCATTTTCACAGGTTGGGGCCGATGGTGGTGGTGCGGCGGATGGGTTGACCCTTTAGGGTCTTGCCTTCTACTGTTTTCACCCAGCCTTGTCCTGGCACAAATCGGTACTGCACAGAGGACTGGGTGCTACCGAGCAGATCCCCTTCGGCATTGAAAACATGAGCCTCGCGCTGCCATTGTCCTGGGCCAGTCGGTGTGCCTCTCGATTCGGTGGTGTAGGTTTGGCCGCGAGCATTGTTGAATTGGCCGCTGCGCTGCCAGCCGTGTCCCGCTTGGCCCTCAGTAAGGCTCGAGCTGCTGCCTACCGTCTTGCCCTGGGTGTTTTGCACTGTGGTGCTGCCTTGCCGTTGCCAGCCCTCACTTGTGCGGGTAGTGGTGTGCTGATGGTTCAGGTTCCACGTTTGACCTTGTTGGGTAGTGACTTGGCCGGAGTAGTCTCCTTGGATCCCTTGACCGGGAATGAGTTGCCGGGATCCCTGGCCAGAATAGGTGCCACTGCTGGATGTCCCAGTGGAGCCGGTGCGAGTGTAGGTGCCGGAAGTTGTGAAGGTGCGTTCGCCGCTCAAGGCCGGGGATCCGCCCGTTGACGAGGGGGCGATGCGGCTGCGTTGACGGGGGCGAGCCTGCGCAAAGGGGGCAAGCGCCATCAGGAGGGCAATAGCCAACAACAGGCAAAAGCTTGCATTTTTCATCTTCATTCTCATTTTTCCAGACCCCTTGAGAAGTTGTCGATCATAACCCAGGCTCAGCCTTTGCTCAGCCTTTACCGTATCTGACTTTGACTTTGGCCTGAAGGTTCACTTCCTAGAGGGATCCCGCCAGACATAACCTGCTCTTAATGTCGGTGCTGTAATTTAGAGGTGCCCTTAGCGAATGCGACTGCATTTTTCTATGAATACTCGTCGTACTTTCCTGGCTGTTGCGGCTGGCCTCGTGGCTGCTTCTGCTGCTGCTTTTCTGGCTGCCGACAGCTTTGCTCAGTCTCCTGCCGAAGTCAAAGTTTGGATTGCCTTTACCGACAACCGCCTGGACTGGGCCCGCGGAAAAGCGGAAGAATTCAACAAACAATTTCCTCAATACAAAGTTACGGTCGAAGGCTACGGCAACTACGAAGAAATTCAGCAAGCCACCGACCTGGCCATTCAACAAAAGGCTGCCCCTTCAGTGGTGCAGTGGTTTGAGGTGGGCACCCAGCGGGCACGGGATTTTGGTTACTTCAAGTCCATTGCCGATGCTCTAGGCAATCGCACTGAAGTGAACGGGATCCCGGTGAATTTCGACGATTTTATTGAGCCGGTGGTGAGCTACTACACCCTGGATGGCAAATTTACGTCCATGCCCTGGAACAGCTCCAGCCCCATTCTCTACTCCAACACGGCCATCTTGAAGAAGGCAGGGATCGAAAAGCCGCCGGCCACTTGGCAGGAGCTGGAGGCTGCTTGTCAAAAGATCATGGCGCTTCCCGATGCACCCCAGGGCTGTGTGACCTGGCCCAACCACGGTTGGTTCTACGAGCAATGGATGGCCCAGCAAAATGCCCTCTTGGCCAACAACGACAATGGCCGTGCCGCCCGCGCCACCCAGGTCTTTTTGGACTCGGAGCCCTCAATTGCCATCGCCACCTGGTGGAAAGGGATGCATGACAAAGGCTACTACATCTACAGCGGCAAGCAGCGGGATTGGGCAGCCACAGAGCAGGCCATCCAAACGGGTACCGTCGCCATGGCCATCACCAGCAGCGCCGATGCCGCCAACATCACCAATGCCGCCAAGCAGAACAACATCGAGCTGGTCACCACCCGCATGCCCTACAACGCCGACAAGGGCTGGACAGGCAACTTGATCGGGGGAGCCAGCCTCTGGTTGGTGAAGGATCTGCCCAAAGAGGTGGAAGAGGGGGCGCTGACCTTCATGCTGTGGCTGAACAACACCGAAAATGCGGCGGAGTGGCACCAAGTGACCGGCTACTTGCCGATTCGGAAAAGCTCGGTAGCTTTGCTGGAGTCGAAGGGCTGGTTCAAGGAAAACCCCAACTTCTTCACCGCCAGCGACCAAATCAACAATTCCAAGGTGACCCCCGCCACCCGGGGGGCACTGCTGGGGGCCTTCCCCGAGATTCGCAATGTGGTAACCCAAACCATGGAGGATCTCATGGTGAAGGGCGGGGATCCGGCCCAGGCCATGGCCAAAGCCAACGAGGAGGCCAACCGCCTTCTGGCCGAGTACAACTCCCTTTACCAGTAGCCTGGATGTCGATGGGCTGACGGTGTCATTGAGGGATGGGGGCGGGCGGCGGCCTGCCCCTTTCCGGGTTTTGAGGAGGTTCCTGCAAGTTTCTGCAATCTTGGCTGAAAGAGCAAAACCGAGGTAAGAGGCATGTGGGGGTTCATCCAAGTGCTGGTGCCGCTGTTGGCGGGGTTGCTGGGATCCCTCTGGGTGGGATCCCGTTTTCGGCGCATCGAGCGGTCTATGCTGCTGGGGGCAGTGCTGGGGGGCTTAGCGGGCGGACTGGGATCCCTGATTTTTATGGTGCCCCTCGATTTTTGCACCTTTGAGCCGGAGCGCAAGGCTATCGACGTAGCCTTTGGTGTGGGGCTGGTGTTGGTGGGCATGGCCATTCCCCTCTGGCCGCTATTGGCGTGGACACAGAAGGAACAGGAGCGCCGCCTGGGGCTCCAAAGGGCAACCCCCCGAGAAAGGGGCATTTTCAAGCAGTGGTGGTTGGCGTGGCTGCTCTTGTTGCCTACCTTCACGATTTTGGTGGTGTTTCTCTACTATCCGGGGTTGGATACCTTCCGCCTTTCCACCCTGCTCACATTTGTGGGCGCGCCGCGCAGCCGCTTCGTCTGTGTGGACAATTTCACCGGTCTGCTGACAGATGCCACCTATTTGCGCAGCCTTGGCATTACCTTTGCCATTTCGGCGGCCATTGTCGTGCTGGGGCTGAGCGGATCCCTGTTGATCGCCACGCTGGCCTATCAGCCGATTCGAGGGGCGGCGATTTATCGGGTGTTGCTGATCTGGCCCTACGCCATTTCTCCGGCAGTGGCCGGGATCATCTTCTTTATCATGTTCAACCCCTTGGGAGGGGTGGCCAACCACTTGCTGGGGCTGGTGGGGATCCCCCGTTTAAACTGGCTTAGCGACCCCAACTTGGCCCCTTGGGTGGTGATTTTTGCCAGCGTTTGGAAGCAGATGGGCTACAACATTTTGTTTTACCTTGCCGGCCTGCAAAACCTGCCCAAGGATCTGCTGGAGGCGGCTGCCATTGATGGAGCCGGGGCTATGCGTCGCTTTTTTGCCATCACTCTACCGCTGCTTTCTCCCATCACCTTCTTTTTGGTGATCACCAACATGACCTATGCGTTTTTCGATATCTTTGGCACCATTGATTTGCTGACTGCCGGAGGCCCCTCCGGATCCACCTCGGTGTTGATCTACGAAATCTACAAAATTGGAGTGTCTTCGGGCAATTTGGGCAGGGCTGCTGCGCAATCCATCGTCCTGTTTTTCATTGTGGTGGGCTTAACGATCCTGCAATTTCGCACCACTGAGCGGAATGTGACCTACGGCGGATAAGGGCTGTCTCTGCTGCAACGCCATCCAAGTTCCCAGCAGCTCCCACGTGATGAGCAAGGGGAAATCGGGAAGAATGGGGGCAGAGAACCTAGGGATCCTCGATGGCCCCAAAATCCAACACCCTGACCTGCTGGCGCGACTTCGGAAAGCTGGGTATCCTGCTGGCAGCCACTCTGCTGCTTTGGCTCCTCTGGGGATCCCCGGCGGGCAGCCAGACCCGTCTCAACTTCAACAACGCCGATCTGCAAGGTCAAGATCTATCCGGCCAAGATTGGCGGGGCAGCAGCTTTGTCAGCGCCAACCTGCAGGGTGCCGATCTGCATGGGGCCAACCTTGCGGGGGTGGCATTTACCAAAGCCAACCTGGCGGGGGCCAATCTATCTGGTGCCGACTTGAGCAACAGCCTCTTGGATCTGGCCAATTTGGCAGGAGCCGATCTCAGGGGGGCCAACCTCACGGGAGCCATTGCCGCGCGGGCGGTTTGGCAGGGGGCGCAGATTGCCGGCGCCGACTTCAGCGAAGCCTATGTGGATCGGGCGGCAAAGCGGCAGTTGTGTGAGCAAGCTGAGGGATCCCACCCGGTAACCGGTGTAGCCACCCGCAAGAGCTTGAGCTGTCCTGGAAACCCACTCCAAAACCCGCAACCACGGCAAAAGTGAAGAAAACAGGATCCCTGAACCCGGTCAGTCAGATTGGCCTCTAGATTGGGTGAGGTGTCGATAGTGCCCCAACCATGAGCAAGCCCAGCTTTGCGGTGATCGGCCTGGCGGTGATGGGGGAAAATTTGGCCCTCAACGTCGAGCGCAACGGCTTTCCAGTTGCCGTCTACAACCGCACCGGCTCCAAAACCGACCAGTTCATGCGGGAGCGGGCCCAAGGCAAACAGATCACCCCCGCCTACAGCCTGCCGGAATTGGTGCAACTGATGGAGCGGCCCCGCAAATTCTTGATCATGGTCAAGGCGGGCGCGCCGGTAGATGCGGTGATCGATGAGCTGAAGCCGCTGCTGGATCCGGGGGATATCATCATCGACGGCGGCAACTCCCTCTACACTGACACCGATCGCCGTGCCGAAGCCCTAGCCCCTACCGGGATTCACTTTGTCGGCATGGGAGTGAGCGGCGGGGAAGAGGGTGCCCTGAACGGCCCCAGCCTCATGCCCGGCTGCAGCCCAGAGGCTTACCAACAACTGGAGCCCATCCTGACCAAAATCGCTGCTCAAGTGCCGGATGGCCCCTGTGTCACCTACCTGGGGCCCAAAGGGGGTGGGCACTACGTGAAGATGGTGCACAACGGCATCGAATACGGTGATATGCAACTGATCGCCGAGGTCTATGACCTAATGCGCAGGGCCTTGAAGTTGTCGGCCTCGCAGATGCAGGAGATTTTTCAGGCTTGGAATGAAACGGAGCTGGAATCGTTCCTGATTGAAATTACCGCCAAGATTTTCCAAACCCTGGATCCAGAAACCGGCAAGCCTTTGGTGGATCTCATCCTGGATAAGGCTGGGCAAAAGGGCACCGGTTTGTGGACGGTCAAAGATGCTCTGGATCTGGGGGTAGCGGTGCCCACCATTGAAGCGGCGGTGCAAGCTCGCATCCTCTCGTCGATCAAAGAGGAGCGGGTAGCTGCCTCTGCCCAATTGAAAGGGCCCGACGCCCCTTTTGAAGGGGATCCCGACCGCTTTATCCAAGATCTGCGCGCCGCCCTCTATTGCTCCAAAATTTGCTCCTATGCACAGGGGATGGCCCTGCTCAAAAAAGCCACCGTTGCCCACGGCTATGTCTACACCCTCAGTGAGATCCCGCGGATTTGGAAGGGGGGCTGTATCATCCGCGCCCGCTTCCTCGGCGAGATCCAATCGGCCTACAAACGGGATCCAGAGCTGGTGAACCTGCTGTTGGATGAGGAGTTTAAGCAAGCCATCCAGGAGCGGCAGGGATCCTGGCGGCGGGTGGTGGCCACAGCGGCGGCCTTGGGGATCCCGATCCCGGCCATCAGCGCTTCCTTAGCCTACTACGACAGCTACCGTACCGCCAACCTGCCCCAGAACCTCACCCAAGCCCAGCGGGACTTCTTCGGGGCCCACACCTTTGAGCGCATCGACAGGCCAGGCGTCTTTCACCATGAGTGGAGCACCTGTTCCCCTTAGCAACGGGTAGCATGAGGAGGTCTTGGGATCGCGCCTTCTGGCCAGGAGAAGGGTGGATCGTGGGTAGCTCAGCCTTGGCCAAAGCAAGCCGCCAGACCTGCAGGCGAAAGGACTCCGTCCCGCTAGCCCAGTTGCCGAAGTGTTGCGTGGCAACAGCGGCAAAAGGTTGAACCGCGCACCTCCGTATGAAAGGGCTCCCCTTCCTGAGGAAAGTCCTGGCGGAAATGAGCCCCTCGGCTTTCCTCCCGCAGCAACGCTCCCTGTGCTACAAGACGGGCAAGCAAAAGCAGACTGCCTGCCTCGGCCTCTTCCCGGCTGGCCCAAGACTTTTCCTGCAGGGGCAGTTCCTTGACAAAGGCCAGAAAAGCCCGCAGCCGCGTTCCCTCGCGCACAACGCCCAAAGCTTCCCCAACTCCCTGCCTCAGAGCCGGCAGGACGGAGGGAGGTGCCGCCAGAACGGGTAGCTTCTGCAGCCGCTGGGGAAAGCTCACCTTTCTCAAGTCTTGCAAGGCAGCCAAAGCAGCCCGCTTGCCCATGACCAGCCCCTCCAAGAGGCTGTTGGAAGCCAAACGATTGGCCCCGTGTAGCCCCGTGGAAGCCACCTCCCCGGCAGCATAAAGGCCCGGCAGTCCGGTGAACCCGAAAGCATCCGTTCGGATCCCACCCATCACGTAGTGAGCCGCGGGAACCACTGGGAGAAGATCCTTTGTGGGATCCAACCCCAAGGCGCGGGCAGAGGCAACAACGGTGGGAAAGCGCTCTTCCAGATGTTCAACGACCCGCAGATCCAAGTAGGTTGCCCCTGTCTGCTCCCGCTCCCTGAAAACGGCCCGAGCTACCACATCCCGCGGTGCCAGCTCTCCCAGCTCTGCATACCGAGGCATGAAACGCTCCCCGAAAGCGTTGAGGAGAACAGCCCCTTCTCCTCTGAGTGCCTCGCTCACCAGCGCTCCATTGGGCAGAGCCGTGGGGTGAAACTGCACAAACTCCAGATCCCTGAGGATGGCCCCTGCCCGCCAAGCCAGCACCATCCCATCACCGGTAGCCCCCAGGGGAGCCGTCGAGACGGGGAAGAGGCTGCCAAACCCTCCTGTAGCCAGGAGAACTGCCCCAGCCCTCACCTCCACCGGCCCCTCAGGGCCTAGAAGTAAGGCCCCCGCCACCCTGTCCCCCCCCAGCAAAAGGCTGAGGGCTGTGTAGGCCTGCAAAGGCGGCTTGTTGAGGCGAGCCAGCAGACCTTTCAGGAGCCACAGTCCACTCCGATCCCCACCCAGATGGCGAACCCGCGCTTGAGAGTGGCCCCCTTCCCGGACAGGTTGGGGATGGAAAGGAAGCCCCCAGTGTAAAAGCTTCTCCAGGTGCAAGGGTGCTTCCTCCACAATGGAGCGAGCCACCTTCTCTTCCACCAGGCCGCGGCCCGCTTGCAAAGTGTCCTGGAGATGAGCTTCTACATCCGCCTCATCCACAGGAAAAGCCACCCCACCCTGTGCCCAAGGGGTAGAGCCAGAGGGAAGGGGATCCTTGCTGACCACCAGGGTTTTCGCCCCCTGGGTTTCCGCCCACAGGGCTGCGTACACCCCCGCCACCCCTGCTCCCAGGATCAGCAAATCCGTCTCCGCTTGCGCCAGCGGTGCGGTTTCCCTGTCATGGGCATGGCACTCTTGCAACAGGGGCACGTCGTCCTTGCGCTCCACCTCTCTAGGCTCCAGCAGGCACCGCCAGCATGGCCAGGATGGAACGGCGAGCCTTCTCAGCCACCTCCTGGGGCACCTGGATCACGTGGCGCATCTCCTGCAGGGATCGGTAGATTTTTTCCAAGGTAATCTTCTTCATGTACTCGCAGACGGCTTCTGCCTTGACAGGGATGAACGTCTTATCCGGAGCTTCTTTCTTGAGCCGGTGGAGAATGCCCACCTCAGTGGCCACCACAAACTCGCGGCTTTCCGAGGTTTTGGCGTAGCGCACCATGCCCTCGGTAGAGAGCAGCTTGGCGTCGGGTTTGAGGAAGAGACAGCTAGAGCCACAACTGCACTCGGGGTGAATGAGGAACTCTGCTCCAGGGTGCTCTTCCACCATCGCCTTGAGGTGCTCTTCCCGGATGCCGACATGCACGTGGCACTCTCCCGGAAAGAGATCCAACTCCCTCCCGGTTACCTGAGCAACGTGGGCCCCCAGAAACATATCTGGCACAAAGAAGATGGGGCGATCCGGGGGCAGGCTGGCCACCACTTGAACTGCGTTGGCGCTGGTTACGCAGACATCTGCCAGGGCCTTGATTTCAGCGGCGGTATTGACATAGGCGACCACCAGGCCCTCAGGGCAAGCTTCCTTCCACCGCAGCACATCTTCTGGGCGAATGCTATCGGCCAGGGAACAGCCCGCCTCCAGATCCGGCAGCAGCACCGTCTTTTCCGGGTTGAGGATGGCAGCCGTCTCCGCCATAAAATGCACACCCGCAAAGACAATCACCTGAGCGTTCGTCTTTTGAGCCTCTCGAGCCAGTCCCAACGAGTCTCCTACAAAGTCTGCCACCTCTTGAACTTCGGGGAGCTGGTACGAATGAGCAAGGATGACTGCCTGCCTTTCCTGTTTGAGCCGAGTAATTTCCTGGGTAATCGCGTCAGCGTTGCGTAGCAATGGGGTTTCTCTGTTCATCGAAAACCCTGGGTTTGAAACCCCGCCCTTAGGCCTACGGCCCGCTGACGCGACAAGGGCAGCTTTGTTACCAACCATAAAACCTCCAAGAACAAAAGCTTAAATGGCGCACATCAGCCTTCCTAGCGTTTTGAGTCAACCTCTTTCCATCCTCCAGCCGGTGGAGGCTGAGCTTGTTACCCGAACTACCGCCCACAAAAGCCAGTCCCCACCTGCGATGACGCACCAAACTTCCTCGCTTGCAGCCTAAACTTAGCGTCCCTCCATAAGGAGTCCTTCTTCCTTTTTTATCTGGTTGCAACCGGTGCAACTGCCGACGGTGAAAACGCAGGGGAACTAAGAACAACATTCGCTTATTGTCCGGTAGCTTGTGCCCGCCGGTCACGGAGTTGGCCAGCACCCACGCATCCACGCAGTGAGTCTCAAAAACCTCGGCAGTCTTTTTGCTGGTTTTCTTCAGCGTTAGAGCATCTCGCATCTGTTTAGTCTCCCACCCTGAGCAAGTGAGTACCTGCCCCAGCTTGCTGAGTTGCTCTCTAAACCACCGCTTTCCTACCTCTAAGGGGGAAAAAGAAGTGTCCCAGCGACGTTGACCTTTGGTTTTTGCTTGGATGTCCTCAACGACAAACGTAGTGACCGGAAATAACCTAACTAACCAACGGGCTAGACGCAGTTTCCACTGCCACCTTGCTTTGGTAGAAGGGGGAAGCCCACCTCTAGCTCGGTTGCTTCTGGGCTGACGACAAGGGGTTTTGCGGTACCGCCTCGACCGGCGCATGTTTCGACGCTGCTCAACATGCTCTCTTACCCAAGTCACTGCATCCGCTTGGATGTTGAGGTAGGTATGCGCGGCGGATTTAACCGACCACCCCTCTTTCTTGCTCCCTGGGTCAATACCCACAGCTATCGGTTGTACCTTCCGGTCGGAAGGCTCCACATTAAGCCGGACGCAAAATACTCCTTTCTTCCAAAAAGGAGTGGCTTTGCCGGCCTTAATCCAACGCCTAGCCCTTGCGGGGGTGGTAGGCATCAGAGGTTGTTGGTTGCGGTCTACTACGGGTACAAACATGCGGTAAGCCTCCTTGCAGAGTGTGTACATCCCTTCGCCACTGGCCGACGTAGAGGTAGCAAACTAGGGAAGCATCCGCTACGTACTTTGGGCTGCCACGCCCAGTCGGCTCAGTTTCCTTCTAACGCCCCCTGGGTTACCAGGTTGCTCGGACAGGCTAGTCTTTCCTTACCCTTGTGGTTTCCCGCTGGCAGGCGGTACTCCCACAAGCTCCCAGCTTTAGCTGGGGGTACTTGACTCTCACTTGTTGTGGGTGGGCTTGCCGTTGCGGTCAATCTTGTCTTTACCTGACTTCTGGGGCGGCAAAGGAAAAGGCCCAGAGCAGCGTTTCGCGCCACCGGGTTCGCCGGGAGCCGGGCTTGGGTTATTCCCTTAGGCTAGCACCAAAAACGGTGCCCGCCGGAACCTGGCTCAGGGTCACACCACCAGCAGAGAGAGATCCAAGGCCTTGGCTGAGTGGGTGAGAGCCCCGACGCTGACGTAATTGACGCCTGCCTCGGCCACTTGCCTGGCTCGTTCCGGGGTCATGTTGCCGCTGGCCTCTAAGGGAACTCTCCCGCCCACCCGTTGGACGGCTGCCTGCGTCTCTTCCAGAGTAAAGTTATCCAAAAGGATGAGATCGGCTCCTGCTGCCAAAGCCTCTTCCAGTTCCTGGAGATCCCGCACCTCCACCTCCACCTTGAGGTGGTGGGGAGCACCTTCCTTGGCCCGCTTGACGGCTGCCAAAACAGCCCCCGTGCCGCGGTCGCGACAGCGTTGCGTAGCAAGGATGTGGTTTTCCTTGATCAAGATGCCGTCGAACAGCCCAAAGCGGTGGTTTTTGCCACCCCCTACCCGTACTGCGTACTTCTCTAGAGCGCGCAGGCCGGGAGTGGTCTTGCGGGTGTCCAGAAGCTGGGTTGAGGTTCCCCGGAGAGCCTCCACGTAAGTGCGGGTGAGGGTAGCAATGCCGGACAGCCTTTGGAGAAGGTTGAGGGCCAGCCTCTCTCCTGCCAGGATGCCCCGCAGGGATCCCTTGAGGTGGGCCACCTCTTGGCCAATAGCCACCCTGGCCCCTTCCTCCACTCCAGGGGTAAACTCCACTTGGGGATCCGACAGCCGAAAAACCCGCTTGGCAACCTCCAGGCCAGCCAGGATCCCTGCCTCCTTGGCCAGGATTACTGCTTCACCCTTCAGTCCTGGGGGTAGGGTCAGCTCTGTGGTGAGGTCGCCGTGCCCCAGGTCTTCCCACAGCCAAGCGCGAAGGGTCTCCTCTGGTAAGTAAACTTCCTTCATTTTCGGTTTTAGCTTCCAGGGTAAGCTTCACCTCTCAGGCCGGACAAGCAACCAGAAAAACTGCTACGGGGTGTCTTTCGGCGTTTCCTCTGCAGGGCCGGGTGCTGTATCCGGCTCTTTGGCGAGCGCAGAGTCCTCAAGGCTGGGTAAGGACTCCGTCCCACTGGCGCGAAGGGCTTCCGGGGAGGTTTCTGGCTCCTCGTTATCGCTAGGCGACACTTCGGCGAACCCGTCAGCAGGGTGTGGCACTGAAGCGGGCTGGGCGGCAACAGGTTCAGAAGCAGAAGGGGGAGGTGCAGCCGGGATCCCGGCTGCTTCTTCAGGAACAACCGCAGGTGGTTGAGCAGCTTCCTTTTCCTTTTGCTGTTCGTAGCGGCGGCGTTTGTTGCCCTCGTCCACCAGCACATACACCAGGCTGAGGAGAGAGAGCCCCGCTGTTCCAATCAAAACCCAAAGTAAATTGTTGTCTATGGTCATGGGGTGAGCTCCGTCAAACGCTGCTGGCGGTGGAGGGATGTTGCTCCTTAAGGCTTGATCTTACCGTTGAAGCCGCTCTGCCAAATCTTTCTGCCAAATCTTAAAGATTGGAAAGATTGGGTTCACCAGTTTTGTCATTTTGTGTGTCATGCGCTATCTCAAGTTTTACAAACCCTATGGCGTGCTCACCCAATTCACCGACCAAGCGGGACGGCCCACCCTCAAGTCTTTTATCCCGGTGCCCAAAGTCTATCCGGTGGGGCGACTGGATCGCGACAGTGAAGGGCTGCTCCTGCTGACTGATGATGGCCGCCTCAATGCCCGCTTGATCGATCCCAAGTTTGGTCATGAGCGCATCTATTGGGTTCAGGTGGAAGGGAGCCCCACTCCCCAAGCCCTGCAACAGTTGCAACAGGGCCTGATCATCCAAGGGCGAAAAACGCGCCCGGCCCAGGTCAAGATCCTCACCGAGGAACCCACCCTGCCGCCACGGGATCCCCCTATCCGCTTTCGCCGCTCCATCCCCACCACCTGGCTGGAACTGACGCTGCGGGAGGGTCGCAATCGCCAGGTGCGCCGCATGACTGCCGCTGTTGGGATCCCAACTTTGCGGTTGGTTCGGGTTGGACTAGGGCCCCTCTCTCTGACGGGGCTTGCTCCCGGCCAGTGGCAAGATCTCAGCGAGGCAGAACTGGCCCAACTGCGGCAATATTGTTTTTTCCAAAAAATTGATTGAGCATCTTCAATCGCCAGATCAGCCAATCACTGTCCTTGTCCCCATTGTTCTTAAGCCCCCTCAGTCGGGCATGAGGGCATGAAGGTGCTTGCCACCATTCGGATAGAGAAGGGCACGTTTGGGACCGTGGATGGGATCCTCGACGATGATCGTCTGGTCGCGGCTGGCCCCCAGAGAAACAATGGCAATCGGCACCTGCATCAACTGCGCCAAAAACTTCAGGTAATCGTGGGCTTCGGGGGGCAAGTCTTGGATGGAGCGGCAATCTTTGGTGGAACATTTCCAGCCCGGCAGGGTTTCGTAGATGGGTTTGCACTGGGCGAAAACACGGGCATCACTGGGGAAGTGACGAATTTCCCGACCCTGGTACTCGTAGGCCACGCACACCTTGATCTCATCCAAGCCATCCAGCACATCCAGCTTGGTGATGGCCAGGCAGTCTAAGCCATTGATCCGCACCGCATACCGCCCAATTACCCCATCAAACCAGCCGCAGCGCCGTTGTCGCCCTGTGGTGGTGCCAAACTCGGCACCGGTTGCCCCTAAGTAAGCACCGATCTCATCCTTGAGCTCGGTAGGGAAAGGACCTTCCCCAACGCGGGTGGTATAGGCTTTGGCCACCCCAATCACCCGGTCAATGCTGGTGGGGCCGATCCCAGCACCAATACAAGCGCCACCGGCAATGGGATGGGAGGAGGTGACGTAGGGGTAGGTGCCGTAGTCGAGATCCAACAGGGTGCCCTGAGCCCCCTCAAACAGGATGTTCTCCCGGTCTTCGATGGCTTGGGTCAGAAGCAGGGCAGCGTCAGTGACATAGGGGCGCAGCCGTTCGGCATAGGCCAGGTATTGCTCGATGATGGGTTCGGGATCCAAGGGGGGCAAGTTATAGATCTTTTCCAGCAAGACATTTTTGTAGGGAATGGCCCAACTGAGGCGCTCCCGCAACTGGTCGGGGTACATCAAGTCCACAACGCGAATGCCCATGCGCTCTGCCTTGTCGGCATAGGTGGGACCAATGCCCCGTCCGGTGGTGCCCAGCTTGTAAATGCCGCGCCGCTCCTCTTCTGCAATGTCAATGACCCGGTGGTAGGGCAGGGTGACGTGGGCCGTTTCGGCGATGAATAGGTTGTCGGTGGAAATGCCCAATTGATGCAGTTGGTCGATCTCGGCCAGCAGAACTTCCGGATCGATCACCGTGCCGCTGGCGATGATGCAGCGTTTGTCGGGGTAGAGAATGCCGGAGGGGATCAGGTGTAGCTTGAAGGTTTGCCCCGCCACCACCAGGGTATGCCCTGCATTCACCCCACCTTGATAGCGGACGACCACATGCGCCTTTTCACTGAGGAGGTCGGTGATCTTCCCTTTTCCTTCATCGCCCCACTGGGCACCGACAACCACGACGTTTGCCAAGAGCTTCTCCCACAGTCCGTAGACGGCACAAAAAATCCCCTTTGCGGGGGTTGCTGCACTAATCTACCGCATCGCTCCGGGCGATGTTGAGGGATCAGGACAAAAACGTTAACAATCGATTAACTTTTCTCCAGCAGGGAACAAGGTGGCGATGGGTGGGATCCCCCACCTCTCTGACGGGTAAGCAGGGATTCTGGGGTCGCTCTCGCTTTTAGCTCCCCGGCTTGAACAGGCCAATGGCTGTGACCTGGTTGGATCCCACCTCAAAGGCAAAGGCCAGGCCCAGAGCATCGTAGTTGACGTAGTAGCGGTCGTCGCGCAGATACTCTCGGCTCCCCTTGGGATAGGGCACCACCTCGTTGTAGCCGTTCTCGCCGGGCCCACCGTAAACGGCGATCACTTCCGAGTAGGTGGAACCAATGCGGATCCCTTCACCGGTCATGGCTTCCGGGTGGGTTGTGTAGATGCGGTTGGCGAAAAAGCTATCCACAATGCCCGGATGACGGTAGGTGAAGAAGATGTAGTCCTGCAGGTAAAAGATCTTCAAGTCGCTATTGGGCTGAAACACGTTGGCTCCGGAGGCTGCTGGGATCTGATCAACGTTACCCAGCAGGTGGGTATCGACGTTGCGGGTATCCATGCCCAGCTCAAAGCGGCCAACTCGACCCTCTTGCACCAGCACAGTGGGCCGCGGGGGTAGGGCAGGTCGCCGTGGAGGTAAGGCCAGTGCTTGCAGGCCGGCCTTCAGCCAAGCATTGTCATCTCCTTCCACCGTCTGCAAAGGCACCAAGCCCCGCTCCAAAGAGCGACCATCTCCTGTTTTCCAGGTGGCTACGGCCAGTTCCACCGCCGCGCCGGAGGGGAGAGCAAAGAAGCGGGTTTGTCGTTCACTGCCTTGGGTGGGTTGACCCACAATAAGGGTGCTGCCGCTGGATCCCAACTGGGCAGCCAAGAGGGTGGCCCCCTGGCGGGTGTTGCCATCCACCAAAACAACCAATGGGATCCCGGCGGCAATGGGCAAATTTTCACTGCTCCAGAGGGTAGGCTGCCCGAATCGGTCTTCGGTAATCAGCAGCGGCTGGACGGAGCGGGGCAAAAACAAGCGGGCCACATCCGCCACCACTTGGGGGTCGTAGCCCACCGAGCCGCGCAGGTCGAGGATAATGCCCTGGCTGTAGTCTTGGGTGTAGAGGGTTTGGCGGATCTGCTGAGCCGTGGCCGGGGTGAGATCCGGCACAGCCAAATAAACCTGGCGCGGGCCGATCCCGCGGGCTTGTACGGGAGGACGAGGACGGTTGAGCAAGTCCTTAAACGCTTGCGGATCCCAGAAGCGATCGGCGGGATCCCCATACTCCCGCAGGATCTCTTGAATGAACTCGTACTCCACCTCAATGGGGGGGCGAGGATCCCCGTAGCTTCGGGCCAACAGGCGGGTGTAGAGGTCGTTGTAACTGACTGCAGCAGCTTGGCTGCCCGCCCCCAAAGACTCGTTGATGAACAACCCCACCAGATGGCGCAGATCCAGCCCGATCGGCTCACGGGGAGGTGAAGGGGCTGCCGGGATCCCCAAACCTGACGGATCCGAGGGTATGACGGGCACAGGGGGCAAGGCTGATTGGCCCACGACACTGCCGGGCAAGATCCCGGCCATCAGGGTGAGGATCCCCCAAGCCCCAAGCGCGCGCGCAAATCCCTTCATGGCAGCCTGACCTCTTGCAGATGTTGCGAATAATAGGATAAACCCTAAGCGCTCCCTGCTGCCACTGTCAGCAGTGTCGGATGTCTGCTTTTTAGGTCTTAGAACACTAGGGGTGACTACCGCGCCTCCTTCTTGATGGGAACCTTCCCAGCTGGGATCCAGAAAAGCCCCCAGCACAGACCTGGCCCCGCTTATTCGCCTACCTGCCTTTTTTGCCCTTTTTGCTTGGCTTGGGCTCTTCTGCTGCCGGGATTTCTACAGCGGTCTCCTTCGCCTTCTCCTCAACCGGGATCGTTGCCCCTGGTTTTGGATCTGAGTCTGAGAGAGTTTCCGCAGGGGATGCTTCCACAGCCTCTTCTAGAACCGGTTCGGCTTCCGCGGCTACCGCTTCTCCCTCAGTTTCTGCGTTCGTAGCCGTCTCTGAGGAGGATTCAACAGCCTCAGGGATCCCGGATATCTCTGGCCCATCGGCCTCAAACTCGGCCTCTGGCACTTCAACCCTCTCCTCTAGGCCTGCCCAAGAAGTAGGTGCCTGGGTTGGATTTCCCTCGCCATCGACCCAGTTGACCGTGGTTTGCGACTTCAGCCAGGCCATCACCTTGTCGATCAGCAAGCCTTCATAGACGGTTTGGCGTACCCGTTCCCGATCCAGCTTCTGCCCTTGCTGGGCATAGGCCGCCATCACTTCTTCCACTTCCACGTCCAACTCCGTAGAGTCTACGGCAATTTGCTCTTGCCGAACGATGGCACTCAGGGCCAAGGTGCGTCGTAGCCGGTTGATGGCTTCGGGTCGATGGCGCTCTTTCAACTGGTTGAGGGTTTCGGGAGGCAATTCGGACAAGAACTTGCGGATCTCCCCTGTCTTGATGCCTTCCTGCCGCAAAGCTTGCAGACTCTGGGCCAGCAGTTGTGTCATTTCTTGTTCGATGAGGGTTTCGGGCAGATCCACCTCGGTGGTTTCCAAGATGGCGTTGAGGATGGCGGTTTCCAGGTTCTCCTCAGATTGTGCCAGGGCATCCTGTTCGAGGCGCTTTTGCAGGTGTTCCCGCAGTTCGGCCACCGCTTGAAAGCTGCTGATCTCTTGCACAAAAGCATCGTCCAATTCGGGCAGCTCTTTGGCCTTGATCTCCTTCAGGCAAACGGTGAAGGTAACCGTTTTCCCGGCCAACTCTTCTCTGAAGTAGTCGTCAGGGAAGGTGGCTGCGATCTCCTTGGTTTCGTCGAGCTGCATGCCCACAATGCCCGCCACAAAACCGGGGATGAAGTTGTTTTCCTTGAGTTCCAACTGGAAGTCCTGGGTGGCCATCTCGTGGAGGGGATTGCCTTCTGCATCGCGGGCCTCAAAATCGATCACCACCACATCCCCCAACTGAGCAGGCCGATCTTCAACCGGCAAGAGAGTGGCCCGCTGATCCCGCCACTGGTCGATGAGCCGGTCAATTTGCTCGGGCTTGACGTCAACGCGGGTTGCCGTAACGGTCAGCCCTTTGTATTGGCCAACGCGGGCTTCAGGGTACACCTCAACAGATCCCGAGAAGCTGAAGTCTGCTTCGGGGTTGAACTGAGCCAAGAGCTGCCCCACCTCATCATCCAACTCGAACCGGCTGATGGGAGTGAGCCGAGCTTCCTTGAAAGCCTGTTGAATGGCTTCGTTGATTAGGTCATCGACAGCACTGGCCAGGATGCGCTCGCGGCCCACCTGACGCACAACGAGGTTGCGGGGGGCCTTGCCCTTGCGGAATCCCGGAATCTGGATATTCTGCTCCAGTTGGCGCAAGGTTTTTTCGTAGGAGCGCTTCACCCGGTCGGCTTCTACCACAATTTTGAGGCCAACCCGGCTGCCAGGGCGTTTTTCTTGTGTGACCTGCATAGGAAGTATGGACTAGTGAGAGGGGCAAGCAGAAGTTCAATTCTATCTCAACGGCCTGTGGTTCAACTTAGAGATCTCAGGCAGGGGATCCCTCGGTAGTCACTTCTTTCACGTCCTGGATGTCCTCTTGGGGTTCGGCGCGCTTGCTGGGAGGCAGTTGCTTCACTTTGGCTTCCAGCTCCACCACCATTTCCTTGAGTTCGGTGATGGTGACTTCCTTTTCCTGCAGTTGGCGATTTTTTTCGCGGGCTTCGATGCTGAACTGGACACGCATCCAGAGGCTATACAGCCAGGCAAGGGCAGCTCCAATCCCGGCAGAGGCCAGAAGCTCCATCACCAGAGGGCTTTCGATGCTGACGCCAGGGGCAAAGGTAACCGTGACCGGGGTGGCGTTTTGCATGGCAAAGAGGGCAATGGCCAGGAGGGCTGAAAACAAGATTAGGTAATTGAACAGTCGCATCGCTTTTCTCCTTGAAGGGATCCACTACGGCTTGCCAGCACCAGAATACCCATAAACTCGGGCCGGTTTTTGGGAAAAATCCCCTCAGAAAAACCAGCCATAACTGTGCAAGCCTTTGCCCAGAAAGTTCACTCCCAGGTAACACACCCAAACCACCCCAAAACCTATGCTGGCCAAGAGGGCGGGGCGTCTGCCTTGCCAGCCTTTGGTGATGCGGGCGTGCAGATAGGCAGCAAAGACCAACCAGGTAATCAAAGCCCAGGTTTCTTTCGGATCCCAGCTCCAGTAGGTACCCCAGGCTTCGTTGGCCCAAACGGCGCCGGCAATGATGCCAATGGTCAGCAGGGGAAAGCCCAGCCCGATCAACCGGTAGCTGGTGTTGTCCAAGATTTCTGCCAGGCTCAGCCGTTGCCAGGGGATCCCTTCTGGGGCGGGTTGGGGGGGGAGTTCAGCGGACGAGGGACGGGAAGAGCGGAGACCGGCGTAGGCCAGTTCTGAAGCGGGGGAGGGCAGGGTGGCTTCCGCCCATTCGGGATGGGTTTGGGGTTGGGGAGGGCGAAATTGCAGGCCGAGGGAGTTGCCCTTGAGCTGCACATCCTGACCGCGGGTGACGATGAGAAAGCTGATGGAGAGAAGGGATCCCACCAGCAGCGCCGCGTAGGCCAGCAACATCACGGTCACGTGCATCATCAGCCAGTTGGATTGCAAAGCCGGGACGAGGGGCTGGGCCACCTGCATATCTTCCGGCAGTACCAAAGCAGCAAAGGCCACGATCCCGGTTACAACCGGGGCAGTCATAATCCCCACCCAGCGGCTGCGGCTCCAGTGGAGAGCCACCAAGTGCAAAGCGGTGATCCCCCAGGCCAGGAAAAACAGAGACTCGTACAGATTACTCAAGGGAAAGTAGCCTGCATCAATCCAGCGGGCGGTCAACAGGGCTGCTATCGTCAAGTTCGCCCCGATCATCCCCGCCAGGCCCAATTCAGTTAGAAGCTGCACCTGGGGAAAAGCTGCCCCACCCCAGTAAAACAGCATGGCCCCCAGACAAATGGCAAACGCCACATTGTTGAGCAGAGCTTGCCACTGGGCCAGATCCATGCCCGCCAGGGCTGTTATCGCCAACAGAGCCATACATGACCTCAAAAGTTTTTCCGACCCGGCTGGAGCCAGGCCAGTTGATAGTTGATCCCATTCTAGGGCGGGGGAAGGGATCTTCCCCAAAGGACACATGCTGGTAATGTGGGGATGGCTTGTCTGCGGCTCGGCAGGATACCGAGAGTGTTGGGATGTAAGGCTCATGCAAGAACACGCGGAAAATGCCAGGTTGAAAAGGTGGGGGTTGTTGAGATGGTGGATCTGTCTGCTGGCTGCCCTCGTTTTGGCCTCTTGTGGGGGATCCCCGCCTGAACCCCCGCAGGAACAGCTTCCCCAGCTAGAGCGTGTGCCGGTTCCCCCGGAGATTGCCAAGCTGGATGCCCATTTGCAGTATTATCGCCCGCAGGTTCAGATCCTCAGCCCCAAGCCAGGTGAGGTGTTGTCAGAGCGGCAGGTAACCGTTCGCTTCGCGGTGCAAGGGTACCCGCTTTTCGAAGATCCGCAATTGGGTCTAGGCCCTCATCTGCACGTGGTGCTGGACAATCGGCCCTACATCGCCCATTACGATGCCGATGCTCCCCTCGTTTTCAAGGATTTGGAGCCGGGATCCCATACTCTGCGCGTGTTTGCCGGTAAACCCTGGCACGAGAGCTTCAAAAACTCTGAAGCCTACGCCCAGGTCAGCTTCCATGTGCTGGCTCCCACCCCTGAGTACGTGCCGCAGCCGCAACTGCCCCTGCTCACCTACAACCGCCCCACAGGCAGCTATGGGGCCGAGCCGATCCTGGTGGATTTCTGGCTGGCCAATGCCCCAGTGCGGGAGAGCCTGCTCAGCGACCTGCCACGGGATTGGCGGATCCGCTACACCCTCAACGGCCAATCCGGCCTGCTGGATCGCTGGGAGTCTTTTTACCTGAAGGGCTTCAGGCCCGGTCGCAATGTGATGGTGCTGGAACTGGTGGACAGCAAAGGGGATCCCATCCGCAATGTGTTCAACAGTGCCGCCCGCGAGATCACCTACACCCCTGGCGGCCAAGACACCCTCTCTAAGCTGGTTCGAGGGGAGCTAAAAGCCGAAGAGGCCCTGGCCATCGTCCAGCCCCAGCCGACTCCTACCCCGACTCCAGAACCCACGCCCACCTCAACACCCAGTCCGACACCCACCCCCACTCCGACACCGACTCCAACGCCTAGCCCGACACCCACCCCCACTCCAACACCGACCCCAACGCCCAGTCCGACACCCACCCCCACTCCGACACCGACTCC
>DVDX01000045.1 GCA_015295985.1 Synechococcus sp. M44_DOE_062 | reverse complement strand
TCCCTGCCCTTTAGGGTAGGGAGTATGTCAAGCGTACCTCTTTCCAGGGGAAGAGAGGCTCTTCCGGAGCTGCTCTGGGATGAGCTTCCGAAAGCGCTCCGCGCCCCCAGCCTGATCAAGGGGGGGCTAACTCCTACCAGGTCACCCGATCCCGCAGTTGCTCAATCCGGGACGGGCCAATGCCGTTGACCCGCTGCAGATCTTCCAGAGAAGAGAAGGGGCGGGCTTCGATAATGCGCTGTGCCAGGGCAGGGCCAATGCCGGGCAACTGTTCCAGCTCCGCCGCCGTGGCCGTATTCAGGTTAACCCGAGGGGATCCCCCAGCGTTGGCAGGAAGGGGGATGACAGAGTGCTCAGCACCACCGACGGGAACGACTTCCAGCAGCTCCGGCTCAGGTAGGGAAGCCGCAACAGGGATAGGATTGGGGCAGCGACGGGATCCCTCTTCTGCCTGTTGCTGCAGGCGGCGGCTGGGGCCAAAGCGGGCATCGGCAATGAGCCGGTCGAACTCCCGCACAAAGTGATCCACCACTCGGCTATTGCGGATGATCAGAAGGTTCTCGTCGTTGATGTGGTTAGCGGCCACTGACCAGTTATGGGATCCGGTGATCACGGTGGCGTTGGCGGTGCCGGGATCAACAATGGCAAACTTGTGGTGCAGCTTGTCCCCCAGGGCCAGGTTGGGTATCCCCACCGATTGGGCGGGCGTTGTCCAGGGCAGACGGGCTGGATCCACGGTACAGTCTTCGCCAGGCAGCAGGAGCCCCCACATCTCCAGAGTGCGGCTGTAGTCTCGGAAGGCAAAACCGGGGTCGAATACCCCGCGAATCTCTACGTTGCGCTCCTGTCGCAGTTGCCTGAGTTGGTTGGCAATGCCCGGATCCGTAAAGACGAACAGAGCCAGATCCACCTGTTGCCGGGCTTGGGCCAGGGTGGCAGCGATAATGCCGTTGGAGGTGGCTTCGTAGGGCAAGGAGCGGCTGGCCGGAGAAAAGTGAACCCCCACAATGGCATCGTCAATGTAAACCGTTTCCAGGGAACGCTTGAGCTTCTGCGCGCCGAAGCGGCTATCGGTCAAGCCACCGGGGCCATCACCCCACATGAGATTGAATTCCTCGGTGTAGAGGCGGGCCAGCTCCGGGCTGTCCAGCAGCAGCAGATGATTGGCGTTGCCGACGCTGCCGGGCGCGTCAAAATCCCCGTGAATATCGGAAAGAGTGAAATTGGCCGATCCGGTCAAGACTTTCTGCCCGTCGATCACCACAAATTTGTGGTGCATCAGGCCACTGCCTTTGGATCCATCGGCGGTATCATCCAGCCAGGGCACCTGGCCTCCATCCAGCAAGGCGTATACATCCCGTGTGGCAATCTCCTCAGCGGAAAACCGTCCATCCCGGTTCACATCCACCAGGTTACGGTACTCCTCAAACTTGCTGCGGCTGCGCTCGTCCAGCGTCTGCACTTGGTCAGGGGTGAGTTGGTGCCAGGCCCGCACGTAGGTGTTTTCGGTAATGAAGCGCACCGGGATCCCAGCCTGCCGCCGCTCCACCAGGGCTTGGGCAATGAGGGGTAGGTTCAGCTCTTGCACGGCAATGTCCACCGACTGCCGAGCGGAGCGAATCTGGGAAATAATCAACTCTTCCAGGTTGTAGCCATAGCGGCGGATCTGGCGGTAGGGATCCCGATAGGTACTTTCCCGGCTTTGGTTGAACTCCACCCGAATGCGGGGGTGCTGCGGCAGAGGAGCAAGGGTGGGCAGCTCCTGCTCTTGGGGGTAGGGTCTGGGCCGGGGGCCGACCCAGTAGCCGATCAAGACCAGAACGAGAAGCAGAGCAACCCAGGGCAGCCAGCGGCGGAGTTGCCGCAACCACGACGGGATCCCGTTCATGGCCTTTCTCCTCTCCAGCAATCACAGCCCTAGGATACCGAACTTTACCGCAGCCGTTTCTGCGCCAAGGTGCTCTTTGCTCTGCTCTGGGGCCACCCGTGAGAGAAAGGCTTTTGACCGCGGATATTCAAGCTTCTAACGGCATCATCCACGTCATCGATGCAGTCTTGATCCCGCCGCGTTAGGAATTGGGTCGCCACTTCGGGCATCATAGAGGCATCGAGATCCAGCGCTTTATTGGGGAGACTCAGCGTGGAGCGGCCTAAGTGGGTAGCAATTGTTACAGGGATCCTGGCCATTGCTCTGGGGGTAGGCTACTTGCTGCTGGCGCAGCTACTGGATTATCGCGGGGGCCAGTTTTTGCCGGCACCGCTGGAGCCGCCGGGGATGCTGGGAGAGGGACTCAGGCTTTTTTGGGGATCCCTTGCTTATTTGGCCGGTTGAGCTGAGGGCGTTTTGACTTCTCGTTTCCCTTTTCACTTACGGGTGGCTGATCCCCAACAAAACTCTCGACAAAATTGTATGCTCAGCTACAGCAAGCCTTATGCTGGAGAAGCAGTTGCAGATCCAGTTGGCAGCGGGGGCTGTCCTCTCGGATGGCCGGTCAACTTTGGCTTTTTGATCTGGAGATCTGGGCAGGCTGTGGGTTGGGATGGTGTTGTCGCGCTCCACTTGGGTGTGGTTATGGGTAGGGCTGGGTTTGGCGGCCCTGAGCCAATATCTGCAGTGGGTTGGCGGGATCTACAGCTTTGTGGCTCCTCATTCCCAGCCGCTTGCGGATCTGGTGGTGGGTGCCATCCTTGGGGGGACAGCAGCAGCAGGTCTGGCAGCGCGCCATTGGTGGCAGCAGGCTCGCCGACGGCAAAGGGCTCCAAGCCAGCGGACACAACCGCTGCGGCGGGTTAAGCTAACTCGGAATCAGGTGCAAGCCGATCTGGAGGATGCGGATTGCCTGATCCAGAAGTTGCAAAATGACATCAGTCGCCGTGCCCTGCGTGCCAAGCTGCAAGAGATCGATCAGCGGCTCAGCCAGGAGGAGTTGCACCTGGTGGTGTTCGGCACCAGTTCCGCTGGCAAGACCTCGTTGATCAATGCCTTGATGGGCCGACCGGTGGGCGAAACAGCCCCCACCCTGGGCACCACCCGCCAGGGATCCATTCACACCTACCAATTGGAGGGCTTGAGCAGCCCCATTTCCCTCACCGACACACCTGGACTGCTGACGATTGGGGGGGCAGGGGAAGCGGAAGCCCGCGCCCTAGCCCAGAAAGCCGATCTGCTGATCTTGGTGGTAGCCGGGGATCTGCTGGCTTCGGAATATGCCGAAATGCTGGAGTTGGCCCGAATGGGCAAATCCACCATCCTAGCTCTCAACAAAACCGATCAGATGCTGCCGGAGGATGTGGAGACCATCTTGGCTCATTTGCGCCGGCGCACCGCCGATGTTATCCCCGCTGAACAGGTGGTAGCCATCGCCGCCGATCCAGAGCCCCTGAAGGTTCGCTACTACTCCGAAGATGGCTCTGTGCGGGAAACTTGGGAGCCGCAGCCCCCCGATACAGAGGCTCTCATCCAACAGATGGCTCACCTGCTGCAGCAGAAGGGATCCCACCTGCGCTTGGCCAATGCTCTGTTGCAAACCCGAACCCTGACCGAAGCCGCCCAACAGGCCCTACAAGAGGAGCGCTGTCAACAGGGTCGCCAGATCGTGGAACGGATGCAGTGGGCCACCGCTGCTGCCCTGGCGGCAACGCCTCTTCCGGCTTTGGATGTGTTAGCAGGAGTAGCCATTCAGGCGCGCATGATCGGGGAACTGCACCAAGTGTTTGATCGACGCATTACCTTACGCCGAGCCCAGCAAATCGCCCAGAGTTTGGCGCAAATGGTGGTGCAACTGGGGGGGCTAGAGCTAGCCACCCAAGCTTTGGGCTCTCTGCTCAAGGCCAGCCCCTTGATGGTGATGGGGATCCCCCTGCAGGCGGTGATGGGGGCCTACCTGACGCGGGTGGCGGGGCTCAGCTACCTAGAGTGGCTGTCTTCTGGGGATCCCTGGCAAGAGGAAATCCTGCAAGAGCGGATTAGGCAGCAGCTCCAGAACCGTCATCCTCTGGCTTTTCTCACCCAACTGGCCCGCCAAGCCCATTCCAATAGCTAGTCGAAGCATCCATCTTTTCGCCGCCACAAGCCCAACCTATCCCATTCTCCGCCCGCTGCAGAAAATCCATTACACTGAGTACAGCTTTTTCCGACTTAACTTTGTAGAAGTTCTGTAGATTAGCAGGCTCCAGGTCACACAAGAGAGAACATTTGTACCAGCCATACTCAGTGTTGCCGGAAAAAGTTGCACAATTAATTACAAGTCAAACCCAGTCTATCGTCCTGTAGTCTGCTGCCCTAAACTGGCTTCGTTGGCACCTTATGTCCTCCATCAGCCCAACCTTGCCCATTCAGTGGATCGATGCGGATTCGGGAGAGGTGGTGGAGGAATGCCCCTGGGAGAGCAGTCCCCATCCAGGCACCTATGTCCAACTGGCAGAGCAGCACTACCTAGTTCTGGAAAAGCGTCATTCCTACCGGCTCCGGCAAGGCAAATACCACCTGTGTGGGATCCGCGCCTTGGTGCGTTCGGTCACCCCACCTCAGGAAGCGGGAAGGTTCCTAGGGGATCCCTCCTGTCGGTTTAATGCTCACTCGCCCTTGCTGCGCTGCGCCGTCAACCCCAGCGGGCCCTGTCAGGGCTGCCCCCACTACGAGCCGGTTCCGCGTTGCTAGCCCTCCAGCTCCAGAGCCAACACCTGGGTCAGCGCACGGTTAGTCTTTTCGCGAAACTCGGCCACGCTCACCCGTCCCAGCAAATACACGGCCAGCAACATCACCGCTGCCTCCACCCCAAAGACGGTGGCATAGGCAAGCACCGATGAAGTGGGGAAGAGAATGCGACCCAGATCAAGCAAAGCGCCGCCAATCAGGGTAGAAAGCGCCTGGGACATGGCCTGGGCCAGACCCCAAGCCCCGATAAAGGTGCCTGCCGTCTCCGCTGCCGTCAGATCCAACATGAGGCTAATGGCGCCATTGGTGGTAATACCGGAAGCTAAGCCAAACAGGATCATGCACAGTTGCAGCAGCCGTGAATTGCCTGTAAACCCTGATGCAATGGTGAGCCCAAAAGAAATGGCCACCAGCAGGCAGCCCAGACGAGCCGTCGTCTGTTTGCCCAACTTGGGCACGATGAAAAATCCGGTCAGCACGATCCCCGCCAAAATACCCAGGCTCCAAAAGGCGTTGAGCTGAGTGCTCTGGGCCACCGTCATGCCAAACACCTCGCCGCCGTAGGGTTCTAAGATCGGCTGCTGGATAAACAGGCCCATGGTCATCAACACCAAGAAGCCGAAAAAGATCAGGGTTTGGCGGCTGGCGGTCAGTACCTTGATGGCCGTGCCAAGGGTAATTTGGTCTTCCCGTCCGGCCAAGGTGGAACGGGATCCATAGCGGGAATAGCGCTTTTCCACTCCCCAGGTGGCGATCACCCCCAGCAGGATCACCACAGCTGGAATGATGATGAAGAGGCGGTTGATGGTGCTCTGCAGGTTGTCCGGATCCAAGCCCCGCAGCAGAACTGCCGAGCCAATGGCCCCGCCGGCAATCCCCACCATCAACATGGACCAGACGATCCCCACCAACTTAGAGCGGTTGTCCTCCTCTGACACATCCACCAGCAGAGCCGCAAAAGGTGTGGAGCAGGCACTGAGGCAGAGACCATAGAGGGCAAACATCAAACAGGCCAAGCCTATCCAGCCGTAGGTGGCTCCAGACCAGCCCGTAGCCGCAAAGCTATTCCCCAAACCCCACACCACCTGCACCCCCAGGAAGATGCAGACCGCAAACAGCACCGATCCCAGACGCACATAGCCGGTGCGATGCAGGCCAAACAGGGGCTTGGCATCCGAGAGCTGCCCAAACCAAACCCGAGCCGGGGAGACCAACTGGTGCATGGCCAGGGATCCCCCCACCACCGTTGCCGGGATGGCCAGCAGATCCGTGTCGATCATGACGCGGTTCAGCACTCCCAGAGTGAGCAGCGACATCATTCCCAAGCCCATCTGGAACAGACCCAGGCGGAACATGACATGCAGCGGCAAAGACTGAACCTGCATCTGAGGCTCTGGAGAAGCTGGAGTTACAGAAGCCACAGAAGCGTTGACCTCGGGATCCCGGCGGATATTGGCCATGATCTGGAATGATTCGAAAGGGTGCTACAGCCTTTTATCGTAGCCCAGGCAGCCTGGGATCCTGGCAAAAGCATGGGGTTGCCAAAAGTGAAACCGCCACACCCTCTCCCCTTTTGGGAGCTATCGTCAGGGCAGAGTCCCCCAGTCTACGATCATAGGAATATTGCTATGCGCGCCCCCATCCCCTGGCTGCTGAGTTCACTGAGCTGGGTGAGCGTTTCCCTGGCCGGAGCAGCTCTCGTCCCTACATTGATGGTGTCCACCTCGCAGGCAACCCCTATGGATTTTCCGCTCAGGTACATCAGCTCAACCCCGGAACGGGTCGCTACGAACTGAGCCTGATGCCGGTGATCCGCTACCCCAACTTTGCCGATCTGTCTGCTGACCTGCCCCTCGACAGCCTGCAGGTGCTGGTGGGCAATGAAAAAGGAAAACCCCTGCAACCGGTGTCGTTGCGAGAGCTGCTGGGGAATCTGCGCCGCTACTTACACGATCCCGACTCTTGGGCTGGCAACCGGAACTCCCTGCTGGCTCCACGGGATAGCCATGTGCTGGTGAGCGCCCAGGCCGCCTTTTTGCCTATCCCTGCCGGGGGATCCGCCCAATTCAACCCGGTACTGTTCAACTACCAATCCTATCCCGGCAACCCAGCCGTACTGGCGATCTTGGCCACCCGCGAGGGCACCAGCATTACGGTAATTGAGAACCGCACCGAAGATGGGGTGGGCGGGGCTACTTGGGGCCAGCGCCTTTTCTTCAATCAAAACGGTGAACGGGCCAGCCTCACCGGGCAGCGCCTCAGCGATTTTCGGGCTGAGCAAGCCGCCAACCCAACCCCCAGAGATCCCAATTCTGCAGAAGTGGCAGAAGAAGCCCTGAATCTGGTGATGCTGATCCAAGTGCCTCTTCAGCAGCGGCAGCCGCCACGAAGGGAAGTTGGGGTAGTCCAAGCGCTTTCTCTTGTTCAAAACTTTGCTGGCCTCAGCAATGTAGAAGCTGCCGTCATCGGACATGGGCCGCTGAAAGGCCCCTTCACGGAAATCAACAACCTCGACATCGAGCGGGATCCCCGCTTTCCCATTCGGGTCACAATCCAGTTCTACAAAGCCACCGACAATGGCGTGGTCTCCGCCGAGGACATGGCCCAAATCCACCATCAAATTGCCCGCGTCTACCGAGAGGCCGATTACGTAGGCAGCTTAGTGATTCAGGGGGATACAGGCCGACCTACAGAGTACAACCGCGATGCAGAGACAGAGCGCCCCTTTCCCTTTCCTGGGTGGCCGTGGCGTTAGGGCCTGCTGCGCATTTTTCCCACAGCCTGCAAGCGGATGGCAGCATCTTCTCGCGCCTGGGTTTCTCCACTACACTGACTACTGACCTGACGCCAAGGGGAATGGGTGTCGGCCCGATATCCTCGGCAAAGTCAGGGTCTGCAGAGACAGTTGCCAAGGTCTTATTTTTTGAGGCCGAGGTGCTTGTCTGTACCAGCTCTTGCCCAAGGCAGTGGGGAGTTTTTCCTGCAACACTATGGCTGACGCAGTTCCCGTTCGGCGCTACGACCTGTTTGTGCAGGCTTCCCGGCTGCTGCAGCGCTACCGGCAGCTCACGCCGGAACTCCGTCCGATAGGGCTAGAGGTGGCTCTGGCCATCCAATACCACCGCGCTCAAGCCGGATCGGGATCCCTGCTGCCTTGGGTGGGATCCCCCCGCGGATTGCCCTTGCAGCAAGTGGCCCAGCGCATTTGCGACCCGTTTTACAGCAAAACCCATCCTCTTTTACCGACCTTGCCCGAAACCGGCGAGCCTTTGGTGTGGCCTCTGTTCAACCAGGGGGAAAACGGCTTGATCCGGCCCCTGGCCCCGAGTAAAGTGGGCGGGAAACTGGCGGAACGGCGCTGGCTCAAAGCCTGCAACAGCCAGGAAGGGATCGGCTGTCATGCTTTGGCGGCCCACCTGTGGCAAGACGAGCGCTTTTTGGCCGAAGACCGGGATCTCTGTCCCTTCCGCCTTTATGATGGGCGCTACCCCTTGAGCGTGGATCAAGGGCGGCAAACCTGCGGTTTTGACGATCACCCCTGTGGCTGGCAGCCGGGACACCCCAAAATGTTGCAGGTGGTGGGCAAGGGCAAGCAGGCCGAGATCCTGCTCCCCCACTGGACGGATGACATGTGGGCAATGCTCATTCCCTCCCATCGTCCGCTGCCGATTTACCCGCTCTTGGTGATGCTTTATTTTGGCCAAGAAACTTTGCAAAAGGGGCGGAGCAGCCTCTCCATCGAGCAATTTCGTCTGGATTTTCAGTTTAGCCAGTCTCAACTGCGCCTGTTGTTCGACACCCACCCTGAGCATCCCTTGAATCGACACCTGCTCACCTGGGCTCAGCAGCCAGAGGTGGAGTGGGGATCCACGGAACTCTTACCGCAGATGCCGCCCCTCCTGCATCAACCTGCCGGGGGCAAGGTGGTTCTGGATCCCGATGAGCCGCCTCAGTTCCGCAGCAGTGGGATCCCTCACAGCGCTGGGACAGACCCGCTGATGGCAGAACGCCGCCGTCGCCGTCAGTTGGAGCGCAGCGAACGCCACAACGAGATCCTGCACCATTTTCGCCGCTGGTTCCGCCTGGCTGGACTGGAGGTGCGCGAAGACCAACACACCTTTGACTTTTTGGCAGTGGCGGACGGGCACCTGCTCTTGGCCGAAGTGAAGCTCCTGCACCACAAAGATGCGGCAGAGGCTTTGCAGGAAGTGGTGGGACAGTTGCTCTACTACGAGCGCTTTGCCCTTGGCCCCTGGATCGAGCAGGGCTTTTCCATCCAGAAGGCCGCCGTTTTCGATGGACCGCCGCCGGATCCCTATGTGCGATTTCTAGAAGACCTGGGCATTGCCACCTACTGGATCAACGAGCAGCAGATGATCGATGGGCCAGAAAACTCTTTGCGTCTGCTGCGCCAGATGGGGGTGCGGGTGCGACCGGATCCCGAATTGGGTGATTAAGGGAACAAGCCTGCCTATGTTCTCCCCTGAGTTTTGAATCGGGCGGGGGTAGTTTCCTGATTTCTTAAGTACACCTTAACTGCCCCTTTACTCAGATTCCTTCCTGAGGATGGTATCCGTATAGACGGTAAAAATACGAGATTCTTTGAAGTTTCGGGAGGAGTGAAGCAGGTGTGGTCTAGGGTGACTTTGCGTCGTGCTGCCCAATCAGTTGTGGTGCTGATTTTTGGGTTGGTGCTTTTGGTTTC
>DVDX01000049.1 GCA_015295985.1 Synechococcus sp. M44_DOE_062 | reverse complement strand
ACTACCCTATCCCCTCCCCCACCACCCCGTCAATACCCCCATACCCAAAATTTTTGGCAAGCCTCTGGTGGGGGTGGCAGGAAAAGAGAGAAGTAAAACTATTTGCATATTGACTATCTGCCTACAGAGTTAATAAAGTGGTTGCAAGGGTCAGGTTTTGGAGAAACTGTGATGCTGACTTTGCGCAAGCGGGAAGAGAGGGGTCATGTCAAGCTTAGTTGGCTTGATAGTTACCACTCGTTTTCTTTTGGGGAATACTACGACCCTCGCTACATGGGCTTCTGCGCTTTGCGGGTAATTAACGATGATCGAATCCGCCCGAGTGCTGGCTTTCCGACCCATGGGCACCGAGACATGGAGATCGTTACTTAACTTATGTTTTGGAAGGGATCCTTGAGCACAAAGACAGCTTGGGCACAGGATCTGTGATTCGTCCTGGAGAAATTCAGCGGATGACGGCAGGCACAGGGATCCGCCACAGCGAGTACAATCACTCGGCGGATGAGGAGGTTCATCTGTTGCAAATTTGGATTTGCAAATTTGGATTTTGCCGGAGCAGGAAAACCTAGAGCCCAGCTATGAACAAAAAGCGACGGGTTTGGCAGAGCATCCCAATGCGTTTTGTTTAATTGCCTCTCGGGATGGGCGCCAGGGATCCGTGATTGTGCATCAGGATGTGAATCTCTACGCAGGGTTGATCGAGCCGGGACACACCATCTGCCAACATTTGGATGAGAAGCGCTACGGATGGCTGCAGGTGGCTCGCGGCGATGTGACCCTAAATGGCTTGTTTTTGCGAGAAGGAGATGGCGTAGCTATTGCTGAGGAAAGCGAGCTCAACCTTTTCAGTGAGAAAGGTGCTGAGGTGCTGCTGTTTGATTTGGCCTGAGGATGACTTTTGGCTAAGTTCTGGCCGTTTGCCTCGAGCTCATAGTCGTTTCAGGCTGGGGTGAGACGTCCGGGCTACTGGTCGCGCCAGCGGGACGGAGTCCTTGAAAAGCCTTCTGACCTGTGCATTATTGCTATGCCTACGGCACCCTGACGGGAACCGCAACGCTAACGCGAAGGCGCGACCGACGCTTCGGGTGTGGGCGCAGTGTCTCAGTTCGAATCGAGGTGGCCATAGGTCTTTTGGGATCCCAACTTTTTCTGCTGCTTTCAAGTCTTTCAGGAGGAGAAGTGGATCCTTTTTTCTTCAGGGTCTTGCTGAGTGAACTGAGAAAGAACTTGCTGCCAAAGTTGAGCAGTCTGGGATCCCTTTCCTTTGGCGTACAGGAGGCGGGCTCCTTCCTGTTGGGGATGTGGCTGTAGGTACAGCCAGAGGTAGGTCGCAGGCAGATGGCAGAGGTACTGGGGCCACTCAATGGCGGTGATCCCACCTTGGCTCCAAAGTTCTTCTAGCCCTAGGTCTTCCAGGAGTGTGGACTCTCTCCCACCGGCGCGAGCGGCAGAAGAGGGATCCAGACGGTAGAGATCGCAATGGAAGAGAGGGATCCGCCCGCTGCGGTATTCCTGTACCAGCACGAAGGTGGGGCTGTCGATGGGTTCAGGGATCTCTAAGCCCTGCCCCAGCCCCTGCACAAAGGTGGTTTTGCCACTGCCCAGATCGCCCTCTAAAAGGATCACCAAGCCGGGGAAGGACTCTATCGTGCTCGTGCAATGGAAGGTGGGTTGCTGAGCCGAAGAGCCCAAGAGGCGAACAGCCATCTGTCCTACCAAAGCGGCCAGAGACTGGGTGGCAGCAGCCGAGGGCAACACAAGAGGAAAGGTTTCCTGCCAAAGTTCCTCACCTTGCATGATCGTCATTCCTTCTGAGCTTGCTCAGGGGCAGGGATCCCTGCCGAGAAATCCCGTGAGGAGGCCACTCTGCTCAGGCGAGCAGAAGCCCGTCTCTGGGCCATGATCATCACGGCCAAGCCAACGCCAATGAGCAACAAGCTCACACCCTGGGCTACCCGCAACGGCCCCAGCATGAGGCTATCGGTGCGCAGCCCTTCGATCCAGAGACGCCCCAGGCTATACCCCAGTAGATAAAGACCAAGAAGTCTACCCGGCGGGGGATCGCGTCGATAGCTCAAGAAGAGCAAGATCCCAAAGAGGCCAAAGTTCCAGAGGGATTCGTACAAGAAGGCGGGGTGTACCCGAGAGCCGTCGGGGAGTTGCAGTTGCACCCACAGAGGGCTGTCTGGCGGCAAAACCTGCCCATAGGCTTCGTTGTTGAAAAAGTTGCCCCAACGCCCGATGCCCTGACCGAGGATGACCGAGGGAACTATACAGTCTGCCAGCAGCCAAAAGTCAAGTCGATGCCGCCGGGCAAAAAGGTAAAGTGCTGCACTGCCCCCGATCAAGGCACCGTGAATGGCCATGCCCCCCTGCCAGAGGGCCAAGACCTGCCACCAGGGGCCATCTCGATAGCGTTCCCATTCAAAGGCCACGTAGTACAGACGGGCAAGGGGTAGGGATCCAGCCACCAACCACACCAGCAAATCGGACATGGAATTGGGGGGAAGACCACGCCGAGCCGCCAGATGGCGAGCCAGGAGCAAGCCCAACACCATTGCCAGGCCAATCAATAAGCCATACCAGCGCAGGCTAAGCGGCCCCCAACTGAACACAATCGGGCCGGGGGAGCGCAAGACCAAAGTCATGAACACAGGGACATTCCTGAACAGATCCCTCTAGCACACTCTACCTGCTCTGCAAGGCTATGCAGAAGACCTACCTCCAGCCCCTCTCCCGAAGGGCGAGGAGAGCTTGGCTAAGTCGCTTCCGCGGGGTTTTTATCCACTGCCGCAGCAGCAGATCCAGAAGGAGGACAGGGATCCGCTCAGGGCAAGGCGACAATGTTAGAATGCAGGCTCGATTTTCCACCACGACTCCTGGGGGGTGTGCGGGTTATGGCCCGAAGCAAAGCCGCTGCTGTGAACGCTGCTGATGACTCGGACAAGTTGAAGTCAGAGAAACGCAAAGCCCTGGAGCAGGTGTTAAGCCAGATCGAGCGGAATTTCGGCAAAGGGGCGATCATGCGCCTGGGAGATGCCACCCAGATGCGGGTGGAGACTATACCCAGTGGGGCCATTACCCTCGACTTGGCCTTGGGCGGAGGCTACCCAAAAGGGCGGATTATTGAAGTCTTTGGGCCGGAATCTTCTGGGAAAACCTCAATTGCCCTACATGCCATCGCCGAAGTGCAAAAACAAGGGGGAACGGCAGCTTTCGTGGATGCGGAACATGCGCTGGATCCCACTTACGCAGCAGCTTTGGGGGTTGATATTCAAAACCTGTTGATCTCCCAGCCGGATACGGGAGAGGCAGCTCTGGAGATTGTCGATCAGTTGGTGCGCTCTGCGGCTGTGGATATTGTGGTGGTGGATTCGGTGGCAGCGTTGGTGCCCCGCGCCGAGATTGAGGGGGATATGGGGGATGCCCACGTGGGATTGCAGGCCCGCCTGATGAGCCAAGCGCTGCGCAAGATTGCTGGAAACGTCAGCAAAACCGGATCCATTGTTCTTTTCTTAAACCAATTGCGCTCCAAAATTGGTGGTGTGGGCTATGGCCCGCAGGAGACCACCACCGGCGGCAATGCCCTCAAGTTTTATGCATCGGTGCGGCTGGATATTCGGCGGGTTCAAACCCTGAAAAAAGGCGCTGAAGAATACGGGATCCGAGCGCGGGTCAAGGTGGTGAAAAACAAAGTTGCCCCCCCTTTCCGGCGGGCAGAGTTTGACATCATCTTTGGGCAGGGCATCTCCAACATTGGCTGCATCATCGATCTGGCAGAGGAGATGGGTATTCTGAAGCGGCGCGGCTCTTGGTACAGCTACAAAGAAGAAAATGTTGCCCAAGGGCGGGACAATTTGGTCGTTTACTTGGAAGAAAATCCCGAGATCTTGGCAGAGGTGGAAGGGGCTGTGCGGGAGAAGCTGTCTTCTGGAGTACCCGTTTCTGCCAGCCAACCGGGGGGAATGGAAGACGGAGAGGAGGAAACTGACGGCGTGATCTTTGAGGGCGATGACGAGTTTTGAGACGAAGCGGGCTACTCCAGTCGAGAAAAACTCTCTAGCAGCTTTCGTCTCTGTCTAAGGGCTTCGTAGAGCAGCAGCCCACCCGTCATGGCCACATTGAGGGAGTTCACATCCTCGGCCATGGGGATCCGCACCTGTGCATCGGCCTGTTGAATGGTCGATTCCCTCAGACCGGCCCCTTCGTTGCCCAGGAGAAAGAGGGTTGGGCGAGTGAGATCTAGATCCCAGTAACAGCTGGCTGTGGGGGAGAGGGTAGCGGCCAAGACTTGGATCCCTTGGCGACGACAGGCTTGGATCCAAGTGAACAAATCCGGCAACACTTGGGGCGGACGGCGAAACCACTGGCCGGCTGAGGCCCGCAAGACTTTGGGGTTTTCCGGATCCACGCTGTCTGCGCTGAGCCAAAGGCCATCGGCTCCTGTAGCGGCCACGACTCGGAGGAGGGATCCCAAATTGCCCGGATCTTGCAGCGTTTCCACCACGAGGCCCAAACGTACCCCGGACAAGGGGGGAGGGGGAATCTGCCGACTGACGGCCACGGCCACAGCTCCTTCGGGAGACTCAGTGGTACAGAGGGCTGCCATGACTTCTGGGCTGACAGGTTGCCGCCGTAGGCCCTTGGGCAGATCGGACAGCAGGAGAGGGTGACGGTTGGCCCAGTCGGGCGTGTAGCAGAGGGCTTGCAGAGGCCAGCCGACCCGCAGGGCTTCTTCGATGAGATGGGATCCCTCTACCAAAAAGGCGCCCTGTTCTCGCCGACCTTTACTGCGGTGCAACTGCCGTAACTTTCGGATCCAGGGGTTTTTCGGGCTGTTGATACTCCCCATGCCTAAAGGCAGGGGATTCTTGAGTGAGTCCATAACTGAACCCTCAGAGGTGTGCACAAACCGCCCCTACCGACTCCCTTGAGATATAGTCCCAAAGTTGCCGCTACTTTCCTGAGAATATTCGCCACCCCATTGCCATCGCCATTGATACACAAGTTTTCAGCAGTCCTATACAAACCTCGCTTTATGGGTATTGAATCGTTCGCGACAGCGGCACGGAGCACTTTTTGCAAGGAAGTTTTAACCACATCGACGCAGCCGTTGGATAAAAAATCCATCCCGATTCTGTCGGTGGGGCCAAATGAGTACGGGATCCCCTTCTGCAGCCCAATTGGGATGGCTGCCAAGAAAGGCTTGTATGATCTCCTCGTTTTCGGCAGGATGCAGCGTGCAGGTGGCGTACACCAACACTCCCCCCGGCTTCAGCCAACGGGCTGCCACTTGCAGGAGCTGGGCTTGCAGGTGGGCCAACTCTGGGATCCGCTCTGGGGTTTGTCGCCAGCGGGCATCGGCATGGCGGTGCAGGGTTCCCAAGCCGGAGCAGGGGGCATCCAGCAAAACCCGGTCGGCGCTGTGCCAGGGGGGCAAGGGGGCAGGGGGTAAGGACTCCGTCCCGCTGACGCGATCGGCAGCGGTACTCAGCGGCAATAGGTCGATGGCCAGGGGACGAATCGAAGTCAAGCCCAGGCGATGGGCATTTTCCTCTAGGCGCCGCAGACGGTGGGGGTGGCGATCCAAAGCCCAAATCTCCCCTCGATCCTGCATGTGTTGGGCTATTTGGGTGGTCTTGCCGCCCGGAGCGGCGCAGCAGTCGATCACCCGCTCTCCCGGCTGGGGATCCAGGCAATGCACCACCTGCTGGGCACTGGCATCCTGAACGCTCCACCAACCCTGGACAAAACCGGGCAGGGCCGTGATGTCGCCAGCATGCTCCTGCAGTCGTAGGGCACCCGGCACCTCGGAGATGGCGAAGGCAGGGATCCCGGCTGCTGCCAAGGCTTGAAGAACCCTGTCCACATCTGCCCGCAGTGGGTTGACCCGCAAATCCAGGTGGGGCGGCTGGTTAAACCAAGCACACAACTGCTCCGTTTCCACCGGCCCCAGGCGCTCCCACCATAGGCTCACCAACCAGTCCGGAAAGCTGTGCAGGATCCCGAGAGTCTGAATAGGGCTCCGCGCCGCTGTCTGCCGGGCATCTCGCAAAGGCTTGAGGGGATCCTTTCCGGCTTGATCCAGCACCTGCCGTTGATAGGCTCGCAAAATGCCGTTCACCACCCCTGTCAGGGATCCCAGCCCCATCTGGCGGGCCAATTCCACGCTGCTATGGATGGCAGCACTGGCCGGGATCTGATCCAAAAAGGCCAGTTGGTAGAGGCCAAGATGCAAAATCAGCCGCAAATCGGGGGGCTGCTTGTGGGCAGGACGTTGGGCAAAGCAATCGATCAGGGCATCGAGGGTGCGGCGACGGCGGGTAATGCCATACACCAGCTCGCTGACCAGATGCCGGTCGGCAGGGATCAGGCTGCTGTTAGCCAACAAATGCCCCAGAACTACGTCGGCATAGGCGTTTTGGCGCTCGATTTTCTGCAGAGCCAACAGAGCCAGTTGGCGCGCGTTCCTGGCCATCTCAGGAGGTTTTCCCATTGCGTCGGTAGTACAGAGCACTTTGATCTCCGCTGGAGAAAGGCTGATCCCAGGCGATACTGGAAAAGCCCCTCAAGGGATCCCATCATGCCTTACTCAACTGCTTTTCTGGAGGTGATCCCCGCCATCGACCTTTTGCAGGGCCGCGCCGTGCGCCTTTACCAGGGGGATTACGCCCAGGCAGAACAGGTAGCCGACGACCCGATCCAACAGGCCGAAGCTTGGGCGGCACAGGGTGCTCCTCGCCTGCATGTGGTGGATTTGGACGGGGCCAAAAGCGGGGATCCGATTAACCTGCCCACCATCGAGCGCCTGGTGCGCCAACTGGCCATCCCGATTCAGGTGGGAGGTGGGATCCGATCCCTGGAACGGGCGCGGCAGTTGCTGGATTTGGGGGTGGATCGGGTGATCGTCGGCACCCTGGCCGCAGAGGATCCCGTCACCCTGGAGACGATGACCCAAGCGTTGCCCGGTCGGGTTTGGGTGGGGATCGACGCTCGACAAGGGCAAGTGGCCACCCGCGGCTGGCTGAGCACCACTCCCCTGCGGGCCACCGAATTGGTGCAGCGGGTGGGGGAACAGGGCGTCGCCGGCATCATCTACACCGACATTGGCCGGGATGGCACCCTGGCCGGCCCCAACCTACAACAGTTGCAGGAGATCCTCGCCATCTCCCGCCTGCCTGTGATTGCTTCGGGGGGGATCGGCTCGCTAACGGATTTGCTGGCTTTGTTGAGCTTGCCCGGTTTGACGGGGGCCATTTTGGGTAAAGCCCTCTACTCAGGGGCAATCTCGTTGCAGGAGGCTTTGCGAGCTGTGGGGCCGGGCCGCTGGCAAGATCTACCGCCGGAAACCGGATCCCTGTGGGCCTAGATATCCACCCAAACCTCGAGTGGAAAACAGCCCTGGCAAAACCTCTGCCATACTGGGTGAAACCGACAGGCAACTTCCTGCGACGACACCAGCCGCTGGTGAGGGTTTTCCAAGACATTTTGGTTTTTCAAGCCATGTCCGTTCCTGTGCTTCGCCCTGCTGTTCAAGCTTTACAACCCGAGTTGGTGACCTGGCGCCGCCACATCCACAAGTACCCCGAGCTGGGCTTCCAGGAGAAGCAAACTGCTGCCTACATCAGCCAGCGCCTGAAAAGTTGGGGGATCCCTCACCAAACCGGCATTGCCCACACCGGCATTGTGGCCACCATTGAGGGAGAGCAGCCGGGGCCGGTTTTGGCGCTGCGGGCCGATATGGATGCCCTGCCCATTCACGAGGCCAATGAGGTCGAGTACCGCTCCGCCATCCCCAACGTTATGCACGCCTGCGGCCACGACGGCCATACAGCCATTGCTATGGGCACCGCCAAGTTGCTGCAACAGCACCGCCAACACCTCAAGGGCACGGTCAAGGTCATTTTTCAACCTGCCGAAGAAGGCCCCGGCGGAGCCAAGCCGATGCTAGAGGCGGGGGTGCTGAAAAACCCGGATGTGGAAGCCATCCTCGGCCTACACCTGTGGAATAACCGCCCTCTGGGCACTATTGGTGTGAAAAGTGGCCCCTCGATGGCCTTTGCCGACCGCTTTCAGATCCAGGTGATCGGGCGAGGCGGACATGCTGCCCTTCCCCAGCAAACGGTGGATGCCATTGTGGTGGGATCCCACATTGTCAATGCTTTGCAGACCATCGTCTCCCGCAATGTGGATCCGATGCTGCCGGCGGTGGTGACGGTGGGCCGTTTCCGGGCCGGCGATGCCTTTAACGTTATCGCCCCAAGCGCAGAAATTTGGGGTACTGTGCGCAGTTTTCACCCTGAAGTGGCCGATTTGATCCCAAAGCGCCTGGAAGAAATTGTTGCTGGCATTTGCCAAGCCTACGGAGCCACCTATGAGTTTCGATTCGAGCGGGGCTATCCGGCGGTTCAAAACGATCCTGCTATGGCAGCTCTGGTGGAACAGTCTGCCCGCGAGGTGTTTGGGCCAGAGGTGAGGATCATCCCAGAGATGACCATGGGCGGAGAGGATGTCTCGTTTTTCCTGAATGAGGTGCCCGGCTGCTACTTTTTCCTGGGATCCGCCAACCCCGAAAAGGGCCTGCACTACCCCCACCACCACCCCCGCTTCGACTTCGATGAAGCTGCCCTTGGCATTGGGGTAGAGCTGTTCCTACGCTGCATTGAGAACTACACCGGGCAAGCCTTGAGTTAGCGGGAAACCTCGGCTAGGGCCTGAGTAAGTCAGCGGATCCGCTGCCGGGAAGCAGCAAGGGCTTCATAGGTTCTGGGGTGGGACGGGTAGGGGCAGGATCCCCGTCGGTGGGAATGTAGAGGGGCGTTGGGTTGGGATCCCCACCGAAGGCCAGCACAAGGGCTTCCAGCAGGGCTTGCCGCTGTTGCCGGTTTAGGGATTGCACCACGGCTTTGTCTTGGGCGTAGGGGTTGACCGTGAGACGGTCGGCACCGGGGTACCGTTGGGCGATGATCGGCTCATTGGCATCAAAATAGTCCGCCAGCGTCAGTTGCCAGTCGAAGCGATCAGTTGGGGAGCGACCAGCCACCTGCAGATGATAAACCATCATCCGCCGCACCAAGGTATCTTCCTCAGGCGTGGGGCCGCCGTCATTGGGATTGAGGGGGGTGTAAATATTTTCCAACGGCAGATCCGGCAATGCCTCGTACACTCGCCGCGCCGCTTCGGGGATCAGCCGCAACTGGGCATAGGCAGGCCCGGATCCCAGCAGAACCGCAACGGCAATGCCCAGCAGACTTGGCAAAAGGGCTTGTCTCCTCATCCTGCTCGCCCCAAAACTTGTTTCTGTGAAATGAATTGTATTGCAATCAAGCAGTGGTTTCGGATTGTAGATTTGGCAGATTCAGAGATTGAGATCAGGCCACAGTCGGAGTTTTGGGCCGTCGCTAATCAATGCTGAGTCCATCCACCACCTGAGGTTGAGGACGCGGTTTGAGAGGGGCCGAATGGGCCAAGCGATCCCGTTGGTGGTGCTCTTGAGAATGCCTTTGCCAGAGGCCGAGAATATCCAACGTTTCGCCGCCATGCTGCGTATAGCGCTGTCGCACTTTACACAATACAGGGGTATTGACGCACACACCGGAGACAATCACCTGACCTTTGCTCAAAGCGGGCAATTCCTGTAGCAGATCCCGCCCAGCAGCCTCAACACTGTGGCGCAGATTTTCTTGATCGGAAGGGTTGACAATTCGCATTAGAAACTGGCTCATGCATTGAGATAGAATGTCCGAGTCCAACTTGCCAGGACGCTGCGTGATGAGCCCTACTCCCAGACCAAATTTACGCCCTTCGCTGAGGATGGTGCGCAGCACCTGTTTGCAACGAGAAGGCTCGTGGGCAGGGGCAAACCGATGGGCTTCTTCCAGCAAAATAAAGACGGGGTAGGGCAAGTAATTTTCGTCCCCTGCCTGGATCTTGCCTTTTTGGGTATTGATGCGAGCATAGTTGGCCTGACGCAAGATGGCAGCGGCGATCACCTGCTGTTCTTCCTGGCTGATCTCGTGCATTTGTAGGATGGTTACCTGCCCCGGTTCAAACAAGTCTTTGGGAGCTAGGTGTTCCACATTGCTGAAATAAGGAGAGCGGTCGATCTGTTCTAATTTCCACTCCAAAGCAGCGGCTGAGGATCCCTGGGATCCATCCTCTGCAGAATCGGCCTCGTTTACGGCATCGATTAAATCCTGAATCGTCCAACGGAGCGGGTTAAATTGAGTTGTTCTGCGGAAGGCTTTTTCCAGAAAAGATTTTTGCCGATCAGTGGTTTCCGGCAGCAGGGTCAGAATATCAAAGAAGTTGAGAGAAGATACGCGAATCTTAATTTCCTGCGGTGAAAGAACCTTGACTTTGGGTCGGTAGCCGTCTTCCCCTAAAAACTTGGGGTGGGACTGCATCTCTGCCAGCGTATGGTATTCCCCGTGGGGATCGAAAATGAGAACGGCGGCTCGATTTTTGGGCAACAATAGCTCTTCGATCAAAACCCCTGCCGTATAAGATTTGCCGGATCCTGTCCCCGCCAAAATAGCTAGATGGGTGCTGACCATTTCCTTGACATCCAGCACCACAGGCACCGCCCCCTCATCGCGCAACAACAGGCTGCCCAAGTGAGCCCCCCCGATGGCTGTTTCATCTCGTTTGTTCAAAATCGATTTCAGCAAACGATTAGAGGCTAAAAAGACCTTGGCACCGGGATCCGGAGCGCGGCGGGGGTTAATAAAGCCCATAGCCCGATGGAAGTAGCCGATGACCTCGACGGTAACGGCATAGATTTCCGGATTGGGATGGGTAAAGCCCACCAAAGCCACAATAGTGCTGGGATCGATTTCGGTATCGGCAAAGATGCGATCGGGAATGTGGTCGAGGAGCTGAACCTGGCTAATTTTGCCCAAGATTTGCAGGGTTTGCGATTGGGGATCCTGGACTTCGTAATAGACAAAATCACCCACCTTTACCGCTTGGGTATTGGAAGTGATGAAAACATATTGGTTAGAAGTTTCCCCAGGCCCTTTGACAGTGCCAATTACCTCTGGAGAGTCCTCAGTTGGAGAGAGGTTGGCTTCTGGGTAGTGGCCATTGACAGTGATTTTTTGGGGCATCAGCGCATCGCTCCTACAGTCATTTTCCAGGCCAGTTCTTTGCTTAAGATTTGCAGGGCTCGCCGTTGGGCTGGCTCGGCAAACATCGGCGTAATGTCATTCAAGACTTGGTAGATCAAGTGATCGGCAAAGTTGCCGCCACTACTCAGCAGCAAACCATAGTAGGAAAATTGGGTTTGACCTTGGGGATCCTGGTGAAAGCGCAGGATCTCTTCCTGGCTCATGCGAAAAACGGGCGTATTTACAGGCACCACCACGCGTGGGATCCCTTGCCGGCCACAGTGGCGCTCTTCATCCAAGGCCCCGATCAAAACCACCGACAGCAGCGTGCGCACCTCATTCTGCAAATCGGGGGAAAAATAGGGATCCGGCTGGCTGGAAAGGCGGGGCCCAGAGTTGAGGAACATGGGGTTCAGGAGTTGGGTATTGTAAACCAGACCTACGGCCCAGTGTCGCCGGTCGCTTTCCAGCTTGACAAAGCTGCCGAAGCCATAGTCATCGGGAGCCGGCGGATTTTTGACCTCCAAAGCATCGTCCACCTGCACCACGTAATCACAGTGATTGTTGGAGCGAACCACCCTGCCTAATCTCATCGGACTCGTCTCCGCTGCAATTTACTTGCTGTTTTCCGAGATAACCTTAGGTTCAGCTTTTCACGAGTGGCCCAATCTTGCATGAGGCGCAAGAAAAGGTTGCGATCCTCATTGCGAATAACGGCTATTTGATCGGCTGTCTCCAACACATAAGGATAACCTCGCCCAATCACCACCTCACAGCGAACCAGATCCACCAACCAGTCCAACAGTCCTGCCTCATAAATCCAAACGGGTATTTCCAAGCGGGCTGGAAAGTTGTCATTGGTGCGCAGGTAAACAAACCCCACTCGCTCCCGCATTTCTTGGTAGCGATTGAGGATCCCATCTTGGGGGTTGAGGCTGCCGCCACGGGCACAGATGAAAAAAGGTGTGCGATCCCCCCAGTCCAACCAGGGGCTGAGCAGTTGCGCATCGTGAAGCTGTGGAGCTTCGGGTAGGTCAAAACAATGCTTCAGCAACGCCACCAGATCGGAAGTGTAGGTGGTGTCTATGTAGGCCACAATGGGGATCCGGCTTTGCTCGCTGGCCCGCAAAAGCTGGAGCAAACACTGCACATAGAAATCTTGGGCTTCTGGCTCAAAGACTTCGGCAAAAGTAGCTACCAGCGCCCCGTCCAAAAAGGCCAACTTTCGGGATCCCGGTTGGGATTTTTGAATGTATTCTACAAGTCTCTCCATTTCCATTTGAAAGCGGCGCATGTTAACCATTCGCTCTTTCGGTTCGCCGTTGCTGTCGGATCCCAAGTCCCTTGGCGTCAATACATCCACTTGGATGTCTTTTTCGTACAAGCCTGCTGCGCAGTGATAGTTTTCATACCAGCCGATTTGCACGAGCGCCACCGGTATTGACAGATCTTTGCTGGGATAAATCTGGGATCCATCCACGGCAAAGGTAGGGATGTTTTCGATAACTGACTTCGCCCACTCGCGGCTTTCCTCGTAGTTGGCCCATTCCTGCTCAAAAGGGATTTTCCAATTGGAGTGGCGATCCCACTCTTCAGTGGGTAAAGCGCCCGGAAAAGGAAATCGAGCTGTTTTTTCGGCAATCTCTAAGCTCGACCACTTGCACAAGCTTTCCATGGCCTGCTTATAGTATGCTCTGCGCTCCGACAGCCCTTGATCAAAAGTGGCAAAGGCTTCCCGCTTTTGCTGCAAGACCGCCAGGATCCGGTCGGCTCTAAACACCATAGGCGGGATCCCTCCTCAGCCAACTGGAGTGCCTTTCCACCCGAATAACATTTTCCGTCATTTGCTCAAAGGTATCATCGTGGCTGATGACAAATAGCTGCTCAAAAGATCGCAGGTTGGTGATGGCTTCTGCCAGCCGCTGTCGCCGTTGAGCATCCATATTGGTGGTGGGCTCATCGAAAAAGGCAATATTCAGTTGTCCCAACACCTTGAGCAAAGCCAAGCGCACTGCCAAGGCCGCCGACATTTGCTCTCCCCCGGAAAGGCTGGCAAACCGTCGTTTGGGGCTGCCGGCTTCTTGAACGCGGATCTCATAATCGGCTTCCCAGGTCAGGGTGACGTTGGGACGGTTGAGAATTTCTCGGAAGAGGTGATCGGCGGTATGGTTAATCTGCTGCAGGTAGTATTGGGTAACTTGGGGGCCGGCTTTTCTGTAGGTCTCTCGGCTGAATTTGATAAAGCGGTGCAGGCGTTCTCTCTCAGTTTTTTCGGCCTCGACTTGCTTTAAGCTGGCCTTGGCCTGCTCCAATTGCCGCAACTTTTCCTCAACTTTGCTCAGTTGAAGAGCTAAGCTCTCCAGGCGGGCTTGGGCTTCGGCTTTTTGGATTGCGGTGGCCTGCAAAAGGGATCGAAGATGCTCGTGCTCCTGCGGTCGATACAGAGCAGCCAAGGGATCCCGTGCTGCGCGAAGTTGGGAGAGCTGAGTTTGCAGGTGCTGCCGTTGGGCGTTTAGCTCGGCCAGTTCTTGTTCCCGTTGGGGAAGCAATTTGGCAATGGGTTCTGCCTGTAAGTAGCGCTCGTGATCTGCGCGGTATCGTTCCCGTTCTTCCTGCAGGGATCCCACCTCCCGATCCAGGTGCTCGGTTTGGGATAGAGCCTCGTCAATGGGGCTGAGTGCTGCTTCCAAATCCTGAAGCTGCTGCAGGCAGTCGGCCTGCATTTGTAAATACTGCTTTTCCTGTTTTAACTCTGCTTTGAGCCGTTCGGCTTGGTTTTTGGGATCCCCCAGAGATTTCAAGGTTTCGGCGGCTTTTTCGATTTGGGCTTGTAGGTGATCTCTTGAACCATGAGCCTTTTCCCATTCGCCAATTCGGGCCTGTTTCTCTTGTTCGGCTTTTTGGAGTTGCTCCAGCGTCGATTGGGCAGTTTTGAGTTCATCTTTTCGTTGTGGCAAGCTTTGGGCAAGAGCCTGCAAGCGGATAACCGTTTCATAGCCGCTGCGGTGGCTTCTTTGCTCTTCCCGCAAATTGGCAATTCTCTCCTCTAGATCCCGCAAGGGCTCAAGCTGTCGTTCTAGATTTTGGATCTGGTGTTGGAGTTGGCGAATCTGTTCTGTGAGCTGTTGATATTCTTGCTCCACTCTGGGCTTGCCATTCAGCTCTTTTTGCAGGCGTTGGATCTGTCCTCTGGGATCCCCTAGAGCTTGTAGCGCCTGACCGATTTCCTGTTGTTGCCGAAGGAAGGTGGGCTCCGCCTCGAGGCCCCAGTGAAGGTCATCAATTCTGCTTTGTCGTTCGGCTTGTAATTGCAGCAGCCGTTCCATTTGGGCTTCCAAATCGGGAATTTGTGCGGTTAGGCCGAGCAAAGATTGCAAAGTCTTAAGTTGCTTTTGGATGTCGGCCAACTGCTGACGAAGGTGGGCTTCGGAAGTTTGGGGAGCCAGATCCTGCAAAATGTGATGGATGGACTGGAGCAACTGCTGGTTGAGGGCTGAAGATTGGGCAAGCACCTCCGGGATCCGCTGCCACAGAGGTTGAAGCTGGGGATAGTGGTGTTGCTGGGCTGCCAATTCGCTCAAAAGCTGTCGGATGCTGTGATGGTGTTGGGCCAACTGCTCCGAGCCCTGCTCGAAAAGGGTTTGTAGCTCCTGCTGAAATTGACGAGCTGCGGCAATGCGGCTGAGCTGAATTTGCAGTCGCTCCTGTTGAGCTTCGAGCGCAGGAATGGCGGCTACCCGATCCAAATTCGCCTGCCGTTGTCTCAGTTGGAGCTGCAGTTGTTCCAACTGGACTTGACCTTGTTCCTGCTCTGTTTCCCGTTGTTTGAGTTCAAGACGCAGGGCTTGAAAGGAAGCCAACTTCTCGCCCAGTTGGGAGTGGCGCTGCTCTAGGGAAGCCTGCTGTTCACACAGGGGTTGCAGCTCCAGTTTTTCCGCCTCCATTTTTTGAAAGATCTGGAGCCGTTGCTGATATTCGGATCCCTGCAGCTCTAATCGATGGAGTTGGTGTTGTAAAGTTTCCCGTTGAGCCAGTAAAGTCTGTCGAGTTTGCCGCAGCGCTTCCTGCTCTGCAATGAGGGTTTCCAACTGCAAATAGCGGTTGTAGGCGGATTGGTGCTGCTGACAGGTGGCCTGAGCCTGTTCCGCTTCTTGCACTCGGCTTTGTAGCAGTTGACATCGCCCGGCATGGACTGCCCATTCTGCCTGGATCTGTTCCCATTCGCGGTATAGGTGTAGCAAAGTATTGAGCTGCTGAGTCCAATAGGTCTGCTGACGCTCTAGCTCCTCTTGGGCTCGAATTTGCGGAGTTAGCTCCTCCAGCTCCTGCTTCCAGCGCTGCTGTTGGCTTAACTTTTCCTGAAGTCTTGCCCGTTGGTTTTCAAGGTGCTGTTTTTGCGAGAGCAAGGCATCCCGCTGCTTCAGCCACTGCAAGCGTTGCTGCTGCTGTTTTTCCAGCTCCCGCAAGCGAGCTTCTGTAGCTAAAAAACGCTGGGATCCCTCTTGATACTGACGTTGCTGGGCTTGTGCTTGTCTGGCTTCCGCCCATAGCTTTTCCGCCTGCTCAAGAGATACATCCAGCAGGGATCCCTTTTGCTCCAGTTGGGCGATTTGGTGATCCAAAGTTTGAATTTGCTCAAGCCATTTCTCCAGTTGCTCAATCTTAAGCTTAGCCTGGTCTAGGGTATGGATGGATTGACGCAAGCGCTCTTGCCAGTAACTGAGTTCTTGTTGAATTTTCTGCCGCTCCGCTTGGAGTGGATCCCACTCCTGTAGCTGTTGATGGAGCAACTCAATTTGATGATGAATGGCCTGGACTTGCGCCTCGCTGTATTTTTCAACCGCTAACAGATCTCTGGCCACCTGCTGGTACTCTTCTACCTTTAAGATGCGATCGAAAACTTCTTTGCGATCTCGACCGGTTTTGAGAAAGTCTGCCGTAAAAGTCCCCTGGGGTACCCCAATTGTTGTGGCAAAGAGCCGCGCCAGGTCGGTACCGGCAGGTACGCCCAAATGTTGCCTCAGCCACGGCAGCACATCGGATTTGCGCTCATACTCCAGGCGCCGCTTCAGTTGGGGATCGAAGAGACGATATCCCTGGGTTACGCTGCGGCGAACATCGTAGGTGCGCTGATCCCATTGGGAGATAAATTGCACAGTCACCACCGCGTCGTTGGCACCGGAGCGAATGATTTCTTCTTGGCTGTAGGGGCAGTAGTCAAACAAAACCCAGGCAATGGCCTCCAAAATGCTGGTTTTGCCCGCTCCGTTTTCTCCGCAAATGGCGTTAATACCTGGCTCAAACGTGAAGACGGCATCCTCATGAGATTTGAAGTTTTGCAAAGCAAGCGAGAGGATCCGCATAATCAGTCTTCTGCTCCCAAAAAAGCTCCCTTTAGGTGAGCATACACTTCCGATTCTCCTTGCCTATCCAAAACCTTTTCTTTGAGATCCAAAAGCAGCCGCGCCAGCTCTTCACTGCGTTTGCGGTAGTGGGCATGGCTGCTCAGCAGATCCCTGTAGATTTTTTCTTCGATTTGTAGCCTTTGCTCCTCTTCTTCCAGCGAAAGGGCAGCCGACCCGATTTCCAGAGCAGTGGCCTCGAAGCGAAAGAGGACGAGCAAGGCACCGGTGATCTGCTGAATCTGCTTCTGAAGAGCGCGACTATCCAGCTCGTGCTTGGCAAACCCCACCTGTCCCACCAGCCTTACCTCCACCATCGGCTCTATTTCACCTTCCTGAAAACGGGATCCCTCAGCCAAGGCAATGGCTGCTGCAGCAATTTGTTCGGGGGTTTCTCTGCCCTTGGCCTCCAGGTAGAGCCGGCGGCGGGGCCGCTGATGGTAATCCTGCACCAGCTCCGCCTGTGGCGGGCCATCTCCCCAGCGGACGCGGTAGGCCCCTCGTTGAAAGTCCCATTCGGCGGTGCTGTTGGCCTCCAGGGATCCCGGATTGAAGATCCACCCACCCTCGGAATAGCTTTTGTGAATGTGTCCCAAGGCCAGGTAGCCCACCCCCGCCTCCCGCAGGGGCAGCAGATCTTTGTAGCGCAGAGCGCCTTGGTAACGGGCAATTTGGCCCTCTAGACCGTGGTGGAACATCAACACCACCCGTTCTGGGCCGGGGGGCAACCGTCGAATGGCCGCCGCCAACTGCTCAATCGACCGGGGGGCTGCCGATCCATACCACTGAGATCCGATTACCCGCACCCCGCAGGGCAGATCCAGATACCCACCCCGCCGACCTGACCAGGGGCGCAGCTCCAGTCCCTCTTCCCCTTCCTCAGGCTCCAGCAATATCAACTCCCCGTGATCGGCCAAGTACCTCAGCCAACTGGTTTTCACGCCATAGGGGCGGTTGTCGTGGTTGCCCTCAATGGCCAACACCGGGATCCCGGCCTGCTGCAGCTCCCGCAAGACAATCTGGGCTTGGTTGAGAACACCGGGCTGAATTTGCCGATGCTCGAACAGATCCCCGGCAATGAGCACGAAGTCCACCGGATCCTGAATGGCATAGCGCCGGACAACATCCCGAAAAGCCAAAAAGAAATCCTTGCTCCGCTCCGGGCTGTCGTAGCGGTCATAGCCCAGATGCACATCGGCCAGGTGTAAAAATGTGCAGGTTGAGCAGGCCATCCCCAGAGCACCTCGGCAGATTGCCCACAGTTTAGCAAACTCATCTTGTTCCCTACTCAGATATAGGGATCCCTTCCCCTCAATCCTTGGGTTCAGGCCGGCTATCTCCACTAGGGGTAGGTGCCGACTGAGGATCTGAAATGGGCGGCTGCTCTGCCATCCGGAATGCCGAGAGTTCCCTCAGGTGGAAGTGATCAAATCGGCAATATTGTGCTTCATCTTGTTGCAAATGTTATCGAGGGGCAGATCATTGGGATCCCGGCCAAAGGGATTTTCAATTTCGATGCCGATCTCTTCAACGCCAAACAACATAAAGCTCAGCCATCCCACAATGGGGCCGGTCATCCAACCCAAACCTTCCACCATCTGAAACGGCAAAGATAAACAGTAGAGCAGTAACAACTGCTTCAAGTGCAGGGCATAAGCCATGGGCATCGGGGTCATGAGAATGCGCTCGCAAGCCCCCAGCGCATCCACCATGCTGTTGAGCCGCTCCACCATGATCGTGAGCTGGTAGACCTCAACGCGGCCCTTTTGGTATTGTCGCTGTAAGTAATCTCCGATCCAAAAGGCAATTTGCAAGGGGGGGTGTTTGAGGCTTTGGAGACGTTGCAACTGCTCCGGGCTGAGCAGGGGCTGAATCTCATCCAGCAGAGGTTCCTGGCGCAGGTGCTGTTTCATGGCCATGGCAAAAGCGGGCAATAGATATAGAGTTTGGATCTTCTCTTCCCGGTCGCCAGGCTGTTTTTCTTCAATGGCTACCCAAATTAGGCGGGCCAAATTGCGCACGTCATTCACCACGGCTCCCCAAGCTTTCCGCCCCTCCCAAAATCGTTCGTAGGCGGTGTTTGTCCGAAACACCAGCATCAGACCCAAAACGATGTTGGGCACAAATGCCACCAACGACGACAGTGCCAAGGGCAGCCCCAACTTATACAGAATCGAAACCAGCACCCCGACCAAGCCGCAGATAAAGGCGCGGGGAAGCACTGCCGGTACAACCGATCCTTGCAACTGCAGGGCCAGGCGAAACCAACGCAGCCCCTCTCCTGCGAGATACTTGCGAAGAACCATGATGCAACGTCGGCAAGCTTGCCCTCTAATCCTACAGCCTGTCGCCCAAGAGGGGATCCCTTGCCCGACCATCCTGAAAAGCGACGAGGGTAGCCTGTTAGAGATTTTTCAGTTCGAGATTCTGTAAATGTCAAGCAATGCCCAGGCAAACTTCACGAACGCCTTCCAAAACCCGAAGGTACTGTGGTACACTCTCAGCCAGGCCACAAATTCAACGCCGTTCTGCGATACCTCGACATGGCTGGAGTCCTCAAGCTCGACATTCAGGAATCGGCTGAAGAGCTCAAATCCCTACTTGGCAAGCAGTCTACACCGACCGGGAAGGAGCGGGTTCAAGCTCTCTACCTGCTCAAGATTGGAAAAGTCAAGACAATGACAGGCTTGGCTGAAATTTTGGGTCGGGACATCTCAACGATTTTTCGATGGTTTCAACGCTACAAGGCCAAGGGGCTAGAGGGCATGTTGACGGTGCCCCGCAACCAAGGGCGCAAGCCCCTCATCCCTAAGCCGGTTTTGGAAATCCTCCAGCAGGAGCTGCATCAGCCTGGTCGATTCCGTACCTACAGCGACATCCGGGAATGGCTGCGGGAAGTTCACGGTGTGGATGCCTCCTATAAGGTCGTGCACGAAACGGTTCGCTACCGTCTCAAGGTGCGCTTGCGGGGATCGCACTAAGCGGCGCAAAAGCGGGAGACAAGCTCCCCAGCCATTCCCCAATCCCTCCTAGTCATGGCTGGGCGGTAGGGATCCAAAAACTGCTCTGCAGCAGAGGCGGGCCTGTGGGGGATTCGCTCCCTCCTGCCGGTTCAAGGGTGACGAGAAGGCGGGTCGGCTGCTCAGAATGAAGGGGTTGACTGAGCCACTGCAGGGATCCTTCCGCATTGACGGCAAAAGTGCCAGCACTTTCCAGCAGTCGCCCCCCTCCCTGGATATCCGACTCCAGCCACAGTTGATAGGTGCCCCCTGGAGGAGCAGGGGTCATCTCTGAGGCCAAGAGCAGCACCTGCTTGGTACGGGGTGACCAGAGGGCTTGCACCAACAGGGGAGTGCTGAAGCTGGGATCCCGCAGCAGGGTTCGCTGCACCTGCGGTTGCCGTTGCCACTCTTGGTAGAGCCGTTGAAGCGCCGCTGACTCTCCCTCGAGGGGGGATCCCCACTGCCAGCGCAGCCGCCAGTAGGCCGCTGTTATGGCCACCGCGTAGATCCCCAGCACCGCCAGGCTGCTCCAGAGGAGACGTCGCGGCCACAGAGGGACTGAGGTTGGAATGGAGAGGGGGGCAGGTAGCCATGCCCAACGCCGCAGCCGTTCCCTGGCTTGAAAGGCCGTCAATTCGTAGAGCCACAGGGCCACCGAGCGATCCCGTTGTAGATCAAAGGCATCGGCGTGTTTCCAGCAAAACTCAAACACCTGCCGCACCACCTCTTCCGCCTGGTGAGGTTGCTTGAGAATGGCCAAGGCAATATCCAGCAGGCGCTTCTGGTAGCGATCCTTGAGCAAAAAGTGGCTGCGGCGATCCCGCAGTTGGATCTGGTGCATCAACTCGAAATCGGTCAGCTCAGCCATACACCTCTGCAGCATTCGATGAGCCTATCTAGGCTGATCCTGGCTCAGCCGGTAGCGCTAGGCTGGGGAACTTTCCAGAACTATACACTAGCCCTGGAGCCGGTTCCTTTGTGAGCTGACTTCACCCCTCATCTAACGCTGGTTTGGATCCCCCCTCTCGACAAGCTCCCTGTTCCGGCAGCACTTTCCTTGCAGGAGTTGGGACCCCACCCCTCTCCGCGGCTCTTAGGCGGCATCCTTCTCGACCACCTTCTCCGCCTTTCCTGTGCTGGCAGGCTCGTCATCGCTGCTGGGGTTGTTCATCTCTTGTTTGAAACTCCGCAACGCTTTGCCAAAGGCACTGCCCAACTCGGGTAGCTTCTTGGGGCCAAACACAACCACCGCGATCACCCCAATCACGGCCAGCTCTGGCAGGCCCATGCCGAAGATGCTCACGGCCAGGATAGGTTCGCTCGGCAGCAGAATAGTCATAAGTCCCCAAAACTTGAAGGTAGAACAGAGGAATCAACCCCGTTTACAAGAGGTCAATCGCTCCCACTCTAACAAGTTCCTCTCCCATCCAGAAAGGGTGTGGAAAGGGATCCCCCCCCTCCCATCCTGCCCCTGGCCCACTCAAGACATAGGATGGTGCTATCTTTTGCCGATTCCTGGGATCCCTTGCCCGATTCTCCTGTTTAAAACGTTTAAAAAAGCTATGCCTGTCCCCTACGATATTGTGGTCATCGGTGCCGGCGCGGCGGGCCTGGTGGTGGCCACCGCTGCTGCCCAACTGAAGGCCAAGGTGCTGCTGGTGGAAGGAAGTGACCGCTTGGGCGGAGATTGCCTCTGGTATGGCTGTGTGCCCAGCAAAGCCCTTCTCCACGTGGCCCACACTGTCCATCGGCTGCGCCAGGCCATTGCTGCCGGTTGGGTGACTCTCCCCGGTCCAGCAGGGATTGCGGTGGATTACCTCAAGGTGTACGAGCACATTCGCTCCGCCCAGAGCTACATTGCCAACCACGCCGATTCGCCGGATCGCTTCCGCCAACTGGGGGTGGAGATGGTGTTTGCCAAGGGCCACTTTGTGGATGGGCGCACCTTTGCGGTGGCAGGAAGGCAGGTACAGGCGCGGGCTTTTGTCATCGCCACCGGATCCCGTCCTTGGGTTCCCCCCTTGCCAGGCTTGGCCGAGGCGGGCTATCTGACCAACGAATCGATCTTTGACTTAACCCGTTTGCCCAAATCGGTGGCGGTGATTGGGGCGGGGCCGGTAGGCTGCGAGTTAAGCCAAGCTCTGGCCCGTCTGGGATCCGAGGTGACCCTCATTGCCAGCCGCGAGCGCATCTTGCCCAAGGAGGATCCCGAAGCCGCCCAGGTGGTGCAGCAACAGTTGGCCCAAGATGGGATCCGCATCCTCACCCGGGTACGCGCCACCGCAGTCGGCCAAGAGCAGGGGGCAAAGCTGCTTTACCTAAAGGCCAACCCTGGGGCAGGCTCCGCCGCTACAGGTGACCCGGTGATCCGCGCAGAAGCGATTTTGGTGGCCGCCGGTCGGATCCCGAATGTGGAAGCGCTGGGCCTAGAGGCCGCCGGCGTGCAGTACACCCCCCAAGGGATCCAGGTAAATGCCAAGTTGCAAACCCGCAATCCCCGCATCTACGCCTGTGGGGATGTCATCGGCGGGCCGCAATTCACCCATGTGGCGGCCTACGAAGCAGCAGTGGCCCTGGTCAATGCCCTGTTTTTCCCCCTCAGCCAAGCGCGTTATCGGGTCATTCCCTGGGCCATCTTTACCGAGCCGGAGCTGGCCCGCGTGGGCCTTACCGAAAGCGAAGCCCGGCAGCAATACGGCAAGGATGTGGTGGTGCTCAAACAGGAGTTTGCCGATGTGGATCGGGCCCAGGCAGAAGCTGCCCCCCTGGGCTTTGCCAAGTTGATCTGTCGGCGCAACGGCCAGATTTTGGGGGCGCACCTGGTGGGATCCCAGGCGGGAGAGCTGATTCACGAGGTGGTTTTGGCCATGAGCCGGCGGTTGCCCGTCTCTGCCCTGACCGGGATCCACATCTACCCCACCCGCTCGGAGGTGAATGCCAAGGCGGCCCTGCAGCATCGCAAGCAACAATTGGCTACCAACCCCCGCCTGCAGAACGCCTTGCAGGGATTCTTTGCCTGGAGGCGGGCCTGGAGCTAAAGCGCAAACCGGAGGTCGGCCACCGCTAGACTGGAATCAGTCGCTTGCTGAGGGTTCCCGATGGGCTTTCTCCTGTCTGCTGAACAAGTGGGTCAGTTTGTCTCCAACCAATGGCAGGATCCCTATGCCGTTTTGGGCCCCCAGCAGATAGAAGAGGGCGGGAAATCCTTTGGGTTGGTGCGCGCCCTTGTGCCCAATGCCCGGCAGGTTTGGCTGGTGGAACGCGCCACCGGACAGGCTCATCCGATGCAGCCGCTGCACCCGGAAACGCTATTCGAGCTGCGTTTTGAGCCGGGAACCCCTCTGCCGGATTATTTTTTGCGGGCGCAACGGGTCTGGGATCCCCAGGGAGAACACCTGGAAGAGTGGGAGGATCCCTACCGCTTTCCTCTGGAGAAGGTCAACCACATCGGCGAGCTGGATCGCTACCTGTTCAATGAGGGGAATCACCACCGCATCTACGACAAGCTGGGCGCCCATCTCATCACGGTGGATGGGGTGAAGGGGGTGCATTTCGCCGTTTGGGCTCCCAATGCCCGCAACGTCAGCGTTATCGGCGATTTCAACCACTGGGACGGGCGCCAACACCAGATGAAGCGGCTGGGAGAAAGCGGGATCTGGGCAGTGTTCATCCCCGGCGTAGGGCCAGGCGCCATCTACAAGTACGAAGTGAAAACTTCCTGGGGGGATATCTACGAAAAGTCGGATCCCTACGGCTTTCAACAGGAGGTGCGACCGAAGACGGGCTCCATTGTAGCCGACCTCAACACCTACACCTGGCACGACCAAGCCTGGCTGGAAAAACGCGCCGCCACCGATCCCCTGCGCTCGCCGATTTCGGTTTACGAGGTGCATCTGGGATCCTGGATGCACGCCTCGGCTGAGGATCCACCTGCCGAAGGGCAAAGTGTGCTGGTGGATCAAAAGCCCAATACTCGCTTCCTCACCTACCGCGAGCTGGCAGACAAACTGATCCCCTATGTGAAGGAGCTGGGCTTTACCCACATCGAGCTGTTGCCGGTGGCAGAACACCCCTTCGATGGTTCTTGGGGCTATCAGGTGATCGGCTACTACGCCGTGACATCCCGCTATGGATCCCCGCAAGACTTTATGTACTTTGTCGATCGGGCCCACCAAGCCGGGATTGGCGTGATTGTCGATTGGGTGCCCGGACATTTCCCCAAAGATGGGCATGGACTGGCCTTTTTCGACGGTACCCACCTGTACGAATATGCCGACCCTCGCAAAGGCGAGCACCAAGGTTGGGGCACTTTGGTCTTTAATTATGGCCGCAATGAGGTACGCAATTATCTGGTGGCCAATGCCCTTTTTTGGTTTGAAAAGTATCACATCGACGGGATCCGGGTGGACGCGGTGGCCTCGATGCTTTATCTGGATTATGACCGCAAAGAGTGGATCCCCAACCCCTATGGCGGGCGGGAACACCTCGAAGCCATCGACTTTTTCCGACAGCTCAATACCCTCATTTTCAAATACAACCCCGGTGCACTTTCCATTGCCGAAGAATCTACCGCTTGGCCGATGGTGACTTGGCCAACCCATGTGGGTGGACTGGGCTTCAACTTGAAGTGGAACATGGGTTGGATGCACGACATGTTGGACTATTTCCACATGGATCCCTGGTTCCGCCAGTTCCATCCCCATTTGGTTACCTTCAGCCTCATGTATGCCTTCAGTGAAAATTACATGCTGGCCTTTTCTCACGACGAGGTGGTGCATGGCAAAAGCCACATGTTGGGCAAAATGCCGGGGGATCATTGGCATAAGTTCGCCAGTCTGCGGGCTTTATACGGCTACATGTTCACCCACCCTGGCAAGAAAACCCTATTCATGAGCATGGAGTTTGGTCAGTGGAATGAGTGGAATGTTTGGGCAGACCTGGACTGGGAGCTGCTGCAGTATGAACCGCACGCCAAGTTGCGCCACTACGTGGCCAGCCTAAATCACCTGTTGCGCTCCGAACCTGCCCTGTACACCCAAGACACCAAGCCAGAAGGGTTCCGCTGGATCGACTGCAGCGACCATCGCGGTATCGTTTCCTTCATCCGCTACGGGGAGGATCCCAGCGAGTGGGTGGTGGTGGTTTGTAACTTCACACCGGTGATCTGGCCCAATTACCGCATTGGGGTGCCGGAGCGAGGTTTTTATCGAGAGCTGCTCAACAGCGATGCTGTGGAGTTTTGGGGCAGCGGGGTAGGCAATTTGGGGGGCAAGTGGACAGACGACTGGGCCTACCACAACTTGCCCTACTCCCTCGAGCTCTGCCTGCCGCAACTTTCCACCTTAGTGCTGAAATGGCAGCCGCCGCAGCCGATTGCATCCCAAAATTGACATCCTCAGAAGCTCGAGTTCGACCAAGCAATCCGTGGCCCCGTGAGAGACTCGGTCATGGTTCCCCTTCTCCCTGGCGGCGGATCAAAAAGCGGATTTCCTGAAGGAGAACCTCAAAGCGTTGATCCGATTCAGCCTGCCGCTGCCTCAATTCTCTCAGCTCCTGCCGTAATTCCCGCACTTCCTGCCTCAATTCCAGGACAACTTCAGCGAGACGCCCGGAAAGGGTCTGTAAGGCAAGCTGAGCATCGGTAACCTTAGCAACTGTATCGGCTACCCTGGTCACAGCTTCGGCCAACTGGACAAACCGCGTCTCAATCTCTTCATTCGTCATGGCCGGGTGCGTCTCGCTTAGCGATGGTCAGTCCATCCTACTCTGCACGGCATGAGGCGTCACTCTCTAGAATGGGCCGCAATTTTGAGGAAGAACGGGTCGGCCAACGTGGGTTGTCAACCCAGGGATCCCCCCTGCGCAAAGTGGCTAGCCAAGGCTATTAGGGTGGTGCAAATCCCTTGTAGGGATGCAGTGGCCTGGCTCCAGAGGGTGTGGGTTAACGACCACCTATCCAGACCCATGGCTGCGCACAGCAGCAGCAAGTATAGGTTGGCAAACGTGAAGAGCGAGGCTGCCCGCTCTCGGTTGCAGGGATCCTGCAGCAACTGCACCGCCTTCATAACCAAGAGGGATCCCAGCAGCACCGCCGCGCTTAGATAAAAGGATCCCAGCATTCCCAAGGGGTAAACCAGCAGCAGGCTGACCGGAACCATCAGCAGTGCATAGAGCAAAATCTGCGCAGCGGTGAGTCTTTCGCCCGCCACCACTGGCAGCATGGGTACCCCGGCACGGGCATAGTCTTCTCGCTTTAGAATGGCCAAAGCCCAGAAGTGGGGTGGAGTCCACAAAAAGATGATGGCAAACATCACCCAAGCGGCCCAGCTCAGCTCGCCTGTGGTCGCTGCCCAGCCCACCAAAGGCGGGATGGCTCCTGCCGCTCCACCGATGACGATATTTTGCGTGCTGGAACGCTTCAGCCAGTGGGTATAGACCCCCACGTACACCAGGATCCCCAACATGGCCAAACCGGCAGCCAGCAGGTTGGTGAAAATAGCCAACAGCCCAAAAGCAGTCAAAGCCAGGATCCCGGCAAAAATCAAAGCATCCCGCGCCCGAATTCGACCGGAAGGCAGAGGGCGATGACGGGTTCGCTCCATCATCCGATCGATATCGGCGTCATACACCATGTTGATGACGTTAGCTGCCGCCGCTGCCATTCCCCCCCCCAAAAGGGTGATGAAAAACCTAAACAGGTCGGTGTTGCCTGCCATCCACATGGCCCCAGCCGTCGTCATCAGCAAGAGAGCGATGATCTTTGGCTTCACCAACTGGCTGTAGCTGCGCAAAACCCGGACAAGCGCCTGGCGCTCGCACCCTAGAGCACATTGGCTCTCCTCAGAAGAGATACCCCCTATTGGCTCCTGGTAGGAAGCTAGGTGGCTAGTTAAAACGCTATTTTGCATGGAAATTCACTCACCGGTCATTTCTGCAGTCACAGCCATCCACCGGGCTTCTTCCCTCTGGGTTCGCATTTGCCAGGCCAGCACCGTAAAAGCCAGCAGACAAGCCAGCAAAGCTGCCCCCACCATCTGATGGGCCACCGTCAGGGGCTCCACCTGCAGCCGGTAACGATAGGTCAAGATGCCGATCCCCACCTGGGCCAACAGCAGGCCGACAGACCCATGACCCAAGAACTTGAGAAGCCGGGGGATCCACTTGCGCCGTAGCCCGGTAGCTACCGCTACTGCCAACACCCCGAGGGTGGCCGGAGCAACCCCCAGCAAGTGGCTATTCATCACCCAGCACAGCTCGCCGGCAGCAAAGCATTGATGCAAAGCCCATTGGGAGGCCACCAAGGCGCCGAGAAGGCTCTGGACATACACCAGCAGCACCGCCCCCAAGCCCAACCAAGGCAAGTAGCCAACGGAAAATGACCCTTTGCCCATTCGCGCCCACAGAACCGAGTCCCTAGAACTGGCTCTTGTCAGAACCATTAATCCCAAGGTGAGCAAAGTGGCAAAAAACAGCAGGCCCGTGCCCAAGTGCGCCGTCACAATGTCAAAGCGCAGCAGCTCCGTGACCGTCAGCCCGCCCAGGATCCCTTGCACCAAAACCAGAACAAAAGCCAAGCTCAAACCCCAGGGCAGCCACGCAGGCAATACCTGGCGCTTCAGCCAAGCGAACCCCATCAGAACCAGGGTAGCCAAGCCTACCCCAGAAGCCACCATGCGGTGAAACCATTCCAAAAAAACTTGCAGGTTCATCTGCTGGCTGGGCACAATTGCTCCATAGCAAAGGGGCCAATCTGGACAGGAAAGCCCAGCATTCATGACACGGGTGGCACTGCCCAGCCCCATCAGCAGCCAAGTAGCCAAGGCTAACCCCAGCAGGGCTTGCCCCATGCGCAGGGAAAGCTTACCTAGGGACACGGGATCCCGCCGGGAAGAAGGTTGGGATTGAGAGATCGAAGAGTCCATCGCAGTTGAAGGCATCGCAAAGACTAAGCTGACGGCTCGAGCACCTGCACTGAAAAACAGGCTGGGCTGACAAAGCCTAGCCAGTTCGGTATCGGGTCATCTGCGAACAAAGACGCAGGCTGCTCACTAACGAACCCTAGAAGCCAATCCTAAATGCGGTTTTAAGGCTGGCGAAGGCTTTTTAAGAATTTCTTTCTTGGCGCACAATCTCAGGCACCCCTACGAAGTCAAGCCAGCACCGGCCAGCAGACCAATCCTTTCCCCCTGCCGCAAAACCTCTGCGCCAGGACGGATCCCCTACAGGGTGTCCATACATCCCTCCCTTGGCCAAGACTTCCTGGCCAATACAGCAACTTTTGCCAAGCGAAGCAGCCTGCCACAAGACTGCCTTTTGGAGTCTGTAGTCTGGAGCCAGCTCTTGCTCGGTGGGGGGGGGTGACCAGCTTCTAGGCATAGAGATTCCCAAAAATTTTGTCAGGGCCAGCTCCGCCCCGGCTTGGGATCCATCTACGTCGTTGCCAGATCTGGGGTGCTGGCGGAGAGGGTCACGATGGCAGCGAAGTTTCCCGGTGTTGGCCAACAAAAAACCTTGCTCTCACTTAGGAGCTCAGGTAGGTATCTGGACTTAGACTTAGGTCGAAATCTCGAACAGCTCCAGCACTGAAGAAAATTCCTGTAGGGATCCTCACTTCAAGCATAGGCAAGTTATAATCCCAGCAGCCTTTCTGGAGATTGCTCTCTTATGTCTGTAAAGCTCCTGCCTCAGTGTGAGAACTTGAAAGAGCAGGTTGAAGCTATCCTGCAACTCTGGCATCAGGATTCCACTTTTTCAGGCAAGCAAGATACCACTCGGATTCAAGCTTCCCTCAGCAAAGCTATTTCTCCAACCTTCGAGATTGTCTTTGCCGGTGCTTTCAGTGCTGGCAAGTCTATGCTAATCAATGCCCTCTTAGAAAGAGAGCTTCTCTACAGCGCCGAGGGACACGCCACAGGGACAGAGTGCTACATCGCCTACGCAGAGCCAAATGCGGAGAGGGTAGTGCTCACTTTTCTTAGCGAGCAGGAAGTGCAAGAACAGATGACCGCCTTCTGCGCTTTCCTAAACTTGGCTCCGTCACTCAGCAGGCTGGAAGACACTGCACTGAATCCCCTGAAGGAGCGTGCTGAGGCTATTATTCAGCAGGAGGGAGGCAAAAGCAAGTCAGAGCGGGCGAAGCAGGCGGATGCACTTCGCTTGTTGATTACAGGTTTCCAGCAGAACCGGGACAAAATTCACTCTACCGAGAACAAAGTTTTCTCAATGGAGCAGCTCAACTTCGGCAACCTGAGAGAAGCTGCGGGTTTTGCCCGGCGCGGTGCTAATAGTGCAGTTTTGCGAAAGGTGGAATACTATTGCCACCACCCCTTGCTGGAAGATGGGAACGTTATTGTTGATACTCCTGGGATCGATGCTCCAGTCAAAGCGGATGCAGAGCGTACTTATCGAAAAATTGCCGATCCGGATACGTCCGCAGTTGTTTGCGTTCTCAAGTGTGCTGCAACGGGTGAGCTGACCAAGGAAGAGACAGAGCTTATTGAGCATATTCAAGGTAATGATAGCATTAGAGACCGCGTCTTCTACGTATTTAACCGGATTGATGAGACTTGGTACAACGCGCAACTAAAGCAGAGACTGGAAAACATTATCGACCAGCAGTTTCGTCAGCTCCGCGTATTCAAGACAAGCGGCCTTCTCGGCTTCTATGGTTCCCAGATCAAGACAACTACCCCTGAGGATCGATTTGGACTGGATACGATTTTTTCAGAAAGCATCAAAGAATTGGGTGGTGAGGAAGAAACACCCCAGTTTGTTAGCGAGTTTAACAAGTACTGCACGTCAGGTAGGTTGGTTGGATCCCCATTTCGTCCTTCTGTGCATGGGTACGATACACCAATCAATAATTACATTCGGATTCTGAGAGAGTGGGGAAAACCTTTGATTGAGTATATGATTAAGGATAGCGGTATTGAAGACTTTCGGGCTGGGATCACTCGTTATTTAACGGAAGAAAAGCGGCCACAGCTATTTTCCGCGCTGGCCGATGATTTGCAACCTCTCTGCATCGAGGTGAGGAAGTCCTATCTAGATCTCTACCGAGACATTGATAGCCAGCCCAAAGATATTGACAGTATGATTTCCTATGAGCTGGCGCTGATTAATCAGCAGCTAGCCAGTATTGGCCGAGAGTTCGACGAGCATATCCAGACAGTAGTCAATAAAGTTATCAATAGAGAAAACAAAGAATTTGAGAATGACTTCCGCAAGTTGCAGGCTAGGATGGTACGAAGGCTAGATGAGCTTTTGGATACTTTTTCGTTGGACAATGTTTACAGTCAAGCTGTTCGCATCCGTCCCCGCAACTCCACAGCCCCATTTTTAGCTGTGTTGGTCGAAGCCTTTTACTATTTATCCAACCATCTGGAGGACATCCTGGTAGAATCAGCCAGCACGCTTGTAGAGAACTTCTTTCGTCGCCTTGTTGATGACGTTCGCAGCTCGAGCTACTACAGGCAGTTGTTTCGCTTACTGGGATCCGATGGGGACTTGGAGAAAAAGCTTCTTTTGGTTAAAGAGGTAACTTTGAGTTCTCTCGTCAATGGTGCTCGAAAGGAGTGCGACCGCTACCTCAGAGAAAGTCCCCGCTTCTACGACGAAGGAACATTCTCGATCTACCAGTTTCGAGAAGTCCTAAGACAAACCAGCCAATCATACGACATCTCTGCCATTCAAGACGCAGAGCCTGGAATCCGACAATTACTTAAGCTTGACTTCGAGCCGAAAATTAGCCAGACAGTGCGTTCTAGCTTTCGACAAGAGACCAACAATACTCTAAAAACTCAGCTATTACCGGTTGCCAAGCAAGTAGCCGATGAGATTTTACAAAAGTACCCAGAAGCAAAGCAGTTCATGGAAGCAACTCTCAGAAAAGAAGCTGAAGAGAAAATTGCGCTTAACCAACAGCGGCTGAAAGAACTGGAGGCAAACATAGACAAGTACAACCAAGCTGTTTCTGGGATCAACCTCTGCCTGCAAGCTTTGGGCCTCAATCGCGAGATGCTGCCCTTGATTACTCGTCCTGAGCCTTCCTCTGTTGGCGAGTCAGTTCAGATTTTGGCAAGTCTTCCTGAACAGCAAGTAGGTGAAAGCAGTGCAAGCGAAGCAGGCGCTCTTAGTCGTTCTACACCCATAGACGGGAGTTTTCCAGAATTAGATAGCATCCTCGATGATTTGAGATAGAGCGTCTTGTCTTTAGTTTTTTGCCTTTCACTTGATCGAGATAAAGTCATGGGATCCAAATCGATACCTCTACAGCAGCACCCAGAAGGGATCCTCTCCGTAGGGGAGAAAACTTTTAAGGTTGCCAACTTGGTCAAAGCGGCCCAAGAGGACTTGACCAAGAAAGAAGAGCTGCATCGCTTGTTCATCGCGGCCTTGAGATCCTCAGGGATCCTGCCGCCGGAAGACTTGCTCAACATTGCCAGTAGCCTTCTTGCTCCCAAGCCAGAAGAAAAGTTGATGCAAGAAGCGAAGTGGTTTGGGCAGGGACTTGCTTGTCAGCTCTTGGTGCCGGGCAAGAAAGATTGGGAAAAAGGCAGAGTCAGATTGCGGATCACTGTAGAGTTTGAGCCAGAGGATACAGTCTCAGAGGGCAGCAGCGGATCCCCTCTGGATGACCTTCGTGAAGATGTTGGTTCGCAAAGTCTGTGAAAATAGGAGGTAATACAGTGGTTGATCCGATAGTCCTGAGAGAGGATGATAGGGAAACTGTTGTTGAGATTGGTGATCAAATCTACTTTCCAAGTACCTTGCACAGTGCAATTACCTCTTATTTTTTTGCAGAGACATACCGGATAAACAGTCATCTTCACTCGAGAAGTGTTCGAGTAGGTATTACAACTCTCTTAAATGGGGAAAAATCTCGAGTCTTGCGGCCCAGAAAGTCATGGATCTCTGGCAAAATATCGGTCAAGGTTTATTTCGAGTTTGTTCCCGATGACCAACCTACAGACTCTGGAGCAGTAGCTCAAGATAGCATTCCTAGAAAGTCAGGAGATTCTATACTGGACGATTTACGGGTTATTCAAGCTGTCTCTACGTCTTGAGGTGAATAAAATGACAAAAACATCCATCAATCTTAGCCAACTGGGAGACGGAGTCATCACTTTTGTTAACAAAAACAGAGTCTACCTGATTTCTAAGCTTTGCGACTTTATTCATTCCTATTTCCTAAGGTTTGACCAAATGGGAAGTGGACTAGACAGTTACTTAAGTTCGTCTGAGATCCAAACAGGTCTCCCCCCTGAAGATAAAGTTCATTTTTTCTACAAAGGAGTTCCATGCTCGGTTCTTTCCCCTAAAACCAACTGTTGGCAGACCGGTAGAGTTAAAGTAAGGGTAGAAGTTACGATTGACTTTTATCGTGACAATCCTGAGTTTCTGACAAAAGAGCCTGAACAGGAGATGTCAGAATCTCTAAATGAAGAGTCTCCACTGGACGATCTGCGCAACATGGATGAATGATGGAAGAGAGAAAATCTGGCAAGAGGATCCCAATTCCAGCATCCGTGCGGGAGTATGTCTTCCAAAGAGATGGCTTCCGCTGCCGCAGTTGCGGAAAATCGTCCACAGAGGTTCAGCTTCAGATCGATCACATCATCCCCATTGCCCAAGGGGGCAGTAACGATATCAGCAATCTGCAAACGTTGTGCAAAACCTGCAACCGACGCAAAAAGGATCAACGGGATCCCCGCTTTCGCCGCCACTTTGACCTATGAGTTCTGGATCCTTTGCCCGTGTTTCTCCCTTGCAGTGGGAGAGGAGAGGTTTCTGCCGCAAAAACAATCCTAGACAATGGGCGGGAAGCTCAAAAACGGCATTCGGGTCAGCACTCCTGGCACTGAGCCGACTTCAACTTCCAAGCCCTCGGCAGGATTGAATTTGGTGCGCACGTATCCCAATCCCAAGTACCCTTGCGAAGTTAGGCCCGCACTGGTCAGCAGCCCAATCTTTTCCCCCTGCCGCAAAATCTCTGTGCCAGGATGAGCTTCTCCTTGAAGGGAGATCCCCCACAGGGTTTGCCGAATGCGCTTGTAGGTCACTTGCTTGGCCAAGACTTCCTGGCCAACGTAGCAACCTTTGCCAAGGGAAACAGCCTGCCACAGGCCAGCTTCTAGGGGGTTGTAGTCTGGGGTCAGCTCTTGGTCGGCAGCAGGGCGACCCGCTTCTAGGCGCAGGGCTTCCCACAGCTCAGGTGCGGCCAGCTTGGCCCCGGCTTGGAGCAAGCATTCCTCAAGAGCTGCTTTTCGGTCAATAGTGCCCCAGAGGGTAAACCCCGCTTGGGCAAGACCCGTGCCCCAAGCCAGATGGACAGGGATCCCCTGGATCTCCACGGTGCGGTGCTCATAGGGGCCGGTTGGGATCCCTTCTGAGCCCACCACCTTCTCCAGGAGAGCCTGACTTTGGGAACCCAGCAACCCAAAACCAAAGGTCTGGTCTGTCTCATCTTTCAACTCTGCTCCCCGCACCAAAGGCAGCATGCGCCTCAAACTCTGCATCAGCAGGCTGCGCCGCTGGGGTGAGGTCCAGATCCAGCAGTCTTCTTCTCCCACGTACACCGTTGCCAGATCCAGGATGCCGGCGGTGGGAGTTACAAAAACGGTGTCAGCCCCCTGCCCTGGCTGGAGAACCTTCAGATTTTGAGTGCTTTGGTTGTGCAAGTAGTCCAAGCCTGGGGATCCTCGCATACGCAAACGGCCCCACCCGGAGCGGTCTAGGAGCAGGGATCCCGTCTGTGCAGTGGCTTGGCTCTCTGTGGGAACAGCAGAAAGAAGAGACATCGCTCGCCCCAGAGATGGGATTTGGTTTTCTTCTCTACCCTAGAATAGGCTAGTTCACCCTACCGTCTGTGGCAGATCCCCGACGTACTGAACTGTGATCGAGGTTGAAGTCCACCAACAGTTGCGGCAGCTTTTGCGGCAGTCTCCCGAAGCCCTGTGGCCCCACCAGTTAACAATGGCTCGCATGGTGGCGCGAGGGTTGCGGTTGGGTCGCAGCACCTTGATCCAGGTGCCTGCCGGGGGTCAGCACCGCCTCAGTTACCTGCTGCCAGCCCTAATGTGGCCCAACCCCACCTTGCTCTGCGCTACAGCTCCTGTGCAGGCGCAAATTTTGGGGGAAGAGATCCCCTGGCTACAGCACACCCTGCAGTTGCATAAGCCCGTCCTGCAAAAAGACCGCTGGCCGGATCCCGATTTCCAGGGGCTGCTGTTGGTGGATCCCTTGGATTGGCTGCAAGCTCGCCTGAGAAAGGGATCCTCGCAAGTGCCAACAGGGATCCCTCTGATCCTCGACGGAGCCGAAGACCTGGAGGATTGGGCCTACCAGGCGCTGACAGTGACCCTGGAAGCCAGCCATTGGCAACAGCTCCGGCAGCTCTTCCCTGCTGAGGCAGAGCAGCTCTCCCAGGTTCAGGTCAATTTGTCCCTGCAGCTTTTGCGGCGACCTCTTGCCCGCTGTCTGCTCCAAGCGGATGAACTGGTTCACCTGGATGCTGCGCTGTCTTTGGTGACAGGCTACCCCGGCTGGTTGCCGGATCCCTGGGATCAGATCCGCTGGCGGCTCAGCTCTGAGCGGGATCCCGTTTCCCACTGGATTTGGTGGGCCGAAACCGACCGAGAAACCGGTCGCCTCAGCCTTCACCACAGCCCGACGGCTCTGCACGATTGGCTGGCCCCCATTTGGGCCACACAGCCGGTGGTGATTATCGGGGAAGCGCTGGATCTGGATCGCCAGGCGGAAACCTACCGGCGACGGTTGGGCTTGCCGGATCTGACGCCGTTGCGGTTTGCCTCAGGCGAGGGTTGGCCCCGTTCCGGCGGGGCGGAGCTGTCCCTCTACTTGCCGCGCCTGCCCTTGCCCAACAGCCCTCTATTTCGGGATCACCTGCTGCAAGAGCTGAAAAAGCTGATCCCTCAGGCGCAAGGCTTTGTGGTGGTGTTGGTGTCGGATCAGCCTCTGCAAGCCCAGGTGGGAGCGGCTTTGGCTGCCGAATTCGGCTCACGGGTGCGGGTAAACAGCCCGTTCCCCGGCGAAAAGGGCATTTTGGTCTGCGACTGGCCCTACTGGCTGCACCACAAGGCCGGCTTGCCGCGCCCTGAGCTGATGGTGATTGCCACTTTGCCTTTCCCTTCTGTGGAAGACCCAAGGGTGGCCGGACGGGTACAATATCTGCAACGCACCCAGCAGGACTGGTTCCGTCAGTACCTTTTGCCGGTGGCCGCTGCCCAGTTGCAACGGGCTGTCGCCCCTCTGCGGCAGGGCCCTGATTCCCGTGAAGAGTCCAGCTCACCCACCCGATGGGTGGCCATTTTGGATAGCCGCATCATTGCCCGCAGCTACGGCGTCTCTCTTCTCAATGCCTTGGGGCCAACTTTGCGGGTCGAGCAGCGCAGCCAATTGTTTGTTTAGGGATCCCTGGGCCTCTTGCGCCAGTTAGTTGATGGTGATGGATTCGTTTTGCTTGAGCGATTGAGAGAAGGCTTGTTCAGAACAGAGGGGGAGATTTGTATCCCAGAGAGCCAAAGCCAACTGGGATCCAGGCTATTCTGAGGGTGAATCACTCCTACTCACCTTCCTCTCATGACCAATCCTGCTCTCAGCTCCGTTCACACTCGCGATAGCGGTGCGGAGCACTTTAGCGGGCCAGAGGCCTTGGCAGCACTGCGCGCGCAAGCGGTTTGGAAGCCCTTGCGACAGGCCATTGTGGAAAGCTCAGGTTTTCGAGGATGGCTCCAGGGACGGGAGTTGCCCAGCCAGGAAGCGGAGCTGGATCAACTCGTGCATCACTACCTTGAGCAAACCTTGTCTCATCTGGCCTACTAGGATCCCCATAGCCCCAGCCAGAGGGGCAAGGTCAGCAAGGCGGCCAAGTACCCCACGGCCAAGGCGGTGACGGTAATTTCCCGATCCAAGTCGTACTCTTCCGTGAGCACCAGGGTGGCGATGGCGGGAGGCATGCCGGTCTGCAGGATCAGCACCAGCTTGGCCAGAGGCGGATAGGGGGTGAAGGCGAGGCCGATTCCCACCAAGAGCGGCACGATCACAATCTTGATCAAGAGGGCCACTCCGGCGGGAAGAAAGGATCCCCAGCGCTTCACCTGGGCCAGCCGCATCCCCAGGATCATCAAGCTAAGCGGGATCATGCTCCAGGCAAAAGCCGCCAACGCTTGAGAGAGCCAACCCGGCAGGGGTTCGCGCGTCAGCAGCAGGCCCATCGCAAACGACCAAAGAGCAGGGGTGCGCAAAATGTGGAGGCCCACCTGCCAGGGTTGAGCATGGGAACTGCCATGGCGGCTGGCCACCCACACGCCAAACCCGTAGGCCATGAACAGAGTGCCCAGCAGATCATAAAACAGGGCCCAGCCAAAGTAAGCCCTTCCGGCCACAGCCAAGCAGATGGGATAGCCCAAATACCCGGTGTTCCCCAGAGTGGCGGTCAGGTGAAAGCTGCCCTGCTGTGCGCTGCTCCAACAGTTGGGGACATCCCCCACACCACGGTGCTGCCACCACATCCAGGCGCTGGTCAAGGCAAACCCCAGCCCCACCGACAGCCAACAGATCAGAGGGGCGACCCAGAGTTGGCCCGACAGATCCACCCCCTGCATAAACCCAACAATGCTGAGGGGCACCCCCACCCAGAACATGAACCGCCCTAGGGCGTGGGGATCCAGCCAACGCTTCCAGCCGCCGGGCAGCCCCTTCTGGAGCAAAAAACCCAGCAGCGTCCAGCCCAGCAAGGGAGGATAAACCTGAAAAAGGGTGTTGAGCACGCTCAAGAGGGAGAGGGAAGGGATCCCTAGGCAGGGATCCGCCAGGGTTCTTCACGCAGGGCGAAAATGCGTTGAATTACCTCTTCGACAACGCGGTCTGGGGTAGAGGCGCCGGAGGTAATGCCAATTTGCACTGGCCCAGCGGGCAGCCACCCTTCGGTAACTGTTGGGTCTTGGTGAAGGGGCTTGTGGCGGATGCGGTTGTCGGGTTGGATGCAGTCAGGACCATCGATATGAAAGGAGGGCAGGCCCTTAGCCAGAGCAATTTCCTGCAGGTGGGTGGTATTCGAGGAATTAAACCCCCCGATCACCACCACCACATCCAAAGGCTGCTCGAGCAGCTCGAACATGGCATCCTGCCGCTCTTGGGTGGCATTGCAGATGGTGTTGAAGCTCATGAAGTGGTTGTCCAACTCCTGGGGGCCATATTTGCGCAGCATGGTGGTCTCAAAGAGCTTGGCAATGGCGCGGGTCTCCCCCTCTAGCATGGTGGTTTGGTTGGCGATGCCGATCCGCTCTAGATCGCGATCCGGATCAAAACCGGGGGAAGTGGCCTTGCCAAAGCGCCGCCGAAATTCTGCCGCATCTCCGCCTTGCAAAATGTAGCGAGCGACCCATTCTGCTTCTTCCAGGTTCAGCACCACCAGATATTTTTCGGCAAAGGAGCTGGTGGCTACGGTTTCCTCGTGGTTGTACTTGCCGTGGATCACAGAGGTGAATTGAGCCGCGCGGTGCTTGTCCACTTGGTTCCACACACGGGAAACCCAGGGGCAGGTGGTATCGACGATCTCATTGCCCTGCGACCGGAAAAACGCCATTTCCGAGGCACTCGCCCCAAAAGCAGGCCAGATCACCACATCTTGGGGCCGGATCTGAGAAAAGTCCTTCTTGCCGTCCGGGCCTTTCTCCACAAAGCGGATCCCCATCTCCTTCAGGTGCTGGTTCACCAAAGGGTTGTGGATGATCTCGTTGGTGATCCACAGTTGCCGATCCGGAAAGCGCCGCCGCGCTTCGTAGGCATATTCCACCGCCCGTTCCACACCCCAGCAAAAGCCAAAGGCTTTGGCCAGGTGAATGGTGATGTCACCCCGCTGATAGCGGTAAGCCTGGGCGCGGATTTGCTCCACAAGGGGGCTTTTGTAGGTGGTTTGCAGCTCCAGTTGAGCTTGATCCTTGTGTTCTTCAAACCCCTTGGCAAAGTAGGTGCTGGATCCGCGCAGGGCTTTGCGCAGAGCCCGTGGGTCTTGGGGAGAGCTATCGAGAGAAGTGGGTTGGGAATCAGCCATGGTTACGGTTGGAGATACGCACTGTTCAAGCAGACGGCGAAGGGATCCTTTCTCAGCTTACGCCCAGTCTCGGTCGGCGAGCTATTTCGGCACGCTTTCCTCAGGGCCACCCACAAGATCATCCAGCAAGTTAACGGCGGGAGCGAAGCCGTTGAGCCAAAGCCAGAAAGCAGGGGGATCCCTTTGGGAATTGTGCGTTATTGGGGCGGTTGATCCTGCATTTCCAGTTGGCGCACCCGCTCTTGTAATTGGCGGGCGGTGGCAGAAAAGCTGCGCCCAGGCCAGAGGAGAGAGCCCAGCCCCACCGTCAACAGACCTAGGCCAACGGCCACGGCGATGACGAATCCCAAAGGCAGCTCCACCGAGCGCCACATCAAAAAATGTACAGTCAGGGTGGTGGGGTTTTGTCCGGCCAGGACTGCCACTGCCAAAGCCAGCAGCAGTGTCAAGACCAAGTTGAACAGCAGTAGCATTGGGGATCCCGTTGCAACAGTTCTATTCTGCCTTGCCTGCTGGGGGACAACCTCTAATCCAGCGTGGACTGAACTTTACTGGACTTTAGCGCTCCGCGCCGCTACCGCGACAGTGCTACGCACCGCTATGTTGCTACGCAACGCTGCCGCGACTGCGACTGGCGGGAACTGATGCTATTTTTTTTTATTTATGGAGCGGTGGACAAAGCGCTGCGGTTTTGAGCTGGACTGCGACTTAAGCGCCGCACTCAACCTGTACACAACTACCCCAAGCTCTGGGGGAAGTTACGCCTGTGGAGATTCCTCTGGCGGGATTGTAGGTTTACAGCCTACTACTAGCTATGAGTCGTGGAAGCAGGAAGAAAGCAACAACGCTGAAAGAACAACGCTGAAAGGGCTGGACTGCGTTGTCGCTACGCGACGCTGCGCGAACAGTGTTGTATAGGTCTTTCGGAGCGGGTGGCTCAAGCCCGCACACTCCCGTCGGGTAGGATGGCTCCGCTGAGGTCAGCGCCGGTCAGCACTGCTCCGCCGATTTTTGCCCCGCTGAGATCGGATCCCTGCAGTTGTGCACGGGTTAGCTTGGCTTCCCAAAGGTAGGCACCGTGCAAGTTGGCTTCCCGCAAGTCGGCAAAGCTGAGATCCGCGCCGATTAAGTTGGCTTCCCAAAGATTGGCCCCGCGGAGGTTGGCCCCCATCAAGTTGGCCGAGCTGAGATCGGCGCCGCGCAAATCGGCTTCCTGCAGGTTGATGCCACTCAGCTTGCCAAAGGAGAGGTTGGCCCCTCTCAGATTCACCCCTTGCAAGTTGGAGCGCACCAAGTCCACCCCCACCAGGTTGGATTCCTGAAAGTTGCGCTCGCCAGAGGCGTATTCCGTCAGCAGCTCGTCAGCAGTTGTCACTCGGGGCATGGCCGGATACTGCCATCCGTGCGTTAAGCTTAATAATTTCTAACTGCTCAACGGGGTACTGATGACCCACTGCTACATGTTAGCCAATATACCCTCGTTCACCGGCAGTGGGGGCTCAAGAAGGGATCCCGGTCACCGTGTCCTCTGTTCGCGTCAGCGGGACGGAGTCCTCTTTTGTCTGCGGGTTTTGCTTGGGTTGAGAGAGTGGGGACGACCAGTAGGGATCCCCTGCCACGGGTTGGATGTGCAACTCCGGGTAGCCGGTGGCCGGATCCGGTTGACGGGAGAAGCGATACTCCGGGCTGTCGGCGAGGACAATTTCGGCGGTGGTGTAGATGAGGCAGCCGGGGCGCAGGTGTCCCCCCCAGGTTTGGCCTCGGGCATCGGCAACGGTGAGATGGAGATGGACTCCGTCAGGGCACAGGGATCCACTCAGGGCCAGGATCTCCAGGCGTTCCGACAACAGGTGATCCTCCGTTTGGTCGGCCAGGCGCAGGGTGGCTTGGCTGAGGCTGCCGACGGCGCTGAGGACAAACCCCGCTTGCAAGGGCTGCTGCCGGGCCACTCGCTCCAGTTCCTGCTTGAGATCTTGGCCGGGGAAAAGGCGCAAGGGATAAATCTTGAGGGATCCCGGCGGAATGGGCTGGGGCTCCTGGGGGCGGGAGGAGCGGATCCCAAGTCGCCAACCAGGCTTGACCACCGGGCGGGAGCGAGCGATCACCAAGCAGTCATCCGGCAGGGGGTAGCGGGCAGGGATAGTGGAGCCGGCAGCAATGGTGACATCGGATCCCACCTGCAAAGGAGCTACCAACACCGAGTTGGCGCCTGTTTTGCTGCGATCCCCAATTTCAGTAAAGTGTTTTTGCTGGCCGTCGTAGTTGGCGATGATGGTGCCCGCGCCGATGTTGACCTGGGATCCCAGCTTGGCATCTCCCAGGTAGGCCAGGTGGGCAGCATTGCTGTGGGATCCAATCTGAGCGTTTTTGGTTTCGACAAAGTTGCCGATGCGGCAATGATCCCCAATCTGGCTGTGGGGGCGCACGTGGGCGTAGGGGCCTATCCAAACCTGGTTGCCGATGCGGCTGTGGCTAACCACCGAGTAGAGAATGTGACAGCCGGATCCAATCTCGCTGGACTCGATCCAACTGCCTGGCCCCAGGCGGGTTCCCGGCCCAATGCGGCACACCCCTCGCAGATGGGTTTGCGGCTCGATGATCACATCGGGGGCCAATTCCACCGTTTCCTCCAGGCTGCTGCTATCGGGATCCACAAAGGTGACCCCGGCTTCCATCCAGTCTTCTTTGAGGCGATCCTGCAAAATCTGGTACGCCTGGGCCAGTTGGCGGCGGTCGTTGATGCCCACAATTTCTTGCGGATCGGCAACATCCAGAGCGATGGCTTTGCCCACCCGCTTGACGGCATCCGTTAGGTAGTACTCCTGCTGCGCGTTGTTGCGGTTGAGATGGGGCAAAACCTGAGCCAGAGCCGGCCAGTGGAAGCAATACACCCCACTGTTGATGCGGCGATTTTGCCGTTGGGCCGGGGTGCAGTCTCGCTCTTCCACCAGTTCCAGCACCCGCTGTTGGGCGTCGCAAAACACCCGTCCGTAGCCATAGGGATCCACCACCTGAGCCGAGAGCAAGGTTACCGCTGGGTTCATCCGGCGGTGGTGCTCCACCAAAGCTTGCAGGGTTTCCACCCGCAGCAGGGGCACATCCCCATTGATCACCAGCAGATCCCCCTGAAACTCGCCCAAGACGGGCAACAGTTGTTGAACGGCGTGTCCGGTGCCCAGTTGCTGGGCCTGCTCCACAAATTCAACCGGGTACTCCCGCAGGGCTTGGCGCACCTGCTCCTGTTCATAACCCACAATCACCAGACAGCGGTGGGGTTTCAAGGTTAGCACCGTGCGCAGCAGCCGCTCGATCAAAGACAGGGATCCCAACTTGTGCAGCACCTTGGGCAACCGCGACCGCATCCGGGTGCCTTTGCCTGCTGCCAAGATCGCTACCGATAGCTCCCGCTCTGCCATGTTCCTTCCCCGAACTGCCCCCATCAAGCATCAAGTATAGGCGGCAGGATTCTGCTCAAAAGTAGTCTGAGGTTTGATCCAAGTTCCTGATGGGGCCAAAACTGAGCTAGCTTAATGGCACATCTAGCGGGTGCAGGTTATGGCCGAGAGCAGGGATCCTGATACGCCCCCACAGGATCGTCGGCGGTTGATCCGAGAGGTGGCCGGTTGGCTGGCGATGCTGGGGGTGCTGATCCCAGGGTTGCAGCGCTTCTATATGGGGCACCAACGCTGGGGCTGGGGCTACTTGGTGGCGGGGCTGATGGTGTTCGTTCCTTCCATCCCGCTGCAGATCCTCAGCTACGGGGTACGCGCCCTTTGTTTGCTGGAAGGGCTGTGGATCCTGACCATGAGCAATGCCGATTTCGATTTTCGATTCAATCGAGGGTTGATCGAGCTGGAGTGGACGAGTGTGGAAGGCCGAGAAGCTCGGGATCCCGAACAGCAGTTGGAAAGCCTGTTGAAACAGGGCTTGATCACCCGCGCTGAATATGAGGAGCGCCGCCGGCAAATCCGCAAGATCTCCTGACGCAAGCATCAATCACCCAATCAGGCTTCTGCCCGGCTAGCCAGCCCGGTAGATAATGATCCTGGTGTTGATTTTCCCGGCAATAGCTCCTGCCCGAGCTGGGCTCCTTCCTCTCCCCTGTTATCTTGCACCGTCCTTTTGCCTTATGTTGCCAAGCCTTCCTCTCGCAGCTATCCCCCTGTTCTCTATCGCGGCAGCCATGCTCTTGGTCTATTTGCCTATGGGGGTGGTGGGCTATGCCCGTGCCCGCGTTGGCTACGACCTGCATGCCCCTCGGGCTATGTTCGATAGGCTACCTCCCTATGGACAGCGGGCCACCTGGGCTCATGCCAACGGGTTTGAGACCTTTGGGACGTTTGCGGCAGCAGCGTTGATTGCCTACATCACTGGCCCCCACTCGGATCCCTGGTATTTTGGCCTCAGCGGCGACGAAGGGGTAGCCGTGTTGTGTGGGGTGTTTCTGCTGGCGCGGCTGCTCTACAACTTTTTCTACATTGCCGATATTCCCATTGGGCGCTCCCTCTCCTTTTTGGCGGGATCCCTAGCTACTTTGGGCCTATTGCTGATCAGCCTGCTGCCTTTTCTCGGCACGGGCCTGGCCTAGTCTGGCGAGAGAAATTCTCCTATCCCGGTATCCTGGCCCAACCTGCGATACTGGAAAAAGACTCTGTCCTGCTGTCACGAACGGGGCCCTCTTGGTGCCTCTCTTCTATCCACGGCCCACTACACAACGGTCAGCCATGTACACTCTGGAACTGCTCCTGAAAGGGAACCCTGCCCCTATCGTTGTCCACCAAAAAGAGGAAGAAGCGGCCAACCGGGCCTACCAAAGCATCGTCAATGCTTTGCGGAGCGGATCCCCCCAGAGTTTGGAGCTGACCTGCGACCGCACCGGCAAAAAGGTGTTCCTGCTCACCGGTGAGCTGTGTGGCGTGCAAATGACTCCTAAGTCGGGCAGCGCCAGCCCCATGGGAGCCCGTCCCGGTTTTTTGGCCCAGTTGCAAAGCTGAGGACAGCTCCTTTCTCTCTGCCGCAAGGGATCCCCATGTCTGAGGTGGCCATTCGGGTGGAGGGCCTGACCTTTGCTTGGCCGGAACGTCCGCCGGTTTTACAGGCATGCAGTTTTGTCATCCCCAAGGGCCAGTTGTGGATGCTGTTGGGGCCCAATGGCAGCGGCAAGTCCACTCTGCTGCAGTTGTTGTCCGGATCCCTGACCCATCCCCAGCCCCTTTCGGGCCACCTGGAGATTCGCGGTCGGCTGGGCTATGTGTTTCAAAATCCGGATCACCAACTGTTCATGCCCACCGTGGGAGCCGATGTAGCCTTTGGCTTGGGGGCAGAAGCTATGACCTTGGCGGAAATTCACCGGCGAGTGGAAACAGCTTTGGAGCAGGTGGGATTGAAGCACCTGATCCGTCGGCCCATCCACGGCCTCAGCGGCGGACAGAAGCAACGGGTGGCGGTGGCAGGGGCCTTGGCCCGGCGCAGTGAGGTGCTGCTTTTGGACGAGCCGACAGCTCTGTTGGATCCCGATAGCCAGGCGGACTTGCTGCGGTGCATCCGGCAACTGGTGGATCAAGAGGGCATCACCGCCCTCTGGGTAACCCATCGGCTGGCGGAACTGGAGTGGGCAGACGGAGCGATTTTTCTCTCGGAAGGTCAAGTGCGTCAACAGGGATCCCCGCAGCAAGTGCGACAACGGATTGAACAACTGTTTGGAACCTAAGAGATCCCTGCGTATCCTGATCCCAAAGAGATCGCAAAAGCGTAGCTGCACCCCCCTGGTGCCCCTGTTTAGAATAGTGAATGTATCCAAGTGATCAACTCGGTTGGCACGAGGTCATTATCCTGGACTCATTCCCCGTCTGGATCGGCTGGTTTCTACCTGTTGATCCGCGATTACACCAGATCTTTGCAGATCTGCGTCAACCGGTTACATTGGCGGGCCACCGGCCCCATCTAGTCTAAAGGAGCTTGAGAACATGGGACTGTCTGAAGTGATCGCCAAAGAGCTGGAAAATGCTCGCAACGTCTGCTCTGAGTACGGCGAAGGGGATCCCCACTGCCGTGCGGCCTGGGACGCAGTTGAAGAAGTGCTGGCAGCTCGTAGCCACCAGCCAAGGACTCCCAGCAGCCTAGAGCAACACTGCGCCGAAAACCCAGATGCGGTTGAGTGCCGGGTCTACGACACCTGATTCTCGGAAACCCTATAGTGTGGATGCTCTCTGTCGATTCCGTAGCGGTCGCCAGGAGTTCCTACCGGGGATCTCCGACAAAATCCAGCGGCCTGCCGGATCCCTGCCGGTGGGCTTTGCTTTCTTGGGCCAGAAGGCTTGACTGGGTGCGGTTTCAGGCGCAACGTACAGAGCGATTTCTCTTTAGGGTCATTTTGTTGATTCAAACTAGGACACTGCACTCGCACTTAAAACACTAGATGCAGAGGGCCAGAAGGCTTTTCCCAGTACCTCGGTCGCCTTGTCCCAACCTGAAACGACTATAAATGTCCTAACCTGAAACGACTATAAAATTGTGACCTGCATCATTGCCATCCATCAAAAGCAGGATAGGGATCCGTCAAACTTATGGCTTGTGGGATCCCCAGTGCTGCTGGAGAGCATTTTTCAAGAAAGCTTCCGAGCAGGATCAGCCCGCAGCCATTGCCCCACCCACAAGGCGAGAGCCATTCCCAGCAGCACCAGTTGGGGGAGCAGCGTCTGCCAAGTGGGATATATGCCCAGCCAGCGCAGCTTTGGGATCCCCGCTAGAGGAGTGATGGGCAGCCAGTCTGCCACCTGCAAAGCGTGCAAGCCACTGCCCAAAAACTTAAAGCCCAAATAGAAAATCAGCAGACTTAGACCTCGGAAAAAAACTCCCAGCGGCAATTTCAGCCCCACCTGCAGCAACAAGATCGCCACCCCCACCAACACCAGGGATCCCAGGCCGATCCCCGCCCAAAAATCCTTTGCCGAGAGGGAAGAGGCCAACCCTACATAAAACAGCACCGTTTCCACCCCCTCGCGAAACACCGCCATAAACGCCAGAAAAGCCAAGGAAAACACTTGACCGGTGGCCAGTGCCGCCTGCGCCTGTTCCTGCACAAAGGTTTGCCAAGAAGCCACTGCAGCCCGGCGGTGCAACCAAAGGCTGACCGAAAACAACAAACCTGCTGCCACCAGCCCGGTGATCCCTTCCAGCACCTCTTGCCGCGTGTGGGTAAGCATCTGCTGGAAAAACAGCTTCACCAGCAGGCCAAGCATCACCGCTGCCAGCAAGCCCGCGGATCCCCCTAGCCACACCCAGCGCTTCTGAGCCGATTGTCCACTCCTGCTCAAAAGAGCCAGCAGCGCCACCAGCACCAAGAGAGCTTCTAGGCCCTCCCGCAGCAGGATCGCAGCGGCATCTAAGAAAGTGTAGTCCGACATGGGCTTACCCAGACAGGTGGCTCAGTTCTAGCTGGGGCCAAGAGGATTTCTAGGTGTTGGCTGGGATGAACTTGAGGGCAGCAGAATTGATACAGTAGCGCAAACCCGTGGGCGGGGGGCCATCCCGAAACACGTGCCCCAGATGCCCGCCGCAGTTGGAGCAGTGGACTTCTGTGCGGGGCACAAACAATTTCCAGTCTGTCTTGGTGCCGATCACATGAGGAGCAATGGGTTCCCAAAAGCTGGGCCAACCGGTGCCACTGTCGTACTTGGCCGCTGAGGAAAACAGCTCCTGCCCACAGCCAGCACAGACGTAGATGCCTGGGGCCTTGTTGTCATAGTAAGCGTTGCGGAAGGGGGGTTCAGTGCCCTCTTGGCGCAGCACATAGTATTGCTCTTCGGTGAGCAGTTGCCGCCACTCGGCGTCGGTTTTGGTGAAGGGATAAGTCTGTTGGGCCATTGCTCTTTGCTCTCCTGCCAAGCTGAGGGGTGCTGTGATGAACCCGGCCACCGCCAAAGTCAATAGCTCGCGTCGTCGCATAGTGAGGTTCATCTGGGGCCACTGTGTAAGTGACAGAGGGGTCATCCCTACCTGGGGGGATCCATCCGCCTTTTCCGTCACCTGGGGGTTGAGACCTGCAAGCAGATACCCGTATCTTAACTCTTCTTTACGGTTCCTTCCACAAAGCAGGGAGATAGCAAATGTTCTATGGGTTCCATCAGCAGCTTCTATCCCCGGCTTCAGACCTCATCCCGCTACAATGGGCGCAGGCGGGCTGCTTGTCCAACCGTAGACGAGTCATGGAGTTCTTCCTATGCTGCTGGTCGGCTCAGGTGCAAAGTTTGTGCAGCAACTGGAGCAAGCTGGGGCTTTGGCCATCTTTGTAACCCCAGAAGGGGGATCCGAAGGACATTACCTGCGGCGGCTGCGCGGAGCTGGGTATGAGGTGGTCACGCTCTCCAGCAAGGGAATCGGGGATCTGGCCAGCTATTTGACGTGCACTCATGGGGTACGGCCGGCCACGCTGGGCAAATCGGAGCGGCGCACCTATTTCTTTCCGGCGTTGATCGAGCAGTATCGGGCCACCTTGCCCCCCAAGGCCAAGGGGTTGGTGTTCTGGTTTTACGAAGGGCATGTGTTCAGCCAGCAGGAACTCTCCTACCTGGTGAAGCTGAGCCGGGAAGACAGGGGAGTGAAGTTTGTCGTGGAGCTGGGCCGAGAACGGTCAATTCGCTGGCAACCTCTGCAGAGCGCCTGAACCTCTCTTCAGGATCCTCGAAGTTTCTTTGCTACCATCTCAAGTAGATGGCCGGCAGCTCAGATTTCCATCCTGCTAGCGGTTTCTCTTGCCTGTGACCTTGCCAACCGCCTCGCTGCAACAGGGTACTTGGTTTAAGTTGATCTGTGGCGCAAGTCTCCACCACTTGCCCTCGGTTCGGGAGCTGGCCTTCCTTTACACGCTGGCCGGGGCAGACTGCATTGATGTTGCTGCCGATCCGGCCATTGTGCGGGCCGCTCAACAAGGAATCCAGCGGGCACAAGCCGAAGATCCCCAGGCGGGATCCCCTTGGCTGATGGTCAGCGTCAATGACGGTGAAGATGTGCATTTCCGCAAGGCAGTGCTAACGGCTTCCGCCTGTCCTGCCGACTGTCCTCAGCCTTGTCTGGCAGTTTGTCCCCCTCATGCTTTGACTCAGGCAGCCCTTCCTGCTCAAGTCCACATCCAGACAGAGCTGTGCTACGGCTGTGGGCGCTGCGAGCCGGTTTGCCCCCACCGGCGCATTGCCACCTTCGGTTACCAAGTCCCTTTGTCGGAGGTTTTGCCGCCTTTGGTCGAGCTGGGCATTCAGGCAGTGGAGATCCACACCTGCATCGGTCGCCAGGGGCCATTCGAGCAATTGTGGGGATCCCTGAAGCCCTGGCTCCCCCAGCTCCAGGCCATCTCGATTAGCTTTAACGATGGTCCGGGCCTAGAGGCTTATTTGAGGGATCTGTTGGCTCTTATGGATCCCTTGCCGGAGGTGTTGATCTGGCAGGTGGATGGTCGGCCTATGAGTGGGGATATTGGAGCTGGCACCGGCAAAGCTGCCCTAAAGTTGGCCGAGAAGGTACTGAATATGGGTCTGCCAGGCTATGTGCAATTGGCAGGAGGAACCAACGCCCAAACGGTGCCGCTGTTGGATCCCCGGTGGCCGGTGGCAGGGGTAGCCTTCGGCAGCTATGCGCGGCAGTTGGTGTCAGCTTATCTGGAAGGGCCAGCTCACAGCTCATCGGAGTCGGGATGGCATCCTGGATTGGCGGCAGGGATCCCGTTGGCCAAGCAGTTGGTGCAGCAAGTGAAGCGGCGTTCCCGTCAGCGGTGCGGAGCACTTTCCATTGCTGATAAGCAAACCTGTTTTTCCTGCGTTTAACGACGTTGCTCAGCCATGAGTTTCCCCGTACAGCCCTCAACCTCAAGTCCGTCGGTGGATTCGGAAAGTGCTGAACGTGCCGTTTGCGTCAGCGGTGCGGAGCACTTTTTTCCCGGCCAAGTTCAATACAGCGACGACCTGGGCAAACTTTTGGATATCCTGCCGGCTCCAATTCGCCAGCGCCTAGAACAGCATCCCCACCTGGATCGATTGCTGGAGGTGGTGTTGGATTTGGGCCGCCGTCCCGAAGCCCGCTTCCCTGGCTTTGCCGATTACCTCTCAGAAGACGTGATCACCCGGGCTGACTTGGATCAGGTAATCAGCCGGGTTGGAGAGTTCAGCAGCGACAACCGCGCAGGCATTGCCTCTACCCTGCACCGGATCAGTGCCATTCGCAACCGCCAAGGCACCATCATCGGCCTCACCTGTCGAGTGGGTCGCTGCGTTATCGGCGTGATCAGCATGATCCGCGATTTGGTGGAGCAGGGGCGCTCCATGCTGTTGCTGGGCCGACCGGGGGTGGGTAAAACCACGGCCTTGCGGGAAATTGCCCGTGTACTGGCGGATGATCTGGGCAAACGAGTGGTTATTATCGACACTTCCAATGAGATTGCGGGCGATGGCGACGTGCCCCATCCAGGCATTGGCCGCGCCAGGCGGATGCAGGTGGCCAGCCCAGAGCTGCAGCACAAGGTGATGATTGAGGCAGTGGAAAACCACATGCCCGAAGTGGTGGTCATCGACGAGATCGGCACCGAACTGGAGGCCTTGGCCTCTCGTACCATTGCCGAACGGGGGGTGCAACTGGTGGCGACTGCCCATGGCAATCGCATTGACAACCTGATCAAAAATCCCACCCTCTCGGACTTGGTGGGCGGGATCCAATCCGTCACCCTGGGAGATGAAGAGGCACGGCGGCGCGGCTCTCAAAAGAGTGTGTTGGAGCGCAAAGCCCCCCCCACGTTTGAGATTGCCATAGAGATGCTGGAGCGATCCCGCTGGGTCATCCATGAAGATGTGGCTGCCACTGTGGATCGCCTCTTGCGCAACCGCGAGCCCCTGACCCAAACCCGCAGTCTAGACGAACGCGGCCAGGTGGTGATAGTGCGGAGCAACGCTGGCGCGAACGGGCGCTCGGCCCTATCCGGCCCCCAATGGCCCCCTGTCGGCAGCCCAATCTCCGCAGCACGGGAGCGGGGAGGATGGCAACGCTCTGGACAGATGGAAGCTCTGCCCTCAGAACCCCTCGAAAGTCGCCCGCAGCAGCGAGGAGAAGCGGGGCTCCTGGATAGGAGACCAGAAAACTCTGTCCCGTTGACGCCAGCGGGATCCCGTCCTGCAGCTCAAGTGGTGGCTGAATCCAGAGCAGAATCCGCCTCTGACGAAGAAGAAGATTTGGACTGGGAGGGATCCGCCCTGGCCCCGACAGAACGGCAGCAGAATCCCGATGGGCCACTGATGATCTACCCCTACGGCGTGAGCCGCTTCTACCTGGAGCAGGTGATCCAAACCCTGAAACTGCCGGCGGATGTCACCAAAGACCTGGATGGGGCAGATATTGTCTTGGCTTTGCGATCCCAGGTGCGCAGCCGCTCCAAGATCCAGCAGATGGCCCACTCCCGCCAGATCCCGATTCATACCGTCAAGGCCAATACCCTAATTGCCTTGGCCCGTGCCCTGCGCCACATCCTCAACATCCAAAGCGAAGATGGATCCGACTCCGACCTGGAGCTGTTCATTCGCGCCAGCTCAGGTGATGAAACCGAAGCTCTGGAAGAGGCCCGCCTGGCGGTGGAGCAGATCGTCATTCCCAAGTCTCAGCCGGTGGAACTTTTGCCCCGTTCGCCTCTGATCCGCAAGCTCCAACACCAGTTGGTGGAACATTACCACCTGCGGGCCCAAAGCTTTGGGGAAGAGCCCAACCGCCGCTTGCGCATCTATCCCAACTAGCCCCCCACGATAGCTCAACCAATAGTTCAGCTCCGTAGAAGCTCTACCCATTGAGCCGTCGTGGCCAGAGAGGAAGGACTCCGTCCCGCTTCTGTGAACGGGATCCTGGGTTAGGATTTGGCTATGCCAAGTGTGGTTCCCGCCGTTGCGACAGCGTTGCAGTTGTCGGCCCAGTGCCGTAGGTATAGCAGCAGGGTGCCCTGGGCATAGCGCATCCATCGCTATAGGGATAGCCAATGACTGCCACAGAAGTACGCTGGACTATTCGGGATATCGAGGCTCTGCCAGAGAATGAATGGATCCGCTACGAGATCATCGACGGAGAACTGCTGGTGACTCGCTCTCCTCATCACAAACATCAGCACCTGGCCGGGCGGATTTTCTCACTGCTGGATCAATGGTCGCTCGAGACTGGGCTGGGCGAGCCTTCCATTATGCCAGGTCTCGTTTTTTCTGACTCGGACAGTGTATCTCCCGATGTTGTTTGGGTTAGTTATGAGCGGCTATCACAGATTCAAGATGAAGCAGGACATTTTCGGGGTGCCCCTGAGCTGGTGGTTGAAGTCCTATCGCCTGGAAAAGTTCATGAGGATCGAGACCGCTTGGCAAAACGGAAACTCTACTCTGTGCATGGGGTGCAGGAGTACTGGATCGTCGATCGGCTGGCTCAGAGAGTAGAGGTGTATCGCCGACAACAGGCCCAGTTGGTCTTGGTAGAAACGCTGTTGGCTCAGGATTCCCTGTCTTCCCCTCTGTTGCCTGGCTTTGTTTGCACGGTTGCTGAGCTGTTTACCTCCCGACCCTAGGCTCCAGTCGTGCACCAGCCCAAAGGGATCCCCTCCCGCCAACCCGATACTCAAGCAGCCAGGGTGCCTGCTGCTGCCTACTCTAGCCGGAAAAAGTGCGGTTCGGCCCTGGCCGAAACTGTTCCGGTGTAATAACCGGTGTAATAAGATGCTAAGGGCAGCATTTGCACAGGGATCCCTTCTGAAGGGGCCGGTCTTTTGCTGGCTCATGACGTACATTTTGCACACCTCCAAGGACACATGGCCATGTACAACAATCGTCGTGGTTTTCTTCGCTGGCTGGCTCTCGGGTTTGGCTCATTGGTGGGTTGGTTACCTGGGTTTGCCCGGCGCCGTTTTGCCCTGGCCCAGGGAACTGCTTCTGGCTCTAAGGCTTCTGAGCCGGAGTTTGTGAAAGTTGCCACCCTGGCCGATCTCAAAGATGGGCCCTTCAAGGTGGAAAACGCCTTTGGGAAAAACACCGTCACCCTCTGGTTGGTAGGGGATCCACAAAAAGAAGATTCTCTGCTGGCTTTGGATGCCGCCTGTCCCCATGAGGGGTGTGATGTGAACTGGCGGGGTGAGAACTTTGTCTGCCCCTGTCACGGCGCGGCTTTTGCTGCCGATGGCAGCCGTACCCGTGGCCCGGCCAAGGAAAACTTGACCAGCTACAAGGTCAAGGTGGAGAAGGGAGAAATTTTTGTAGCCAAAGCCTCATAAAGTTCTGGGCAGGCTGGGGGCTCTGAGACCAGGCAAAAGGAGTCGGGTATCCGGATTGAGAAGATAATGGGCTGAGCTGCCGAGACTCTCCCGATGGCTTGCCCTTACCGCTACCTCTTCCTCTCCACCCCCGTTGGGCCTCTGGGATCCGGGGCCGGTGGTGGGGTGGAGCTCAATCTGGCCAACCTGACTCGTGTCTTACTCCAGATGGGATCCCAAGTGCGGGTGTTGGCCCCTGTGGGATCCCGAATGGCGGAGTTGCCGGAGGAGGTGATCGAGCCGGTGGCGGGCCTTCCCCCGGCCTATGCGCAAACCCAGCGCCGCGATCAGCCGGTTCTGATCCACACCCCCTCTCTGCTGGCCAACCTGTGGCAGCGGGCTGCCCACCTGCAAGACCAGTTCAATCTAATCGTGAACTGGAGCTACGATTGGCTCTCATTTTATTTGACGGATTTTTTCCGTACCCCCGTGGCCCACATCGTCAGCATGGGATCCCTCAGCGATGCTGTCGATCAGGCTCTAGAGCACATTGCCCATCGCTACCCTGGCCGGCTGGCGGTGCATTCGCGGGCGCAAGCCCAGACCTTTGCCTTTGCCCGAGCCGAAATGGCTGCAGGCCGGGATCCCTTCGTCTATCTGCCCTGCGGGGTGGATCTGCGCCTCTACGACTTTGTGCCAAAGGGAAATGGATCCCTGTGTTGGATTGGGCGCATTGCCCCGGAGAAGGGCCTGGAAGACTGTGCTGCCCTGGCCGAGCAGACGGGAAGACCGGTGGTGATCCTAGGCCACCTGCAAGAGCCAGGCTACTGGCAGCAGATCCAAGAGCAGTACCCACATGCCCAATTGGATTACCGAGGGTTTTTGCCCACCCCACAAATGCAGCGGATCTTGGGGCAATGCTCGGCCTTGATCATGACCCCCAAGTGGGTGGAGGCCTTTGGCCTGGTGGCGGTGGAAGCTTTGGCCTGTGGCGTGCCGGTGATCACCTACCGTCGGGGGGGGCCGGCGGAAATTGTCAGTGATGGAGAGACCGGCTGGATTGTCGAGCCGGACAACGTGGCAGCTTTGGCAGAGGCTGTGGAGCGCCTAGATCACATCGATAGGAGCCGCTGTCGGCAACGGGCAGAACAGCACTATTCCCTGAGCGCGATGGCAGAGCGGTTTCTGGCCTGGAGCAGGCAGATTGACCGGGATCCCACCTGGGCAGCCCGCGAGGGAGGAGACAGGCAATGGTACCATTAACTTAATTTTGGCGAACTGTGCCAGACATGCAGCCCAACAACGCGAATGTTTTGACTTACGACGGGGAAACCACCATGACGACTGGGAAAGGATCTGTTGCGCTGGTGCGATCAGAGGTTCGTCGGCGGTCACAGGTTCTGGGAACGCAGGTGATCAGCCAGGGCAACGCAGCCCGGCTTGGGGTAGTCAGCGAAGTTTGGGCGGATCTTGAAGCCAAGCAAGTCTTGGTACTGGGGGTGCTGGAAAAGGCCTTTGCCGGATCCCCCCGTTTGATGGAGCTGCGGCAGGTAACGGCTTTGGGTCAGGATGCAGTTCTTGTCCCCAGCGAAGAAGTTTTCGATAACTTGGATTTGGAGGGTCTGAGTCGGGTAGTCGGCAGCGAGGTGGTGACCGAAGAAGGGATCCGCCTTGGCAAAGTTAAAGATTTTGAGTTCAACTCCGTTTCCGGCATCATCACGGGTTTGGTGCTCTCCAACCTCGGCCTCACCTTTTTGCCCGGCTTTATCCTCAGCACCTATCTGCTCTCCACCGATGAGATTGTTTCTGTGGGCGGGGATCGCCTCATTGTTGCCGATGGCGCCGAGACTCGCCTGACCCAACTGGCCAAGGGGATTTTGGAAACTCTGGGAATCGGTAAGCCCCCTTGGGAAGCCGGAGTCAGCCCGGCTCCTGCCCTGCCCAGTGCCGTCGAGAGTTCCGCCGCTGAGGAGGATTACGAAGAAGAGTACGACGAGGAATACGAAGCCGAAGAAGAAGACGTTTACGCAGAAGAAGAGCCTGAACCTGAGCCGCAGCCTGTGCGTCCACGCCCGCCTGGGCCCGCACCCGCCCCCGAACAGCCGGCTTGGGAACAGGAGTATGCCAAAGAAGAGGCCCCTCCTTCTGAGCCTGCCCCTCCTCCTTCCAGCTCCACTCCTGTGGATAGTGATCCCTGGGAAGATAAGGCTGGGGAGCCTACTTGAGTTGCCGGACTTGTACCAACTCCCCTCTGCCCTCGGGAGAGGCGCTCGGGATAGCCATGTCAACCGAGAGCACGGTCGTTACCCCTGGCCTCAGGGCTGCTTCTTGCGCCAATCTCCCACTTTTTTTCTTCCAACGGGTGAAGGGATCCCCCCTCTGTTATCCCGGTAGAGCAGGCTCGGCTTCGGCCAAGAAGCGCAAAGCCACCGACAAAAAGGTCTGCGGCACTTCAATGTGTGGAAAAGCAGCCCCCGGCAATCGGTAAATCGGCACCTCCGGGCGCAAAGTGCGATATCGCTCTGCCTGTTCTGGGCCGGTGAGGCGGTTCTGTTCTCCCCAGACCAGAACCATAGGCTTGGCCACTACGCGAAAGTCGTCTTGGATGGGCAAATTGAGCTTGCCGGTGAGAAAAGAGCGAGGAGCAAACTGGGCCCCCGCCTGGTGAGCCGCCCGGTAATAGTAATCCACCACCGCATCATCCAAGGCATAGCCGGGGGAGAACAAGCTCTGCTCCGTAAACAAGCGTACACTCCAGGGAGTGGTGATGCCGTTGTAGAAGGCCAACCCCAAAACGGGCAGGCTGAGGAATCCATAAGCAATCTGAGCCAAAGGGATCCCGAGGGCGTCGGGGATGAGACTGTTGTCTCCCAGAGGAGCAATGAGCAGCAGCTTCTGCCAATGGTGAGGCTGTAGGCGGGCGGAGCGCAGCACAAACCCTGCCGAGAGAGAGTTGGCAATGACATGACAGGGTCGCCCGATCACCTGCTGGACAAAATCCCCGATCATCTCGGCGTAGAGGCTGCCGGTGTACTCCAAATCTGGACGTTCTGAGTTGCCCCACCCCAACAAATCCAGAGCATAGACCTGATAGTGCTGCCCCAGCTCCGCCATAATCGCACGAAACTCATAGCTGGAGGAGCCTGCCCCAATGCCGTGCACCAGCAACAACGGCTGGCCGGATCCCATGACCTTGTAAAACAGGCGATGACCCCGCCAGAAGTGATGCCTCTCCTCTCCCGGCAACAGGCTCTGCAGAGGCTGCGTTTGGGAAGAGATCCAAGCGTTGAGGACAGCTAGAGCCCCCAGGCCACTGACAGCAACCCAGAGGCCGGTCTTGAGAACCTGGCTCAGCTCTTTCATGCTCAGCAGCTCGGCTGGGGGACTTACTTTTTCTTAAGGCGGTAGGTGATGCGCCCTTTGTTGAGGTCATAGGGGCTCAGCTCCACCTTGACCCGGTCGCCGGGCAAGATCTTGATGTAGTTGCGGCGAATTTTGCCGGAGATATGAGCGAGCACGTTGAAGCCGTTATCCAGATCCACTCGGAACATAGCGTTGGGCAGGGATTCGGTAACGACCCCCTCCATTTCAATGGCATCTTCCTTAGACAATGAACCCTCCCCAAAACGACACAACAAAAGCACAACAGCTCACAGCCGCAACGACGTGCGCTGTTAAGAAATGAAAACAGATTCCATCTCTTCTATCCTAACTGTTGCAGTCCTTCATCAGGGGATCCCTTAGGACTGAAAAGGCGTGCGATCGGTCAAAATTTCTGCTCCAGACTCGGTAACCAAGACCGTGTGCTCAAACTGAGCCGACCAAGAGCCATCCACCGTGACCACCGTCCACTGGTCTGGCAACACTCGGGTTGCCTCTCCCCCCGCATTCACCATCGGCTCAATGGCCACCGTCATGCCGGAGCGCAGCTTGGGATTGGGCAGATCGCGGGTGCGATAGTTGGGAAATTGTGGCTCTTCGTGCAGATTGCGCCCCACCCCGTGGCCGACATACTGCTTCACCACGGAATAGCCCCGCCCCTCGATGTAATCTTCAATGGCGCCTGAGACATCCTGAAGCCAAACGCCGTGGCGCACGTGGTCGATGCCCGTCTGCAGGGCCTTGGCCGCTGTATCGATCAGATCCCGGGCTGCGTCGCTCAGGGGTTCCAGGCCAATGGTGATACAGGAATCCGCATGCCAGCCCTCGACAACGGCACCAAAATCCACCTTAACCACATCTCCCGGCTGCACCACTTTGCGGGGACTGGGGATCCCGTGCACCACCTCATGGTTGACACTGACACAGACGCAGGCGGGAAAGCCGTAGTAGCCCTTGAAACTGGGCAAAGCATTGAGTTGGGCCACCCGTCTCTCGGCATAGGCATCGATATCTGCCGTGGTCCAGCCCGGCTCCAGGCGCTCTGCAATCTCCTGCAATACTTGGGCCACCACCCGACCAGCCCGCCGCATTTTCTCTACTTCGCGGCGAGATTTGATCTCGATGAGCTGCATGCCCCGCCGCTGGGGGGAATTTCCAGCTCCTGCCCTGATCACGCCGTCCTCCTGAAGCCTTCCAAAAGAGCCTGCAGATGTTCTTGTACGGATTCCATCGGCTGGTTGCCGTTAACCCGCTGCAAGCGCCCCTTGGCCTCATAAAAATCGATTAAGGGAGCTGTCTGCTGCCGATAGACCTCCAGCCGCTTGAGAATCACCGACCGATCCGCATCATCGCTGCGCCCCTGCTCCTTGCCACGGGCCAGGAGACGGGCCACCACCACCTCGTCGGGCACCTCCAAGTTGAGGACGTAGTCGTAATCTTGTCCCAGCTCTTGCAGCAGCTCCTCCAAGGCTTCTGCCTGGGCTAGGGTGCGAGGAAATCCATCCAGGATCCAACCCTCCTCTGGAGACTGCTGCAACTGCCCTTTCACCATCCCAATCAGCACCTCGTCGGGCACCAGCTCTCCCGCATCCATGTAAACCTTGGCTTGGCATCCCAGCGGTGTCTGAGCCTTGACCTCGGCCCGCAGCAGATCGCCCGTGGAAATTTTGGGCGTGTGGTAAATGGCTGCTAGCCGCTCCGCCTGTGTACCTTTGCCCGCCCCCGGCGGCCCCAGAAAGATTAACCTTGGCACTACTGTTTGACCATCCCTTCGTAGCGTTGTGAGATGACATAAGTCTGGATCTGCTTGGAGGTCTCGATCGCCACCCCCACCAAAATCAGCAGCGAGGTCGCCCCCAAACCTTGGAAAGTGGTGATGCCGGTTGCCCGTTCCACCGTCGTCGGGATGATGGCCACTGCGCACAGGAATAGAGCCCCCAGCAGCGTCAGGCGGTTGAGGATCCCTTCGACATACTCGGCAGTAGCCTTACCCGGACGTACCCCTGGAATGCTGGCCCCCATCTTCTTCAAGTTCTGAGCCAGATCCACCGGGTTGATGAGCAAAGAGGTGTAGAAGTAGCTGAAAAAGAGGATCAGCACGAAATAGAAGGGAATGTAGAACCAGGAGGTGGGGGATAGGAAGTTGGCCACCTGCACCAAGGTCAGGTTTTGGGTGTACTGGGCCAAGGCCAAAGGCAGAGACATCACCGAGTAGGCGAAGATGATCGGCATCACGCCCCCCTGGTTCAGCCTCAGGGGCAGATAGCTTTTCTGCTCGCGGAACAGCTTGTTGCCCACCTGGCGCTTGGCATAAACAATCGGGATCTTGCGGCTGCCCTCTTGGACGAAGACAATGCCGACAATGGTGGCCAAAAAGATTGCTGTCAACAGCAAGATGCCGCCGATGGTGCTGCTATCGGCACGGGCCAAGCTGATGGTCTGTCCGAGGGCACGGGGCAGGGTGGCAACAATGTTGACGAAGATCAAGAGCGAAGGGCCACTTCCTACCCCCTTCTCCGTGATCATCTCTCCCAGCCACATCACAAACAGGGATCCCGCCGCCAGAGCCAAGGTGGTGGAGGCCATGAAGGCCAACTCGTTGGTGGTACTGGCAAACTCCCGCACCCAAAAGGAAATGCCAATGCCCTGGATAATGGCCCAGGCTAAGGTGACATAGCGGGTGTACTGAGAAATCTGCCGCCGCCCCTGTTCTCCCTCGTTTTTCTGGAGGTTCTCCAAGGCAGGAATGGCCGGGATCAGCAACTGCATGATGATTGAGGCGTTGATGAAGGGCAGGATCCCAAGGGCGAAAATCCCCAGAGCAGAAATCCCCCCGCCGGAGAAGACATCCAACAAACCAAACACAGGGCTATTGGCAGCTTCGGCGGCAAAGCGAACCCGATCGATACCGGGAATGGGGATGTAAATGCCCAATCTGACCAACAGCAGCAAGCCCAGGGTGAGAAACAGACGGCTGCGCAAGCCAGAGGCCATAGCCATCTGCATGAAGGTCTCTTGGGCAGAGGGGGCGGAACCTCGTGTGTCAACCATAGGGAAGAGAGTCTCGCGGGAGCAAAAGGCAAGGTGAGCTATCTACCACTCTACGCTGCTGGTGGAGCAGTCGGCAAAACCTCAGCAAAATCAAAAAACTGCAACTCAACACCACCCCGCAGAAGCTGGCCAGAGCAACAGGAAGCAGGGGTCTAGGATCCCAAAATTTCCACCCGACCTCCGGCTGCCTCGACCTTGGCTTTGGCTGAAGCGGTAATGGCCGCCGCCCTGATCGTCAGGGGCACCCTGACTTCCCCATCGCCCAAGATCTTCAGCGGGCCATCGTTGGTGGTGACGATCCCTCGTTCCATTAAGCTTTGCAGGCTGACCTCGCTGCCGGCAGGCAGATCCGCCAAGGCGCGCAGGTTAACCAGGGTATATTCCAGACGCTGCGTGTAGCGGGGGAAATGCTTAAGCTTGGGCAAACGCCGGTAGAGGGGAGTCTGGCCCCCTTCAAAGCCGGGTCGCGTACCGCCTCCCTTGCGGGCCTTTTGCCCCCGCATCCCCTTGCCACAGGAGGCCCCCTGCCCGGCAGAGACGCCACGACCTAGCCGCCGCCGCCGCCGCGTCGAACCTGCTTGAGGCCGAATGTCTTCCAGTCGCATGTCTACCTCTGGCTCACTTGCTCAATATCACCTGTCCATCACTTGCTCAATAGGCGGCGCACATCGATGTCTCGGTCTTGGGCCACCTGCTTAAAGGTACGCATCCGCCGCAGCGCATCGATGGTGGCACGGGCATTGTTGAGGGGGTTGCTGGATCCCAGTTGCTTGGCCAAGCTGTTGCGTACACCTGCCAGCTCCAGAACGGTGCGAACCGCCCCCCCTGCAATGACGCCTGTGCCGGGAGCTGCTGGCATGACCAAGACGGTGGCACCGCCGCCTGCCCCCTGCATGGGATGGGGCACAGACAAGCCTTTGGTGAGGGGCACCTCAATGAGGTGTTTTTTACCGTCCACAACCCCCTTGCGCACCGCTCCAATCACGTCGTTGGCTTTGCCCACGCCGACCCCGACTTGGCCGCGCTCGTTGCCGACCACCACCACAGCGCGGAAGCTCAACTTTTTGCCACCCTTGACCACCTTGGTGACGCGCCGGATTTGGATGACCCGCTCTTGCCACTCCGTGGGTTGTTCTTCGCGGCTTTTTTTGCTTCTGCGACGTTCCCTCTGCTCAGCCATGTGCTATGTCCTCAGTAGCTAGAACTGTAATCCTGCCTCTCGGGCAGCTTCTGCCAGGGCTTGAACGCGCCCGTGATAAAGCTTGCCCCCCCGATCGAAAACCACGCGGGAAATGCCCATTTGTAAAGCTCGTTCAGCAACTGAGCGGCCCACCAAGGCAGCCGCTTCTTGAGTGGCCGTCCCGGTTTCTTTGAATTTTTCGCGCAGCTCTCTGTCCAACGTGGAGGCAGAGGTTAAGGTATGCTGGGCTACATCGTCGATCACCTGGGCGTAGATGTGTCGATGGGAGCGAAACACGGCCAGGCGAGGCCGCTCGGCAGTGCCAAAGACCTTGCGGCGAATGCGTCGATGACGGCGTTGGGTGGTGATTTTGCGGCTGGTTTTCATAGGCTAGTTACTTCTTCGCTTTCCCGGATTTACCTGCCTTGCGGCGAACTTGCTCCCCTAGATAGCGGATCCCTTTCCCCTTGTAGGGCTCTGGGGGTCGGACAGCTCGAATGCGGGCGGCAGTGTTGCCCACCAGTTCTTTATCTGTGCCTGAGACAACTATGACGTTGTTTCCCTCAACGGCAATTTGGATGCCAGGGGGGAAGGGGATCTCCACAGGGTGGCTATAGCCGACGTTCAAAACCAACTTGCTGCCTTGGATGGCAGCCCGGTAGCCCACACCCACCAACTCCAGGCGTCGCTCAAACCCCTTGGATACTCCGTCGACCATGTTGGCAACCAAGGTGCGGCAGAGGCCGTGCAGTTGGCGGGCAGGACGGGAATCGTTGAGACGGCTGACTGTGAGCGTCTGAGCATTTTGCTGAACCGTGATCAAGGGTGGCAAATTGCGGGACAGTTGACCTTTCGGTCCTTTCACCGCAATGTGCTGGCCATCGATCTGGATCTCCACCTTGGCAGGAAGGGCGATGGGGCGTCTACCGATACGGGACATGGGAAAAACTCCTGACCAGAGAAACTTAAAGTCTAGTAGACAAGGCAGAGGACTTCGCCGCCAATGCCCTGCTTACGAGCCTCCCGGTCGGTCATGATGCCGTTGGAGGTGGAGATGATGGCGATCCCGATTCCCCCCAGCACTCGGGGCAGCTCTTTGTGGTTGCGGTAAACCCGCAGGCCCGGTCGGCTCACCCGCTTCAGACCATTGATGATGGGTCTGCAGTTGCGGCCTTTGCCTTTGTACTTCAATCGCAACACCACCCGGGCTTGGATCCCTTCTCCCTCCTCCCTCCATTCGCTGACAAACCCTTCCTCATGAAGAACACGAGCAATGCTGCGGGTCATGCGCGTGGCCGGAACTGCCACCGACTCGTGCCGAGCCATGGTGGCATTGCGAATGCGGGTGAGCATATCGGCGATCGTGTCGTTGGTGTGGGCCATCGGTGGGTCAGTGCTCCTCGGAAGATCGATCAAGCAAGAAAACTTAGGGTGAGTAGACCTAGGAGGCAAAGGGCATGCCAAACGCTTTGAGCAGGGCACGGCCCTCTTCATCGGTTTTAGCAGTGGTCACAATTGAAATATCCATACCTCGCAACTGATCCACAGAGTCATAGTTGATTTCGGGAAAAATCAGTTGTTCACGGATGCCAAGGGTGTAGTTGCCCCGTCCATCAAAGGCTTTGGGGCTGACGCCGCGGAAGTCACGGATACGGGGCAAGGCAATGTTGATCAGGCGATCCAAAAACGCATACATGCGCTCCCGCCGTAGGGTTACCATCAGGCCAACCGGCATGCCTTTGCGAATCTTGAAGCTGGCAATTGCCTTTTTGGCGCGGGTGATCACCGGACGCTGACCGGTGATGGCGCTGATCTCGGCAATGGAAGATTCCAGAGCTTTAGCATTTTGGGAAGCTTCCCCCAAGCCGCGGTTGATGACGATCTTCTCCAGGCGGGGCACCTGGTGGATGTTGGTGTAGCCCAACTCCTTTTGCAGCTTGGGGACGATGACGGTGTTGTAGAGGATTTGCAGACGTTGGGGCATGGTGGCTTCTCCTTGCGGCTCTGGGCTGGGTCAGAGCCAAACCAATGATGAAAAAAAGAATGTAATGCCTAGTCGAGGATCTCGCCTGTTTTCTTAAGGACGCGGACTTTGCGACCATCGGCGGTGATTTGATAGCCGATGCGGCTGGCCACTTCCTGCTTCTTGGAATAGGCCATCACTTTGCAGACGGGAATGGGGGCTTCCTTGGTCTCAATCCGGCCACTTTCCCCTTCTCGCTGGGGTTTGCGGTGGTAGGTAACAATGTTAACCCCTTCCACCAAAACCATGTTGCGTTCGGGAAAGACCCGCAGCACCTCGCCGATTTTGCCTTTGTCATCGCCGGAGATCACCTGCACGGTATCCCCTTGCTTGATACGCATTTTGTAGCGCAGGCTGTTGCGGTGCTTGCGAATGCCCGGTCGCCGAACTAAGCGCCGAATTTGGCTGGGTTTGAGGGGGCGAACCATCAGAGTACCTCCGGGGCAAGGGAGATGATCTTGGTGAAGTTTTTCTCCCGCAGCTCACGGGCTACAGGGCCGAAAACGCGAGTTCCACGGGGGTTGCCGTCGTTGTTGATGATCACGGCGGCGTTGTCGTCGAAGCGGATGCACATGCCGTCGGGGCGACGTACCGTGTCGACAGTGCGGATGACAACAGCCTTGACGACATCGGATTTTTTGACGGGCATGTTGGGCAAGGCATCTTTGACAACGCCGATGATCACGTCGCCCAAGCTGGCGTAGCGACGGCCACTGCTGCCCAGCACGCGAATGCACATCATTTTGCGGGCGCCGGTGTTGTCGGCCACCGTTAGCATGGTTTGCTGCTGAATCATAGTTTCTTCACCTCCCTCAGGATTTCGGCAACTTGCCAACGCTTGGTGCGGCTGAGGGGACGGGTTTCCGTGATGCGCACCAGATCCCCTTCTTGACAGCGGTTTTCCTCGTCGTGGGCCTTAAACTTCTTGGTTTTGACGACGATCTTGCCGTACTTCGGGTGAGCAACGCGGCTTTCTACGGCAACAACCACCGTTTTCTGCATCTTGTTGCTGACCACAATGCCAATCTTCTCCCGAACAGCCATTACTCCTCCTGGGTTGGGCGCTTGCCCTGCTTGCGTTCTGCCTCTACGGTTAACAATTGTGCCAACTTGTGTTTGCGCAGCCGGATGAGATGGGGCTGGTTCAACTGCCGCGTGGCCTGCTGCAAGCGCAGCTCGAACAGCTCTTTCTTGACCGCGTAGATTTCCTTGCTCAGCTCTTCATCCGATAGGGCACGGGCATCGGCAATTTTGGGCATGGGCATGGCTGGACTCTCCTCATACGCTGCTGGTGGCCGCTTCTGAAGCCGCTGCCTGGGCGGGCTCTGGCTTTTCAAAGTCGGCTTTGGTTACAAACTTGACTTTAATCGGTAGCTTCTGAGCGGCAAGCCGCATGGCTTCTCGGGCGATGGGCTCTGCCACTCCCCCCATTTCGAAGAGGATACGGCCTGGCTTGACGACGCAAACCCAGTACTCAGGGTTGCCTTTGCCGGATCCCATGCGGGTTTCCGCAGCTCGCTGGGTAACGGGCTTGTCGGGAAAGATGCGGATCCAGATTTGGCCGCCCCGCCGGACGTAGCGGGTCATGGCCCGACGGCTGGCTTCGATCTGTCGAGCTGTAATCCAGGCGGGTTCTAGGGCCACAAGGCCGTATTCCCCAAAGTTGATGCGGTTGCCACGGGTCGCTTTGCCTTTCATGCGCCCGCGCTGTTGCTTGCGGTACTTGGTGCGTTTGGGGCTTAACATGGCCGTTCCTCAATCATGGGTAACCGATGGGGATCCCTGGGCATTGCCAAACCAGCGGTCAAGCCTCTGCTTGAGCCGAGCGATCTTCAAAGGTGGGCCGCCGCCGCTGCTGCCGACGTTTGGGCTGTTGCAGGGGAAACTTTTGTTCGTGACGTTCCTGCCCGGGCAGAACTTCCCCTTTGAAGACCCAAACTTTGACTCCGATGATGCCGAAGGTGGTATGGGCGAGGTGCTCGGCGTAGTCGATGTCGGCCCGCAAGGTGTGCAAAGGAATCCGCCCCTCCCGCGTCCATTCGGTGCGGGCAATCTCGGCCCCGTTGAGGCGACCGGCAATTTGGATTTTGATCCCTTGTACACCTGCCCGCTGGGCCCGTTGGATCACCTGGCGCACGATGCGGCGAAAGGCAATCCGCCGTTCCAACTGTTGGGCAATATTTTCTGCCAGCAAGGACGCTTCGGCATCGGCACGGGTAACCTCTACTACGTTGATGCGAATGGTTCGTTCACCGCCACCTCGTGAACTCAGCTCTTTTTGTAGACCTTGGCGCAAAGTCTCTAAGCCAGATCCGCCCCGACCCACGACCACCCCAGGGCGAGCAGCGCGGATCTCTAGGTCAATTTGATCCGCTTTGCGCTCAATTTGGATATCGGCCAAGCCAGCACTGCTCAATTGCTTGGTCAGGTAGGCGCGAATCTGGTCGTCCTCCTGTATCAAGGCCGGGTAGCGGGCCGGATCGGCAAACCAGCGGCTGCGATGCTCTTTAATCACGCCGAGGCGGAAACCGGTGGGGTGGATCTTCTGTCCCATGGTGGTGTCGGTTGAGGGGTAGAGGTCTGGGAATACGGAAGGTTAGGAGGCTGTCGCCGCTTTAGCTTCTTCTATGGGCCGGACAGCAATGGTGATGTGACAGGTGCGCTTGCGAATGGGGTAAGCTCGCCCTTGGGCGCGGGGGCGAAACCGTTTCAGCACAGGCCCCTGATCGGCGTAGGCTTGGCTAATCACCAAATCCCGGGGATCCAGGCCGTTGTTGTGCTCCGCGTTGGCCACCGCCGAGCGCAGCACCTTACGAACCGGCTCACAGGCAGCGTAGGGCATAAACTCCAGCAAGATGAGGGCATCGGCATAGGTGCGCCCGCGGATCTGATCCAGCACCCGCCGCACTTTGAAGGGGGACATGCGGATGTAGCGGGCTACCGCTTTAACCTCAGGGGATGAATCAGCCATGGCGCTCTCCTTCCTACTCGATACTGTCCTACTCGTTTCAACGGCGAGCGGCTTTTTTGTCGCTACCTGCGTGGCCGCGGAAGGTACGGGTGGGGACGAATTCCCCCAGCTTGTGGCCCACCATCTGATCGGTGATGTAGATGGGCACGTGCTGCTTGCCGTTGTGAACGGCAATAGTGTGGCCAATCATGACGGGCAAGATGGTGCTGGCCCGCGACCAGGTCTTGATCATGTGCTTCTCGTTGCGCTCATTCATCTTCTCCACCTTGAGAAGCAGCTTGGCATCCACAAAAGGGCCTTTTTTCAGCGAACGTCCCATAAGAACCTCAACCGTTTGACAAGCAATTCACTATCGAAAAAGCTTCGGGGAGGGAATGGCCAGACGGCTATTGAACAGCCCTTCCGCCCTTGTCCCGACGGCCCCCGCGACGGCGACCGCGCACGATGAACTTGTTGCTGGGCTTGTTGCGCTTGCGAGTCTTGTACCCCAGGGTGGGCTTACCCCAAGGGGTGACGGGGGTACTGCGGCCTATGGGGGCTCGCCCTTCGCCACCGCCATGGGGGTGATCCACAGGGTTCATCACCGAGCCACGCACCTGAGGACGGCGCCCCAACCAACGGCTACGACCCGCCTTGCCCAGGCTGATGTTGTTGTGGTCAACGTTGCCCAGTTGGCCGATGGTGGCGTAGCACTCGCCGCGGATCATGCGGACTTCCCCCGAGGGCAGCTTGAGGGAGACATACTTACCTTCTCTGGCCACCACTTGAGCACCAGCTCCAGCAGCGCGAACGACCTGCCCGCCGCGACCGGGATACAGCTCCACATTGTGAACCACTGTCCCCAAGGGGATCCGCTCTAGGGGCATGGCATTGCCAATCTCAAAGGGGGCCTCTGGCCCAGCCATGATGGTGGCTCCCACCTGTAGGTTGCGAGGAGCGAGGATGTAGCGCTTCTCACCGTCTTCGTATTCCACCAGGCAGATGTGGGCGCTACGGTTGGGATCGTACTCCACAGTTTTGACGGTCGCCGGGATCCCCCGCTTGTCGCGACGGAAGTCGATGATGCGGTAAAGCCGCTTGTGGCCACCACCGCGGTGCCGGCAGGTGATGACGCCACGGTTGTTGCGCCCTTTCTTGCGATGAACAAATTGCAGCAGCGACTTTTCCGGTCTGGGCCGCTTGCCGTTCTCGTCACGGGACAGCTCCTCGAAGTCAGAGACCGTCATGTGACGGGTGCTGGGGGTGTAGGGTCGGAGAGTACGAATGCCCATGGCTCAGGTGGGGGTGGGGGATGAGAGGACAACAATTTAAGGGGGGTTAGGTGTCCGGGAAGAGGGTGATGGAATCTCCCTCCGCCAAGGTCACGATGGCTCGCTTGGGACGGGTGCGATAGCCAACAAAGCGACCCACCCGCCGTTGCTTGCGCGGGAGTTTCAGGGTGTTGACGGAAGTGACTCGCACGCGAAACATTTCTTCGACGGCAGCTCGGATGAGGGGCTTGCTGGCGGTGGGCAGGACTTCAAAGATGTATTTGCGCTGCTCCATCAAAGCAGTTGCCTTTTCAGTGATGACGGGGCGCAACAGGACGTCGGCTAGGATTCGCTTGCTCTCAGTCATTGCTTTCCTCCTCTGCTGAGGCTGTTTCGGCCTCTTCTGCAGTTGACGGCTCTACTCCTTGAGCCTCTGCTTGAGCTTGGGGCTCTTCGGTTTGCTCTTCTGGCCCCTGCTGCTCTGCTGGACGTCCTTGAAGGTCAGCTTGCTCTTCCTGAGCCTTAGGTTGTGCTTGGGTTTGCCCTTCTTCCTCGTATTCGCTTTCCGAAGCAGTCTGATCCACCAGTCCATCTCCAGGCAGGGCCTGATCTTCGGCTGAGTCGGCCTGAGGTGCCTCCCTAGAGGGAGTCTCCAGAACTGCCGGCGCAGCGTCGGATCCCCAGCGGGCCTTGAGCTGCTCTAGGGCAGAAACGGTGATCAGCACCCAATCGACGTTGAGCAGATCGAAAACGTTGATCTGATCCAGGCCAATCAGCTTGACACGAGCAATATTGCGCACAGCCCGCTCTACAGCTTCCGAACGTTCGGCAACGATGAGGAGGGCCGATTGATCTTCCATCACCCCCCAGCGCAGCAAAGCCTGGGCCACGGCACGAGTCTTGGGCGGGTTGAGCTGCTCCTGGAAGTCCTCCACCACAATCAGGTCTTCCACCCGACTTTGCAGAGCGGTGCGCAGGGCCAGTTGCCGTTCTTTGCGGTTCATGGCCAGCTTGTATTCCCGCTTGCGGGGGCCGAAGATCACCCCCCCTTTGCGCCAAAGTGGAGAGCGAATGGAGCCGGCGCGAGCTCGACCGGTGCCTTTCTGCTTCCAGGGTTTGCGACCGCCGCCGCGCACCTCAGCTCGGGTCTTGGTGTGGGCGTTGCCTTGACGAGCATTGGTCATCTGCCGGCGAAGTGCCAGATAGAGGATGTGGGTGGCTGTTTCGGGACGAGCGACTTTAAGGCTCAGCTCCGCGCTGCCCACCGTTTCCCCTTGCCAATTTTTCACCACACAACTTGCCATGGTTCCCTCGTCTTTGCGGATGCGGGTCAGCCTTGGTTTTGCCAGGGATCCCTTCTTAGCGCTTGTTGCCCACCTGCTTGGCAGGGGTGATCTCCAGTAGCCCTCCTTCCACACCGGGCACGCAGCCCTTGATCACCAGCAGATCCCGCTCCGGATCCACCTGCACCACCTGCAATTTGCGGGTGGTAACTCGGCCACCTCCCAATCGACCCGCCATGCGCATCCCCGGAAACACGCGGCCTGGAGTTGTACCAGCGCCAATGGAGCCCGGTCGGCGGTGGTTTTTGGAGCCGTGGGACATGGGGCCACGACCGAAGTGGTGGCGCTTTTGATAGCCGGCAAACCCTCGCCCGATGGAGGTACCTGCCACATCCACCAACTGGCCAGGGGAAAACATCTCAACAGTAATTTTCTGCCCCAATTGGTAAGCTTCCGGCTGGTCAACGCGGAACTCTCGCAGGTGGCGCAGCAGCTCTGTCACCCCCGCTTTGCTGAGGTGACCTCGTTGCGCCCGCGTGAGATGTTTTTCGGTGGTGGGCAAGTAGCCCAACTGAATGGCGTTGTAGCCGTCTGTGGCTTGGGTTTTGATCTGGGTCACGGTACAAGGCCCTGCCTGGACGACGGTAACCGGAATGGCCAGTCCTTCTGGAGAGAAGATCTGGGTCATGCCGACTTTTCTTCCAAGGATGCCAAGTGCCACAAGAACCTCCAATCGAGCCTGCACGACTCGTTTTCATCAACTCAGAGCCGGCTCACCCCAACAATCAGCCGACCTTTCGCAAAGCGAGCTGTAGGCCAATGGCTCAGTCAGCCGGATGGATAGACATACAGCAACAGCGTGGCAGCAGAAAGCTCAGAACAAGGCTGAGTCTGCCAGCTCAGGCGAAAAAGCAAGGCAGGGAGAATCAGGGATCCCTGTCCCCAGAGCCTAACATCAGCATCGGCAACGCTGATCCTCTCGCCTAGTTCACCCCAAAGTTACATGCCAAACTGCTTTTGCTGAGAGCTGCTCAGACTTACCTGCAAAGAGGCAGTATCTGGGGTAGCAGCGCGCCAGGTCGCCAAAGCGCATGGGCTTAGTTGGCAACGGAAAACGATCATAATGAAGCGAAGGCCCGTTTGTCCAGACTTTTGCCGAGAAAATGGGTTGGTTGGGGAGGCCAGCAATGGCAAGAGCAGCGCAGGCGGAAGAAAAGAGCCATTGGTGGGGGAAACCATCTCCCTTCCAGAGTGTGATGGGCTGGGCAGGCAGTGGGCTGACCCAGGCTTGTGTGGATCACTATCGAAGTTTGTTGCAGAAGGGATCCGATCCGGGCCGGGTCTTGTTTTTGGTGCGGAGTCAACGGCAAGCGGATGAGGTGTTGCGGCGCTTGCAGCAGTCCAGTTCGGGCTTGGTGGGGCCGTGGCGGATCGAGACGTTCTTGCAGCGGGTTGGGCGCTCTCTGGCCGATCATTGGCCGCAGGTGTGTGCCCGCTTTCCTCAGTTGCCTCCTCAGTTTGAGCCGATCCCCTTGGCCAAAGATCTCACTCAATTTCTCTGCCAACGAGCCTGCGCTTTGTGCCCTCGGCATGGGGAAGCCTTTGCCGGGGTCGGGCTCAAGGAGTTCCAGATCTGGGATCAGATCAGCAGTGCTGCTTATATTGCGGGGGCTTCGGGTTTGCCGGCAGAGGTGGTGGGATCCCGGCTGGCCCGGGCTTGGCCCGAGGAGGCAGATCCGCGGCGGGCAGAGGCTTTGCAGGCAATGGGCTGCTGTGTGGGTCGGCTGTGGGAGGCAGCGCTTCGGTTGGGATCCCTGGATTTTGGTCTGCAAATTCGGCTGTTTGGCGAGCACATCCTGCCGCTGGCGGAGTTTTGGCAAGAGTGGGATCACCTGATTGTGGATCAGGCCGAAGACAGTTGTGCCGTGGCGCTGGAGTTTTACCGGCAGGGGCAATCCCATCTGCAAAGTCAATTTTTCAGCTACACCCTTGGTGGTGGGGTTTCCTTGACCGGGATCCCGGAGGCCGTGGCTGACTTCTTGATGGAAAACACGCAAGTTCAGTTTCTGGAGGGGAGCCATCGCGCTTCAGCAGGCATGATCCGCTTGGGGGTGCAGATTGCGCGGGTGTTGGATCCCCAGTTTTCCCATCCGCTGCCTGAGCCGAAGGGGGGGGAGCTGCCGCTGGTGCAAACGCTGGAGGAAGAGACCCAGTTTGCGGCAGTAGAGGCGATGGTTGCCCAAATTCGCCGGCTTTTGGGGGCCGGGATCCCGGCCCATCGCATCGCCGTTTTGCTGCCCCGTATGGATGCGGGGGTGAGCCTGAGCTTGCAGGAGCAGTTGTCGGAAGTGCCGGTTTTGCCGATCGCCCCCTTCCCGGCCTTGATCCGCTATCCTTTGGTGCAGGTGGTGCTGACGGCAGCAGAATTGGCTCACCCTGAGTGGGGCGCTTTTCCTACTTTGCCGGCTTGGCGGCTGATGTTGAGCTGGGTGCTGGGGCTGGATCCCATCCGAGCGGCTCTGTTGGCCGAAGATACCTGGGATCCGGTGGGGCGTTCTCTGCGTCCCCGAACAGCAGTACGGCAGCCGGAGCGAGTGGGGTTTGCCAATCTAGAGCGCTACCAGCGACTGTTCGATTGGCTGCGCGGCTATCGTCCCGGCCCTTCACTGGCCACTTTCTTCCAGCAGTTTTTTGCCGATCACTTGGCCTCGGTGATTGCTTCCCCTCAGGATCAGGAGCTGCTGCGCGTGTTAATAGAAGCGGCGCAACGGTTTCGTCAGGCCTTCCCCGCCGAAGGGGATCCCGCCTTTCTGGCCATGATCCGCTCGGGACAAACCCCCAGCAGCAGCCGCTTTGAGCCCGATTATTCCCGTTACTTGGTCGTTGCAACTCCGGTGGCCTACATCAATCGGGGTTTGGAGGCGGATTACCAATTTTGGTTTGATATCACCAACCCCAGTTGGTCGCGCTCTCTGTGGCATGTGCTCTACAACAGCCGTGTGCTGACACCGGAATGGGATGGGGAGGTTTTCGATGCAGCGCGGGATTTACAGGCGCGTCAACACATTTTGGTCCGCACGCTGCTGAACCTCTGTTGCCGCACTCAGAAGGGGTTGTGGCTGGTGCGCTCTAATTTCAACTACCGCGGCGAGGAGAACACCAGCATTTTGGACCATCTGATTTTGAAGGGCCTGAAAGCCATGGCAACCGTCGGCTGAGAGAGACCCTATCCTGAAAGGGTATTGGCAACTCAGACCCCCAAGAAATCGGGGGATGCACCGCAGGAATGGTCAAGGGCAAAGGTTTTGGAAAAGCGGCGCAGCCGCCCCTCTCAAGACAGATCCGACAGGCGGCAATCCACTTCCGGCAAGGTGACTGGGCCCGCTGTCGGCAAATTTGTGAGCAGCTCCTCTCGGATGCCGGCTCAGATTCTGTTGGGAGTGCCCGGCGGGGATCCCCTTTGGGTGGTGCCGACCTGTCTGATCCCGGAGCAGCCATCGCCCGGGTTCAGGCCCACGCTCTGTTGGGACAAATCGAGGGGGGAGCCGGTCGCTACCCCGCTGCCATGCTGCACTACCAGCAGGCCATTGTGAGCTGTCCACCTGCTGCGCCGGCCAGCTTAGCCGCTGAGGTTCATGCACTGCTGGGGAGGGTGTTGCGGCAGATGGGGGAGAAAAAGCAGGCGCAATTGTTGTTTGAGCAAGCCCTGAACCGAGATCCGCAACTGCTGATGGCACGGGTGGGGTTGGCTGATCTGCTGCAGATGCAGGGAGAATTCGCGGCGGCGGTGGCCCACTACTTGCAGGCTTGGCAGGGATCCCAGCAGGAAGCGGATATCCCCTATCAAATCGGCATATGCTTCTGGAAGCAGGGACAACCAGAGACGGCCAGCCCCTGGTTTCGGCGGGCGCTCTCCTTGCAGCCTGAACACAGCGATGCCCGCTACATGCTGGCCATTCTGGGGGAGCTGCCCCTACCCGACAGAACGCCTCCGGCTTGGGTCAGCCGCCTGTTCGATGAATATGCACCTCGGTTCGAGCAGCATTTGTTGGAGAAGTTAAACTACCAGGGGCCACAGGCTTTGCGGCAAGGGATCCTGGCGGTGGCAGCAGCGCAGGGATTGCCTCCTGGGTTTGAGCGGGCGCTGGACTTGGGCTGTGGCACAGGCTTGGCGGGATCCCAGGTGCGCCCCTATGTCAAGCAGTTGTGGGGCGTGGATCTCTCTGCCCGCATGCTGGAAATCGCCCAACACAAGGGCATTTACGACCACCTGGTTCAGGGGGACTTGCTGGAGCTGCTGCAGCAGACCTCGGAACGCTACGACTTGATCCTGGCGGCAGATGTGTTCATCTACCTGGGGGATCTGGCCCAGGTCTTTCCTGCCTGCGCTCGGGTGTTGAATGCTGGCGGGCTTTTGGCCTTTACTGTCGAGGTGGGATCCGCCCCCGGCTACGAGCTGGGATCCACGACGGGGCGCTTTGCCCATTCCGGATCCTACGTGCTGCAGCAGGCAGAACAAGCAGGGTTGGATCCCGTCTACCACCAAAACTTCACCCTAAGACGAGAGGGGGAAGCCGACGTGCCCGGAGCCGTATGGTGTTTGCGTCGTTCGCGACAGCGGTGCGGAGCCCCTTGACCTTGCCCAGCCTTCCTTCATAGGAGCTTCACAGAAAGCCAGTTGAGGTATTCTTGAGCCAAAGCTTTCTCAGGGATCCCGGCAGGAGGAGCCTGATTTCTCGCCGATCCCTCTGGGTTAGCTTAGGGTTAAGTTTTATTGAGCCAGGGTGGTTCGATGGATCCTGCCACCTTTCTGGAGCGCTATGGGTTTGAACTGGAAGGTCAACCCGGCCAGGTTTGGGTGGAGCGCTGGGATCAGTCGTTCCCGGCTCACTGGATCCCGGTGGCTTTGCTGGAAGCCCTCTACCAAGGGCGGTACAAGGCCACCTCTGTGGAGCAGCTTCTCCGCCTTTGGCAGCGTCGCGGCTTTCCTCATCTTACCTTTCCCCCAGAAATCGGCCAGTTCCTTTGGCAGGAGCAGCAGGAGCTGATCCACTCTCTGGCTTCGACTGTCCCTATCTGTTCTCCTTTGCCGCCGGTACCCCCCGCGGGATCCCTGTTTTCCCGAGAACCGGCCATATCTTTAAACTTGTTGTTGGAGCAGTTGCAGGAGCTTCCCCCCAAGCTGCGCCGCCTGCTTGCCCAATCCTCTACTCCTCAACCCCCTCATGCCGGTGGGGCAGCGTCCTCAGCGATCCTGGAGCTCCAGCAGACGGCTGTTGACCCGCCAGCTTCTGCCAAGCCCCCTCAGGGACAATCTTGATGGGCTTGCCCCTCTTTTTCCTCAGGGATCCTCGCCATGAACTTTCCCCTCGATCGCGACAGCGGTGCGGAGCACACTTTTGCCTCCTTGCCCTGTGGGGTGATCACCGTCAGCGACACGCGCACCCCTGAAACCGACCACAGCGGCCAGTTCATCTGCACAGCCCTCCAGGAGTCCGGCCACCGAGTGGAGAGGTATTGCATTCTTCGAGATGAACCGCAGCTCATTCGAGAGCAGGTTCAGGATTGGGCCGGATCCCTGCCAGTCATCTTGTTGAATGGCGGCACAGGCATCGCCCCCCGCGACACCACCTACGACGCCATCGAGGCTCTCTTGGAAAAGACCTTGCCCGGCTTTGGCGAGATCTTCCGTCAGCTCAGCTATGACCAGATCGGCAGTCGGGCCATCGCCTCGCGGGCCATCGCCGGGATCCACGGAAAGTGCCTGATCTTCTCCATGCCTGGCTCCACAGCAGCCGTGCAACTGGCTATGCGCAGCCTGATCCTGCCGGAGCTGCCCCACCTGGTCAAGCAGCTTCACCAGGGTAAGCATTGAGGGAGCAGACCGTCCCCCCTAGGCCAGGATGGCAGTCGCCTTGGCAAGAGCCTCTTCCCGCAGCAGAGCGGCTTTGTCGGTGCGCTCCCAGGGCAGATCCAGGTGGGTTTGCCCAAAGTGCCCGTAGACCGCTACGTCTTGGTAGAAGCGCCCTCCCCGTTGGCGGGGCAACTCCCGCAGTTGGAACTGGGCCAAAATGGCTGCCGGCCTCAGATCAAAGTGGCGCTGTACCAGCCGCAACAGCTCTTCGTCGGGGATGCGCCCTGTGCCGAAGGTTTCCACCAAAATGTTGATGGGGCGGGCTACCCCAATGGCATAGCTCACCTGCACTTCACACTTTTGGGCCAAGCCAGCCGCCACGATGTTCTTGGCCACGTAACGAGCCGCATAGGCAGCGCTGCGATCCACCTTGGTGGGATCCTTGCCGGAGAAGGCCCCGCCCCCATGGCGAGAATAGCCGCCGTAGGTATCGACAATGATCTTGCGCCCGGTCAGGCCTGCGTCTCCCTGAGGGCCGCCGATGACAAACTTGCCGGTGGGATTGGTGAGAAAGCGGGTGTGGCTGTCGGGCTTGATGGGCAGCTCGGCAAACACCGGCGTAACCACCGCCTCCCAAAGATCGGCGCGGATCCGCTCTTGTACTGCTGCCTCTTCCGTAATGGCACCAATGGTGGGTGTGTGCTGGGTGGAGATGAGCAGGGTGTGAATGCCCACCGGGCGACCTTCTTCATAGGCTACAGTCACCTGCGTTTTGCCATCCGGGCGCAGATAGGGCAAGGTGCCGTTTTTGCGAACCGTGGCCAACTGGCGGCTGAGACGGTGGGCCAAGCTGATGGGCAAGGGCATCAACTCAGGGGTTTCATCGCAGGCAAAGCCAAACATCAATCCCTGATCCCCGGCCCCGACCAAGTCGAATTGATCTTCTCGGGATCCGCGACTTTCTAGGGCCACGTTCACCCCTTGGGCAATATCGGGAGATTGCTCATCGAAAGCCACCAACACTGCACAGCTTTCGGCACAAAAACCATTCTTGGCGTCGGTATAGCCAATTTCGGCCACCTTGTCCCGCACCAGACGGGTGAAGTTGACCTGCGCTTGCGAGGTGATCTCCCCAGTCAACAGAACCAGGCCCGTATTGACCACCACCTCAGCGGCCACCCGACTTAGGGGATCCGCCGTCAAGAGGGCATCCACGATGGCATCGGAGATCTGATCGCAGATTTTGTCGGGGTGCCCCTCCGTCACCGACTCCGAGGAAAACAAAAACGACTTGGACAAGGAACCTTCTCCTTAAAAGCTAGAACTGAGAACCTGAACAAAAAACAAGGCTCACCCGCTCGTTCATCATCCGTCGGAGAGAGAGCCGGCCAGGGATCCCATCGCGCAAGCGGGACAGAGTCTCCCCATGCTCCGCATCTGACGCAACTGGCCCCAACCCAGCTAGGGAAAAGGCCCAGCAAGCCCTGGGTGCTTCAACCGCTGCCGCGACCAGAGCTATGGGAGCCGCTAAAGGATAAAGTCGCCAGAAAAGTCCCTCAGCAAAGAGGGCTGTCCTCTAGAGAAAACTTTATTGCCTTTATCTTTCGGTTACTGACTAACCGCAGGAATTGGCACCGTAGCGGAGACTTCCGCCGGGTTGCCGCAGCTTCATTGGGCCTGATCCCTCAGTCTGCTCTGGATAAAGAACGGAACTTGTCCCTATACTACCCCCAACCTTGACCGATTTTTGACATTCTCCCTCGCCTAAAGGCGAAGGATTCTTTCTCAGGTTGCGGGAGAACTCCCACTTCCTGTTCGCGTTAGCGGTGCTTAGCACCCGCTACACCACCCTTGCGTAAACAGTGGTGGGGGATGCCATAACCCCAACTACTGGGATAAACTCCCAGATACTTGCTTGAGCTAACGTTGCGCCATACTCTAGCTGGCGGAACTCAGGATAAGTTATAACAGAAAGCCGCCGTAAACGGCGGGGCTTGAAACCCAATTCTTAAGGTCAAAAAAATGAGCTGTGGGCAACCTCAGCCCAATAGACCCTGCCACCAGTCTGTTCCTTGAGCGGCTTTGAGAAAGAATGCACCGGCCAAGCCCAAAGGGGAGAGAACGATGAAGCAGTACATCAGCAGGCTATCTCGGAAAGCGGCAGCCGGTTCTTTCATGCATGATCCCAGCTAAATGAAGCCAGATTGGAGATTAGGATAAAAGCAATCTGCTGCGGGGGAACTTGGGTTTGCCTCGACAGTCGCGCTGGCGGTGCAGTCCCCCTGCCATAGGCACAGCAATTCCCTTCAGCTTGTGTGGCGAACCTCGATTTCGATTATGGCCCAACCCGTCCTGTCTGGCTTGCCTGCACCGGCTTCGGGATCCCAGCCCCCCTCGACAACAGAACTTGAGGATGCTCGCGATAGTGATGCGGAGTCTTCACCGGGCGCAGAGGCTGACCCAAACTGGCGGCATCGCCAAAGAATGCAAAAACGCCAGCAGATCCAGCGGCAGCGTCTGTCGGGCATGCGAGATGACAAGGGCTTGATCATCGTGCACACGGGGCAGGGCAAGGGCAAGACCACGGCTGCCTTCGGCATGATCTTCCGCGCCCTCGGCCAGGGGTTGTCGGTGGGGGTGGTGCAATTCATCAAGGGAGCCTGGGATCCGGGGGAAGCCAAGCTGTTACGGAAGTTGGCCGAGCATTCAGAGCTGGGCCTGGGAAAAATAGCCTTTTACGCCATGGGAGAGGGCTTTACCTGGGAAACGCAAGATCGAGAGCGAGACATTGCCCATGCACAGGCGGCCTGGGAAAAGGGGCGGGAGCTGTTCACCAGCGGGAAGTTTCAGTTGGTGCTGCTGGATGAGATCAATGTTGCCCTCAAGTTGGGATATCTCTCGCCGGACAGGGTGTTGGCCGGGCTAGCGGAGAAACCGGAGCGGGTTCACCTGATCTTGACGGGGCGGGGCGCGCCAGCAGCGTTGATTGACCAAGCCGATCTGGTGACGGAGATGACTTTGATCAAACATCCCTTCCGCGACCAGGGGATCAAGGCGCAAATCGGCATTGAGTTTTAACCCTTGGGCAGGAAAGATGGCCATTCTGCTGGCGGCGGCAGCAAGCGGCAGCGGCAAAACCACCATCACTCTGGCTCTGTTGGCTGCTCTGAGGCGGCGGGGCCTGCGCATCCAACCTTTCAAGGTGGGGCCGGATTACATTGACCCTCTGTTTCATACGGCGGTGAGTGGGATCCCCTGTCGCAATTTGGATCCCTTCTTGACCGACGAGGACTTTGTGCAGCGCTGCTTTCGCCACCACTGCCAGGGCAAGGATGGAGCCATTGTAGAGGGGGTGATGGGCCTCTTCGATGGGCGAGCGCCTGGATCCCTGCCCCTCCCTGGGAGCGGGACGGAGCCCTTTTTGGCCAGCAGCGCCCACGTGGCCCGCCTGCTCGGGATCCCTGTGGTGCTGGTGATCGATGGCAGTGGCATGGGAACAACAGTGGCCGCCTTGCTCTACGGCTTGAGCCGCTGGGATCCCCGCCTCTCCATTGCCGGGGTGATTTTCAACCGGGTGGCTTCGGGGCGGCATGGACAAATCTTGCAGCAGGCGGCGGCTGCAGTGGGGATCCCGGTCTTGGGCCAGTTTCCCCGCCGGGAGGATTTGCGGTTGCCCAGCCGACACCTGGGGTTGGTGCCCGTCTCGGAACTGGATCTCTTTCCCCACTGGCAAGCTGCCTGGGCCGATCTGGCAGAGCAACACGTCAATTGGGATGGCCTATTGCCCCTCATTCGGACGCTTCCTCCAGCGGTGGGAGAGCTGTGGCCAGGGATCCCCTCTCTCACCGCAAGGACTCCGTCCCCCTGCTGCGAACCAGTACGGGTGGCGGTGGCCTGCGATGCCGCCTTTAACTTTTACTACGCCGACAACTTAGATCTGTTGCGGGCCTGTGGAGCCGAGCTGCTGGAGTATTCCCCCCTCCAGGTGGGACTATGGCCGCCGGATCCCTGCGATGGCGTGCTGCTGGGGGGAGGGTTCCCGGAATTGTTTGCGGCAGTTCTATCTGAAAAAACCAAGCAACACCCGCTCCCGCCCGCCCACCCACCCCTTTATGCCGAGTGCGGCGGACTCATGGTGCTGGGCCAATCCCTCACCGATTTCCAGGGAAAGACCTACCCGATGGCCGGACTGTTGCCCATCCAGGTAGACATGGCCGACCGGCTGTGCTTGGGCTACCGCGAAGCTGCGGTTTTGCGCCCAACCCTGCTGGCCCCAGCCGGGGATCGCCTACGCGGGCATGAATTTCACCGCTCCCGCAGCACCCCTATCTCCCCAAGCCCAATCTATGGCTGGGGATCCCCCGCCCAGCCTCAACAGGAAGGATGGGCCACCGAGCGCCTTCACGCTTCGTACCTGCATCTGCACTGGGGATCCCGTCCCGATTTGGCCCTGAGATTATTGCAGAATTTCTTAAGAATCTCGAAAAGGGATCCCTAAAAAACCGTGCCATCGCTGAGCAGTTGGATGGGGGGAGAAGCATCTGCCCTAAGCTGGGCCGCTATTTGCCGTCCTGCCGTCCAGGTTCCCCCCTGTAGTATCTTCACCAGGGGTAACTCCTGGGCAGAGCAACCCAGTCTTTCCCGGATTAAGGAGGCAACTTGATCCAGCAAAATCACCGTCAGGGCCCGCCACTCCACAATCACCGTCGAATCTGGAGGATACGGTTGCTGACCAATCTCCGGCTGCTTAAGCTGGATCACCCCCAAATCCACAAACAACCCCCCGTTGCGATACTCCGCCAAGCCTGTCAGCTCATCCAAACCCCAGATCGGGATCCCCTCCTGCTGCAATGGCTCCAGCAGGGAATAGGTCATCCACTGCAACAACTTGTGAAAAGGCACCCAATCGCTCCCCGGCTCCGTTTGGGGTAGGTGGGGATGGGGCCAGACATCTCCCAGAGGGATCCCGGCCAGTGAGACTCGCCCAGGCCAAATGGAGCTAAACCCCCTCTGAACTGCCTGGAAGACCTGTGCTGCCTTGATCCCACGGCTGGGATCCTCGGGTTGGATTGCTTCCCACAACCGGCCAGGACGGGGAAGATTGTGACCGGATCCAAAGTAATGGGGTTGAGCCCGCAAAGTTTGTGCCAACCTTTGCAGCAGTTGCCAGCGTCCTTGCAGCCCCAGTAAAGGATTTTCCGATCCCACCTGAAAGGCTGCTGCCAAATCCGCCAAGGTGATCCGCTCCAGGGCCGCTGCATCCACTTGCAGAGGTTGTTGGGGATCGCTGGAAAACCCACCTCGCCAGAACCAGTCGAAACTGGCCAAGGCCAAACCTTCGGAACGACCCACCACCGCCTGACTTTCTGGATCCCGGTACTTCCAGGCAGAACCTGCCCCTGCATCCAGCAACACGCTGACTATGGTGAGATCCCATTTGCATCGCAGCCGCTCCAGCGGATCCATATCCTTGAGTCGGTTTTCCAGACGGGCTAGGCGCTCCCCGGATCCCACCTGAAAATGTTGCCAGCGGCTATGGAAGGGAATTTCCCCGCTGGGATAGTGGGCCCGCATTGTGGTGATCACATAGTCGGCTACGGATCCCATCCGATCCAGGTCGAGGCGAAAGTGCTCCGACTTACCGGCCAAAACCCTTTCAAATAGCAACTGACAGCGATCCCGAATGGCTTGGGGACTCTGAAAATAAGCCACTCGTTTCTCCAGATCAACAGGTGTCAGCATCTGGCCGTTCCTTCCCAACTGTCCATGCCGAGAATTTTCTCAGCATAATCGGGCGGGAACCTACCTTGCTCAGCATTCGTCGGCAAGCCTTAGCCCACTTGACACCCTAAGCGTGCCAGTCTCTTTTCAAAAGACTACGTCCCGCTTCGCGGTTGGTGAGGATCCCGATAGATAAGAGCATTGACTCAGAGTAAATTTTGATGTCTTTCTTAAGAGAAGTGTTGAATATTACATTTCACTGAAGTAGACTCTGCCTACTCTGTGGCCTTAATCACTTCCTTAAGGGGTTGTCGATTGTTATGATAGACGTAACCCTAGCCTTAAGCATAAATTACTAGTTAGGTCATTTGCAGCTAGGCGGAGCCCCAAACCAAAAGGGTCAATCCATTAGGGAGGAGTGTGATGTTCACACGGTTGGCGGAACAATACCGCAGCTATGTTCAAGATCTGGTGATGAGTTTGCAGGCCCTGGCCATCGTTTTGGAGAAGCGGGGATACCCAGCCTCTTGCTACACCTGTGGTACGTCATTCGAGAGCGCCTCGTTTATGGTCAGCTTACGAGAGGGGCACCTGATTCGCTTTTTGGTTTCTGAATGCTCCATTAGCTGGACAGAAATGCGGGATGACCGGGAGCTTATGAAATTGGAAGGAGCAGAGGCAATTCGCCAACTGCAAGAGCTGGCAGAGCTTATCAAGGACGAGCTGTTGGTCGCCGCCACGCCGGCTGAAGCTCTGGTGGCCAGCACCTGATTTTTGTAGGCTCTAAGCCTGTCCAAGCCTGAGTCGTAACCAACTGGGCCTAACCTTGCTAAGCAGCTTCTTTAGAGATTTTCCCAGTGTTAGGGGGTGATGGTGAGACAGGGATCCCCCCCGGGAGAGTGGCAGTTGGCTGGCTGCCGACACTACCGGGATCCCGGATGACTGGCTTTCCGGGTTTGTATCCGGAGTGGTTTGTGGCCATCAAGCCTCTCTAGGCGAGGTGTCGCTGCTGCCAGGGATCCCCTGTTGACAGGCTCAACCACTCCTAGCTCTGCCTCATGCTTACGTCAGTTACCCCTCTCAAACCCTTGTCCCCAGACAGTACAACAAACGCCTGCAGGCCTGGAAGACAGCCCCCAAAGCAGATTTCCACCCTATACCCCCAAGGGGATTCGAACCCCTGTCGCATCCGTGAAAGGGATGTGTCCTAGGCCTCTAGACGATGGGGGCACTCGGAAACGAGGCGATCCTAATCCTAAGGAAGGATAAGTAAGCTTGTCAACTCAAACTTCTTTCCCTGTCCTAATCAGCATCGCCAGAACCACGCCCTGCCAAGTTCAGGATCAAGATCCCCAGCAAAGCCAGGCTCAGCAGGCTGGCAATCACAATCGGTTCATCTGGGATCATGTCCATCTTGGCTTCGCCTCACCACGTCGTAAAGAGCCACACCTCAGACCCGTTCCACAAACCAGCGACTACTCCTTGCTCGATCCGCCTAGGTTTTCACCTGGCGAGCACCCCTTGGCCGTTGGCAAGGCCAGTCGGGAGCTGTAGCCAGGCAAGAAGAGGGATCCCGTCACAACCACCCCATCTCTCTGCTGTTCTAGCAGACTCACACCCCGTCGAGCCCGGTACCGAGCAAGGCCGGTGAGCCGTCCTGAGCAAAGCATCCGTCCAGTGGCTTAGACTACACTAGTAAGGACTGACCCATCGCTTGGACTGGCATGATTCCCACCGTTATTGAGCAATCTGCGCGAGGCGAGCGCGCCTTTGACATCTACTCGCGTCTCTTGCGGGATCGGATCATCTTCTTGGGCACCCAGGTGGACGACGACATTGCCAACCTGATTGTGGCCCAGATGCTCTACTTGGAATCGGAAGACCCCGAAAAAGACATCTATCTCTACATCAACTCCCCCGGTGGCTCTGTCTATGCCGGCATGGCCATTTACGACACCATGCAGCACATTCAGCCAGATGTCTCCACCATCTGTATCGGTTTGGCTGCTAGCATGGGAGCTTTTCTGCTGGCAGGGGGCACCAAAGGCAAGCGCATTGCCCTTCCCCACGCCCGCATCATGATCCACCAACCCCTTGGTGGAGCTCAGGGGCCAGCTACCGACATTGAAATTCAGGCCAAAGAGATCCTCTTCATCAAGAACAGCCTCAATAGCCTGCTGGCCTACCACACCGGCCAACCTCTAGAGCGCATCGAACGAGATACCGACCGCGACAACTTCATGACCCCAGAACAGGCCAAAGAGTACGGCCTCATCGACCAGGTGATCAGCAAGAGACCCCAGCCAACCCTGGCAGCCGTTTCTTGACCATCCAAGCCCTATGGGTGGGTTTGCTCTGCTCCCTCCAAGAAGGGAGCTTTTGGTTTTGGTTGGGGATCCCACCGGAAGGATATTAAGAAAGCCAAAGAAATCTGTATTCTCAGCGAAAAGCAACGGGACTCACTTTAACTAAACTAATCAAACTCATAAAGAAAGTAATGTTCAGCCCACTATTGCGGATGATAGCTTAGGATTGAACCAATGTAGAGTTGTGTTTGCCGAGATTCTAGCTTAGGCACTGTATAAAAATCTTTCCGCTGGGTTTACAAATCCAGGGAGTCGAAGCTAGCAATTGAAGGCACTCGAAAAGAAGGGTTTAGGGCTTCCATCCGCTGGGATGAAGAGTGTCTTAAAGCCCAATTTTGACCTCATGGTTAGGGGGTCATCTCGCGCAGGGGAACTCGGCGGTCTTGAGTTTTGGCCCTGAGTTTTTCCGCCTGGTCGCATCTGTGAAGGGCATTTTCTGGTTCTGTAATTTGTTCAGAGGGAGATCAACGTGGCCTACTCAGCAACCCAATCCAAAAGCGGCTATCAAGCCGGCGTGAAGGATTACCGACTCACCTATTACACTCCCGACTACACACCCAAGGATACCGATGTCTTGGCCTGTTTCCGGGTTACCCCCCAGCCGGGCGTTCCTCCCGAAGAGGCAGGGGCGGCTGTGGCGGCTGAGTCTTCAACGGGCACCTGGACAACGGTATGGACAGATTTGCTGACCGACTTGGATCGGTACAAAGGCCGCTGCTATGACATCGAGCCGGTTCCCGGCGAAGACAACCAGTACTTCTGCTTCGTTGCCTATCCGCTGGATCTGTTCGAGGAAGGCTCGGTGACCAACATGCTCACCTCGATTGTAGGCAACGTTTTTGGCTTTAAGGCCCTAAAGGCGCTGCGGCTGGAAGATGTGCGGATCCCGGTGGCCTACCTGAAAACCTTCCAGGGCCCTCCCCACGGCATTCAAGTGGAGCGAGACAAATTGAATAAGTATGGCCGTCCGCTGCTGGGCTGCACCATCAAACCCAAATTGGGCCTTTCTGCCAAAAACTACGGGCGGGCCGTGTATGAAGCTCTGCGGGGCGGCTTGGACTTCACCAAAGATGACGAAAACATCAACTCCCAGCCCTTCCAGCGCTGGCGGGATCGCTATCTGTTCGTGATGGAGGCTGTCCACAAGGCCCAAGCGGAAACCGGCGAGATCAAGGGCCACTACTTGAACGTAACGGCGCCCACTTGTGAAGAGATGTTCAAGCGGGCCGAGTTTGCCAAGGAGTTGGGCGCTCCCATTATCATGCACGACTACTTGACAGCCGGCTTTACTGCCAACACCAGCTTGGCCAAGTGGTGTCGAGATAACGGCATTCTGCTGCACATTCACCGGGCAATGCACGCGGTGATTGACCGGCAGAAAAACCATGGCATCCACTTCCGGGTGCTGGCCAAGTGTTTGCGCATGTCCGGTGGCGACCACCTGCACTCCGGTACGGTGGTGGGCAAGTTGGAAGGCGACCGCGCCATTACGATGGGCTTTGTGGATCTCATGCGGGAAAACTATGTGGAAGCCGATCGCTCCCGCGGCATTTTCTTCACCCAAGATTGGGCTTCCATGCCAGGGGTGATGCCGGTGGCTTCCGGTGGGATCCACGTTTGGCACATGCCGGCACTGGTGGAAATCTTTGGCGACGACTCGGTGCTGCAGTTCGGCGGCGGAACCTTGGGACACCCCTGGGGCAATGCGCCGGGTGCAACGGCTAACCGGGTGGCCTTGGAGGCCTGTATCCAGGCTCGTAACGAAGGTCGGGATCTGGCCCGTGAAGGCAACGATATCATCCGAGAAGCGGCTAAGTGGTCGCCAGAGCTGGCGGCTGCCTGCGAGCTGTGGAAGGAGATCAAGTTTGAGTTCAAGGCCGTCGACACCCTCTAGAGATCTGCTGGGGGCAAGGGATCCCCTCGGTTCTCTTGCCCTGCTGGCCCCCTCCCTGGATCGGCAATGGATCTGAAACAGATCGCCAAAGACACCGCCAAGACCTTGATCAGCTACCTGACTTATCAGGCGATGCGCACGGTGCTGGCCCAACTGAGCGAAACGGATCCCCCCAGGGCCCTTTGGCTACAGCAGTTCTCCGCTCGGCAAAACCTTCAGGATGGAGAAGTCTACCTGCGGGCTTTGCTGGCAGAGCGTCCTGAGTTGGCCTATCGCATCATGACCGTTCGCGAGCACATTGCTGCGGAGGTGGTCGATTACCTGCCGGAGATGGCCAAAGCCGGCATCCAGCAAGCCAACATGGAGCACCGCCGCAATCATCTAGAACGGATCACCTCAGCGACAGGATCCCTGCCCCTTACCCACCCGGAAGCGGGATCCCCCCCACAAAACCCTAGACCCGAAACGGAGTGATACCCATCATGCAAACCTTACCGAAAGAGCGCCGCTACGAAACCTTCTCCTATCTGCCGCCGCTGACGGATCTGCAGATCATCAAGCAGGTGCAGTACATCTTGGATCAGGGCTACATCCCTGCCATAGAGTTCAACGAATCGTCTGAACCGACGGTTCGCTATTGGACGCTGTGGAAGCTGCCCCTGTTCAGCGCCACTTCTCCCCAGGAGGTACTCAGCGAAGTGCAGGCTTGCCGCAGCGCTTACCCCAACTGTTTCATTCGCGTGGTGGGGTTTGACAACATCAAGCAGTGCCAAGTGCTCAGCTTCCTGGTCTATAAGCCCAGCGGCCTACGCTAGGAGAGCGTCTTGCCAGTTCCCGGTCAAGTTCTGGCCATCGAGGGGGGAGAGCTTCTCCCCTTTTTGTCTTGTGTTCATTTATTGCTCCGCAACGCTGACGCGAGGACGCGAAGACGCGACCAACGTTTTGGGTG